>CAZPHA010000001.1:0-175601 GCA_964586215.1 uncultured Ferruginibacter sp.
CAGCCAGCCGGTCCAGGGTTCGATACAAATGTTGTAAATAAATGGGTTCCAAGCCAATATACTCTACCTGATGTACATAGTTTTGGCGTTTACTGCAAGGCTCGTTTAAGCGCTCTAAAAGCATCAGCAAACAAGCATCATGAAAGTTAAAAGAAAGATTGTGTCTGGCTGCAATTCTGCGAAAAAAATTATCCAACCCAAAGTGCTTCAACCCTTGTCTAAATACCTGAACAAAGCCAAAATTAAATCGGTCTATTTCTTCGATTGTACCTTCCAGGATATCTTTGATGTCACCTCCACCTGCCTGGTATAATTTTAAACCTATCGAACGAAGTTGTTCGGGGGTGTAGTCTTCTACCTTTCCCAGGGAATACAACAGGCGATGGCGCACTTTTCCATGCTCACGAAAACTTTCTGCTATTCGAAGGTAGGTACCGGATGACTTCTTTTCAATCTTTAAAAATGACATACTATAAAAATATCACATATGATCATAAATTAAATCATAAAAATGTTAAAATTTATCAAATCGGCTCACTACATTTTTCATTAAAATTTCTCAAAAATTCAATAAAATCAAGCCTTTTATAGCTACATATTAAGCGAACGTGTCAAACTCGGGAGCAGTTCTTCTGTTGAAAAGAAAAATATTTCGTACTAACGGTTTATAGTTTTTATAAATAGATGATTTGTAAACATTTATCTTCATTTCGGCATTGAAATCTCAATTTTGCCAGACTGCTGTTATCGGTTGCCTTCCTTTAGGTTTAGTTTGCCTGTCGTGTCGTGATGCGTTGGCTAAAAATCAAATGTGCTACTAAAAATGTTGGTTACTCAAAGTCTATTTCTATTTTTGAAATTCTGTCTAATTCGCCTAAAATACTTTTCTTTATTCGTTCAATTTTTTTATACGTATCAGCAACTTGAGTTTGTACCTTTTTATCTATCTCTTTTTTATGATTTACTGGAATTTTAAGTTTAATACTAACTATATCTTTTCGAGTTAAATTATTGTTTGCACCTTTTCCTAAATTATTCAACTCTGTATAAACTTGTGATATAAGAACGGCTTCATAATCAGCAATTAGACTTGACATAAACTTTTCCTTAATTGTGATTTTTGTAATTCGTTGATTTAAGTAACCTTCTTCACCATCCCATTTAATCAAATTAAAACCTGCTGCCCCTGATAGAGATAGTAGATAATCATTTTTATTAACCCAAAACTTATTTTGATTAGGAAATTTAAAATCTTTCGGAATTCGTACTGTTTTAGGCTCGGATTTCTGGTTTATATCTTGAATTCTAATGAGCTTAATATCGTTATGTTTTGTTGTGTAAATAGATGAGGGAAATGCAAAGCCATCTTGAAAATTAAAAATGTCAGCAATTGAATATAATTCATAAGTGTTTTTATCTGCAACATCAATTTCCAATGCACTAATTTGCTCCTCATATCCCCGAATTCTATATTTTATGTCTTCAATGTATAAAACCTTGTCAACAACATCTTGTTGAACTTCTAAATCAAAACTACCATCAATATTAATTGGCATATTGATTTCAACGTTTTCAACCATATTGGGATAAACTTTGGTAAATTCATCTGAACCGTTTTCACCTTTTCTCCCTTTTGCCAATTCTCTTAATTTAGGCTCAACAATATTTTTTACATAAAGCAAATTTATATTTGTCATTTTGGGTTTTAATAGACCTCTATCGCCATTAATTGAAAACTTACCTTTAATCAACATCATATAACCTGCAAATCCATTAGTTGCCCAAGTGAGATATTGCCCATCATAGTCATTAGTTTTGATAAAGGTTAGAGGAGCATTGTTAGATGCAGAATAAACAGGATTTTCTCCCTTATTTAGATTCCCGTAATTTTTGGTGTATAAAGATTTACCTTTTTCGATGTCAAAAAGGTCTTTTAGTTTATAGGCTTTTTTGCTTAGTTCAGACTTTTTTTTTTCAGACAGCTCCTTTATCTCGTCTTGAAAACCTTTTATAGTATTTGCAACATCTTCTATTAATGAGGAAAACTCAAGTAATCCTAACTTATCTTTTTTCTCACTTATTCCAAGTTCGATTTTTTCGTCTTCGCTCCACCATTTGTCTATTATCCAAGAGTTTTCTAATGAATTTGTGAAGTCTGTAAATGGAAATACTTTACATCTTTTATCTGTATTTATTTTTGCAAAACTTGCTTTATTCCCTTTAAAAAAGGAATACAAAGTAACTGCTTCACTCAAATCATCTTGGTCAATGTCAAATCTGTAAACGTCCCTTGTTTCTCCCATTTCACTTACTAAATAAGTGAATATAGGGTCAGTCTGAACGTCCTTTTTGTTTGCTTTTTTAGTTAGGCAAAGAATGTATGTTTTTTTGTTTGTAGTAAAAAATGTGTTTAATGGCAATGAAACGATACCATCAATATAACATTCTTCTATTATAAACTGTCTTAAATTTTTGTCATTTTGACGATTGAAAATTCCATCGGGAACAATTATAAAAGCCTTTCCATTTGGTTTCAATGCTCTGATAATCCACTCCATAAACAAGCCTTCAACACCAATTGCATTGATTTTGTAATAGTTTACGAGAGTTCCGTCCTTTTTGATTTCTTCCTTTAAGTTACTACTTCCGCTTGTTACATAGGGCGGATTTGTTACGATAAGGTCGTACTCATTTTCAACTGGATCAGAAAGTGTACCTAAAATGGAATTTGTTTTTAGTAAAAAGCTATCATTAAAAAGCTGAGCAAATTCAGTTGTTATTCCTGGATTTTCTTTAATAATATCAGAAAAATAAATCAACATATTGGCTTTTGCCAATATGATTGTTTTTTGTTCGTCTTTGTCAAAACCTTTGTCGTAACCGTGAATAGTAATTTTAGGAATTAATTTCCCCTTTTTGATTTCGTAGAACTGGTCAAGTTTTGTAATTACAGGCTCTAATAAGAATTTACCAACGCCACAAGCAGGGTCGCAAATTTTTGCACCTACTTTTATGTCGTCCTTTGCTATTTCTACAATGGCTCTAACTACCTTTAGAGGTGTAAAAAATTGCCCCCAATTTTTCTTGCTAATACTTTCTTTAAGGAAACTTTCAAAAAGTTGGCTTTTGAAATCGTAATCAATATGTTCAAGTTTTCCGTAATCTTTAAACTTGGTCAAGACTTTTTTGAAAACTGTACTATAGCCTTTTACAGCTTTTTGGCCTTTGCTTACAAAGATAGTTCCGTTAATGATGGTTGTTTTGTCTGCTGGATTTTCAGGAAATAAAGTTTTGATTTTAGGACGCACAATACTTGCATATGTTTCTAAAACTTCATCTTCAGTGTTTGCGCTAAAACTATCATAAAGAGTGTTGAAGTTATACATTCCTTGCAATACACCTAAATCACTTAAATATTTAAAAATGAAAAGTTCTACAAATGTATAAAGACAATTTTCTGGTGTTGCTCCACTTACCGACCAAATGTCTTGCCAAATTTGTTTCGCCAAGTCTGTTGGATTTACCAATTGTTTCGGCTTGACCTGGTCATTTAATTCGTTTATTGAAAATATAATTTTCTCAATAAGTTCTGGCAATTTCTCGTCTTTTAAGTCAAAATTTGTTTTTATTTCTTTTCCGCTCTCATCTTTAATTTTATTGCCTGTCAAAACATTTACCCAAACAGTTTCTTTAGTATCTGTTGCAATAATTATATGGGCACCAAGTTTTCGGGCAACTTCTAATTCTTGTTTTATTGCATTATTTTTTTGTGCAGCTGTTTTAAATTCAGATGGTTTTTTATATTCTATAACCGCAATTACATTTTTCTTTTGAACGATTAAGCCATCAACTTTCTTTTTTTCTTCAGCGCCATAATTCACATTACGTATAATCCTGTTTTCTTTTAATGCCTTTACAGTTGTTGCGCCAATATTATAGAAATCCCACTTGCCAAGCTTTTGACAATTGTTAATCAAGTCTCTTTGTAATAATTCTTCACTCATTTTTAAAATTTATTTTGGCTTGTTTGGCATTTGTACTTTTTAGATATTTTACATTATCGTCTGCAACTACAAATACATTGTCAGAACAATGATTCTTATAGGCTTCAACAGCAAATTTGTCTGCATAAAATAAGTCATTTATTGTCTGAAATTCCATTTCAAAAAGTTCCGCAAGTTCTTTCAGTTTTGTTTTGCTGAATTTTTGAGAGCCATTTTCAATCTTGCTAATAGCAAAAGCATTGATGCCAATTTTAGCACCAAATTCGGTTTGTGTCCAACCGTGTTTCTCTCTCTCTCTTCTTTTATAAAATGTCCAAAACTTGCCATTTTCGTATCTACTTATTTTCGGCTTGGCGTGTAATTCGCAAACTTAATTAAGTTTTTTAAATAGTCCACGATATTTTGTTAAAAAGTATAATGATGGTGGATGTGATGACATAAAATTGAATGCGGTGCAAAAGCGTATTTTTCGTATGTCGGTTTGTGTCCTTCTAATTCTATGAAATGTTGGTAATTTTCGTCTTTTTATCAGAATGTTGAATGTTTACAGATGAACCTAAGGTCGCAGGTGACGTTGGTATTTTACAGTTTTTGTGTTATCTTTACTATACTAAACCAAAAAAAATGAGAAAAATTATTTTAATCTTTATCCTGTTGGCAGGTGTATACTCACTTTCCTCTGCACAAAAAACAAAATCCCTCAAAAAAGTTATCGAACTGCAAATGCCGGAAGGGCTGGGTACCAATGGTGCCGGTGTTGTGTATCATCCATTGCAAAAAAAATATTACGCAAGTTTTGCTGGTAATATTGAATATCCTATAGCGGTTTTCGATCTAAAAGGTAAACGTTTGTCGGAAGATGACCTTATGGCCGGATTTGATGTTAGAGGCCTTTGGTATAATACTGTTACAAAAACCATACAGGCAAACGGCTATAACGATTTTGGCTGGACGGATTTTAAATTAGATAAAAAAGGTATGCCCATAGAAAATAAAGTTTTTATGGAAGGTATGCATCAGCCCGGAGAACAAAGTGTAGGCACTTTTGATAGCAAAGCAAAACAAGTTTACTTTTTGTCTGGCAATAAGGTTATTACATATGATTTGAAGGGAGAACAAAAAAGTGAAAAAACGCTTCAAATACCCGAAGAAGAAATGGAGG
Source organism: uncultured Ferruginibacter sp. (assembly GCA_964586215.1). Classification (GTDB taxonomy): domain Bacteria; phylum Bacteroidota; class Bacteroidia; order Chitinophagales; family Chitinophagaceae; genus Ferruginibacter. The sequence goes on from CAZPHA010000001.1 coordinate 5,167, forward strand.
ACTTGGAAGAAGCGGATATGTTACCGGAAAAATATAATTATACAACCGTGCTATTTACAGGAATTCCGCAGGCAGAATGGGGCATATATGATAGTGAAAATGCTGAATTAGTACTATTTAATAAAGCAACCGGTAAAATAACACAAAAATGGCAGTTAGACAGTAATGCCCCTAATGCACAAGCTTTTTGCCTGGCATATACCAATGGTATTTTATTTCTATTTGATAAAGATGAACGAACCTGGTATGGGTATAAATAATAATTTTTTATAATTTATATTATACACCTCTGTAAGATGTTACAGAGGTTTTTTATTTGTTGATAATTCATCTGGCATAAGAGGTCTGCAGGCAACAAAAATTATCTAAGAAGTTGTAAATTGCCATTTAAACCAAAATTGATTGCGATGCTTACCAGTAAGATTGCCGGCATAGGAATGTATGTGCCTAAGAATGTTTTCACCAATAAAGATTTAATGAAATATATGGATACCAGTGATGAATGGATACAGGAGCGTACAGGTATTCAGGAAAGAAGATATGCGGACAGAACGCAGGAAACTACCACTACCATGGGGATTGAAGCAGCAAAAATTGCTATCAAAAGAGCAGGTATTACTCCACAGGATATTGATTTTATTGTATTTGCTACCCTTAGCCCTGATTATTACTTCCCCGGCTGCGGCGTTCTATTGCAGCGGGCAATGAAAATGGGTGAGATAGGCGCTTTGGATATCCGAAATCAATGCAGCGGCTTCGTATATGCGTTATCGGTAGCCGACCAGTTTATTAAAACGGGCATGTACAAAAATATATTGGTAGTAGGTAGTGAAAAGCACTCCTTTGGATTAGACTTTAGTACCCGTGGCAGAAACGTATCGGTAATTTTTGGCGATGGTGCAGGCGCTTTAATACTGCAGCCAACAGATAAGAAAGGGCAGGGAATATTGAGTACTCACTTACATAGTGATGGCGAGAGCGCCGAAATACTGGCCATGTACAATCCGGGAACACATGCTAACTATTGGGTAAAAGAAAAAGTGGCTCATTTTGCCGAAGCAGAAATGGGTGAAATGTTCATGAGCCATGATATGATCGACAATGCTCAAAATTTCCCCAATATGGATGGGCCTGCTGTTTTTAAAAAAGCAGTGGTTAAATTTCCTGAAGTAATAAATGAAGCATTATCAGCCAATCATTTACAGGCTTCCGATTTAAAATTACTTATTCCCCATCAGGCTAACCTGCGTATTGCACAATATGTACAGCAAACGCTGGGATTAAGAGATGATCAGGTATTCAACAATATCCATAAATATGGCAATACTACCGCTGCCAGTGTGCCCATAGCACTGTGTGAAGCCTGGGAGGCAGGGAAAATACAGGATGGCGACCTGGTATGTCTGGCGGCTTTCGGAAGTGGTTTTACCTGGGCAAGCGCTTTGATAAGGTGGTGATGAGTGTCTGATGGTCTCCATCTGGCACTAGTGCCACATTTTTTTTTGTTGGGGCCGTCAGCTTCATCCATTATTTCATCTTTAGTACCGGCTGCTCCAGGCTTCTCCGCCTCAGGCGGATACGGCCCGCCTAGGCGGGCTGCTGCAGCCTACGGCCACAGCACCTTCCACATCCGGCAGCCCTTCAGCTCATTCGGCTTCTTCTGGCTTGTCAAATTGGCCTTGAGTGTTTGGGCTTTTAAGCTTATCCAAAGAAAAATTTGACATTGACTGTAGAGATTTTAACTGTGATACGGCTGTCTTATGAAGCTCAATCAATCTTTGCTGCTTCGACAGATCCTTTTTTATTAATATTGCATTGTAACTTTCAAGGTTTGATAAAACTGTAAGTTGATGCAAATCGGCGACATCACGAATATTGAACCCTTGTAAAACCATTTCAGGATTCGACTCTTTCCATTGTTTAGCTGTTATTCCGAAAACCGCAATATTCAGTAAATCGGCTTCTTCTGCATACACAAGCCACTCTTTATCTTTTGGAATTTGAAGTTTTGGAATGATCGTATCTTTAATCGAATCTGTATGAATACGATAATTCACCTTTGAAAGCAATCTTTTTAAATTCCAATCAAGATTTTGGTTAACAAGTTCTTGCTGCTTGAGTCGTTGAAACTCTTTAATCAGTAAAAGTTTAAATTCAGGACTTAGCCAAGAGCCAAATTCAAAAGCTATATCATTGTGAGCAAAAGTTCCTCCATAGCGGCCAGCACTTGCTACAATACCAATAGCATTTGTTTTTTGAATCCATTGTTTAGCTGACATTGTAAACCTATTCAAACCTGCTTCGGATTTAATTCCCTCGAATTCGGGGGAATTAAAATTAGGGTTATGGAGATTTTCCCAAACTGCTAAAAATTCGATTGTATTTTTATTACGTATCCACTTCTCAATCAACGAGTTACCTCCTTCAAAACCACTAACCATATCCGTAAGACTTATATAGTCCTCCTTATTTTTTTCCGAAACTGTGATTAAAACCCCTTTTACTTGTATTTTTCTACTTTTCGCCATTTAATTCCGTTTATTTGCGAAAATAAGAAATTGCTTTAATTTCGCAATAGTAGGATAAAAGAACTAAATATACTATGGATATTTAATCCATTGCAGATTTACTTATTGGGTTTGACTATAGTCAATACTTCAAAAAAGCCCGACCCCTGCGGGCCTGTCAGGCGAAAACGGCAGACAGGCTCGCAGAGGACACGCCCACTTCTTTATTATATAATTTATATTTATTAATTATATATAAATTAATTATTTACAGTAATTTATAAATTAATAATTAATTTAAAATCTTGCTGCAATACCCGCCTGTGCCAGTCCACCTGCCACATAACCCACTTCTGCAAAAGCACTGATAGCCGGGCTAAAATAGTATTTAGCACCTAACTGGACGGTATAACCTAATGTACCGGGAATCTGAAATGCAGCATTAGACTCATTATCGGAGGCAGTTTTATATACATACTTAAAATGGTGATAGCCTATCCCAGCACCAATATAGGGATCAAACTTCGCTGAACTTCCAAAATGATAATTTACCCTTCCTATTGCTGAAAAATTGGTGAGTGATTCGGTTGAATTAAGTTTAGGTTCAGGATCCGTATAATTGGCGTTTACTTTAGAATAAGAAACAGCTACACCTCCGCTGAGCCTGTCTGTAAACCCATACTCATAGGTTAGCGAGAAAGGACCTGTTGCTGTAATTTTATAAGTGCCTTCAGTAAATTCTGCACTTAGTTTGAACAATTTTTTCCAAACATTAGCAAAGCCATACCCTGCTGAAACAGTTGATTGCCCCTGAACAAATGCAGCTTCATCATAATCAGACTGTGCAAAAGAGCCTGTTGTGACCGCTAATAAAATTGCCGAAATGAATAGTGTTTTTTTCATGTTTTTGTTTGTTTTTTGGTTAACAATTAAAATTTAGAAGGCAAAGTTCCGGAGAGCACGGGTGATAACAATGGTGTTTATCCCCTTAAATTCTGTTTTTTTTCTTCTGAAAAAACGTTTTTTTCTCCTAATTTGCTAAAGAAGACTTATGAGCATGTATAGAAAATTTATATACTTTATTAATCCGATATCCGGTACAAAAAAGAAAGCCAGTCTGTTACAAATCATTCAAAAAGAGACTGTTAAGCAAAACATCCCTTTTGAAATTGTACATACCAATGCAGATGGGAATTATGATTATTTAACTGAAAAAATTAAAACGGAAAAAATCACCGACATAATTATTTGTGGCGGCGATGGCACCGTTAATCAAATTGCAAAATCATTATTAGGTATAGATGTTAATATTGGAATCATTCCAATGGGCTCAGGAAATGGATTGGCTTTTGCTGCTAATATTTCTAAAAACATATACAAGGCATTAAGGGCAATTTTTAAAGGAAATGCACATCTTGTTGACGCATTTTATATCAATGATCGCTTTAGCTGTATGTTATGTGGTATAGGATTTGACGCACAGGTAGCTCATGATTTTGCCTTGCAAAAAAAGCGTGGATTGTATACCTATGTAAAATGCACCATCAAAAATTTTCTTAAAGCAAAAACGTATCCTTTTACTTTAGTGATAGAAAATAAAAGTTTTTCTACTGAAGCTTTTTTTATCAGTATAGCCAATAGTAACCAGTTTGGAAATAATTTTACCATAGCACCACGGGCAAGCCTATACGATGGTTTGCTGGATATCGTGATAGTAAAAAAAGTTAACAAAATAAGCTTGCTTTGGAATATTTTACGACAGATTAAGCAGGGAAAAATACAGGCGCATGATGATGAAAAGCATGATACTGCGGTACATTATTTTCAAACTAAAGCCCTCACCTTACAAAATCCGCAACTGGCACCTTTGCATATTGATGGCGATCCGGCAGCTACTGCGGTTACATTTGATATAAAAGTTATTGAAAAAGCTTTTAAGTTATTACAGCCGTAAAAGATGAACTCATTTAAATAATGTATACACAATCCAGCTCATAAAATAGGCCAATCCAGTCATATAAGTCAGTTGTATGATGGGCCATTTCCAGCTTTTGGTTTCTCGTTTTACAATAGCTAAAGTACTCATACACTGCATAGCTAATAAGTAAAACATTAATAAGGATAATCCCGTAGCTAAATTGTATACTTTGGATCCATCGGGGCGTACAGCTGCCTGCATTTTTTGCCGAAGTGTATTGCTGTCGTCATCTTCGCCTACACTGTATAAGGTAGCCATGGTGCCTACAAATACCTCCCGGGCTGCAAAAGAGGTAATGAGCGCTATGCCAATTTTCCAATCAAACCCAAGCGGCGCTATGATGGGTTCAATAGTTCTTCCTAAAGTACCGGCGAAAGAATTTTGCAGCATGGCTGTTTTACGAAGTTTGTTAATTTCTGTTGCCTGGTCAGGATTTCTTTTTAGCATTTCATCATACTGTGTGGTTACGGCACTCATTTTATCTTTAGGGCCATAAGTACTTAAAAACCATAGTAATAAGCTTATTATCATGATTACTTTTCCTGCTTCTACCACAAATATCTTAGCCTTTTGTACCATGGTTGATAAAGCATTTTTCCATCTGGGAGATCGGTAAACAGGAAGTTCGAGTATAAAAAAGCTTCGTTCACTTGTTTTAATAAACCATTTCATTACCCATGCCACCAGCAATGCCATGGCTGTGCCAAATAAGTAGAGTAACATCATTACCATTCCCTGCAGGCTTAAGAAGCCAAAATAGAATTTAGCAGGTATTACCAATGCAATCAATATGGTGTACACTGGTAGCCTGGCACTGCAACTCATCAGCGGAGTAATCATAATGGTTAGCAGTCTTTCTTTTTTATTTTCAATATTCCTTGCACTCATAATGGCCGGAACAGCACAGGCCAAGCCACTGATCATAGGCATAACACTTTTGCCATTCAGACCTACTTTTCGCATAAGCTTATCCGTTAGAAAGCTAATCCTGGCCATATATCCGGTATCTTCTAAGAGTGTAATAAGTCCAAACAAGATCATTATTTGAGGTACAAAAACCAATATGCCACTTAACCCTGCAATGACACCGTTGATCAGCAAATCACTCCACCAGGTTGGTTGTAAAATAGTTCCCAGCCAGCCACCAAGCTTTCCAAAACACCACTCAATGGCATCCATAGGATATTGAGCTATCCAGAAAACTGACTGAAATAAAATGAATAAAATGGCTAACAATATGATATAGCCCCATCTTCGGTGCAATAAAATATTATCCAGCTTTTCCGTAAACATAGCTTTTTGCAAAGGATCGCTTTCTATTACGGTATTCTGCATAATTTGCCGGATACGATTGTATCGACTCATGATTTCTTCTGCCTGAATTCGGGTAGCACTAAATTTACTATCTTCTTCTATTTTTTCTATTTCTTCTTGAAGATCGCTGGCCGGCAACAAACTTTTATAATTGATCAAGTAATGTATAGCCTTGTAATTGCTAGTGCCGGGATATATTTTCTGTATTTGAGTAATTGGCTCAGGCGTCAGGCTTTTGCAATCAATAAAGTCTCGTGGATGAATGTGCTGCGGATTTTCTGCTACCAACTCGATCGCTTTTTTAAGCTGTGTTATCCCTTTATTTTTTCGGGGATTAACTGGCACAATGGTAACGCCCAGCTCTCTTTCAAGTCCGGCAATATCTATTTGTGTACCTTTTTGTTTGGCCAGGTCCATCATGGTGAGTGCCACTACCACGGGTATTTTCAAGTCGATGATTTGTGTACAGAACAGCAGATTACGCCGAAGATTGCTGGCATCAGCCACTAATACTACCATGTCGGCACGGATATCCATATCCTGGTGCATCAATACCTTATAAGCTATCCATTCATCGGGCCTTTTAGGATAGAGGCTATAAGTTCCGGGAAGATCAATAATATTAGCGTTTAAATGGGTATTAATTTTAGTGATGCCGGTTTTTTTTTCAACCGTTACCCCGGGAAAATTTCCTACCTTTTGATTTAATCCAGTCAGAGCATTAAACAAAGATGTTTTACCACTATTAGGGTTTCCTACTAAAGCTATATTGATTTGTTTGAGCAAAATGCGTTTTGGATTTATGAATGAATATAACCAAAAATGAGATGTAAATATAGGATGAACAGCTCATTTGTACTTACGAAATGAGAAAGGAGTTACACTTACTTGCCCTGTACTAGGGCTTAGCCTTCGTACAGGTATAGCACTAATAAAAATTTACACAGTTATTACTTAAGAAACAGGCACTATTATACCTTTGTGAAAATTTTTATCATAATGTTATTGAAAGTAAGAAAATATTTTTGGCTGCTATTATTAACAGCAAATGCAGGATTTGCCCAAAATGTTAAAAAACTACATAAAAATATTACGTCGCACATTGAGTTTTTGGCAGATGATAAATTAGAAGGACGAAGAGCCGGCTCTAATGGAGAGAGATTGGCTTATGAGTATATCAGTACTGCATTTACAAAAGCCGGGTTGAAAGCAAAAGCTGATAACGGCGCTTATTTACAGGCTTTCCCGATTTATGATGGTAAACAAGTCAATAGCAGCTCTCATTTAATTATTGATGGAAACGATTTAAAGCTGTGGAAAGAATATTTTCCGCTTTCTTTTAGCGCTAAAGGTTCCGCAGAAGGTATTACTGCAGCGGCCCTTCAGGAGACCGGAGGAATATGGCTGGTAGATATTAAAGAGAAGTTGGAGGAAAATAAAAATAATCCTCACTTCGATTTGATGAATACGCTTGCAACAATGGCTACAGATGCCGCTAAAAAAGGAAGTACTGCCCTGATTTTTTATAACACTTCTAAAGCGGATGATATAACCTTTGAACCCAAGCTAAAAATTGAAAACAGCCCTATCCCTGTTTTATATCTTACCAAGGATGCAAAAAAAGCTTATCTCAAAAGCCCAACTGCAAGTTTGGATATAAAATTAAAGGTAGATATTAGTGATAAAAGCAGAACAGGCCATAACGTAGTGGGTTATATTGACAATGGAGCTCCAACTACAGTGGTGGTGGGCGCTCATTACGATCATTTGGGGTACGGAGAAGATCATAATTCTTTGTTTACGGGCAATGAGGCCATGATACACAATGGCGCTGATGATAATGCCAGTGGCACAGCAGCTGTAATAGAGCTGGCAGGATTATTGAAAAAATCTAAGTATAAAAAGAACAACTATTTGCTGGTATGTTTTAGTGGAGAAGAGTTAGGATTATTAGGATCAAAATTTTTAGTGGATCATTTGCCGGAAGGTATTGGTTCAATTAATTGTATGATTAACATGGATATGATCGGCAGATTGAATGACAGTACACATGGTTTAACCATTGGCGGATACGGCACCTCACCTGTATGGGGAGAATTGGTATCTCTCAAAAATAATTTTTTCAATATAAAAATTGATAGCAGCGGTACCGGTCCCAGCGATCATACCAGTTTTTATCGAAAAGATATTCCCGTATTGTTTTTCTTTACGGGCCTTCATACCGATTATCATAAGCCCAGCGATGATGCCGATAAGATTAATTATACCGGAGAAGTGGAAGTGGTAAAATACATTTATAACCTTATCGGATCCATTAACAATAAAGGTAAATTGCCCTTTACTAAAACTCGTGAAGCTGCTATGACTGCTAAAAGTAGTTTCAAGGTAACTTTGGGCATTATGCCGGATTATACGTTTAGTGGCGCTGGCGTGAGAGTAGATGGTGTAAGCGAAGGGCGGCCGGCACAAAAAGCCGGTATTAAGGCCGGTGATGTGCTGATACAACTCGGTGATCACAAATTTTCAGATGTACCCTCTTACATGGAGGCCCTCAGCAAGTTTAACAAGGGCGATCATACAAAGGTGCAATTGAAAAGAGGAAACGAGACTATGGAATTTAATATCGAATTATAATCTTTAGTTGAATTATATTTTATTAATGATATAGAATTTGGTAGCCAATTCACATTGTTTTTACCGGCCTCAGAAAAATAGCGTTAAGAAATTTACAAATGAAGCGTTCAATGGCGAAAATGAAGAGAATAGATATAAAGTTGATAGTAGTATGGGCTGATAAATATTCAAATGTTGGGCTTTAGCTTTTTCGCCATAGCGAAATGCAGTAAATTTCAGCTATTTTTCTGCAGCCTTGATTTTTTTTGTTACTTTTTTGTATCAAGACAAAAAAGTAAATAGAGTAAAAGAGTATGGGTATTCATGTGTAAACAAATGCTAAATTTATATAATAAAAAATATATTATATAATATATTTATTATAATATTATTATATATAATTAATTTATTTATATAGTTTAACCAAATTCATGTAATCAAATATGAAATTAAAAATTGATAACGATACCCTGGCAGAAGAGTTTTTTCAGGATACCTGCCTGCTGGGTATTGTGGCCCCTTTGAAAAACTACCATTTTTGCTGGGCAATTAACCAATTGCTACGATTTGATTTTCGTTTGAATGCGGATATGGAGATTGTACTTACCAAACGGCAAAGACAATATTTTTTTTCCATTTATGAATACACACCGGTTGCCTCCACCATTACACATTATTTGTACAACAATCAGTACGAGGGAGAATATTTATTACCTGAGTTTAAGCATTTGGATTTTTTGTGGCTGATTAAAGGCGATGTTATTAATCAAAATGAATTACAGGAGTTAATGCAGACTGTAAGATCAATTGCAGGAGTACAGTTGGTAAGTGCAATGATCGCCGAGAAAATAAAAAATAAACAACATTTAATATTTTAATTTTTGTTATGTGGAAAGAAGAAAACAATGCGCTGTATAAAAAATTTGAATTCAAAAACTTTTCCGAGGCTTTTGCATTTATGACACGTGTAGCAATAGAAGCGGAGAAAATGAACCATCATCCTGTTTGGACGAATGTGTGGAACAAAGTAGAGATATGGCTCAATACGCATGATGCCGGTAATATTGTTACCGAAAAAGACCGTAAGCTTGCTGAAAAGATTGATTTTTTATTTGCTTAGTTTTTTCTTATATAATTAATCAGCGCCACAATGGAAACCAGTGTCCACGTCCCCTCTAAGATGATAAAAGGAATGTAATGGATCAGCCAGGAAGCGGTACAAGCCATCCCAGCACCAATAATGTTAAGTAAAATATACGCCAGATGATCTTTGCTGATCTTGTTGAGTAAATTTAACAGAAAAGCTACCAGTAAAATAGCCACGCCAATGAAACCTATCCAGTCGTTGAGGGTGAAGTGCATGTGTTGAAACTAAAATTCTTTTTTTGTCACCGTGGGGTCTTTTTGCAAAAAGACCCCACGGGAACTTAAAGTTTTATAAAATCTTTTTCATTTCCTGTCCCTAGGCTCAGCCTACGGACAGGAAGAGTTTAAAACTAAATCATTTAAAAACACCTATCAGACAGAAAAGAACTTAAAATTAAAATATTTGAAAATATCTATTCGAGGCCTACAACCTTATACTCAGGGCCTACTTCGCAACCATCTGTGCTGTGTGTCGGGCCTTCGCCTATGCCATATTCAACCAAAATAAGTTTTTTATTGATACTTATCCAAACATGATTGATGTTGGGTATTGAGTAGCAAGGTTGATTTTCTTCGGGAATTCCAGTACAGCAAAAGCCAGGTTGCTTCATCTTTTTTAGCCTGAACGGTTTACTTTTTAGTGTAGTTCCTTTATATACAATGTTAATATAGTGATTAGGCGAAGAAGCTTTTTTTTCAACCACTTGGCTATCGCTGCTTATTTCAATCAATGGATAATAGGGTTGCTTTTTTAATATAGCCCCAACTTTATTGATAATTTTAACTTTTTTATTATGAGAAAATTCCGGTAAATCTTCTTGCGGATATAGTATTACTTTGTATGGGTTGGGGGTTGCCGCTTTCGTTGAAATTAGTCTAAATTCCTGCTGCGTTGAAATACAGCAAGAATAATCGCTATGGACTAAAGCAATTGTTTTTCCATCTTTTGAAATGGCAGGAAACCCTTCAGTTTCAATTTGTTCTTCTTGCAGGGAAATCTTCGCAGTAGTTGATTGATCCTTATAAGATGAAATGTTTTGTGCTATAATATTCGGAACAAAAAAATGCATTAATCCGAATAGGATACAAAACCTGATGGAAATATTACTATTCATTATTTTACCCATTCATACTAATCAAGAACTCCGCATTGTCTTTTGTGCCTTTCATGTTGTTGAGTAGCATATTAAGGGCTTCTTCAGGGTTCATATCGGCAGTATGCTTGCGGAGTACCCACATGCGTTGGAAAGTATCTTTATCGAGCAATAAATCATCTCTTCTGGTGCTGGATGAAACGATATCAATGGCTGGATATACACGGCGGTTGGCCAGTTTACGATCGAGTTGTAACTCCATGTTGCCGGTACCTTTAAACTCTTCAAAAATCACCTCATCCATTTTACTGCCGGTATCTACCAGGGCAGTTGCAATGATAGTTAAAGAGCCTCCATTTTCTATTTTACGAGCAGCGCCGAAAAATTGTTTGGGCTTTTGCATTGCATTGGCTTCCACACCACCGCTTAGTACCTTACCGCTGGAAGGCGCTACCGTATTGTGTGCTCTGGCCAAACGGGTAATACTGTCTAATAAAATCACCACATCATGGCCACACTCTACCAGGCGCTTGGCTTTTTGGAGGGCAATGGTACTCACTTTTACATGCTTTTCAGCAGGCTCATCAAAGGTAGATGCAATCACTTCGGCTTTTACACTGCGTTCCATATCGGTTACCTCTTCCGGGCGCTCATCTACCAATACTACCATCAGGTAACACTCCGGATGATTTTCAGCGATGGCGTTGGCCAGCTCTTTCAAAAGCATGGTTTTACCTGTTTTAGGTTGTGCCACGATCAAACCACGTTGCCCTTTACCAATGGGAGTGAAAAGATCCATGATCCGGGTGCTAAAATTGCTGGGCTTAGTGCTTAGATTTAATTTTTCAAAAGGAAATAACGGTGTCAGATAATCGAAAGGAACCCTGTCTCTCACTTCTTCCGGTGATTTACCGTTGATGGTTTCCACTTTTAATAAAGCAAAATATTTTTCACCTTCTTTGGGCGGACGAACCGATCCATATACAGTATCACCCGTTTTAAGTCCGAATAATTTTATCTGGCTGGGCGATACATAAATATCATCAGGAGAAGATAGATAATTATAATCACTGCTTCGCAGGAAGCCATAGCCATCCGGCATCATTTCCAGTACACCTTCACCCATAATAACGCCGTCGAATTCAATATTGAATACAGGCGATTCTTTCCTGTACTGTTGCTGACGTTGAGGCGTATAATGAGTAGTTTCTATTTGTGGGGTATCATCAAATTCGTGGGTATCTTCCTGTTGAAGCATTTGGGCAAATGCAGGAGGCAGGGTAGTCTCTTCGGCAGTTATAGGCTTTAAATCGTCTTCATTCAGGTCTAAAGATTTTTGCTTTTTAACTATTTTTTTCGATTTATCACTTTCAGCCTTTTTAGCTTTAACACCCGATACCATTTCTTTTTTAGAGGTACCATCCTGCATTATTTCCGCTTCTTCAGTGGCATTAGCGGTAACTGTTTTTATGGTACGTTTGCGTTTGGGTTTTTCGGAATCGTTTGTTTTTGATGTATTCATAATAGCTTGTTTGTCTAAGATCTGGTAAACCAAATCCTGTTTATTGAGCTTTTTAGCGTTAGGGATATTTAATTGTTCTGCAATGTCAAGTAATTCAGGAACGAGTAGGTCGTTCAGTTGTAAAATATCGTACATAAATTAAGATAGAAGATGATTTTTCAAAAAGTCGTAACCAATAAAAATCTGAAATTAAATTAGGATTTATTTTGATGGAATGGTGTAGGCAGTTATTGATTGGAAAATAACCTATCAGCAATATTCCACTGCAATATTACGACTTTTTTACGAAAAAAAGTAATTTTTAGTGATTTTTATCGAATAAATGGCAAATCTGCGCTTTAATAAGGCCTTTTTGGCATGATAAAGCCTAAAAACTGAAGGTGGTCGACCTTTACAAGGTCGACCACCTTGGGATATGTACTAAAGTTGACGGGCTGCCGGATGCGTAGGGCCTGGCCGGAGCCGCAGGCGACGGCCGGAGTGAAACGAAGCCCGTAGCAGCCGGTACCAAAGATGAAGCAAGCAATAAAGCTGACAGCCCCTAAAAATTAGCACATCAGCACATTATCACATCATCACATTATCTTTGCACACCTTAATAGTTGAATATGTTTAATAAAAGAACAAAGATTAAAGATTTATTAGCCGGCGAAAAAACCAATTATGAAGCAACGGTAATGGGCTGGGTGCGTACTTTTCGCAACAACCAGTTTATTGCGTTGAATGACGGTAGTACGATTCATAATCTGCAGCTAGTGGTTGCCCTGGGTATGCTGGATGATGCCACATTGAAAAGAATTACTACGGGTGCCTGCATAAAAGCAACCGGAGAAGTTATTCCATCGCTGGGTAAAGGTCAAAAAATAGAACTAAAAGCAAGCAGCGTAGAAATTTTAGGAGATAGTGATGCCGAAAAGTTTCCACTGCAACCGAAAAAACATAGCCTGGAATTTTTAAGAGATATTGCTCATTTGCGTTTCAGGACGAATACATTTGGAGCCGTATTTAGGGTAAGACATTCGCTGGCTTTTGCTATTCATGATTTTTTTAATAAAAAAGGATTTGTATATCTGCATACACCCATCATTACGGCCAGCGATGCAGAGGGAGCCGGAGAAATGTTTAAAGTAACTACGTTGCCGCTGGACGGCACAGCACCCAAAAATGAAGATGGTACGATTAATTTTAAGGAGGATTTTTTTGGGCGTAGCACCAACCTTACGGTGAGTGGCCAGCTAGAGGGCGAATTAGGAGCCATGGCTTTTAGCGATATTTATACATTTGGGCCCACCTTTCGGGCTGAGAATAGCAATACAACCCGCCACCTGGCGGAATTCTGGATGATAGAGCCTGAAGTGGCTTTTAATGATTTGGAAGATAATATGAACCTGGCGGAGGAGTTTATTAAATATATTATCCGATATGCTATGGAGCATAATGCGGAAGACCTGGAGTTTTTAGCACAGCGCCTGGCAGAGGAAGAGAAACAAAAGCCACAGGCGGAACGTAGTGAAATGGGATTGATAGAAAAATTGAATTTTGTGGTAAACAATGATTTTGAGCGCCTGACTTACACTGAAGCGATTGAAATTTTAAAAGAAAGTAACCACAATAAAAAGAAAAAATTTCAATATCTGATTGATAAATGGGGGATTGATTTGCAGAGTGAACATGAACGTTACCTGGTAGAAAAGCATTTTAAAAAGCCTGTTATTCTTACCAATTATCCTAAAGAGATAAAGGCTTTTTATATGCGTCAGAACGATGATGGAAAAACAGTAGCGGCCATGGATATTTTAGCACCGGGTATCGGTGAAATTGTAGGTGGCTCACAAAGAGAAGAAAGACTGGATAAATTGATGGCACGTATGCAGGAAATGCATATTCCTGTAGAAGAATTACACTGGTATCTGGATACCCGAAAATTTGGCAGCTGTCCACATGCCGGATTTGGATTAGGCTTTGAACGAATGGTACAATTTGTAACGGGTATGGGAAATATCAGAGATGTGATTCCTTTCCCGAGGTATCCTAAGAGTGCGGAGTTTTAAGAAAATATTTTAAAATAATTAATGTGTATTTTGTTGCTTTTTTGTCTTTATTAAATTAATTTATTAATTTTATTTTTTATTTAAAACTAATATTATGAATAAAAACAAAAAACTGGAAAAATTGACAAGAGCCAATATTTGTCAAATTTCCAAATTAAAAAATCCTCTTATGGGAGGCACAAACATAACTCCCCCTTCTGACTGTGTAGTTACCATTATGGTGGCGGGGGCTACAAAACCAATATCCGAGAAGCCAAAGGAAATATGTAAACCTCCAGGTTGGTAAAAGATAAATGTTCCATACCACTGCTCTAATTTTTACCCGTAGGTTGGCCTATGGGTAAAAATTAGATTTTCAATTCTGTTATAGTTTTTTATAATTTCGACTCTTTTTTTTCTATTTCTTTCACATCTCTTTTTAAGGTAAACGGTGTAGGCTCCTCAGAGTCACGGGTTTGATTGCGTTTTTGGCTAAAAGGAAATACAATACCAACAAAAGAACCGGCACAAAAATTAGCAATAATAGCCGTAGCAAAAATTTTAAGGCTCAGGCCGTTTGTTTTATCTGAAATGGTACTCGGAGGAGTGTCGGTAAGCTGTTTTGCTGTATTTCCGCTTTCCAGATAGCCGGGTACAAATAAAACTAATAATATAAATGAAATTAAGCAGGCTGCTATAATTCCTATAATGGTTGCTACTTGTGAAATAAACATAAGGGCAACCGTGCTTTCATTTTCACCTCTTTTTTTATTTTCGGATACGATATGTATACCCATAGCTATCATGAATAATGCACTCCCTACATATAATAGCCAGGATTCTGTGTACGTATCATCTCTTATATACAGATAAACAGGGATGCAAAATGCAATTGCGCCAATTAGTCCCCATATGATGGTAGTATGCCAATGAACCTTCTTAAACATACTTTTTGTAGTAAAAAAAATGTACCACCATTATCTGTCCGTAGGCTAAGCCTACTGATAGGTTGTTTGTTAAGCCTATGGGTAGTTACTTGTGGAATTTGGACAGCAGGTATGTAGAAAAAATGACATTATCTTATAAGCAGAAGATATAATATCTGTGCGTAGGCTTAGCCTAAGCACAGATGATTAATGGGGCATTCTTTATTTAATTTTTATCAATTTTAAAAAATGTCCTGAAGTTATCACAGGAAGTTGGTCGGCATCTACATATTTATAATGTTTTTTGTCATTAGAAATAAAGTAATCCATTTTATTACTAACTGCAATTTGGTAAAGCACAGCATCTTCTAAATCATTAATATTATTCTTATATGCTTTTTTGAAAATGTCATTATCTGTACTT
The DNA here is from genome assembly GCA_964586215.1 of uncultured Ferruginibacter sp. Classification (GTDB taxonomy): domain Bacteria; phylum Bacteroidota; class Bacteroidia; order Chitinophagales; family Chitinophagaceae; genus Ferruginibacter. The sequence goes on from CAZPHA010000001.1 coordinate 20,721, forward strand.
AGAATTGTTATAAAATCAAGCATTTCATCGAAAATACCCTTTAACTTTTTTGCAGGATAATCTTTTTGCAGCAGGTAAGCTGTTGTGTTTAATACTGTTTCGCAAATAAACCCCTTTACCTTGCCGGATTCAATTTGTGTAAAGATTTTTTGGGCCGAAAGATGATGAATACGAGACTGTACAAAGAAATCAATTAAAATATTGGTGTCTAAGAAAATTTTATAAGTCATAATCCTCCTTTAAATATGCATCTCGTATTTTATTCAGGTTATTAAACTTCGTATTTTTAATAATGCCGGCTGCTTTTTTTGAAAAAGATGTTTTCTTCTCTGAATGTCTGCTCAAAATGGATTTCAATTGATCCTCTACAATTTGAGAAACTGATCTGTTATGTTTTTTCGCAAAATTTTTTATCTTATGTACCAGATCTTCGTCAATGGTTATATTTAATCTGACAGTCATAATGTAAAATTTTATTAGTCCCCTAGCGGCCTTTTGCTAAATAACCTTGTGGGAAAAAGATTAGTTTTAATGCAATATACGCATAATTTTTTTTATACGTATAGTCAATTAGTATTTACACTCTTCACAAATACCTCTCACAACCATTTGAGCATTTTTAGGAGTAAATCCCTGAGGTAATTTCACATGAGGAACCGTCACTTCCTGCAAACAAATGGTTTTCTGGCATTCATCACATACGAAGTGTACATGATTGTCGTGGTGGTGGCCTGCTTCGCAGTTGTCTTTACACAGCGCATATAAAATAGAGTTGTCGGTGGTAGGAATTAAATGTATAATGCCTTTGTCCACAAAGGTTTGTAGTGTACGGTATACCGTTACCCTGTCAAAAGAAGCATCCGTATTTTTTTCGATATCGGCATGCGCCAAAGCTCCATCGTGGGATAAAAAAATGTCTAAAATTTTTCTCCTGCTTTCTGTTACACTGAGCTGATTCTTTTTAAGTATGCTGAGTACATCCATATGATTGTTAATTAGGTGTGTTACTAAATCCATTCATAAATCTTGGGTTAGCCGATTTTTCTTTCAGTAAGTCTTTGATATCTGTGATAAGTTTTTGTATTTCATCTTCCTTTAAACCATCGTAAATGCCACGTACCTGTCGTTGCTTGTCTACCAGGCTGAAAAACTGCGTATGTATAAACTGATCGTTGATATTTTGCAGAGAATCGGGTTTATTATTATCGACTAAATAACTCTGGCGGGCCATTTTATACAAGGCATCTTTTTTGCCGGTTAGAAAAAACCAGTTCGTCGGGGCAGGATAATTTTTTATAGATGTGTCTTCAATTATGTTATAAGAGCCGCCGCCGGATTTTAGCAGTTTTCCTGTTATCATTTTTTGCTCATATGCTTTTAGCAGGGGTACCGAATCTGTTTCGGGCATGCAGGTATGTGAGAGGATGACAAAGTCTTTCTCGTTCTTGAATTGGTCGAACACTCGTCGCATATTGGCATTCATTTTGGGGCAAATGCCTTTGCAGGTAGTAAAAAAATATTCTGCCACATATACTTTTCCATCCACGGTGTGTTCTGTTATGGTTTTCCCGTTCTGGTCAATAAAAGAGAATTCCTGTACCTGAGCATTCAATACGGGCAGCTTTGATTGGGATAAATCTGTATCCTTGAAAAGAAAAAAATAGAACCCTGCCATTAGCGCTATAAAAAACACTAAGTATATGGCAATTTTAGCCTTCATATAAATGCAAAGTTACGAAAATAATTTATTGCATCAATGTTGCATAAAATAGCTATATTTGTTGTTAAAATGAAAATTAAGTTAAACTGGGATGCTGTAGGGATTACCACTTCTATTGTATGTGCTATTCACTGTGCACTGCTGCCCATACTGGTTAGTACTTTGCCGGTTTTTGGAATTAATCTGGTACACAATCAAATATTTGAGTGGTTGATGATTGCATTGGCATTTTTTATTGGGATGTATGCTTTGGTACACGGATACATTAAACATCATAAAAATTATCTCCCTTTTTGTCTTTTTCTGGTGGGATTTGCCTGTTTAATTCTTAAACAAATTTTTCATGAATCGCAATTGTGGTTTTTGTTGTTGGCAATTATCTTCATTATTATAGCACATTTTTATAATTACAAATTGTGTCATCAGAGTAAATGTACTTCACCCCACCACAAACATTAATACGTACTATGAAAATAATATCATCTCTACTGATAATACTAGCTCCCTTGATTCTTTCGGCACAATCCAAAAAGGATGAGATGGCTATTAGAAAAGTATTGACTGATCAAAACGCATCCTGGAATGAAGGCAATATCGAAGCTTTTATGCAGGGGTATTGGCAAAGTGATTCCCTGATGTTTATTGGTAAAAGTGGTGTTACTTATGGTTGGGATAAAACGCTGGCCAATTATAAAAAGGGCTATCCTGATACGGCTGCCATGGGTAAATTAGCGTTCGATATTTTAGAAGTTAAACCCTTATCGGCCAATTATTATTTTGTAGTTGGTAAATGGTTTTTGAAAAGAAGTGTTGGTGATGTGGGAGGGCATTTTACTTTATTGTTCAGAAAAATAGAAAATAAATGGGTAATTGTAGCGGATCATAGCAGTTGACTATTTTTTCCATTTTCGATAAAGATAAAAAATCAGGAGTCCCAGACTTATTAAAAACAACGCATAATATAAAAGATTTTTCCAGTTGGGAGCATTATCAAAAAAAGCATACTCATAATAAATTCCAAAGAGAACATTAAATAGCATCCATAGTAAGATTACAGATATACTTTGTGCTATTTTTAATAAAAATTGTCTGGTTTCATTTTCCATTCCCATAAAAACTAAGGAATTAAAAGATTATAAAAATCTGCACTATCGCCACTGAAAACATTAAAATCAACAAATGTGCTAATTCCATTCACATGGCCTTTTTCATTGTGTTGCCAAAATAGCCATTTTCGTTGTATTCTGGGCTTATCTTCTGCTAAATAATGTGCAATCCATAAGGGATAGTCTTCAAATCCGGTTGACAGATATTTTTCATAAAAGTCAACATAAGTATAAATAATAGGTTTTACATGATAATAATTTTCTACAATTTGCAGCCATTCTTTTACTCTTTGTCTTACCTGCTCTGCAGAAGTAATGCTTACCTGTTCGATATCTAATACCGGAGGCATATCTCCTGGATTTAATTGTACGGTTTCTATAAAATTTTTTGCCTGCTCTTTGGCATTTTTGCTACAGATGAAAAAATGATAAGCGCCTCTGATTAAGCCGGCATCCTTAGCATTGTACCAGTTCTTTCTAAATTTATCATCAATGTTGCTGACACCTTCCGTTGCTTTAATAAAAGCAAAGCTTAACTGTACATCCATCACTTTCATTGCTTTTACTTCTTCCCAATCAATATTGGATTGATGATGACTTACATCAATACCATGTATGGAATAATTAGCAGGCAGTTTAATGCCAAATTCAGGATAGCGAATAAATGCCGGCCGATTAATATATTCAGAAATAAAATATATAATTGTAGCGGCCACCGCCAGACAAACAATAGGGATTATAATTATTTTTGATATATTCTTCTTTTTCTTTTGAGCCGTACCCATCAGCAGAAAGCTTTATTAATTTTATGCTGCAAAATTGCAAAAAAACGCCTTATTTATTCAATAAATTGGGTATATGAAATAAATTAATAATGTTACATTTGCTTTTATCTTTCAGCATATTTTTTTATTATATGTATTAGAAATCGCTTTTAATGTTTAGGCACATTGGCAAAAGCCGTACATATCAGCATAATTTAAAGTTAGCATCACTGTTATCTTTCGTGGCAGGTATTGTCAATGTGGTAGGTTTTTTTTCAGTTCAGAAACTTACGACTAACGTTACGGGGCATTTTGCTTTTTTTGCTGATGAAGTGGTTAAAAAAAATTATGCAGAAGCATGGATATATTTATTGTACATTGTTTCCTTTTTTATAGGCGCTTTTGCTTCTAATATTATTATCGAAATAATTTCCAGACAGAGTAATCGTTTTATCAATATTATCCCGGTTGGCTTAGAAATCATCATTTTAATTGTTATCTCATTTATAAATAGTGCTGTAATAATCCAGCATCCTAATGTTATAGCTTGCACCTTACTTTTTGCTATGGGTTTGCAAAATGCTTTAGTGACAAGCATTTCCAATGCTGTTGTAAGAACAACGCATTTGACAGGATTGTTTACCGATCTGGGTATTGAGTTATCACAATTATTTTTTTATAGGAAAAAGGATCAGTTAAAAAAGTTACAATCATCTATTAAATTACGTTTTTTTATCATTAGCTTTTTCTTTTTGGGATGTATTGTGGGAGGCTATAGTTATTTTTTATATGGAATCTTAAGTTTATTATTGGGGGCTATATGTCTTATTATAGGTCTTTTTTATGATACGGTTAAGTTTAGAATAGTGTTGATAAAAAGAAAATATTTTAATTGAAATATATTTTCTTTCCAGGGAACATCACTAAAATGTTGAAGCATGTAAAATCCCGAAAGTCTACAATGGGAAGACGCTTTGGAAAAAACAGGTGGCTAAAGCCATCTTATGAAATCATCTTATATCCCTGTCCTTTAGGGCAGGGCAATTCTTATGGTTTTGAGCATTTATGAGCTGGACTTTTAGCACTAGTAAAGAGATTCTCCACTAACGCTGGGATGATAAGAAGTACAAAAGAAGATGGGCTGCCGGATTGCAGCGTAAAGATTGAGCTGAAGGCTTGTGCGATGGCCTTGTGGCGAAAGCTTGTAGCGGAAAGCCGGATATTTGTTGATCAGCGAACAGATGATGACAGCCCCCACAAAAAAACCGGCCATGGCCGGTTAAAATCTGATTTTATTCGTGAGCACTAAAAAATATATTTACTCTCTGCAATCATTTTATCTGCAATTTTTCGTCTGGCATCTTTGGTATTAAATGGATCGAGTTTGGTAAAGCGTTTTAGACCCAGCAACATCATGCGTTGTTCATCGCCGGTGGCAAAGGCATTGATGGCTTCTTTACCGGCTTTGTTTATTTTATCTACTGCATCGTGCAGATAGCAACGCATCATATCAGCCTGTAATTGAGTAGCGTTTTCACCTTGCTTATCCGTCATCTTTATTACACGAAGCAAAGTACTTTCTGCTACAAATGTTTCTATGGCCATTTCGGCAATGTTCATCAATATTTCCTGTTCGTTCTGAAGGTTGGCCATCAATTTTTGGACAGCTGCACCGGCAGTCATCAGGATGGCTTTTTTCATATTAACGATGGCCTTTTTTTCCTTGGCAAATGCTCCCTCATCATCACTACCAAATTCAGGAATGCTCATTAATTCTTTAGAAACGGCCATGGCAGGGCCCATCAGATCTAGCTTTCCTTTCATGGCTCTTTTGAGCATCATATCTACCGTAAGCAGGCGATTAATTTCGTTGGTACCCTCGTATATTCGATTGATCCTGCTATCCCTGTAGCCACGGCTAATGGTGTATTCATCGCTAAATCCATTGCCACCATGTATTTGCACGCCTTCATCTACTACAAAGTCGAGCACTTCACTGCCGTGTACTTTGAGCATGGCGCATTCGATGGCATATTCTTCTGCGGCACCTAATAAGGATTCATTGAATTGTTTGCCTTCATTGGCTAGTGAAATTTCTTTATCATCAATCCATTTGCTGGTACGGTACAAGGCGCTTTCGCTGGCCCAGATACGTATGGCCATTTGTGCCAGCTTGTGTTTGATGGCGCCAAAATTGGCAATAGCAGTATTAAATTGCTCTCTGGTATTGGCGTAAACGATTGCATCGTTTAAAGCAAGTTTGCTTCCACCGAGGGCTGCTGCACATAATTTAAGCCTGCCGATGTTTAAAATATTGAAGGCAATGATGTGGCCTTTGCCTATTTCGCCCAAAACATTTTCTACGGGTACTTTACAATCCTGGAAGTATAATTGTACCGTAGAAGAACCCTTGATGCCCATTTTGTGTTCTTCCGGGCCTTGTGTGAAACCTTCCATACCACGTTCAACAATAAACGCAGTAAATTTATCAGCATCTACTTTTGCAAATACAGTATATACATCTGCAAAGCCGCCATTGGTAATCCAGCATTTTTGCCCGTTTAAGATATAATGCTTACCATCAGCACTCAGTTTTGCCGTTGTTTTTGCACCCAAAGCATCGCTTCCGCTATTGGGCTCGGTTAAGCCGTAGGCACCTTTCCATTCGCCGGTAGCTAATTTGGGTATATATTTTTGTTTTTGGGCTTCAGTACCAAAATATAAAATAGGTAAAGTGCCAATACCTGTATGTGCTGCGATGGCTACGCTAAAAGAGTATCCGCCTCCCAGGCCTTCATTGATTAAAGTAGAAGTAATAAAATCTTTCCCTAATCCGCCTAATGATTCAGGAATGCTGGCGCCTAATAGGCCTTGCTCGCCTGCTTTTATCATTAACGACGGCATTAGGCCTGGTTCCAGCTTATCTATTCTGTCGATAATGGGAATTATTTCAGAGGCCAGGAACTGCAGGCACATATCACGAATCATTACTTGTTCTTCATTAAAGTCTTCGGGTGTAAATGTATCAAAAGGGTTGCTTTCTTTAATGAGCCATTCGCCTCCTTTTATGGTATTTCCTGTTGTTGTATTCATATGTTGTAAGTTTATTTTTATTGTTTGATGTTTGTTATTTGGCGTTTATTGTTTGAAGTTTAGTGTTGATGAATGGTAGATCATAGTAACGATAATTAACTAAGTGCTATTGTTTAAAATGGGTTACTTATTTTAATATGATAAATACAATTTTGTTACGATAAACCCCAAACATCAAACCTTAAACAACAAACAATAAACCTCAATCCCCCAACTACTTTAAATTATCATACACTTTTTGCAATACTTCTTTTGCGATTTCAATTTGTTCAAAAGAAACATAAGCCAGTGCTTCATTTAAAGTTTGGTTGGCCAATTCCATGGTTCTATCTTGCAACTGATATGCTACTTCTGTCAAATAGATTAAATTGATACGCCTGTCTGCTTTTGATGGTACTCTTTTTACCAGCTGCAGTTTTTCCAAATTATCTACCAAACGGGTTATACTGGGTTTATCTCTAAAAGTTGCATCGCATAGTTGCTGCTGACTTTGTCCATCCTCTTTCCACAGATGGTATAATACACTCCATTGTTCGATAGTAATATCAATGGAATGTTGCTTAAAATTTTTCTGTAAGCGTCTGGCAATAGCGGTACTTGCTTTCCCGGTGATAAAACTGTATAGTTCTCCTTTCTTAAATTGGTTGTTTGGCATATAGTTGTTTAAACAACTATTCAAAGTTATGATTTTGTAAGGATATCATCAAATATTTTAATATTATATTGATAATCAATATTTTATGTGTGTCATAAACTATGTAATTAGAGAAAATTCGTGTAATTCGTGTTTCCACCTACCTTTGCCAGATGGCAATTTTTACCATAGCATGGTTGCTTTTTATTGGTTATGGGGTACTTATTTTTTATTACAAAAAAAGTTGGAATGCTGTGCCTGTTTTTGAATCGGCTTCTTTATCAACTTCTGTAAAAATTACCATTATTATACCGGCCAGAAATGAAGCAACAAATATTCAAAACTGTATTGATTCTATATTAAAGCAGACCTACGAGGAGGATTTTTTCGAAATTATTGTTGTAGATGATTTTTCTACCGATAATACAGCGGCATTGGTAAAATCTTATCAGAAAAAAAATGTTCATTTAATACAATTGAAGGATTATGTAACAGCGCCTATTAACTCTTATAAAAAGAAAGCCATTGAAATAGGGATTGAACATGCGAAGGGGGAATTAATAGTTACTACGGATGCTGACTGTATAGTACCATCTACCTGGTTGGCTACCATGGCATCTTTTTATGAAGAAAAAAATGCTGCGTTTATTGCCATGCCAGTTCGATACACAGTTCATAAAAACAATTTTTTACACATTTTCCAGGCGCTTGATTTTATGGTTTTGCAAGGCATAACGGGAGCAGCTGTTTATAAAAAGTTCCACAGTATGTGCAATGGCGCTAATCTGGCGTATAGTAAACAAGCATTTTACGAGGTAGATGGATTTAAAGGTGTTGATGCGATTGCCAGTGGCGATGATATGTTGTTGATGCATAAAATTTTTAAAAAATATCCTTCAGACGTTCACTTTTTAAAATCAGATAGGGTAATCGTGCAAACGACGCCTATGGAAACTTTAAGAGGCTTTATAAACCAACGTATTCGTTGGGCCAGCAAATCGGATAAATATGATGATAAAAGAATAATGGGGGTATTAATATGGGTTTATATATTTAATTTATTCTTATTTTTTTTACCAATAGCCAGTTTGTTATTTAATTTTCAATATTCAATGTTCACCTTTCACTTTTCACTTTTCACGTTTTGGATGCTCATTGTCATACTAAAAACCTTCATTGAATTATTTTTTCTTTATCCGGTTGCAAAATTTTTCGGTCAACAAAAATTGCTATGGTGGTTTCCTTTGGCGCAACCTTTTCACATATTGTACACTGTTATCGCCGGCTGGTTGGGAAAGTTTGGAAGCTACCGGTGGAAGGAGAGGCGAGTGAAGTAAGGGGGTTAATTTTTTATTATACGAATTAATCACAAAATGGTAGCTGATTCCTTTCAACCTAAATTTTCACCTAAAATTCCTGAAATTATCTATCTTACAAAAATGTTGTCGCAGCAAAATTTTTCCTTTACCGTAGAAGTATGGAAACGCTTTAAAAAAAATAAGGTTGCCGTGTTCGGACTGGTGATAATCATCCTGTTTTTTCTTGCTGCAATTTTTGGCTATTGGATCGCTCCGGATTCATCTCCCAATGCGGATTTACAAACTGTAGAAATTCAGGCAAAGAAGCCCGGCTACAAGCAACTTTTTTTAAAAATTCCAAATAAGAATTATTCCCCGGTTAATTGGTTTAAGCAATTATTCAATGGAAAACCCTATGAGTATAAATTGATACCTATAACCAATTATGCCATAACAGATGATATTTTAACCGTACATAAACTAATTGATGAAGATACCTCAGTAGTTCAGGCGTACTCTATTAATCAGCTTACCAATCATCACCGCAATATCCTAATACCTAATTACCTTATTACCAAAACTTACTGGTTGGGTACGGATAAATTTGGCAGAGATATTATGAGCAGGTTGATTATAGGTACAAGAGTAAGCTTAGGTGTAGGATTGATTGCCGTAATTATTTCACTCACTTTAGGCGTCCTGTTAGGGGCATTGGCAGGATACTATCGTGGTTGGATAGACGAAGTTATCATGTGGTTGATTAATGTTATTTGGAGCATACCCACACTATTGCTGGTATTTGCTATTACACTGGCTTTGGGAAAAGGTTTTTGGCAAATATTTATCGCTGTAGGGTTAACAATGTGGATAGGTGTTGCCCGTCTGATTCGTGGTCAGGTGCTGGCTTTGAAAGAATTGGAATATGTGCAAGCTGCCAAAGCATTAGGGCTGAAAGATGGAGGTATCATTGTGCGACATATACTTCCCAATATTTTAGGTCCGGTGATGGTTATAGCGGCAGGTAATTTTGCAACGGCCATTATTATAGAGGCAGGTTTAAGCTTTTTAGGTATAGGTGTTCAGCCCCCACAACCCAGCTGGGGATTGATGATTAAAGAAAACTACAACTTTATTATTACCAACAACCCTTTTCTGGCGTTGATACCTGGTTTTATCATTATGTTGTTGGTGTTATCATTCAATTTGTTGGGCAACGGATTAAGAGATGCATTGGATGTGAAAGGGTAGTGATAGGCTTGGTATAAATTCGTATAAAAAAAATCAGGCAAAATTGAGTTGACATATACTGGTTGTAAATGTTCTATAAATAAATTGAAATAGAATTAATTACTTTTGCGGCTAAAATAAAACACTTTTATATGAAACTGTTAGATGGGAAAGTAGCTATCATTACAGGTGCAGCCAGAGGAATTGGCGAAGGTATTGCCTTAAAATTAGCAGAACAGGGCGCTCATATTGCGTTTACTTATGTGAGTGACAGTAGTGAAGAAAAAGCACAATCACTTGAGGCAAGATTAAGCTCTTTTGGTATCAAGGCTAAAGCATATAAAAGTAATGCCGGTGATTTTTCATCTTGTGAGCATTTGGTAAATGAAGTCTTAAAAGAATTTAACAAGGTAGATATTTGTATTAATAATGCAGGAATTTCGAAAGATAATTTACTATTACGCATGACGCCGGAGCAGTGGGATGAAGTGATGCAAATCAATCTCAAAAGTGTGTTTAATATGACCAAGCATGTTGTACGGCCGATGATGAAAGCAAAAAGTGGCAGTATCATTAATATGAGTAGTGTAATTGGCGAAATGGGTAATGCAGGCCAGAGTAGTTATGCTGCCAGTAAAGCCGGAATTATTGGTTTTACCAAGAGTATTGCTAAAGAGTTAGGTAGCAGAAATATTCGTTGCAATGCCATTGCACCCGGCTTTGTAGAAACTGATATGACAAGTTATTTAAAAGAGGGCGATAGTGCTGATAAATACAAAGCAGGTATACCATTAGGGCGATTTGGAACTACGGAAGATATTGCCAATGTAGCTTTATTCTTATCTAGTGATTTGAGCAGTTATGTTACCGGGCAAACAATTAGTACTTGCGGAGGGTTGAATATTTAGTGCAAAGGTACGAAAAATTTTGACATGACCAAAATGCCCTGGCCCAGTCCTGATATGTTAATTTTTTTAACATATCTACTCTATGGCTATTAACATACAGCGTTTATCTTTGCAGGGATGCTAAAAAAACGGGTTGTCACAGCTTTATTGATATTTGTTTTAGTACTACAGCTATTGCCCATCAGGCAAGCGGTTAAATATTTTTGGGTTGACAATATAACTGTGGAAGAAGAGGTGGATATGAGTAAAGTTGATACAAAAAATGCCCAGCAACAGGATGAAGACCATAAATGGCTGTTTGAGTTTAACTATTCAATATCCGTATATATATCTGAAGAAAGCATATTTTCTTTCCATACAAAAGAAATGTTACCTCCGTTTCATATTTTGGATATACAAACACCGCCACCTAATAGAGTTTAGTCATTTGTATTTGACGTAATTCCATTTTTTAATCTTATTATTTATTTTTTCTGCTTGCATAAGCGGGAATATTATTTTTTTTAATGAAAAAGATTTTTCAAAATATAACAGCAGACTTATCTGCTTCGATAGTTGTTTTGCTCGTAGCTGTTCCACTTTGCTTAGGTATTGCATTAGGATCTGGAGCGCCTCTATTTTCGGGTATTATTGCAGGAATAATAGGAGGGATAATAGTAGGCATAGCCAGTGGTTCGCAGTTGAGCGTTAGTGGGCCGGCAGCCGGTCTCACGGTAATTGTAGCCTCAGCTATACTAAAATTAAAAGTTTACGAGGCTTTCTTATTAGCCGTTTGTATTGCAGGTATCTTTCAAATTGCTTTCGGCTTTTTAAGAGCTGGTATTATCGGTGATTACATACCTAGTAGTGTTATTAAGGGTATGTTGGCAGCTATTGGACTGATACTAATCCTTAAACAGTTTCCACATTTGGTAGGCTATGATACAGATTTTGCTGGTGATGAAAGTTTTAGTCAGGATAATAAAGAAAACACATTTTCGGGTTTACTCCACGCATTTAGATATATTACACCTACTGCGGTGGTTATTGGGGCTGTTTCACTGGTAATTTTGGTTTTGTGGGAACAAAAATTTATGAGAAAACAAAAGTGGTTGCAGTTGATTCCCGGGCCTTTAGTAGTTGTATTGGTAGGGACTTTTATTAACGAATATTTTAAGGTATCCAATCCGGCCAATGCATTAGAAGTAAAGCATTTGGTATCATTGCCCGTAGCAGAAAATATGAAAGAGTTCTTTTCTTTTTTTACGCTGCCGGATTTACAATATTTAAGAAATCCGGACGTATGGATAAGCGCTGCAACCATTGCTGTAGTGGCAAGTTTAGAAACTTTATTAGGTATCGAGGCAGTTGATAAACTTGATCCTTTAAAGAGAGTATCTCCTCCCAATCGTGAACTAAAAGCGCAAGGTCTGGGCAATATGATTTCAGGATTACTTGGCGGCTTGCCCTTAACTTCTGTGGTAGTTCGAAGTTCTGCTAATGTTAGTGCAGGCGCTATAACAAAACTGTCAACCATTTTACATGGAGCGCTGATGCTTATATGCGTAGCTTTTATTCCATTTATGCTGAATAAAATTCCGTTATCATCATTGGCTGCTATTCTTATTTTTACCGGATATAAATTAGCAAAAGTTAGTCTGTTTAAAGAACTTTATAAAAAGGGATGGGATCAGTTTATGCCGTTTGTAATTACAATTGCTGCAATTTTGCTGACAGATTTATTAAAGGGTATTGTAGTGGGAATTATTGTAGGACTATTTTTTATGATACGAAGTAATTTTCGTTCGTCAGTTTTTATAGTAAATGATGCTAATAATTATTTATTCAGATTGCGGAAAGATGTATCTTTTTTAAATAAGCCTATTGTAAAACAAAAATTGGAAGGAGTGCCGGCTAATGCATATGTAATTATAGATACTACCCGAGCCGATTTTATTGATAAAGATGTAATTGAAGAAATCAATAATTTTCTGGTACATGCACATATTAAAAATATTAAAGTAGAAATTAAGAAAAGCCAAACAAAGCCTTTGCACGCCTTATTATTTGATAAGCAGGAATTTGTTACTGATAAATAATTCTTGTCATTTAATTATTTTTATCAAATAAATTAAACAAAACTACAATCGAAAAATATTATCATTATGAAAACATATGAGAAGTTATTATTGGAAAATAAAGCCTGGGCGCAGGAGCGAATTCAGGATGACCCTGATTTTTTTAACCGATTATCTTCCATTCAAACCCCGGAATTTCTTTGGATAGGATGCAGTGATAGCCGTGTTCCGGCTAATGAGATAACCGGTACACAACCGGGTGAAATTTTTGTACATCGTAACATTGCCAATATGGTAGTGCACACTGATACTAACCTTTTTAGTGTACTCGATTATGCCGTTACCCATTTAAAGGTAAAGCATATTATCGTTTGTGGGCATTATGGGTGTGGCGGTGTAAAGGCGGCTATGAGTAATCAGGATTATAATCAAATATTGAATATGTGGTTACGTAATATTAAAGATGTTTACCGATTACATGAGGATGAATTGAATACTATTACTGATGAGGATTTAAGGTATCGGCGCCTCACAGAATTGAATGTACAGGAACAAGTAATACATTTAGCCAAAACATCAGTAGTACAAAGGGCTTGGAAATACCGACAAGCGCCTGATTTGCATGGCTGGGTATATGGATTGGAAGATGGATTGATTAAGCCTGTATTTGAAATGAAAGCAAATACCAATATTGATCCGCTTTATGAGTACGATAATCTATAAAATTGGGGTCTCCACGGGGTCTTTTTTGCAAAAAAGACCCCGTGGGAACAAAATATTAGTGTTAGATATATAACTTAACTTTAAAAAAAGCCACTCTACAATTTAGTGGCTTTTTTTTTCATAGATAAAATCTTTTTTATTTTCTATTGTACTAATTTATACTCAAATTGTGGCCTACCCCTTGTGCCTCCTTCGTCAGGATGAAAGCTTAAGAACCTTACTTTGTATACATTGCCAGATGGATCTTTAACTACATAAAACCGATCCTTTCTTACTCCGGATCCACCAGGATTTTGAGCAGCTATTCTCCACTTAGTACCAATCACATCTACATTTTTGCTCAGTGTAATACTGCTTAATTGATTGAGTGTAAAATTTTCATAGCTGATATTGCTGGTTAATACCTCTGCAGCAGTTACTCCTCCTCTGAAATTGATGGATACAAAATCGGCGGAAGCATAAGGAATCATGTCGGGTCCTAAAGCTGTTTCAAACATCGTGTAAGACCATTTGATATCCCATTTGGTTTTTACTGGTTCTGCAGCAACAATTCCGGCATCAAAGGATACATATTTAAAGTTGTAATCTGCATCTTTAGGAATGTCAATGGTAGTAAAAGTTGCAGCGGCTAATTTTGCATACTGCAAGGTATATCCTCCGGTAGCATTGCGTAAAATTCTTACTTTGTACCAATCTCTTACAGGGATTCCTCCACCTGTGCCACGATTAATGATGTATACCTTATTATCTGCATTGTTGGCTGATATTTCTGCGATGATAGTTTTGGTAAGGTCGCCATGTACATTATCCACCAATGCCATGGAGGAAGCATCATATCCAAGGGCTAATTTATTGAGTCCGATAGTGTCTGCATCTCCTACCTGTGTTAAATCATTCTTATCATTTTTTTTTGCTGTAGCAGATGTTGTATTGTTCAGGATAACTCTGAACGCTGCGCCGGTATAGAATCCAAGGTCCCAGCTTTTACGTTCTACAGGGGTTTGGGTATTTGAACTGAAATCTACAAAAACAGCATTGCCAGCACTACTACCAGGTTCTCCGCCAACCAAGCCATTCAATTGCATCTGTGAGCCGGATGAGGGTGGAACTACAATAATTGGATCAGTATCTTTTTTGCATGAAAACAGTAAAACTGCCAACGTGGTCAATACACTTATTTTTGAAATGCGAACCATAATTTTTATTTTAAATGATGATCAATATTTTATTTTTTACTCCATTGAAAAGCTATACCCATAAAAAATGACCGGCCGTAACTAACAGGAATATTTCCTGACTGGCTATGTATTCCTGTTGAATTTGAAGCGCTATTGTTGATATTTTTTACATCAAAAATATTTTTTACTCCTCCTGTTATAGTACAATATTTAAAAATGCTTTTATTAATGGTGAAATCTGCCCAATGATAATCAGCAACTTTAGTAAGCTGCAACACTTGTTCATTATTGATGTTATTTAATTGATAGCCTGGAGTTTTGCCCGTGTATTTATAAAATAAATTAAAGCTTGTACCTATTTTATTACAGCGGTAACTAATGCCGGAGCTGATTTCAGGGGACCATACAAAATCGGGTAGATTATCTTTTTCATATTGTTTATCGTTTGCAAAACTATTATATCTCCCAATGTGAGCTATTCCTATAGAAGCCTGTAAATTTTTCCATTGTATTGTATTTTCCAAAGTGATACCAGTAGTTTTGAACTTATCGATATTTACTAACGTAAATTGGGAAGGATTATTAAGGTTGCTGGCATAATTGATCAGGTTATTGAACTCATTATAAAAGCTTCCTAATGTTGAAGTAAATGTTATTTTATTAAAAGTATTGGTATAATGAACAGAACCAGTAAAGCTGTTAGAACACTCTGCTTTAAGAGTAGGATTACCAATGATGTTATGATTGGCATCTACAAAATAAAAATACAGTTCTCGAAGTGCCGGCGCCCGAAAGCCATAAGCATAGGCCAGTCGTAAATCGATATTTTTATGGAGCATAAACTTGGTATTGATAGCAGGGATCACAGGGGGAGCCTCATAAATAGAGTTTTTTATAAACCTCAATCCCGGCCGGATGTTTATTTTTTCATTCGGTTTAATTTCCGATGAAATAAAAAATGCATAGTCCGTAATAGCAGGTTTGCCGATAATTCTTTGGCCACTTGCGGTTTCGTAATTGATATCTATACCGGGCTGCAAACTTACATTATTTGACATCTTATATTGTAATGTAGTACGAAAAGTAGCGGCCTTAAAGGCAGCCGTATCCTGCTCTCCCGGACCGGTAGTTAGCGTATTCTGGCCATTTTCGAAATTGTGCTCCGTAGTTTTTGTATAACGACGATAATTGGTATAAGACAAAAGGCTATTTAACTGTAGTTTATTATTGACCTGCCATTCGCTTTGCAACTGATGCATATAACGATTCGTAATATATTTTTGGTCTCTTGTTTTAAGGGTATTGAGATTGATCGCTCCCTTATTGGTAATATTTTCATCTAGCCCGTCTAATCTGTAATAAATCTTGAAATGATCAGTTTTGTAGCCTAAGTTGATATTTCCAAGCCATTGCTCCTTAGGCCTCCAATTTTTAGCCCGTCCGTATGGATCCCCACCAAAGCCATCAAAATCAATGTGTGAAATACCTGTTTGGATATTCCACCTGTTTCTCTGCCAGCCAATGTTCACCGACTGTTGGTGTAACCCTTTGTAATGAAAAGGATAATACTCAGCTCCGGCAGTTTCTTCCTGTATTTTTGCATTAACAGACCAGTTTTCCTTTCCTGCTTTTTTAGTAATAATATTGATAACACACGCCAGTGCATCAGAGCCATAAGATACAGACATGGGGCCGTTCACAATTTCAATTCGGTCGATGCTATTGATATCAATCTGATTTAAACTTTCCCGTATATCTCCTCTGTCAAGCATAGGAACACCATCTAATAAAATTTTAACATTGCGGCCGCTCATACCCATCAATTGCACATCAGCAGTGCCTAAAATATTATCATTTGAAAACCGGAATCCTACTTCATTGCTTAATACCTGTTGTATATTATTGGCTCCACGCAAGCGAATATTTTCATTATTAATAACCTTTACCTGATAAACAGAATTTTTGATCGACTGAGGCTTGTATTGGCCCGTGATAATTACTTCTTCTAAATTCTTTGCCAACGAGCTGTCTTTCTGTGCTAATATTTTGCTGGAAAAAATGATTAAGATAAAGACTGAATATAAATTTTTCATACAAATAAATTGCGCCGCAAAATTCTTTATGTTTCCGACAGCGATTATCATTGAATTGTCATTTGTAACAAGTTTTACATAAGTATGACAAGTTGCATTGTGAGATTTATGCAAAAGTGGAGAAGGAAATAGGTACAGCAATACCTTATACGTAAAACGATTTTCGAGAATAGAAAATTACAACTTTTATATATAACGCTTATCCTGCTTTTCTATATGGCGATGTCTTTAGAGAGTTAAATTGAACGAGTAAACTTTCACTTTTTTGTGTATTGCAGGAACGATTTATATAGCCATCATAATTTGGTATCGCTATTTTATATTCTTGTTGCATTAAAGGCGAAGAAATAATAAAGTCAGCTGTTGTTTTATCGGAGGCCAATAGAATATTCCAGGTTACGCCTATCCTGAGTAAAGCTTTTACATCATGATCGTGAGGTTGAACTTCCATAGGGTCTTCAAAAAATATTAAAACATCAATTTTACCTTCTGCAATCATAGCGCCGATTTGTTGATCACCACCTAATGGCCCACTTAGCATTTTCTTTACTTTTATGCCAAGTTGTTTTTCTAAAAGTGCTCCGGTAGTGCCTGTAGCAATTAACTCGTGATTTTTTAATATAGATTGATGGTATAAGGCCCAATCAATAAGTTCGTTTTTCTTACTATCATGCGCTACCAGTGCTATCCGTTTTCTGGCACTTATTTTTCTTACATTATTCATAAATCGATTCGGTTTGGTATAAGGAGTTATTTTATACTAATATATAGGCACTATCGAGATTTTATATATAGATAATTAATATTTAAGTATTTTTACTTAATAAATAGTATATATTGGTTAATAATTTAGGTAAAAACCACATTTTTTATTCTTTTTACCTTCAACATATTAATTATTTTAAGATATATTTATGGGCAAATCATTGCCATCCCATTAAAATATCGTAACTTTGCGCCTATTTTTAACTGTTAAAAGCTAAGAATCTGCAATCATCTTAACATTTTAACATAATAACATCTCAACAATTAACAATGGATATCAGAAATATTGCCATCATTGCTCACGTGGATCATGGTAAAACAACTTTAGTGGATAAGATTTTGCATAGCGCCAATATTTTCCGTGAAAATCAGGAAGTTGGTGAGCTGATTATGGATAATAATGATTTAGAACGTGAAAGGGGAATTACCATTTTTAGTAAAAATGTATCGGTTACTTATAAAGGAGTGAAAATTAATGTGATAGATACTCCGGGCCACAGTGATTTTGGAGGAGAAGTAGAAAGGGTATTAAAAATGGCCGACGGGGTTTTACTATTGGTAGATGCTTTTGAAGGGCCCATGCCACAAACACGTTTTGTATTGCAAAAAGCTTTACAACTCGGGCTACACCCCATCGTGGTGATTAATAAAGTGGATAAACCTAATTGCCGCCCGGATGAAGTTCATGATGCCATATTTGAACTATTTTTTAACCTGGACGCTACAGAAGAACAACTCAATTTTCCTACTATTTATGGTAGTAGTAAGCAAGGATGGATGAATACTTCTTTAACACCGGCGGAAAATATTCTTCCATTACTGGATGCCATTTTAGCCCATGTACCGGCACCCAAGGTAGCAGAAGGCACTACTCAAATGCAGATTACTTCGTTAGATTACTCTTCTTTTTTAGGGAGAATCGCAGTGGGTAAAGTAGCCCGGGGCACCATTAAAGAAAATCAGCCCATTGCATTGATGAAAGCAGATGGCACAATTAAAAAATCGAGGGTAAAAGAACTGTATACTTTTGAAGCATTGGGTAAGAAAAAAGTTACAGAAGTAAGCGCCGGAGATATTTGTGCAGTAGTAGGATTAGAGGACTTTAATATCGGAGATACGATTTGTGATGCCGAATTTCCGGAGGCGTTGCCATTGATTAGTATCGATGAGCCTACCATGAGTATGCTTTTTAGCATTAACAATTCTCCTTTTTTTGGAAAAGATGGAAAGTTTGTTACTTCAAGACATCTGCGTGACAGATTGATAAAAGAAACAGAGAAAAATCTGGCATTAAAAGTAGAAGATACTGATAATGCGGATAGCTTTCAGGTATATGGACGTGGTATTTTGCATTTAGGTATTTTGATAGAAACTATGCGTAGGGAAGGCTATGAACTTACTGTAGGCCAACCACAAGTACTGATAAAAGAAATAAATGGGAAAAAATGTGAGCCGTATGAAAACTTAGTGGTAGACGTGCCACAGGAATATAGCGGTAAAGTAATCGATCTGGTTACTCAACGTAAAGGGGAATTATTGGTGATGGAAAATAAAGGAGAAATGCAGCACCTGGAATTTGAAATTCCATCCAGAGGTTTAATTGGTTTGCGGAGCAACTTATTAACCGGTACCGCCGGAGAAGCCGTAATGGCCCATCGCTTTATTGATTATAAACCCTGGAAAGGGCCTATACCCAGCAGAAATAACGGAGTGCTCATCTCGAAAAATACCGAAAAAACTACCGGATACTCTATCGATAAACTGCAAGACAGAGGTAAATTTTTTGTAGATCCGGGAGAAGAGGTGTATGCCGGACAAATTATTGCGGAGCACATAAAGCCCGGCGATTTGGTTGTAAATGCTACGGAGGCTAAAAAGTTGACCAATCATAGAGCCAGCGGAAGTGATGATGCCACTAAAATTGCACCTAAAACATTGATGACGCTGGAAGAATGTATGGAATATATTCAACAGGATGAATGTATTGAAGTAACGCCGATGCATATACGCATGCGTAAGGTAATTTTAAATGAAGAAGAAAGAAAGAAAGTGCAAAAATCAATGGCTTCGGAGGCGACATAGTAAAATATTCTATCTAATTTATACTACCATTATTTTTGATAATTATCTATGGATAAATTATTATTTATTGCCCCAGATAGTGTTGGTATTGTTAAAGTAATTAAAGAGGGATTAGAAAAATATACGAATTATCAGATAGATTTTATTGATCTCGAAGTATATAAAGACAAATTTAAGTATAATAACTTACTGCATCGTACTGCAAATTTTTTTTCAAAACATTTCTTAAAAAAAAATTTTAAGCAGATACACTATCAAAATTTAGTCACTGCCGCAATAAATCAAACGGACGATAATTATTCAATAATATTTATCATACGACCAGACTTTTTGTGTGATATAAATTTATCATTACTCCGAAAAAAAACCAATTGCTTTTTAGCTTATTATTGGGACTCTGTTTCCTTTTTCCCACGGAAACTTGTTATTCGCCATTTTTTTGATAAAATATATAGTTTTGATTCGAACGACTGTAAGAAATACGGCTTTTCATTTATTACAAATTTTTATTTTTTTGAACAAACAAGCCCTGAAATAAAATATCAGGTTTATCATCTTAGTACCTATGATAAACGCAAATATCTATTAGAAAGAGTTGCTAAAAAAATGGATTTTCTGGGAATTTCTTACAAGGTCAAATGCCGTAGTACGAAGCCATTCGACAGTAAATATATTGAAAGGTTTGAAAAAATTTTGAATTATCAGGATATGCTAAATGAGATTAGTTGTTGTAAAATATTATTAGAAATCCAAACAAATGATCAATCTGGTTTAACGTTTCGTCCGTTTGAAGCCATGGGGCTTAATAAAAAACTTATTACCAGCTGTAAGTTAATAAAAGAGTACGACTTTTATAATCCCAACAATATTTTTATTATTGATGATTTAGCCAGTGAGATTAATATTCCACAAAGCTTTTTTCATGATCCTTATATGGAAATTCCAAGTACCATAAAACAAAAATACCACTTAAAAAATTGGATCAATACTATTATTAATACAAGATCGTTTTCTTAAACTAATTTTCATCAAAAGGTAAATCATGGATTTTAATGCCCCTTGAAATTTTTCTGGCTTCATTTAGTTTGCTAATAAAGTTCTTTTTTGAAAATAAAAAAATTGAATCGAAATGCTGTAGTAGAAAAATATATAAGGGAAAAACGAATTTGCCTTTTTGAACTCTTTTGTAAAGTTTCAGCAATTTTTGATATTCTTTTTTTTGTGGATTGTTGGTATATTCAGCAAGCGCTTTGATCCAAAGCAATCTTTTTAAATAATCTTGCTGCTTATCATGTTTATTTGATTTGTACCTTGCTTTGGGCAAGGTAGAAGTGAAAGTTTTTTGATGTTGTCTATATAAAGTTAGCGGGATATCTAAAAATCTTATTCTTTTTTCAGAAGCTGCTACAAATCCGATCCAACTATCATGGGGTATATTATTGGGAATGGGTAAAATTTTATCTAATAATTCAGATCGGAATAAAATAGTATGCCCCCATATACAATTATTAAATGCAAAACCTAATACATTTTTGCCAGTATGCATTTTACGAAGCTTTGATAACTTAATATTAAGTAGATGAGCATTTTCGTCAACTAGTTCACTGTCTGAATAAACTAAAAGGTCATCTTTAATATTTTCATACATTATTTGAATTTTATCTTTATTCCATATATCATCTTGGTCGGATAACGCTATAAATTTTCCTTCGCAATGTTTTAGCGCAATAGAGATATTGGCAGTGATTCCTAAATTTTTATCGTTATAAAAAACTTTAACGTTTGGCAATACTGCATATTTTCCTAAAAGCAATGGAGTAGAATCTGTAGAGGAATCATCTGCAATTATTAGTTCAATGTTAGTATATGTTTGTGTTAAAAGCGAATCAATTTGTTCTTTAAGAAATAATTCACCGTTGTATGTACATAAGACAATGGATATAAGCGGCTGCATGGATATTAAAATGACTGATAAATATTTAGAATTTTTTCGGCAGCACTGTCATAGCTAAATTTCATAGCTTGTTCTTTTATGTGCTGCTGTGGAGCTATTGTTGCATAATGCTCCATACCGTGGTGAAATATTGATTTCATATACTCCGGGTCAAAGTTATCAAAATAATAAGCTACTTTACCGCCCACTTCGGGTAAACTCGTTTTGTTGCTCAAAAAAACGGGCTTGCCATAATACATAGCCTCCACAACCGGCGAGCCAAATCCCTCTGCAAAGGAAGGAAACATAAAAGCGCTACATCGGTTATAGTACCATGCTTTTTCTGCTTCAGTAATAGGGCCTGTAAACTTTACCCTGTCGATAACTCCATGCTTAACAGCTTCCTGAATAATGGTATCTTTATAATCAAAATTATCAATTCCTGCAATAATATACTCATAATTTGTATCCTTTAAAAGAGGAATAATAACATGAAAATTTTTTCTTTTTTGTACTAAACCAATTGAAAACAAAAACGGCCTTTGGGGAATATAAGATGGAGTACTTTCTGTTGGCGGGGCGGTTAAAAAACTGCATCCCGGCGAAACAATAGAAACAGGTTTATTGCCTAAATCTAAATATTCTTTAGCTTGAGAAAGCGCAAACTCAGAAATAACGATAAGATGATCTGATCGATTGATCCTGGTCTGTATATATCTTAATTTTCGTTGATTACTTTTTACGTTTTCAGGACTTTCAATAACAAAGTTGATATCATGTATGGTAAAGATAAATTTTGTTTTCTTATCTACAGGCATATACCAGGATAATGTTGTTGTACTATGCCATATATCAAACCCGATTGCTTTACGATGAAAGAATTTATCAAAGGAATGTTGTGATATGTATTTTACTTTGTTGCCAAATTTTCCGAAAAGATTGGCAGGCAGATAATAATATAAATCAATATTTTGAGGGTGTAATCGATATAAACTTTGCCCCAACTCCTGAGAATAGGTATAGAGGCCGTTAAAATGATTTTTCCCCAGCCTATGCATATCCAACAATACCTTTTTCATTTTATACTTTTATTGTATGTATATTATGTGATTCATTGAAATTTGTTAAAATTAAGATGATTCAGTAAATTTTTTAGTAAATTTGAACTAGAATATGAAAAACTTCTATCCCATATTGTGGATATTTCTTTTAATCTTTCTTATAAATACATATGAATGCGCTGGCCAATGCTCTGTATGTACTAAAACAGCTTTGCAATTAGGGGAAAAGCCTGCAAGAGGGCTTAATCAGGGAATTATTTATTTAATGCTAACCCCACTTGCCGTAATGGGGTTTATCGGGTATCGGTGGTGGAAGAATGAGAAAAGTTGAATAAATACTTTTGTTAATATTTTGCTGATTTTAAGTCAATTTGTATAAGTGTTGCCTAAAATTACTTTAATCGGTATCTACTTTCTATAAAACGATAAAGATTAAAATTACCTTTTTCTGTGAGCGATATTATTTCCTGCCTCAAAATTTCCTTACTTACATCTTTCATTCTTTTGTTTTGTATAAGATGATACACTTTTTCTGCTAAAAGCCAATAATATCTTTCTTTATTAATGGAAAGATGCAAATTATTGTCAATTGCTTGCGCCAATTCATTAATTCCGGTTTTTGTGGTAGCAATGGTTTTGATAATCGAAATAGGATTTTTATGATGGTGAAAAGCCGGAGCCAGCATCAGTTGCAGGTTTTTTATAAAAGAGTCTGCCCCGGGCCTGTCTGCTTTGTTCACTACAAAGAGATCAGCGATTTCCATCAGTCCTGCTTTCATGGTTTGAATTTCATCACCAGCTTCGGGAACCACTACCACAACGGTACAATCGGCCAGCCCGGCAATCTCTACTTCACTTTGTCCAACACCTACCGTTTCAACTATTATGTAATCAAAGCCGGCGGATTTCATGATATCTGTTATCTCTATTATTTTTGGGTGTAAGCCTCCCAGCGAACCTCGGGTGGCCAGAGATCTGATAAAAACATTATCGTTATTATACCATTGGCTCATACGGATTCGATCGCCTAACAAAGCACCCAAATTAAACGGTGATGAAGGATCAACACATAAAACGCCAATCTTTTTTCCCTTATCTACCCAAGCGCCTATCAACGCATCAACCAAAGTACTTTTACCGGCACCCGGAGGACCGGTAATACCTATAACAGGTGTATGGCAGGAAGGCAACTGTTGCAACAATTCTTCAAAGCCGGCAACTTCATTTTCAACCAGTGAAATAATCCTGGCTAGTGTTTTAATATTACTATTGGCAATTTCCTGAATTTGTTGCTCCCACATATAAGCAAATTAATAAATAAAAATTAAGCAGATTTAATATATCTGTAATAAAAAGTTTTTTGTTCCCACGGGGTCTTTTTGCAAAAAGACCCCGTGGAGACCTAAAAAATATGAGCATTATAATACTTTATTGTTTCTTTGTACTTCACTTTCATAAAATATAAGAATTTTATGCCTTTTTCGGCAGTAATCATAACTAAAAATGAAGCTCACATTATAGGACAAACGCTGCAGGCGCTGCAATCTGTCACGGATGACATTATTATTGTGGATAGTGGAAGTACAGATGAAACACTTGCTATCTGTGTACAATTCAATGCTCGGGTTATTCAAACGGCATGGCATGGATATGGAATTAATAAAAATATGGGAATTGATGCAGCCAAATATGACTGGATATTAAGTTTGGATGCTGATGAAGTAGTGGATGATGTTTTACAACAATCATTGCAAAAGTTAATTTTCAAAGAAAAAAATACAGTTTATAACATCAGGTTTAAAACATTTTTTTGCAATCGATGGATTAAGCATGGAGAGTGGGCCGGAGATGAGCATATTCGGTTATTTAACAGAGAAATGGTACGGTGGAATGAGGCGCTCGTACATGAGAATTTACAAATACCGGCCAATGCAATAACTATCACTTTGAAAGGATTTATCAAGCATTTTACAGTTAATAGTTTAGAAGAGTATATCAACAAAACATTAGTGTATGCCAGATTAAATGCCCAAAAATATCATCAGCAGGGCAAAAAAGCAAGCTGGATTAAACTGCGATTGTCACCACAATTTTCCTTTATATATTATTACTTGTTGCGATTGGGGTTTTTGGATGGATGGGAGGGGTATTTGATTGCTAAAACAAATGCCTGGTACACTTTTCTAAAATATGCGTATCTTAAAGAAATAAATCAACAAGATAATTTTTTAGGTAAATGACGAACTTTATCCCTATTTTCCCTCTGGAAATTGTAGTATATCCGGGTGAGGATGTAAACCTGCATATTTTTGAACCAAGATATAAACAGCTTATTGCCGATTGTAATACCCATAATAAACCTTTTGGAATTCCTTCAGTAATTGAAGGTAAGCTGGCAGAAATGGGTACTATGGTTGAGCTGGTGGAAATTACAAAGCGCTATGAAGATGGGAAAATGGATATCAAAATACGAGGTGTAAAAGTTTTTCGCTTGTTAGAAGTAGTAAAAGAAATTCCCGATAAATTGTACAGTGGAGCCATTGTTAATTATCCGGATAATAGTCAGTCGGGCAGCAGAGAAATGATGCAAAGGCTTATTAGTGATATGAAAAAACTGCATCAGTTACTTAAAATAAAAAAAGATTTTAAAAAACCGGATGATCAACTACAAAGCTATGATTTAGCACATCATTTAGGACTTTCATTAACAGAAGAATACGAGTTGCTGGAATTAATGTTAGAGCTACATCGGCAGGAATATCTAAAAAGACATATCAAAAAGGTAATGGCTGTTATGGGAGAGGTGGAAAATTTAAAGAAAAAAGTTCGACTGAATGGGCATTTTAAAAATTTGAAGGGTTTTGATATTTAATTTGGGGTTTAAAGTTTGAGGTTTGGAGTTTCGTGTTTACTGTTGCAATATATGTTTTGATATGATTAATATTAAACCCCAAACCTCAAACCCCAAACCCCAAACCCCAAACCCCAAACCCCAAACCTCAAACCCCAAACCTCAAACCCCAAACCTCAAACCCCAAACCAAAGAAAAACTATCATGCAAAAAACACTCTGCTTAGATTTTGGAAATACACGGCTAAAAGCTGCTTTATTCGATGATGATGTACTCACAGAGGAAATTTCTTTGCTGAATGATGATGTATCAACTCTGGAAACAATAATCAATAATTATCAACCGCAAAAATCAATTTTGTCATCCGTAATTAACCATAATGAAAATATTGAGCACCTATTAAATGTGCGAACTCAATTTCATAAATTATCTCATCAAACAAAAATCAACTTTACAACGCCTGTGGGAAAGCCTGAAACAATTGGTGCAGACCGATTGGCGCTTTGTGCAGCAGCTGTTCATTTTTATCCTCATAAAAATAACCTGGTTGTTGGGCTTGGTAGTTGTATTACGTATAATTTTATCAATCAGAATCATGAATTTTTAGGCGGAAGCATATCTCCAGGGATGGAAATGCGGTTTAAAGCGCTACACACCTTTACTGCCAAGCTACCCATAGTTAATAAAGACTGGAATTTTCCTTTATTGGGTTTTGATACAAAAACGAACATCCAAAGTGGCATTTTAGCTGGTATGGGCTTTGAAATTCAGGGTTTTATACAGGCCTATGAGGAAAAATATGGCAACTTTAACGTGGTTTTAACCGGTGGCGATTCAGCTTATTTTGCCCGTAGACTTAAAAACAAGATATTTGCGGATGCAAATTTTTTATTCAAAGGACTGTATGCACTCAGTGAAATTAACAACAGCTAGTTGGAAACGGTATTTTATCTTGCCTTTTTTCATTATTTTATATACCTCAGCGACCGCACAGGAGAACTCACCCTATTCACGCTATGGCTTAGGAGATCTGGCACCCAATCGTAATGTGGTTACCCGGGGAATGGGTGGCATTGCAGCTGGTTATTCCGATTTTCAAAGCGTCAATTTTGTAAATCCGGCAACGCTGGGTAATGTAGGCAATACTATATTTGATATCGGAACCGAAATTGACGTCAGAACACTAAAAAGTATCAATCCTGCAAAAAAATTCACTTCCGCCAATGCTTTGTTTTCTTATGTACAGCTGGGAGTTCCGGTAGGGTCAAAGAAAATGGCTAAAAATAATTGCTTTTGGGGTATGAGTTTTGGCCTTCGACCTGTTTCTAAAATCAATTACAAAATTGAAAACAATGAGCGCTTACCCGATATTGATAGTATTAGCACTATATATGAAGGTAGCGGTGGTTTAAATCAGGCTTTTATTGGAACCGGCGTAAAAATAAAGAACTTTAATATCGGCTTTAATATCGGCTATATGTTTGGCAACAGAGAATATAGTACTCGTAGGTCTTTTATTAATGATAGCGTAGCTTATTACAAAGCCAATGCCTTTACCAGTAGCCATTTTGGTGGTATTTTTGCAACAGGGGCATTGCAATATGATATTAAATTGAACAAAAAATCTATGCTGCGCCTGGGGGCCTATGGCAGCCTGCAACAGAAATTGAAAGCAAAAAAAGATGATATCAGAGAAACCTTTGATTATGATGGTAATGGCGGTACTTTCAAGGTGGATAGTGTTTTTGAGCAAAAGGATATAAGTGGTACGGTAGAATATCCTTCCAATTTTGGAGTTGGTTTTACATTTACTAATGATCATTGGTTGATCGGAGCCGATTATGAGGCTACCCAATGGAGTAAATATCGCTTCTATGATGAAAAAGATCAGGTAAAAAATAATTACAGTATAAGGGTTGGAGCACAATATTACCCTGCCAAAAATAATACCCCGGCCGGTAAATATTTCAGCTTTGTACGATATAGAGCCGGTTTTTTCTATGGACCGGATTATATAAATGTGAGCGGTATCAACAGGCCAGAATATGGTGTTACACTGGGTACTGGTATGCCATTAACTTCTTTACAACGTATCAGCTATAGTGGGGAATATGTATTGTTAAATACAGCTTTGGAAATAGGTGGAAGAGGTAATAAAAACAGCAATCTTCGTGAAAATATAGTACGGTTCAGCGTTGGCCTGTCTATGAATGCACGCTGGTTCAGAAGGGCTAAATATGATTAATTGATAATGGGTTAGTTGATAATTGATAATGTGCAATTGAAATAAAGCGTAAAGTTGGCACATAGCCCTGGCTTTTAAGCCAGCTGGGTAAGTAAAGTTGACCAATTATTATATATATAAAATAATATATAATAAATTGTTTGTTATAAATCTATAAATTTAATTTTAATTATATATTTAAAATATCATATATTAATTTATTTAAATTAATAGTTTTTTTGCCTCGGCTCGTGTCTCACGAGCCGAAGAAATTCAAAGCAAAAAGATAAGGGATAAAATATAATATTTGGTAGATCGGTTTTTCTATAGCCCTCGCTTTTAAGCCAGGGAAGAGTAGGTGTAACCCAAATTTTTATTCATTTGAGCCTCGGCTTGTGTCCACGAGTCGAAATACCGGGGTGGACCAGCTTTTAAGCCGGGTAGATGAGTAAAGCCAATCAGTTATATTATATATTAATATAAATATTAAAATAATATATAACTAAATAATTATTAAATATTTATAAATTTAATTTGAATAATATATTTAAAATATCATATACAAATTTATTTAAATTAATAATTTTAATATTTGTTATCTCAGGTTGTGAGGCAGATGAAACAGAAGTAAAAAAAATAACCACTCGCCAGCCCGGCATTGAGGAGGGTACCAACATCGATATCATTTACACTATCCAGGGCGCTGCCAGAGCCCGGCTCACTGCACCACTCATGTATCGGGTAAAAGATACGGTGGCCTATATAGAATTTCCCAAAAAAATACATGTAGACTTTTTTAGCGATACCGGCGCTATTGAAAGCAAATTGGATGCATTATATGCCCGGTATAACGAAACCGAAAGTAAAGTTTTTCTGAAAGATAGTGTTCGATTTATTGGTTTACAGAACGGTGATACGCTGTATTGTAAAGAACTTTATTGGGATAGAAACAGACCTGGTTACCAATTTTATACAGATAAAAAAGTACAAATTAGAACCAAAACACATGTTATTGACGGTATTGG
The DNA here is from genome assembly GCA_964586215.1 of uncultured Ferruginibacter sp. Lineage (GTDB taxonomy): Bacteria > Bacteroidota > Bacteroidia > Chitinophagales > Chitinophagaceae > Ferruginibacter. Next base: position 49,463 of record CAZPHA010000001.1, read on the forward strand.
TTTTGAAACCAGCCAGGACTTTAAAGACAAAGTAATTAAGAATATTACCCATAGTTACATCAAAGTACCGGCTTCGGAATTTCCTGTTGATTAATTAAGAAAATTAAGAATTAAAAATTAAAAATGATTGTTTTAGAGACGTATTGACTAATACCATTTATACTTATTTTTTAGTCTGATACCAGTTTCAGTTCTTCGTAGCATCTTTGTTGCGTATTCTAAATTTAAATAATAACCAAAAATCATGCAGCTGATTTAAAGTTTTTCATATAAACTTCTTGTTTATTCACAACAGCAAACATTCTTAATTCATAATTTTTAATTTTTAATTCCTAAACACTTATACCTTTGTAGCTAAAAAAGTATTATGGAATACCGTCGCCTTGGAAAATCAGGATTACAGCTGAGTGTATTATCTTTCGGAAGCTGGGTTAGTTTCAGTAAACAAATAGATGATAAAGTAGCAGATGAATTAATGGGCATTGCTTATGACAATGGCATTAATTTTTTTGATAATGCTGAAGTGTACGCTTTGGGTGAAAGCGAAAAGATGATGGGTAGAGTTTTAAAAAAGAAAAAGTGGGACAGAACTTCGTATACAGTCTCTTCTAAAGCCTTTTTTGGCTGGCGTGGAAAAGAAAATAAGCCTAATCAAACCGGCAACAATCGAAAACACCTCATAGAAGCCTGTAATGAGGCGCTACAACGTTTGCAAGTTGATTATCTGGACCTCTTTTTTTGCCATCGGCCGGATAAAAACACACCCATTGAAGAAACGGTTTGGGCAATGAATCACCTGATACAACAAGGTAAGGTGCTGTATTGGGGTACCAGCGAATGGAGCGGTGTAGAAATTATGGAGGCTCATCGGATAGCACAGCATTATCGCCTCATTGGCCCTACTATGGAACAGCCTCAATATAATTTATTTGAACGTGAAAAAATAGAAAGAGAATTTGTAGAAATATATAAAAATGTAGGCTTGGGAACTACTATTTGGAGTCCTTTAGCATCCGGGCTTTTGAGTGGCAAATACAATGACGGTATTCCTAAAAACAGTCGCTTTGCATTACATGGTTTTGACTGGCTGAAAGATCAATGGGTAATGGATGAAAAGATCAAGAAGGTAAAAAAGCTCGCCGATCTTGCAGTCAAATTAAATACAACTACTGCAGCATTGAGTATTGCCTGGTGTATCAAAAACCCACAGGTAAGTACAGCCATCTTAGGAGCTACCAAAAAATCACAACTACTGGAAAACTTAAAAGCGCTGGAAGCATTACCCAAGCTGACAAATGAGATAATGGAAAAAATTGAAGGTATAATGAAAACAAAACCCGTACAACCACCTTATTAATTTATGATGACATTATATGGTATTCCGAATTGTGATAAGGTAAAGCTTGCCTTGGCCTGGTTAAGAATGAATAATTTTAATGTGCATTTTCACGACTATTCTAAAAAAGGAGTTGAAAGAGGAAAATTAATTTATTGGTGTAAACAATTAGACTGGATGCATGTTTTAAATAGACGAAGTAGGACATGGAAAGAAATTTCTGCGGCCAGAAAAGCGATTGTGCATTCTATACAGGCTATTGAGCTTATGTTAGAATATCCACTTTTGATCAAAAGGCCTGTCTTGGAACTAGATGATAAGATAGTCGTGGGATTTGATAGAAAAGTATATCAACTTTTAAAAAAAGAAAATATATGAAACGTAGTGCAACTGCCGTTTGGAGTGGAACCGGCAAAGAAGGTTCCGGGCATTTAACCACACAGAGTGAGGCGCTTAATAAAACACAATACTCTTACAATACCCGGTTTGCAGAGGGTATAGGTACTAATCCTGAAGAACTGGTAGCTGCAGCTCACGCAGGCTGTTTTACCATGAAATTGAGTTTTGTATTAAATGCAGCCGGATTTACAGCAGATGAAATTCAAACCCAATGCGATATCACTCTGGCTGATGGTTCCATTACCGAATCTCATCTGAACGTAAGAGCTAAAGTACCTGGTATCAGCAAGGATCAGTTTGATATTGCAGTGGCCGATGCAAAAGCAAATTGCCCCATTTCCAAATTGTACAATACTAACATTACTCACGAGGCGGTACTGCAATAGAGCAGGTATTTTTGCTGCGAAATAAGTTGCAGTTCCGTAATAGATAACATTCCCTTATTTGTGCAATTTGCAATAATTCGTATTATAAAATTTTCTTGTCATGACATTTCAAAATAAAACTGCTTTTATTACCGGTGCATCCAGAGGCATTGGCAAGGCAATTGCCTTAAAGTTAGCACGTGAAGGCGCCAATATCGTGATTGCTGCTAAATCAGTAGAAGAAAATCCAAAATTAGGAGGCACTATTTTTTCTGCTGCCGCAGAAGTAGAAGCAGCCGGGGGGAAAGCATTGCCGGTGCAATGTGATATTCGAGAAGAAGATCAAGTGCAAAACGCTGTTAATCAGGCCATAGAGAAGTTTGGTGGTATTGATATTTTGGTTAACAATGCATCTGCCATTACACTTACAAGCGTAGAACAAACGGAGGCAAAGCGTTTTGATTTGATGTATGATATTAATGTTCGTGGAACATTTTTTGTAAGTAAAGCCTGCATTCCCTATTTGAAAAGCGGCCATAACCCACACATACTAAACCTGTCTCCGCCCATCAACATGGATCTTAAATGGTTTGAAAAGCATTTGGCTTACACCATGAGTAAATACAATATGAGTATGATTGCCTTAGGTTTGGCGGCCGAACTTAAAAAATATAATATTGCTGCCAATGCCCTATGGCCTCGTACTACTATTGACACAGCTGCGGTAAGAAATTTGCTCGGAGGTGAAAAACTGGCTCAAATGAGTAGAACTCCTGAAATTATGGCTGATGCTGCATATTATATTTTATCAAAATCCTCAACAGAATGCACCGGAAATACTTTTATTGATGAAGAAGTATTAAAAGGAGAAGGTATTACTGATTTAACTAAGTATGCAGTAGTACCAGGCGTAAAATTGTATAATGATTTGTTTGTTTAATAAATGTAAACAATAAAAAACCGCAGGCTTAAAAGTTAACCTGCGGTTCAAATTTTATAATGCAGAATTATTTTCTTTTAAATTTATATCCCACAGATATGCCGATATAGTTATTTTTAGCTATAATGCCAGCATCTTTATCGTCATTAATATTTATAAAACCTAAGCTGTAATTAGCGCCAACGGTAACGCCCATAGGTAATTCATATCCAACCATAAAATTGGCGCCAGCGTCAAAACGTTTTATATTATCAGTATCAAAATCAACATCTTTCTTCTCTTCAGGTTCGTCACCTTCCTGGGTAATATATTTTCCATTTAAAGCATAAGCCACATAAGGCCCTACACCTCCATAAAAACCACCTGAAGCAGATTGTCTATATAGAACATTAATTGGTAACTCTAAGTAGTTAAGGGTATTTTTCAATTTCTGCTTGCCATCATTAAATTCAAATTTTATACCTTTTTGAGCAAATTGTAATGCAGGTTGTACAACGATATTTTCACTAAGGGCAATGTCTGCTGTTACACCTCCATGAAATGCAGGAAGCATTTTTTTGCTGTCGTTAAAATTATCAACTTCTGCTTGTGCCAAATCATTATCAGCCTTAATTTGTTGATTTGCTAAACTAAAACCTCCTTTTACGCCAAATGTAACCTGTTGTGCTTTGGACTGTACGAAAGCACTAAGTGAAATAATACCTACAATAAATAATCGTTTCATAATTTTAATTTTTGTTTTGATTTATGCGGTTAGTTTTTTAATGTTATTCTACAATAGCCAATTACTGTGCCAAAAAATTGGCGAATTTAGTATTTTATTAGCTTATTAACAATTCTTTACAAATATTTACATTATAAAAATATTTATAATAATATTATTATTAATATATAATTAATATATTAACAATATTTTATGTATATTTTTTAAAATATATAATATTTAGAAAATTTCCTTAGGTGAAGCAAAGTTTAAGGCCTGGAGAGTTTGGGTGATGACAGTTATGTAGCAACAGTAAGTGGTAGAGGAGATACAGAAAAGTGATAAAGAATTTAGTCGTAATCAGGAAAGGGAAGCCGGCAGTTTAAATTATGGGAGATATAAGGTTAAACCCCCTGTGCTTTTTGTGCAGGGTTATTCACTTTGTGCAAAAATAGTCATTGTAATACAGGCCAATACAATTACCATACTAAATGCATATTTTTTCGGTACGCTCAAATTGGAGTCAGCAATATCGTTTTTAAATATTATGTTAAAAGGGTATGTGATAAATGGATTTTATTATATTTTTAATCAATTATTTATTTATGAGAAATATTTTTATTATAGTATTTACAGGCTTTTCTTTATCGGCCACTGCACAAAAGAAAGAAAATCTTTTTTATTATTTTTATCAGGACACTTTATTAGGTATGAAAAATGCTGCCGGAAAAATAATTATTCCACCAATACATGTGAAGTTGGTAGATAATAAAAATGGTGATCCGGTAGAAGATGATAATATCATTTATCTGCTTCCTCATTATAGATTTAAACAAAATGACGAACCCAAAGGTTTTGGATTGGCATATGACAGAAAAGGTAAAATTTTATTCACCCCCTATCAATTTGATAACGGACCTGATTATTTTAGCGAAGGAATGAGCCGCTATGTAAATAATAATAAAGTAGGTTTTGTAAACAGAAAAGGTGAAGTAGTGATAGAGGCTAAATATGATTTTGTAAGCAGTTTTGAATATGGCATTGCTCGTTATTGTAATGGCTGCTATTGGGACCGATCTAAGGACGAAGAACATCCGCCATTGGTTGGAGGTACTTGGGGATATATCAATTTGAAAGGCGAGGAGTTGCAGCCATCCCTGGAAAGAAAATCGATAAAAGATCAAATCGCTGATTCAGGGTATTACTTGCCTTATCCGTTTTCTTATACAGCTTTTGAACAAAAGATTATTGCATTTTTTGATAAGCAAATTTTAATCAGTAAAGCTCATTTTGTAAACTATTTTGATCCATTAAATGAGAAAGAAAAAGTTTTGCACTATGAAATAGTAGAAAGGCCGTCTTCTTTTTTTCCTTATTATCATATAAAAGCATTCAGCTTTACTGATGATAGAGGCTATTCAGGCAATGATATGCTAGACCTGAATTTTCTTGTTTCCAAAGATGGCAAACAGTTTTTTTATCAGGATTATGATGATAAAAAGATACCTTTTCAGTCTTGGCTGATTAAATATGTTGCAGAAGCGAAAAAGTATTTAAAAACTCACCCGGATGCTGTAAATAGGTTTTAAACTGTAAAATTAATATTTCTTGAATTTACCTCTTATGGGTATTTCATAGCCGAAAGGTTTTTTTTCGGTGTGTATTATATCAACTATTTCTTCCCAGGAATTGATTAAAAGCTTAACAATTTCCCAATGTTTATTCATTCCTTTTGGAAGCTTAAGAAAAAAAATTCCAAGATTAAATTTTTTACATAATTGGTATTGCAAAATTCTCCTTTGAATATTTAAGTCTCTGGTAATTAAAATGCCGTTTACTTTGCCAATAGATGGAATTATTATTTCATCCTTTTCTCCTTTACCAAATTGTACTTTTGTAGATTTTACAATAACTTCTTTAAAGTATCCTTTGTTTAAAGCGTTGAGGGCATCTGCAACATATTCAGAAAGATTTTCATCAAGATAGATTTCAATCATGCAGCATGGCGTTTATAAAAATTTATAGCGTCCCAAACCTGCTTTTCTGTAAGATCATATAAGATTCCGATAGTTTCTACCGGCTCTTTACTTTCATACATCGAAAAAATTCCTTCTGCATTAATATTTGTACCATTGATGGTTGGTTGGCCAAATTGATGATGTGGATCGACAACAATAGAGCTTTCTTTTCCTTTTGGCCAAAATTTGGTTGCAAGGTTGTTTTTATCAAAATCTATTTTTCTTGCAAAAGTTCTGATTATTTCCGTAAGATTGATCTGTTTAGTGCCATCGGCAGAAATAATTAAATCCTTTAGTTCGTACAAAATTTTCTTGCCAGCTAGTAATACTTTGTGAGAGGCAAAAGGATACGGCGTTTTCAATTCAGAAGCCATGTTTTCTCTGGCTTTCATTATGGCCTGAGTAGATGCACCATTTTCTCTTAATAAAAAACAAATATATAATTCAATAAGAACATAAAAATTTACCGCTTTAATTTTCCCTTTTTTCCAGCTGTAAGTATCGTTAAATAATTTTTTGCCTAAATGATCATCCCAATAGTCGTTTATATACCGGCGTACTTTTTGCTGTGGGTAGCCTAGTATCTTGGCAATATCAGATATTGTATAAATGCCTGAACCGACTTCTTGTTTTTTTAAGGTTACTGCAGACATCTTTTTTATACAAAGATAGTTATTTTTTGCTAAATTATTTAGTTTTTTACTCCCCCACCTTTTCCGGCCTCATCATTGGGAAAAATAGTACATCTTGTATGGAATGTTGATTGGTAAGCAGCATGGCAAGTCGGTCAATACCAAATCCAATACCACTTGTTGGAGGCATACCGTACTCTAATGCTCTTAGAAAGTCATAATCAATAAACATGGCTTCATCATCTCCACGTTCCATCAGTTGCACCTGCTCTTCAAAACGTTCCCGTTGTTCAATTGGATCATTTAACTCACTATAAGCATTGGCAATTTCTTTCCCATTACACATCAATTCAAAACGCTCAACCAGTCCGGCTTTGCTGCGGTGCTTTTTGGTAAGAGGGCTCATTTCTACCGGATAATCAATGATAAAGGTGGGCTGTATATAATTACCTTCACATTTTTCACCAAAAATTTCATCAATTAATTTTCCTTTACCCCACTTCACATCAGCGTGTATGCCTAACTGTTGGCATACATTTCTTATACCATCTTCGTCCATATTGCTAATATCAAATCCTGTAAACTCCCTGATGGCATCGTACATGGTTACTCTTTTGTAAGGGGCTTTAAAATCAATTTCTTTACCATCAATATTAATCTTTGTAGTTCCATTAACTGCTAAAGCTACCTTTTCAAGAAGTTGTTCTGTTGTTTCCATCATCCATTGATAATCTTTGAAGGCTACGTAAAATTCCAGTACGGTAAATTCAGGATTATGTGTACGATCCATTCCCTCATTGCGGAAATTGCGGCTAAATTCATATACCCATTCAAATCCACCAACGATTAGTCTTTTTAAATACAATTCGTTGGCTATACGCATGTACATCGGTACATCCAATGCATTGTGATGGGTGATAAATGGTCTGGCCGCAGCGCCACCGGGGATGCTTTGTAGTACCGGAGTATCTACTTCTAAAGCGCCATGTTCGTTCAAAAACTCACGGATGGCATTGATCATTTTTGTACGTTTGATAAATGTTTCTTTTACGCCAGGGTTTACAATTAAATCAGCGTAGCGTTGGCGATACCGAAATTCAGGATCTGTAACTTCATCAAATGCCTCGCCATCTTTTTCTTTCACAATGGGCAAAGGCCTTAGCGATTTAGTTAGTATGGCAAACTCTTTTACATGAATAGAGGTTTCGCCGGTTTTGGTGGTAAACACATATCCTTTTACACCAATAATATCACCGATGTCCACTAGTTTTTTCCAAACTGTTTGAAAAAGTGTTTTATCTTCTTGAGGACAAATATCATCTTGCTTGATATAGATTTGAATTTTTCCTACAGCATCTTGTATCACAGCAAAGTTGGCTTTACCCATATCTCTTACACTCATTACACGTCCGGCAATACAAACATCTAGTTGCTGCTGAGGATTATCGGTCCAAAGTTTTTTTATTTCTACAGATGTATGTGTAACGGGATATAAAGCAGCCGGGTAAGCATCTATGCTCAATTTTTTCAATTCGCTCAATTTTTCTCTACGAATAATTTCTTGTTCTGATAAATGCTGTATATTCATTTGCAGTAAAAATTTTTGCAAAGATACCATAACTGTTGATTTGTTAAGCAGATTTTCAAATAGGCCATAGCTATTGAGCATAGTCTATAGTCCAAAAAACAAAATTGGCAGGAAACTTGCTTATATTTGATTACCTAAAATGAAAATCGATGAAAAAATTCTTTTTTGCTGCTCTTTGTATAAGTATATTAAATGGATGTGAGGTATTACAACAGCTCCCTCAAACATATCCTCAAGTCGGAGGTATTACCCAGGCAGAAGCTGCCCAAGGCATCAAGGAAGCCTTAAGTCAGGGCCTGGTAAAAGCAGTGTTGCAGCTAAACAAAGAAGATGGATTTTTTAAAAGTTCATTTTACAAAGTTTTATTACCACCCGATGCAGTTAAAATTGAAAATACATTGAGAAGCCTGGGTTTAGGTAGTCTGGTGGATAAAGCTATTTTACAAATTAATAGGGGTGCGGAAGATGCGGTAGGTTATGCAAAACCGATTTTTGTAGATGCTATTAAAAGCATGACACTAAGCGATGCCATAGGATTGGTTAGAAATGGCGATACGAGTGCTACCCATTTTTTTAGAGAAAAGACAACTGATAAACTAATAGCCGCTTTTTTGCCGGTGATAAAATCATCCTTAGATAAAGTAGACGCTACCAAATATTATGGCGATATTGTAAATAAATACAACAATTTTCCTACAACTTTTAAAAAGTTAAATCCTGATTTGCCGGGTTTTGTTACCGCAAAAGCAACCAATGCGCTCTTTGATCAGATAGCCAAAGAGGAGGTAAATATCAGGCAAAATTTTGCGGCCAGAACAACCGATATTTTAAGGAAAGTATTTGGTAGTAAATGGTAAGTGTGTTATTGCCAAATATTGTTTAAGTTAAGATTGATGTTACAACCTTTTTCTAATTCAAAATCATATTTTCTTTTGCTGGTATCTTCCAATTGATATTCTCCGTTTTTATTTAACAGAAAAATATCAATTGTTTCTTTTTCTGCATCTACAATAAGATAATATTTTACCTTTTGTTGCTGATAATAATAAAATTTGGTATTCCTATCTTTTATAGCTGTGGCAGGAGATAATATTTCTACTACAAGCTCAGGTGCAAAATCTAAAAATTTCTTTTTGATAGGTTGACATACAATCAGTACATCAGGTTGTAAAATGGTATCGTCTTTAATTACAAAGTCCATAAAATTATACACTTTGCAGTTTTTACATTTCCCGGTTTTTATACTTTCCCTAAATTCACCCATGATATTTGAACTTACCCACTGATGCTTGGGAGAAGGAGCAGGACTCATAGCATAAGGAATACCTTCGATTAGCTCCCAGCGACCTTCCCACTGGCAGTAATCTTCATAAGTATAGTGTGGTAGTATTCTGATTGCGCTATTCACACTATAAAGTTACGAAAATTAATTGATAGCTAGTAAAACCTGCCAGGCCTCAGCAACCATGCCGCTTTCAAGTAGTTGCCTGGCGTATACATGCAATTCTTTTTCCATTTCTACAGGATTAACGGAATAATATTGTATGATATTTTTTAATTTATCATCATTAAATGTGGGATCTACAGAGGGCATTTCATGTACATTGGCCAACTGGCCCAGATTATTACCGGTGAGGATGGTACTGTTTCTGACACTTTCAGGCAGTGCATCTACGCCTATGCCCAGTTTTGTATTAGGTTTCTCCACCTCGAAGACAGCACTGCCACTGGCTCTGCAATAATAATCGCCTCCCATTCTGGCAACCAGATCAATTTTATGGGGATCTATTTTTTTTGTATGATTATCTAAAACATCCTCTTTAATATGCATCACAAGCACTTCACAAATTATTAAATTTCCTGCGCCACCCTCGGTGCCTGTCTCAATAATATCTCTCACTTTACATTCTATTTGTACAGGGCTTTCAGCTACTCTGTAGGGTTTAATTTTTTCAGAAGGTAACTTGGTAAATCCGGCTTTTATAAATTCATCTACCCCTTTTGGATACTCACAACTACTCAGGCTCATTTGTTGCACCATGGTATAGTTAACCGTATTGATCACTACTTCTTTGGTTGCATAAACATTCTCCAGCGTATGCTTAATGGTATTATCTCTTACTTTTCTGGAAGGAGAGAATATCAATGTGGTAGGGTTACTGCCAAAAACGTTAAAAAAGCTAAAGGGCGACAGGTTGGGGTTGCCTTGCTCATCAACCGTACTGGCAAAGCAGATAGGCCTTGGCGCAATGGCGCCTAATAAGTAGGCATGCAATTCACTGGTTTTTACCTCTCCGGGAACGATTTTCATTATTGTTGTGTCTTTTTGTTTTGCCATAAATATAGCCCACATTATAGCCCATAGTTTAAACTATGGGCTATAGTGGGCTATAATGGGCTATTGAATTTTTTTAATTTCAAAATACTAAAATCGCTCTCATCCTTTACAATCGTATTGCTAAGTTTGCCCAGGCCTTGTATTTCCATTTCTACAATATCTCCGGCTTGTAGCCATTGCTCCTGATAGTTAGGATCATTCAATTTACCGGTGCCATTGAGCTCTAAAAAACATCCAGTACCTACCGTTCCGCTGCCTATTACATCACCCGGATAAAGATGTACACCATAGCTGCAGCGTTCAATAATTTCTGCAAACGTCCAATCCATATCACTCACATTACCCTGACTTACCTGTATTCCATTTACCCAACATTTCATTTCCAAATTCCACGATTTACCTGTATGATTTTCTTTACAGGGCACTTCGTAAGTAGCCAATTCATCTAAGGTAACCAACATAGGACCGATCACCGTTGCAAAATCTTTCCCTTTAGCAGGGCCCAGGTTGAGCAACATTTCTTCCATTTGCAGGCGTCTTGCACTCAAGTCGTTCATAATCATTAAACCGCCAATATATTGATCAGCTTCTATTGCAGGAATATTTCTTCCGGGTCTGTTGATCACAATTGCCACTTCCAGTTCAAAATCCAATTTTTCAAAATGATCAGGCATGCATACAATATCTCCGGGACCCTGAATGCTGTTATGATTGGTAAAATAAAAAATGGGATATTGGTCGAACTCCGGGATCATATCTACTTTTCTGTTTCTTCTGGCCGCAGCTACGTGCTGGCGAAATGCATATCCGTCTCTGCAACTGGCAGGGTGGGGCACAGGCGCTAAAATATGAGCATTGTTATAAGAGAAAGCGAAACTGCTACGTACCAGCCCTTCTTTGATACGCTGCTCCGCCGCAAGGGCTAGCGGCAATACATCATCCCAATAATTTAAAAACATAGCCATGCTAATAGGCAGGTCAGCATGCAAGCTGTCCGTATCGTATAAATTATCATCCACCAAAAGGGCTAGCTGTTCGTGGTCGTCTTTTAAGTAGGTAACTAGTTTCATAAAAAATATTTAATAATTGGATCTTTATTCGTAATCTCTTTCATCACCATTTGGTCTAAAATATACAAATATCCCAGACATTATATTATCCACAATTTGATTTGTAAAATCTTTCTTAGCGATGAAAATATAACCTTTGTAAAGCGGTTCTGATTGTTCTTTGGTATTTGTTTCTTTACTATTGTCAATAGACAATGTTAATTTTACGGTTTTATCAATCATAGGACTATATTGAATTATTCTGTCATTAAGCTGCCATAAATAAACTTCGTACTTATCGACAAATTTGCTGGTATCTTTCCGATATTGCCCATATTTTATAGTCAAAAATTTTATAAAATTATCACTTTCTTTTTGTGTGATACTTTTAGTTTCGGCACTTATTCCCATTAATTTATTGTCTATTGTTGTTAAAGTATGGATAGTGCAAAAAGGTTGATTTCCCATCAATGCCAGAGTATCTTTTAAATAGCTAACTTTTTGAGAGTAATTAATGATAGCTGGTTGATTGGGGTTTTCATCTTCCTTACTTGTAAAAACTGTATCCTTTTTTATTCTACCTTTCTTAAAATCTTCATCTGAGTAAAATCGACGTACATCTAAACTAAAATTTAATGTATCTAAAATCAAAGGAGTTTCACCTATTTTTATATTTCGTGTATTTTTTTTCTCCTTGTTAGATTGTCCCTGGCAGGATAAAAAAATAATACTTATTAAAAAGAGGCATTGTATAGATTTTTTGTATATCATCTTAATAAAAATTAATTTTTTGATTTTTTTATTAAAATTTTTGCTAAAATATCGTTTATTTCCATAAAAATTAAATTAATGCTATATATAATATACTAGTAAAGATTTATCTTTGTTTAGATAAATTAGTAATTATAAGCTTTGATATTAAATCAAAATAATTCTTTCCCATGAAATTCGAAAAAATTCATAACAAAGGCCAGGCTCAACTGTTTAAGAATCAGTATCTGGAATATCTTACCAAAACACATCCATTGGTTATTTGGGGTATGTATATTCCTATTATCGCCTTTATGCTGTATTATAGTAGTGCCACTTTAGAGCTTCGTATAAGCCATATCGTTATCTTATTTTTTAGTGGGATGTTCTTCTGGACATTTTTTGAATACATCATGCATCGCTTTGTATTTCATTGGGTAACAGAAAGCGAGAAAGCCCAAAAATTTGTTTATGTCTTACATGGCAATCATCACGAATATCCCAGGGATAAAGAGCGTTTGTTTATGCCGCCGGTACCCAGCATTATCATATCGTCAATAATTTTTGCAGGGATGTACTATACCGCTTATATTTTTGGTGTACAGCTGAATATTTTTTCATTTTTCCCCGGATTTATATTGGGGTATTTAATGTATGGTACGATGCACTATGCTATCCATGCCTGGAATCCTCCTTACAAATGGATGAAGCCGCTCTGGCGTAATCATCACTTGCATCATTATAAAAATGAGCACCAGGGTTTTGGCGTGAGCACTACAATTTGGGACAGGGTTTTTGGAACCATGTTTGATTTGAAAAAAGAAAAGGAAGACAAGGAAAAAGTGAGGGAATTAATGTATAAATAATTTTTCGTAACTTTGCACTTTATTTAGATGCTTCAGAGGAGTAAACCTCACCATTTTTCTTCATCATTGTCTATATCTTCTTTTTTATTAAATTGCTGACGGGAATTTATTTTCTGTAGCTCTCGTTCAATAACCATACGGGCAATTATTTTTCCGGCATCTTCGTTAGGTTGATCTTGTAAAAGTTGCTTCAGCTTCTTTTCACTGATATCAATTCTGTACAATAAACTGATTAATTTTTCGAAGTTGTTGTGTATAAGATCATTTATATATTTTGCTAAAATATCCAGCAAATCCTGCATGGTAGATTTTTCCTCTATTGTTAAGGCAAAATCTTTTTGAAGGGCTATATTTAATTTCTTATTAACCATTGGTATGTGGTAAGCTAATTCGTGTAATTAGAAAAAATTCGTGTTATTTAAAAATTAATATTTCTCCATTACCCCTAACCCAAACAAAGCGAAATCATATTTTACAGGGTCTTGGGGATCGAAGGTACGCAAATGTTCAGTCAGCTCAAGAGCGGCTTGCCAGTCGTTTTGTTTGCGTTGCAATAAATTGAATCTTCTGGCTACCCTTGCTACGTGTACATCCAGCGGGCAAATCAATTGTGTAGGAGAAATATTTTTCCAAATACCAAAATCCACACCGGTATTATCCGTTCTTACCATCCATCTTAAAAACATATTTAACCGTTTACAGCTTGATTTTTTTGCAGGAGTAGCAATATGTTTACGGCAGTGTTTTTCTTCAGCAGCTTCTTCGTCATAATTAAATATGTAGTTATGAAACCCAATCAATGCATTTTCAACAGAAGTATCATCCTCTTTTATCCATTTTGTAAAGGCGGTTTCCAGACTTTCTTCTCCTTCAAACCAGTAATGATATTTTAAAAAATTCATTAAATGCCATAAGTCCATGTCATTAAATGTTCGATGAACAAAGTCATAAAAAATTGAGAATTCATCGGGGTTTTCAACCCAATCCACATTCATAATATAGTCATAAGGAGCATTATCCATTAAATCCAATAGTTTCAGGCAGGAGTTAATGATACTTGTGCGCTTTCCCCATGCTAAGATAGCAGCAAAAAAACCGGCAATCTCTATATCTTGTTTTTTTGTAAAACGATGTGGAATGCTGATGGGGTCATCTTTAATAAACTCCCGGGTATTGAATTGTTCTACTTTTTTATCCAGGAATTCTTTAAGATTCATAACCTGATAGCTTTATGACTTAGCAGTTTTATCTTTTTTAAGCAGCGCAGCAACTGCTATCAGTACCCAAACCACATTCACAATCATGGAAGGATAGGCTTTGTGAAAAAAAGTATTGATGATAAAAAACACACCACCGATAAGATTACTAAAAACATACAAGGGTGAATTAGTATCCCAAATTTTATAAATATTAAAAAAATAAGCTCCTACTATTAACAGGGAAGCAATCCAGCCAACGATTTCTATTATAATTTCAGACATATTTTTAATTAATTGCTTGTTTTAAATCAGATATTAAATCATCTACATCTTCTATGCCTACACTAAGCCTTATTAATCCATCCTGAAGGCCATTTTTAATTCTTTCCTCTCTGGGTATAGAAGCATGTGTCATAGAAGCCGGATGATTGATCAGCGATTCTACACCACCGAGACTTTCAGCCAGCGAAAATATTTTAGTTGAAGAAAGTACCCTTTTAGCATCTTCCATATTTTCGCTCTTCAGTTCAAAGCTGATCATTCCTCCAAAGCCACGCATTTGTTTTTTAGCAATAGTATAACTACTATTGTCTTCAAATCCCGGCCAGTACACTTTAGCAATTTTTGGATGGTTGCGCAGCCAGTGTGCAATGCTAGCGCCGTTTTCACAATGCTGCTTCATGCGTACATGTAGTGTTTTGATACCTCTTAGCAATAAAAAACAATCCATGGGTCCGGGTACAGCCCCACAACTTTTTTGAATAAAATAAAGTTTTTCTCTTAATTCATCGTCATTCATCATCAAACATCCGTGAATTAAATCGCTATGGCCGCCTAAATATTTGGTAGCGCTGTGCATCACAATGTCGGCACCTAAGTCAATCGGATTTTGCAGGTAGGGGGAGGCGAAAGTATTGTCTACACAAAGCCATACACCGGCTGCTTTAGCAATAGCCGCTATAGCCTCAATATCGCTGATATTCATCAAAGGGTTGGTAGGCGTTTCCAACCAAATGAGTTTGGTGTTGGCGTTGATAGCAGCTTTTACATTTTCAGGTTTGGTTGTATCTACAAAATGAAAAATAATGCCATAACGTTGCCAAACCTTCGTAAACAGGCGGTAACTGCCACCATACATATCATTGGCAGCAATGACCTCATCGCCGGGGTTCAACAGCTTCATTACACTATCAGTAGCCGCAACGCCACTCCCGAAACTTAAAGCGTGTTTTGCGTTTTCAATAATAGCCAACGCATCTTCTAATGCTTTACGAGTAGGGTTTTGGCTACGGGCATATTCATATCCTTTATGAACACCCGGGGCCTCCTGTACATAAGTGCTGGTTTGATATACCGGTACCATGATAGCGCCAGTACTAGGATCCGGCTCAGCGCCTGCATGAATTATTTTTGTAGCTAATTTCATTGTAACTGGTTAAGGATGCAAAGATGCATAAAATACCACTAAGATAGAAGGTTGGCATTAAAAAGATTTGTGCAATAAAATGAAAGCTATTCGTTGAGGGTAATCGGTAGTTCTGCTATTATATTATCCCAGGCCATCAATAGATTGAATGTTTTAGGCTGGTTAGCCGACTTTTGAAAAACCATAGTAAAATATTCAATACTGGTATGGGTATAGCTGACAGGCACAGTTATGGATGCAATATCTTTTTTAGTATTCATGTGCAGCCCCCAGCTAAATAAATTGGTATTGAGTTTAATTATCCATTTATCCGGATAAGGAATACAATAAATAATATATCTGCCTACAGCAATTTTATTACCCTGAATAATAACTGGTTTAAAAAATTCAATTTCTGTGGCTTCATTTGCTCCCAGCCGCCACTCTTTTCCATAAGGTTGTATGAAATTTTCTTTGCTTAAAGAATCTGCAAAAATAATTCTTCCATTTTTTTGTGGTCTGCTATATATAACCCTTGCTACCAGATCGTTCGCCGAATCTGTTCCATTCATTTTTTGTGTTGGAAAATCAGGAGGATAATAGCTGATATCCAGTGGAGATTTATCTATAGTAGCATAAGGATTAGCTGATCCAAATACAATTTTATTTTTTTCAGTTGAAATATTTTGATTACTATTAGAATTACATCCAAATACAATAAAAGTTAATAATACACCGTAGATTAACTGTATATGTTTTATCATCTCTAAAAAATAAAAGGTAAGCTTACTTTTACATTATCCCAGGCAATTATCAGGTTGGCGCCATTATTAGTTTTTTCAAAAAACATACTTAGCGCTTCCACTACTGCCGGTTGTATTTGTACTGGTAGATCCACTCTCACTATATCTTTTTTTATATCGTATTTAAAAGCGCCCCAGGTGTCATTTTCTTTATTAATAATCATGGTCCATTTATCAGTATTGGGGATGGCATATAAAGTATACCTGCCTTTTTTGATGCTTGTATTGTTAACTTTTACATTTTGATAAAATTCTATCTCTGTTGCCTCATTGGCCCCCAGACGCCATACCTTTCCATATTCAACCAACTCTCCAAAAATTACTCTTCCATTTTTTTGAGGCCTGCCATAAATAACTCTGGCAATAGGTGGTTGTGTTATTTTGTCTTGGGTTTTTTGTACAGGGTAGCCATCGGGGTAATAACTCATATCCATGGGTGATTTGTCCAATGCTGGTACTTTAGGCTGCGCCTGCACCGATGCAATAAAAAATATAGGGATCAGTAAACCAATCAGTTTCATTTTTACATCAAATTTTACTCAAAGATAACTCAATCAGTAATTAACCAACTGCTTAAATTTCTGAAAGGAAAAACTTTCAACTTCGGGAAAAAATTGGGAGTAAAGTAATTGTATTGCCTCGTAATTTTCATTAAATATCAGAAAAGCAGTCTCCACTTCTTGTAAGTATGCTGCTTTTCGGGCCAGTCCATTGAAACTCTTATTAATTCCTTCTTTGTATTGATAGTGGTACAACCAGTTTTGTTGTAGCATATAAGGCAACATTCGCTGAAATTTTTCCGGCAACAACTCTGGACTTTTCTGTAAAGTGGTATATACTTCCTGTGTAAACAGATGTAAACTTTCACTATTGATGAAAGCGTTTTTGTCAATAGCTAAAAAATGATCATATACAATGTCCACCAATGCTCCGGAGTATAATCTGTATGTATGCTGAAAAAATGATTTTATTTGTTTAGTAATCGGATGCTGATCTGTATAATGATCGATTGCACGGTGAAGTTGTATGCCTTTTTGTATAAACAGCGGATAATCAAATTGTTGTTTTCCTTTAATAAAATCGCTTGTCATATTGCCAAGCAGTATTTCAGGATGGTTGAAGGACAAATAGGCATGTGCCAGGTAATTCATATATTCAAAGTTAAATGACTATCCGTAATTTGTCAATAAATAAAAATTTGGGCTCGACCCTCTCCGCCGAAGGCGGAGAGGGTCGAGCTATCCGCAGTACTCCTCGTTCGGCCGTACCTACGGCCTCACTGTGGGGTACTTGCTCCTATCCTGAGGACATAGTTTTAAGCCGAAGTTACCTTGGGGTCTTTTTTGCAAAAAAGACCCCAAGGCGACAGCAAAATGTACAAATGAGTATACAATTATTCTTGTAAATTGTATGATATTCATTTATAAAGTGTAAGCAGTAATAAATTGCTGATAACTGATAAAAATCTTTTCCTCCTTAATACATAATATTTTTAAAATCTCATTTTTTACAGATGATTTGTGCGTAACTTTGCAAAAATTATTTTGGAATGCTTAAACAGATAATTGCTTTTCTATTTTTGTCTGCATTTGTATTGCAGACATTTAGCAAAGCCTTTATCATGGCTGATTATTTTGTCAACACACAAGCATACGCAAAAAATTGTGAGAATAAAGCTAAGCCTAAAATGCATTGCAACGGCAAATGCCAGATGATGAAAAAACTAAAACAGGAAGAAAAAAAAGATGAGCAGAACCCTGAGCGAAAAATGGAAAATAAAAATGAATATGTACTTTCTTCCAAATCTTTTTACCCTGTATTGAAATTTAATATTGCTGAGCAAAAAACAATATTTTCCCTAATAATGAATAATGGGAAAGCAATAAAAATGTCTTACCCTTTACTTCGCCCCCCTATTTGTTAATCTGATTTTATTTTTCTACCTGTCATAACAAAATGCTTGTTATGAACGCTATTCTATTGTAATCATTCAAAAATTTACGTATGGTATTCCAACAAGATTGGTATAAGCCATCCGTGATTAAGAAAATTCGAGTAAGAATAACCATCGCTTTATGGATAGTCATCTTATCAATACTATATCTTAATCATGCATGGATGATCAGCTTATTTAAAACTATTCTCAATAACTTAATCTCAGTAAAATGAAATATATATCTTTTTCTATACTCATAATTATTTTCTTTACATCTTGTAAAAAAGAAAACACGGTGTCGGAAATTGCTGAAACACCGGGGCAGGCAACGCTTACATTTGACTCCAAAGTGGGAAACAATAATTTTTCTCTCAATACAAGTTTCATTATCGGGAACCGTACTTATAAATTGAATAAACTACGTTACTGGGTAAGCAACGTAACCTTTATCAATACAAAAGGTATTGAGTACAAAGTACCTGATAGTTATTTTTTAATTGAAGAAACCACTGCTATCTCTATACAAGACGGGGACTATACATATCCGGCTAAAAAGAGAGAAGAAATAATGATCCAAAACATTCCTGTAGGTGATTATAAAACAATAAAATTTTCTATCGGTGTTGATGCTGTGCACAATAATAACCTTAGCCTGCAGGCAGGAGAACTGTCACAATTAAATGGAATGACAAATATATCCTGGATGTGGCATACCAGTTATATTTTCTCCTCAATCGGGGGAACCGTTAAAGAAGGTAATACCACTAAAAATATTAATGTTGAGACAGGTTTAAATACTAACTATAAAACAGTTTCACTTAGTTTTCCAACAGAAATTCACATAGGTTCTGCAAAGCCGCAAGCCGTTGTTTTCACGATGGATGTAAGTAAATTATTTAACAGCCTTAACCTTATTGCAATGCCGAATATAGGCGCCAGCCAAGCTTCTGCTATGAGCCAGTTGTCCACCAATTACACTAAGGCTTTTTCAATAGCTTCTGTAAAAGAATAACCAGGTAAGAATGCAAAAATGGACAGTATTTGCTTCACTTTTCATTGCAGGAATAATAATTGTTTCCTGTAGCAAGGCCGACTTTTTTAAACCGAAACCTCAGCCTTATATACTGCCGGTTCCGGCTAATTTTCCACAGCCGTATTTTGATAATTACAATTCACTCACCAAAGAGGGGGTTGCTTTAGGCAGAAGGTTGTTTTATGATCGCAGGTTATCGGCTAACAACCAGGTGTCGTGTGCAAGCTGCCATCATCAGGAGCTTTCTTTTAGCGACGGTATTGTATTGACCAATGCAGGAGTATCAGCTACTATTTTGAAGCGTCATTCTCCGGCACTAATAAATTTGGCATGGGCCAATAATGGGTTATTTTGGGATGGTGGTTCCACTAATTTGGAATCACAGGCATTTGGCCCAATAACGGCGCATGATGAAATGGGGCAAAATCTTTATGAATTGGTTGAGGAGCTAAAAGCAGATGGACTATACAGGCAGCAATTCTCAGCAGCCTTTAAAGACAGCATAAGCTCTGCAAACATCGTAAAAGCATTGGCGCAATTTCAACGGACTTTTGTTTCCTCTAACAGCAGGTACGACAAATATGTTAGACATGAAGCAGGCGGAATACTTACCGATCAGGAGCAACAGGGGTTACAGCTGGTACAAGCCAAATGCCAGGGATGCCATAAAGGAGATTTATTTACCGATAATGATTATCATAACAATGGTATAGATGATGATTTTTCCAACAATGATTTTGAGGGCATCTACCAGGGGCGCTATCGTATCACTTATAATGCTGCGGATAAAGGCAGGTTTAAAACACCCACATTGCGAAATAGTATGCTAACTGCACCGTACATGCACGATGGCAGGTTCTTAACAATGCAGCAGGTGCTCGATCATTATAATAATGGTGTAAAAGTTTCGGCTACAACAGATCCCTTAGTAATGCAGAATACAGAAAATACGGCAGGCATTCCATTAACAGCAGATGAAAAAACTAAAATAACAGCTTTTTTAAATACACTTACCGATAGCTCTTTTTTAATAAATAAAGCACTGTCGAAACCATAAGTTAATTTTAAAAAATAATAAGATGAATTTTCAAAAAAATAATTACCCCAAAATAATATCGTTTTTATCAATGGCTAAAAAATGATCATATACAATGTCTACCAATGCTCCGGAGTATAATCTGTATGTATTTTGAAAAAATGCTTTTAGCTGTTTGGTAATAGGATGCTGATCAGTATAATGATCGATTGCACGGTGCAGTTGTATGCCTTTTTGTATAAACAGCGGATAATCAAATTGTTGCTTCCCCTTAATAAAATCGCTTGCCATATTGCCAAGCATTATTTCAGGATGGTTGAAGGACAAATAGGCATGTGCCAGGTAATTCATATATGTAAAGTTAATAATATAAATTAAGTAATTATTTTTTGGGCGTGCCCCTTGCTGCGATTCATTATTGCCTGTGCAAAGGCTTCGCCTTCGCACAGTAGCTTTTTCGCAGCAAGGGTCGCTCCCTTCCAGGGTTCTCCGCCTCAGGCGGATCGGCACCTTCCAGGCAGCTCACGCAATTATCCCATTAGCACATCAGCATATCAGCACATCATCCCGCCGTTCCTACTTTTTAACGTTATCACTACAAATTTTAATTTTTTTTTAAGAAATAAGCTCAAATGCTTTACTGTTCTGCATTATAAACGGCTTCGTAGCGCCATTAGGCACTTGTCTGTTTACCGTTTATATCATTTATGATGTTTAACCTGCAGTTGATCCCATTCTTCTTTTTATATGAGATACCTGCATATACTTTTGTTTTGTAATCAATGCTGCCATGCCATGAAGCAGCTATTCATTAACCCCAAAAAAGTATAGTTATGAAAAAGTTATTAATCGTTGTAGTAGTATCAGCAGGCATGTTGTTATCCTTAAGCTCATTTGCCGACAATCCTGAAAAAGTATCTGCCAAAGTAAAAGCAGCTTTTGAGAAAAACTTTGTTGAAGCCGAGGGTGTAAATTGGAGAAAAGTTAGCGATTTCTACTTTGCATCTTTTTCCATGAACAACACCAATATAGAAGTAGCCTATAATGAAGAGGGAGAAATGGTGGCAGTATCAAAGGAAATCGATAGAACTCAGCTGCCATTGAATATTTCAATGTCACTTGATCAGAAATATGCAGATTATAATTTATCTGATAAAGTGTTGGAAGTAGTATTGAATGGCGAAACTTACTATTATATTACTGCTTCTAATGATCACAAAATATTGAAGCTAAAATGCGATATTAGTGGAAATATTAGTATAGACAAGAAGGTTAAAAAGTAAAATAGTAACATTGAAAACATTCACAATAGTTCATGGTCTCCCATGAACTATTTTTTATATAATATTTACTATTTTCATATAAAATTTATATCAATGAAAAAAAATATTATAGCCTTTTTGGTAGTTCCTATGGGATTAGCAATTATTTTTATTAATTCTTCATTTATATATTTTAAAGAAAATAGGCAATCATTCTTTTTATCGACTTTTAGAAATAATGGACCAGATTATAAAATTGATACCAATATTACCCGATTCTTTACTAATATTGAAAAAGTAAATGATATAAAGAATTTTATAAAAAAAGCTCATGGTATAAAGGAGAATTTATTGTCTTTCTCTTTGTTAAGCATCGGAACCTTTGCAGTGAGTACATCTGGAACAAATAATAATGTAATAACATATTATTATAGTCATGAAGGTCCCACATTTAAATTATTAAAGAAAAACAATAGTAAGGTAGATATTGGCCCTCGTACTAAATTTAGTGTAAATGATATTTCTATAGATGTTATTACTAACATTGTAAAGCAGGTTGAAGTGAAAATTCCATGTCAATATGATAGCTGCATCATTAGTCGGTTAACGGTAGAAAAACATGGCGATCAATCCAAAAAATTCATTTTTTATGAACCTGGTATTACTTCATATAAAGCAGGTAGGATTGAAAATAACGAAATAATAAATATAGGACCAGACGGGGTTATTATTTCTAATCAATAGCGTATTACTATGTATTTACATCAAGTTTCTTGTTAAAAGTCATTATAAATGGCTTCAACTATTTCTACAATTTACTTTAATAAAACATTATCTGATGTTTTATTTATTGAATACTTACAAAAAAGTTATTTTTGCAGCCATTTTATAATTTAGCATCACTTAACAAAATATTCGAGATATGAGCAGAGGTCCAATTAGTAATTTCATTGAGCATCACTATCGTCATTTTAATGCGGCAGCTTTAATGGATGCAGCGAAGGGATATGAAACACACCTTTTGGAAGGTGGTAAAATGATGATTACACTGGCAGGCGCTATGAGTACGGCTGAGTTGGGCTTAAGCCTGGCGGAAATGATACGTCAGGATAAAGTGGCTATCATTAGCTGCACTGGCGCCAATTTAGAAGAAGATATTATGAACCTGGTAGCTCACAGCCATTACAAACGAGTACCTAATTATAGAGATTTAAGTCCGCAGGAAGAGTGGGATTTGTTGGAAAATCATTACAATAGAGTTACTGATACCTGCATTCCTGAGGAAGAAGCTTTTAGAAGATTGCAAAAGCATATATTCAAAGTATGGAAAGATGCAGACGATAAAGGTGAACGATACTTCCCACATGAGTATATGTATAAAATGCTGTTAAGTGGTGTTTTGGAGCAGTATTACGAAATTGATCCTAAAAATAGCTGGATGCTGGCTGCTGCTCAGAAAAACCTTCCTATTGTAGTGCCCGGCTGGGAAGACAGCACCATGGGGAATATTTTTGCTTCCTATGTTATTAAAAATGAATTGAAAGCCTCTACCATGAAAAGCGGAATTGAATACATGGTATGGCTGGCAGATTGGTATCGCCAAAACTCTTCCGGTAAGGGTGTCGGTTTTTTCCAGATAGGTGGCGGCATTGCCGGCGATTTTCCCATTTGCGTGGTACCCATGATGTACCAGGATCTGGAATGGCATGATGTACCTTTTTGGAGTTATTTCTGCCAAATTAGCGACAGTACTACCTCTTATGGGTCGTACTCAGGAGCTGTACCCAACGAAAAAATTACCTGGGGGAAATTGGATATCAGTACGCCAAAATTTGTTATAGAAAGTGATGCTACCATTGTAGCGCCCTTGCTATTTGCCTGGGTGCTGGGCTGGTAACCTGTTTTGTTCGACACCTTTAAGGTGTCGAACAACAACCTGCAACCTATAAAATAACCTATATGAATTTCACTGAAAATTGTATTTACCATATTTATAATAGGGGTAATAACAAACAATTATTATTTTTTGAGCACGACAATTACTTTTATTTCCTACGGCTAATTAAAAAGTTTCTTCAACCCCGATGCCATATTTTGGCCTGGTGTTTAATGCCCAACCATTTTCATTTTTTAATCTATGCTACCGACTATGGTGCACAATTTTTACAAAAGGGTTGTATTTATTCACAGCAGATTAGTGAAGGAATCCGATTATTATTGAGCTCTTATACAAAAGCTATTAACAAGCGTTATGGTAGAACGGGTAATTTATTTCAACAAAAAACAAAAAGTAAATGTATGCTGGAAGGTAAAGGTAATTATACATTAACCGCATTTCATTATATACATCAAAACCCTCTAAAGGCTGGATTGGTATACAGAATGGGGGATTGGCCTTATTCTTCTTTCAGGGATTATGCAGGTTATAGAAAAGGTAATATATGTAACAAAGAGTTGACATTTGCTGTATTAAATTTCAACATGTCAGATTTTGTCAATGATTATAGAAATTACAGCCTGAAAATTTTTGATAATATTTTTTAACAGTGTTGTCCCACACCTTAAAGGTGTCGGACAACAGTGCAGATTATGATTTATGCTTAAGCTTATCTAATTCTTTTTCTCCGGATTGTTCTTTGTCCTGACCCTGCTCATCTTCATTTTCACCGGACCCGGAAATTTCTTCTGTTATTTCTTCTTGTTTTACAATTTTATAAGAAATTTTTTTGCCAAAATTAGATGCTATGCTATTTAAGTGAATTTCAGCTTTTTTTAATGACTCTTGTTTATTTTTACCAAATCCAATGCCATATTTAAATCTCTTACAACCATGATCGCTTATGGTAGCAGAAAGGATTGTTAGAAAATTTTCATTAGCAGAAGAATTGTTGCTCAGTTCAATATATAAACCTGCATTTTTATATTTCTCGCCATATTTTTCTTGCAACGCCTCTTTGGCTTGCCTTCCCAAAGAAGTGCCAGCTATAGTTCCTGAAACAACCTTATATTCAGGTAAATCGGTTGAGCTGCATTTAGGATCTGGCGTTATATGTGCTACCGCCACAAAAATATTCATATCCTGGGCAAACGTAATCGACGTAATAAAAGCTAATACTGCTGTAAATAAAATTTTCATTGTTTTGTTTTTAATGTTTGTAAGATTTTAAAACGGTTTTTATATAGGATGTAATGATATTAAAAATTACATAAAAAATGAGAATTTTTTACGTCACAATAAATCATATTATAATAATATATTATTTATAATTTTAATAATATATTAATAGCTATCATATGAGTGCTTGCTATAAAATCTTGAAAGCAGCAAAAAACTCACTCCCCTAACGGCCAGTCTCTTCTCAGCATCTCATCTCTATTGGCCATTTCCCAGGCAGTATGGAAAATCATCCTGGTTCGTTTTTCATAAAGGTCCCAGTAGATTTTATCAACCGTATCGGTAGGCTGGTGATAATCAGCTTGTAGCATTCCGTCATAGAAAAATAGTACTGGTACACCTTTGCGTGCAAAATTGTAATGATCACTACGGTAGTAAATTTTGTGAGGATCATTGGGATCATCAAATTTATAATCGAGCTGTAATTGTGTGTGTTTATTATTGGCATCTTCATTGATGGTAGCCAGATCACTGCTGATTTTATCGTGACCGATTACATAAATGTAATTCAAGGTATCATCCGACTTACGCTCTGTATCAATTCTGCCAATCATGTCAATATTTAAATCTACCGATGTTTTATCTAATGGAAATACAGGGTGATCACTATAATACTGGCTTCCCCAAAGTCCTTTTTCTTCACCACTAACGGTCATGCATACTACCGTTCTCCGAGGGCCTTTTCCTTCGTTCTTCGCTTTTTGGAAAGCTTCTGCAATTTCCATTACAGCACAGGTGCCGCTACCATCATCATCTGCACCATAATAAATCTTTCCGTTTCTTTTACCTAAATGATCATAGTGGGCCGTTAAAAAAACATATTCATCTTTTTTATCTGTGCCTTCGATAATGCCCATCACATTACTGGCATCTATTTTTTGTTCGTATTTTTTAAAAGATATAGAAAGATTGGCTGATACTTCCTTCATTGTTGTATTCAATGCGGCAGATGATTTAGCTTTTTCTAGCACTTCATCAAAAAAAGTATTGCCAAGAATATTTTTGGCCATATCATGTGATAAAACAAGTGAGGTGATTTTTTCAGCATCGCTGCCAAAATAATAACCATCCAGCGTTTTTCTTTTAGTACTTAATTTAGAAGCATCACTGTTTACATTTGGTTGTACAGGATTAATAACCAATGCCGCAATAGCGCCTTTACTTTTTGCTAAGGTTAATTTTTTAGCAAGACCAGGATATGTCCACAGAGAACTTTTTGTACTACCTGTAATCACGTAGTTCGCATTAATTTTTGGTTCTCCTAAAAAGAAAACAACAGTTTTCCCTTTCACATCCCTTCCAGCATACTCATCGTAATTTTTATCACTAATACCATACCCAACAAAAATGATGTCGCTTTTTTTTATTTTTTTGGATGGACTATATTCAGCCAGGCAGCTGTAATCTTTATCCTGTGTATATTTTTTTTTATTAATAGATACTTTTGCTATCGCTAACGAGTCCTTGTAAAGTGGAAATAATTGCTGATAACTTTTCAAGGAACGGCAGGGTTGCAGCCCTATTGTCCTAAACTGTGATTGGATGTAAGCAGCAGCTTTTCTCTGTCCTTCGGTACCGGTTTCCCGGCCCTCCATTTCTTCACTGGCCACGATGGTAAGGTGCTTTCTTAGATCGCTGGCAGAAATAGTTGCAGCGTATTTTGCTGCATTATCGGATTGGGCCTGGCACATACTATTAATAAACATGCATAGCATGGTCGAAAGCAAATATTTTCTCATTGAACAAATTTTACAATACAATATTACCCATATTCTTCTGATATGAGAATATAAAGAGAAAATAAATATTGTTCTTTAATTGATGAAATGCCAGAAAAATTTAGCAGGCAATCTTACTAACTCTTTTTAAATGACGGCCGCCTTCGAAAGGAGTTTTAACAAAAAGCGCTACCATTCTTTCGGCCACTTCTTCCCGTACGAAACGGGCAGGGATACATAAAATATTGGCATCGTTATGTTGTCTGGCCAGCTTTGCCAGCTCTTCACCCCAACAGATAGCAGCTCTAATACCTGCATGTTTGTTGGCAGTAATAGCTACACCATTGGCGCTGCCACATAGTAATATCCCAAAAGCATATTTATTGCTTTCTATAGCTGTTGCTACGGGATGTGCAATATCAGGATAATCGACCGAATCTTCGCTGTAACAGCCAAAATCTTTATAAGTAAGACCTTTTGCATCCATAAATGAAATTAACTCTTCTTTCAGTGCAAAACCGGCGTGATCACTTCCAATGGCTATGGGGAGTTTTAAATTAAAATCTGGCATGGCAATAAGTTGTTTAGGTTAAGGTTCAATCCTTTGGATAAATTCTACTATAAAGATATAAAATTATTTTATAATTTTTAGTTAATGCTTGGGTGTAATTGATAATTGATTAATTGATAATTGATAATGTGTTGATATTGTAATGCTGACCATCACAACTACCTATTAATTTCATTCGTTCTTATGATTTTTTTGTTAAGATCAGGAGTAGTTAATATTTTCCAATATTTTAGGTCTCCACGGGGTCTTTTTGCAAAAAGACCCCGTGGGAACAAAATTGATAATTTGTTGATATTATAATATTGAACATTATTAATTATCAATTAAAGAATTATCCATTATTAACTCCATTCTTCCTGTTTAGCATTTTCCTTATCTATCCGGCTGGTTAATACAATGCTGATCCAGTATAATAAAGTAAGTGGAATGGCCACCAAAAACTGGCTTGTCCAGTCCGGTGAGGGGGTAATAACGGCAGCGATTACTAAAATGATTACAAACGCAAACTTGAAATATTTTTTTAAGAATGAGCTGCTGATTAAACCAATTTTTGCCAGCACAAAACTAAGAACAGGTAATTCAAAAGCGATTCCACATCCTAAAAGCAGGTTGGTTAAACTCTCGATATAATCATTGATAGAGGGGCGATATTGTACCATTCCTGATTTTCCCAATGTAAACCCTGCTAAAAAATTAAAGGTAAAGGGAGCTAACAAATAATAGCCAAATGCAACGCCTGTAAAAAAACAGAAAGAAACCCAGAATATACTTTTCCGGCCATATTTTATCTCTTTAGTTGTTAGCGCCGGTTTTACAAATTTCCAAAACTCCCAAAATATATAGGGAAAAGCGGCTATAACGCCTCCAATCATGGCAATATTAATGGCAGAGGTAAAAGTGCCATTAACGGTGGTAACCTGAAAATCAATTTTTACCGGGGGCATACAAAAACTATCCCCGAGATGCAACCATTGACCAAATCGGCATAAAGCGCTATAGGTGACAAAATTTTCGTTAGCAGGCGCTAAAATAATATGATCGTATATCCAGTCGATATAAATAAAAATAGCAATGGCAGCTATCAGCCATGCTAATACGCTTCTGACCAAATGCCAACGTAACTCTTCCAGGTGATCAAAAAACGACATTTCTTCCGTTTCTGTTACCTCTTTACCTCGTATTTTTCTAAAAAAAGATTTTCTATAATGTGTGTTGGTTGCCAATGTGCTTTAATTGCAGCGCAAAGTTATCAATTAATTTGATAGCCTGTGGTTCAGCGATAAATGAAGTTGGCTAATGTAACTTTAATGGATTAAGTATAAAGAAGAAGCCCCTGTAGAAACAGGGGCCGTTTACCAAAACTAACTGCTTATGAGAAACTTTTAAAATCTAACTTGTAACTCTGATTAATATAATGCAAATCATGTGCCTATACCTTCAAATGCTAATAATCAGTCTTTTACATAGCCCATTTATAAATATAAATTATAATTTAATATATAAATTATTTAAAATCAAATTATTATAAATATACAAATTAAATTGTTGAATTTTTATTAATTTTATAACCAATTTTGTTAAACGCATACTTTCCCCAATTTGGGGAAACAATTCTACAATTAGGTCATTTTTTCATTTTTAATTATTTTCTCTTTCAACCTTTATTAATCAGAAATTTATGCCCATTAAGTAAAATTACTATTTTATTAAAAAGTGAATATTTATATATGTAATTGTGTGTATTTTAACATCTAATATTTAGAGCTTTAAAAAAGCAATTAATAATCTAATAAAATCTATTAAAAATGAAAAGAACAAAAAAGTTGGAAAGTTTGAACGAAACATTCATCGAAAACGGCAAAAAATTTACCAACTTTGTAAAAGGTGGTGCTGCTGAATGCCCTACCTGGAGATGCCTATTCAATGATTACGGCAAGGATGTGCTAAAATCAGATAAGCCCGGTGGAATTCTTTGTGGTTCAAAATAAAAAAATCAATAGAAAGATAACTGAAGTCAAGCGGCTGATTTCCAGCCGCTTTTTTACTGCTCCATCGCCATTTTTTCGGCATTTTCAGCAAATTGGAGAGCATCAATAAACTCTTGTATATCACCGTTTAATACAGCATCCAGGTTATAAACCGTTAAACCGATACGATGGTCGGTTACCCGACCTTGGGGGAAATTATAGGTTCTTATTTTGGCGCTTCTGTCACCCGTACTTACCAGGCTTTTACGTTGCCTGGCAATTTCTTCTTCCTGTTTGCGTACCTGCTCTTCGTATAATTTTGTACGCAACATGGCCATGGCCTTTTCACGGTTGCCTAACTGGGTACGTTCGGTTTGACAAACTACCACTACACCGGTGGGTATATGGGTTAAAAAAACTTTCGTTTCTACTTTGTTTACATTCTGCCCTCCGGAACCGCCACTTCGGGCAGTTTCCATTTTCACATCGCTTTCTTTTAATTCAAAGTCAACCTCCTCGGCTTCAGGCATTACCGCTACCGTGGCAGCGCTGGTATGCACCCTTCCGCTGGCTTCTGTGTCGGGTACACGTTGTACACGGTGTACGCCACTTTCAAATTTTAAAGTGCCATACACATCATCGCCTACTACTTCTACCTGTACCTCTTTATACCCGCCAACCGTTCCTTCGCTTTCGCTCAGTATGGCAGCTTTCCAGCCCTTTTTTTCGCAATATTTGATATACATCCTTAAGAGATCACCGGCAAATAAGGAAGCTTCATCACCTCCGGTGCCTGCCCTGATTTCCAGTATGGCATTTTTCTCATCCTGAGGGTCTTTGGGAATTAGTAGCTGTCGCAACTGAGCTTCCTGTGTTGTTTTTTTCTCTTCCAAAGCCGGTAGCTCCATTTTGGCTAATTCTCTCATCTCTTCATCATCACTATTCAGTACTTCCTTGTTAAAAGCTATATCTTCCAGTGTTTTCACATACTCATTCCTGGCCTGAACAATTTTTTCCAGGCTGCGATATTCTTTACTGATCGTTGCAAACTTTCTACTATCATTCACAATTTCAGGATTGGTAAGTGATAAAGCCAGGTTATCAAATCTTCCTTTTATTGCATCCAGTTTATCTAACATAATGTAATTTTATATTTTGGTACCGGCAGTAGTAACCTGGTACAACATTCCTGTCTTGCCCAAGGCGATACAGGCAGTGTTGTAGCTTGTCCGCCTTAGGCGGATCACTCACTTCAGCCGTATACCATTACTCAGCTTTCATTTTCAGGCTGCAAAATTACAAATTTATTAACCAATCGCTGTGTATCGAAAATTTAAGGCCGATTATATTTTTGACGGATATCAGTTATGGAACAGCCATAAAGTATTGATTACCGACCAGCAGGGCATTGTACAAGAAATAGTGGATGAGCCATTAGCAGGTGAAAATATAGAAGTTTTTAAGGGCATGCTTACACCTGGTTTTGTAAACTGCCATTGCCACCTGGAGTTGTCGCATTTAAAAGGTTTCATTGAAGAAAAAACAGGTTTGGTAAACTTTGTGCAACAGGTAATGGTGAAAAGAACGGCATCACAGGAGCAAAAGTTACTAGCCATGCAGGCTGCCGAACAGGAAATGTATAACAGCGGTACAGTAGCGGTAGGGGATATTTGTAATACTACGGACTCTCTGTCAGTAAAAAAACAAAGTAAAATCAGGTGGCATAATTTTATTGAAGTAAGTGGATTTGTAGACGCTACTGCCGAAAAGAGAATGGCCGAAGCACTTAACATCCAGGGTCAATTTTTATCAACTATCAACTATTCCCGCCGTAGGCGGAACAGGCATCTGTCAACTATCTCTCCCCATGCACCCTATTCTGTTTCAAAAAAATTGTTTCAATTAATCAATAATGCTACGACCAACCAACTCATTACTATCCACAACCAGGAATGTGCTGCGGAAGATGAACTATATAAAAATAAAAGTGGCGATTTTTTGCAATTGTATAAAAACTTAGGTATTGACGTTGGCTCTTTTGAACCTACCGGTAAAACAAGTTTGGAAAGCTGGCTGCCATATTTTACCATTAATCAATCCATCATTTCAGTACATAATACTTTTCTAAATCAAAATCTATCCTCTATCAACTATCCTCTATCATCTCTTTTTTTCTGTTTATGTGTGAATGCCAATCGATATATTGAAAATACAATACCACCGATACAACTACTTGCCCATCAGGGTGCTGGTATTGTAATTGGTACAGATAGCTATGCCAGCAACTGGCAGTTAAATATGCTGGAAGAAATAAAAGTTATTTTACAACAAAATATTCCATTGGTAGATGTCTTACATTGGGCTACTCAAAGCGGTGCAGAGGCGCTCAGGATGGATGAACAATTAGGCAGCTTTGAAAAAGGAAAGCAACCGGGTATTGTTTTGATAGACAATATTGATAACGGAAATATTTCAGCAACATCATCTGCAAGGAGAATTTTATAGCACATCCTGCAAAATTCTAAGTGTTTTCATTTGGCCAAATTCCTGAATGTGCAAAGCATAATACGTTTGGTAATACATAAGTAGCTGCCGCCTGACGGTATGATTTAATTTAAAGTTTTCAAGCTCCTGAGGATGAGTCGTTTTTAAAAGCCTTGCTGTAATGTCGGCCAGCTCTCCTGTGATAAAATGTGGATGGATGGGCTGCTGGTTGGTAAAAGCCCCTTCTTGTAAATCAATATATAGCACTCCTTTAATATTATCAACATTAGTAAGAATTTTAAATCCGAAAAAATGAGGCAGTTGTAGCGAAAAATACAAAGGAAAATTAGCGGTAATGGCGCTGTCAGCGTGATCTAATATTTTCAGACTTTCTTCACAAAAAGAAAATAATTCGGTATTTTTTTCTGGCTGTTTCAGGCATTTGTAGAGTAGTTCGATCATATACAAAGCCACATTGTTTTTGATTACATCGCTGAAAATACTTTCATAAAGATAGCCCCATGAAAACTCTTTAATACGGTGCATATTTTTTCGTTCATTATGATATACAACTACATCTAATATTGCAGCGGATTGCAGAAGATTGGCTTTTGCGGATGATTTTTTTGTACTGCGAACTCCATTAATCATATAGGTTTGAATACCCAATGCTTCCGTAAAGATTGAAACTACCATGCTGGTTTCGCCATATTTGGTGGTTTTTAGTACAATCCCTTTTGTTGAATGAAGCATATGCAAAAATCGTTTAAAAGTGTTTTCTTTGCACATCTTTTTAAATAAATAATTCACTTGTATGTGGCAATTTTTGGGAAATACTGTATTAAGATATCGGTTACCACTATTAATAATTTTATTTGCTGCCACAGGAGTTATGGGGTATTTCGCCAGTAAAGTGAAGCTCAGCTATGAATTCGCAAGAGCAATACCCACAGATAATCCGAAATATAAAGAATATGTGGCGTTTAAGCAAAAGTTTGGCGATGATGGAAATGTATTGGTGGTAGGTGTGCAAACGGATAAGCTTTTTACAGAAAATGTTTTCAAAGCCTATCAAAATCTTCACCGTCAGCTTAAAGCGATTGTCAATGTAGAAGACGTCCTAAGTATACCCGGCGCTGTTACCTTGCAAAAGGATAGCATTACAGAGAAGCTGTTACCCGTAAAAATCTTTCCGGATAATATTGTTGATCAGGCACAATTGGATAGTGCAAAAGATGTATTTCTGAGCCTTCCTTTTTATAAATCTTTACAATATAATGATTCAGCAAAGGCATACCTGATGGGAGTTCGGATTAATAAAGATTCTCTGAATAGCCCAAAACGTACACAAATTGTAGCAAATATTGACAATGTAATTGACTCCTTTGAAAAGGCAACTAATATCAAGACTTACGTGAGTGGATTGCCCCTGATCAGAACGGTGGTAGGTGATAATTTGCAAAAGGAAATGCGCTTTTTTTTAATTGGGTCCATTATTTTAAGTACGTTGATTTTGCTTATTTTTTTCAGGTCAATCGGTACAACTTTATTATCACTATTCATTGTAGTAGTGGGGGTAGTTTGGAGTGTAGGGTTGTTACAATTATTGGGATATAAAATAACTTTATTAACAGCTCTCATTCCACCGCTGGTAGTCGTAATTGGTATTCCAAACTGTATTTATTTTATCAACAAATATCATACTTCCTTTTTGCTTGAAAAAGATCATGCCAATCGTAAAAGGAAAGCGCTGGTGGATATGGTGAGTAAAATGGGAGTGGTTACATTATTCTGCAATATTACGGCGGCCATTGGTTTTGCCGTTTTTTCATTAACAAAAAGCGCCATTTTAAAAGAATTTGGAGTGGTAGCTGGTATTAGTATAATGGTAATATTCGTGGTATCTTTTATATTATTACCCTCTGTATTAAGCTATTTGCCAGCTCCTACATCTCGTCAGTTGAAAT
Organism: uncultured Ferruginibacter sp.; assembly: GCA_964586215.1. GTDB lineage: Bacteria > Bacteroidota > Bacteroidia > Chitinophagales > Chitinophagaceae > Ferruginibacter. The sequence continues at coordinate 83,003 of CAZPHA010000001.1, forward strand.
ATTTAAAAAACAGGTTTTTAACCCGGTTTTTATTAAATATTGAAAAATGGGTGTTGAACCATAAAAAAATCGTATATGCAACTACGTTAGTAATGGTTGCTATTGCTGTTGTTGGAATTTCTAAGCTTAAGACAGTGGCTTATATTGTAGACGATTTGCCCAAAACGGATAAAATTTATACTGATTTAAAATTTTTTGAAAAAAACTTCAAAGGTGTCATGCCACTGGAAATTGTTGTAACTACTAAAAAGCGTGGAGGTCTTGCTGGTATGAAGGCATTGGATGTTTTTGCAAAAATTGATACCTTATCACAATACATTACTGCACAAAAGGAAATGAACAGGCCTTTAAGTATCGCTGAAGGACTAAAATTTGCTAAGCAGGGATTTTATGAAGGGGATTCCACTAATTATTTATTACCGAATAATTTTGATGGAGCTTTTGTGGCAGATTATTTAAAGTTTAGAAAAGATTCCGGCGGCAAGAACAATTTTACCAAATTACTATCCAGCTTTATGGATACGGCCAGGCAGACGACTCGTATAAGTGTTAATATGGCCGATGTGGGTACAGTACAGCTTCCAATAATTTTGGATAATATTGAAAATAAAATTAATGTATTGTTTGATACAGCACAATATAAAGTAAGCCTCACAGGCACCAGTATAACCTTTTTGGAAGGAAGCAAGTTCATCATCAATGGTTTAAAGGAGAGCATCTTATGGGCTTTTATACTGATATCTATTTGTATGTTATATCTTTTTAAATCATTTAAAATTTTAATATGTTCATTAATACCTAACCTGATTCCGTTAGTAGTTACGGCGGGAATTATGGGTTGGGTTGGAGTGCCGCTAAAGCCTTCTACCGTATTGGTATTCAGTGTAGCACTAGGCATAGCCATTGATATTACGATACGATTTTTGGTTAATTATAAACAGGAATTGCCGCTCTACGCCAATGTTGAAGACACGGTAACGGCTACGATTAAGCATACCGGCTTAAGTATCGTGTATACTTCCCTGGTACTGATGGCAGGATTTATTATTTTTTGTGTCAGTAGTTTTGGAGGTACCATTGCGTTAGGGTGGCTTACGTCAGTAACTTTGTTTGTTGCCACTATGACTAATTTGATATTGTTACCTTGTCTGTTGTTATTTTTTTTTAGAAATCATAAAAATAAATTATAAAAGATCAACAATTTGTAACACTAAATTGTCATATTTTTATTTATAGGTTAAAGTTTAGTTAATTTTTTTGATAATTGTACTATATAATTATATTTTGCGTTCAAGTGTTAATAAAAAGTAAAAATTGTGTAGCGTTAATACAAAATATATTGTTTATTCTCAATATAAAATGCTTAATTTTTTTAAATTCTGATAAAATAAAAATATAGTATCAAACATTAAAAAATGCTTATGAGAAAAATTGTTAATGTGTTGGTAATCTTGTTATTTGCGGGAGTAGCATCAGCACAAACACGTACCATTAGTGGTGAAGTTTTAAGTTCAGAAGGAAAGGCTTTGGCGGATGCATCTGTTTTTGTTCCGGGAACAAATATCGGAACAACTACGAATAGTGAAGGTAAATTTAGCATTACAGTCAGTGATAATGCTAAGGCGTTAACTATTTCGTCGGTTGGTATGACTAGTGAGAATGTTAATATTCAAAATGCAATTGATAATATCAAAGTCATTTTGCAATCAGAAAATAAAAATTTGCAAGAGGTAGTTGTAGTAGGTTACGGTACTCAAAAAGACAGGACCCGTACGCAGACTGTCAGCACCATTAAAGCAGATGCTTTTCAAGGTCAACCTATCATAAGCGCTACGCAGGCATTACAAGGACAAGCAGCAGGTGTGCAAATGACCAACTCTTCGGGCGTACTAGGTAGCCAGTCGGCAATCCGTATAAGAGGAGCTGCATCTATTGCTGGAAATGGTCAGCCACTGTTTGTGATAGATGGTGTGCCATTAAATGATGATGTTCTTTCAACAGCTCAAGGTGGTGGTACTGGCCTTAATCCTTTAGTAGATCTTAATCCCAATGACATAGAATCTATTACGGTGTTGAAAGATGCGGCTGCTGTGTCAATCTATGGTTCTCGTGGTACTAACGGGGTAGTTTTAGTCAAAACTAAAAAAGGAAAAACCAATCAAAAGACAAAAATTAATTTAGATTTTTTTACCGGAATGTCAAGGCCTACTGACTTAATGGAGGTAATGAGTTCTGATCAGTATAAGAATTATGAAAAAGAGTTTCGGGCTGCAAGAGGATTGGCCCCGGTGGTTAGACCAGAGGGTGGATTTGATTGGGTAAAAGCCGTAGTACAAAATGGCCAGACACGTTCTATTAACTTATCTGCAATCGGTGGTACCGATAAAACAAGATTCTATTTAGGAGGCACATATTTAAAAGAAAGCGCTTATGCTATTGGTAATGATATGGATAGATTATCCGGAAGAATAAACCTGGACCATGATGTAAATAAAAACATAAAAATTGGTACAAACTTCAATATTTCAAATAGTAGAAGTGATAGAATAGGAGTTGAAAATAATACGAATGCTCCAATCACTTCTGCATTTTTGCAATTGCCTTACGTACAGCCAAGAGATGCGGATGGTAAATTTGTAAATACCGGATTTGTAGCGAATGTATTAGCCATAGAAGCATTAAATATTAATGATTTCTTTTCCAGAAGATATTATGGAAATATTTTTACCGAAATAAAGTTTTTAAACGATTTGAAATTTAAAACTGACTGGGGTATAGATATAGTAAACGTTGAGGAGAGGACACGTTCTCATAGTCTCAACACCCCTGGAGGCGCAGCTAGCAGATTTGTTAGCCAAAATCAAAAATGGCTTACTACGAATACCCTTAATTATGATAAAAATTTAGGGCGACATTATGTTGGAGCATTATTAGGACATAGTTATGAGACCACTCAATTTGATGATATTACGGTGGCCTCTACAGGTTTTGCCAGTGATCAGTTACCAAATGTATCATCCGGTTCTACCCCAACAACTACCGCAGCTACGAGAACGGCTTGGGCGCTGGAGTCTTTTTTTACACGGCTAAATTATCGCTATAATGACCGATATCTGGTTGAATTTACAGCCAGAAGGGATGGGTCTTCCAGGTTTAGTACCAGCAATAAGTATGGTAATTTTTGGGCGGTATCAGGAGGTTGGATTGTATCAGATGAAGATTTTTTCAAAAAAATCAATGCTATAAATTTTCTTAAATTATCTGCCAGCTACGGTACCTCAGGTAACGATCGAATTGGAAATTTCCCATATCAATCATTATTTGGTACAGGAGCTGCTGCGGATTACAATGGTCAGCCCGGCTTGATACCTACTCAAACTGGTAACCCGTTATTGCAGTGGGAAGAATCTGGGCAAGCGGATATAGGATTTACAATGAGTTTATTTAAGTCAAGAATTAACCTGGAAGCAAATTTTTACCGAAAAAGAACTAAAAATGCATTAGTCGGATTGCCGTTGCCATTTACTACAGGGTTTACTAATATTAATAGAAATGTAGGTGAAATTGAGAATAAGGGGATTGATATTTTATTAAATACCGTGAATATCCGAAAAAAGGATTTTGAATGGACTACTAGCTTTAATATAGGATTTTTAAAAAACACAGTGTTGTCTTTACCGGAAAACAAAGATCCAGAGGGTAGAGATTTCTTGGAGGGATCAGCATCTCAACGAGCAATTGTAGGGGAGTCATTGAATACCTTTTATTTAATTCGTTATTTAGGTGTCAATCCGAGTACCGGTAATGCCGAATGGCTGGATAGAAATGGCAAGCCAACAACAAATCCTGTTTCCAATGACAGGGTAGTGGTGGGTAGTGCCATCCCCAAATTTACTGGGGGTATTACCAATACGATCAATTACAATGGATTTGAGTTAAGCGCTTTCTTTAATTTTTCATATGGTAATAAAGTACTGATTGATGGACTTCGGTTTACAGAAAATATGAATTCTGCCGCAGGCTTTAATAAGTCAGTAGATATATTAAATTATTGGAAAAAAGCAGGGGATATTGCTTTTGCCCCTAAGTTAACAAGCCCGACAGCCATTTCACTTTTTAATCAGCGCTCAACTTTTCAATTGATGGATGGATCCTATCTGCGGTTAAAAACATTAACTTTAAGCTATTATTTGCCTAAGGCATTATTGGCTAAGGCTAATATTATACAGGCAGCAAAATTTTATGTATTGGGTCAGAACCTGTGGATTTTGCAAAATAAAAATTTCAGAGGCCCTGATCCGGAAGTTTCTGCTAATGGTAGTAATAATTTGGTGCAGGGAGAATCATTTTTTGCTTTACCGCAGGCAAGAACTGTCACTATGGGATTTAATATTACTTTCTAATTCTTTATTATAAAATAATTCATATATGGTTAATATAAATAAACTAAGCGTACTATTCATTTCTTCTGCTCTGATACTGATGAGTTGTAAAAAAGATCTGGAAGAAATATCACCAGAGCAGTCATTAACAGAAGATGTCGTATTGTCTAGTAAAGCTACAGCGCAAAGTGCTTTATTGGGAGTGTATAGCTCAGCACAAAGTATTGATGCTTTCGGTTCTCAACCTCAAATAGTAGGTGATTTTCAGGCAGATAATACAGATTTTGTAGGCTCTTTTCCTACCTTACAGGAAATAAATTCATTTACAACATTATCTACAAATACCAGTGTACAAGGTTGGTGGCTTCAATATTATCGTGTAATATTAAGAGCGAATACAATTATTGATAAAGTATCGGGTATCAATGAAGTAGGATTTACGGATGCTCAAAAAAAGCAGATGATAGCAGAAGCTAAGTTTTTAAGAGCACTGACTTATTTCCAAATGGTTAATCTTTGGGGACAACCGTATCAAATTGATAATGGAGCAAAATTAGGAGTGCCTTTAGTGTTGAAATCATTTACCGGTACTGTTGAATTCCCTGCAAGGGCTACCGTAAATGAAGTACACCTGCAAGTAAAAAAAGATTTAGAAGAAGCCATTGTTGATCTTCCGGCGAGTTACGCTGCATCCTCTGATACCAGAGGGAGGGCAACACAGGGTGCTGCAAGAGCTTTGTTATCAAGACTTTATTTATACAGGGGAGATTGGGATGCCGCTGCATCTACAGCTAATTTGGTCATAACTTCTCCGGTATATACTTTAGCGGCCAATTATAATTTTTATGACGGTAATACGCCGGAAGACGTTTTTTCCATACAAATGTCAGCCACTGATAATTCAAGAACGGGCGCAGGTGGATGGGCATCTTATCATAGGCCTGCAGCGTTGGGAGGAAGAGGAGACTGCCCTTTTACATCTGATTTAGTAAATGCTTTTCTTGCAGAACCTGGTGATAAACGCTTTGAAAAAAGTGATTTAGGCCAGGCGGCAGATGGGATACAAAAAAGATTTACATTAAAATTTCCTGATGCAGTAAATAATACCGATAACTCCCCAATTATTCGTATTACGGAAATGTATCTTAACAGAGCCGAAGCCCTAGCAGAAAAAGATGGCATTAATCAGACTTCTATCGACTTAATGAATGCACTTCGAACAAGAGCAGGGTTGCCGCTTTGGGATATCAATACTTTTGCTAACAAGCAGGCTCTTGTTGACGCAATTTTAAATGAGCGTAGAAAAGAATTGTGTTTTGAAGGGCATCGTAGAATGGATTTATTACGTAAGGGTAAATCTTTAAGAACCGGACAGCAGGCCTCTATCTCAGAACCAGGTGATGACAAGGTGATTATGCCTATTCCTCAAAGAGAAATAGATATTAATCCCTCTCTAAAAAACCAACAAAACCCCGGCTACTAACTCTTTAACTTATAAAAAGGCTTTCACAAACGAAAGCCTTTTTTATTGCTATTTAACATCGTCCAGCCAAAGCTTGAATGCGCCGGAACGGTCAGTACTTACAATGGTATCTTCTTTGGCAGGTGGATTGAGCTTGATCAGTACACGGCTTTTGGAGTATGCAAACATTTCTGCAATGGCATGTATACTGATAATATATTGCCGGTTTATTCTGAAAAATACTTTTGGATCAACCAGATTTTCCAGAGCATCCAAATTAAAATCAATTGTGTATCGGCGGCCTTCGGTGGTTGTCAGGAAATTAATTTTATCTTCGGTATAAAAATAGGCAACTTCCTTCACATCAATAGTCCTGATACGTTCTCCAAACTTTACAATAAATCGTGTTTTATAATTATTAGATTGCGTTGAATGAAAAGCTTGTAATAATTTATCAATGCTTAATGTATTTGGTGCAGAACTGCTTTTTAATTTATTATATTTGCTTAAAGCAATTTCCAGTTCATCTTTTTTTATTGGCTTTAACAGGTAGTCAATGCTGTTCACCTTAAATGCATCAATGGCGTATTGATCATAGGCTGTTGTAAAAATAATAGGACACGATACTTCAAAGTTTTTAAATATTTCGAAGCTGATTCCGTCTGATAATTGAATATCGGATATAATTAAATCAGGAGATTCTTTGGTTTCCAGCCATTTTAATGCTGCAGCAATACTATCAATCGTTTCCAATACAATAGCATCCGGCAATATATCTGTAATCATTTTTTGCAAGCGTTTTGCTGCAGGCTCTTCATCTTCAATAATTAATAATTTCATATGCGATTATTTTATTATAGGTAGTAAGATAATGAATTTATCATCAGTCTTATTGATTTCTACTTTTCTATGACTTAGAAGCTTGTAGCGGCTTATAATGTTCTGTAGACCCATTCCTGCACCCGGCTGTATGGTAAATTTAATATTTATATTATTTAAAATTTTAATATATAAATTACCTTCAATAGATATAATAATATGCAAAGGCTTGTCCTTTGAAATAGCATTATGTTTTACGGCATTTTCTACCAGCAATTGTAAAGTAAGCGGTGGTATAAAGATTTGCTCTTTTTCCTGATCGCTTATTTCAATCGATAGTATTAAATTATTACCATATCTTTTTTGTTGCAGATAAAAATAGCTTTGTAATAAATCGATTTCTTCTTTTAAAGATATTATTTCCTTATCACGATAGTTTACAATATTTCGGAAGAAATCGGATAAATGTTCTACATATTCGACAGCTAAGGGAGGGTTTTCTTCAATAACAGAGATCAGTGTATTGAAACTGTTAAATAAAAAGTGCGGATTGATCTGGTTGCGTAAAACCTGAAATTGAAATTGAATTTTTTCCTGCTGTAATTGTTGTACTCTTTTAATATTTGCTTCTCTGATTTTTATATACCAAAATAAAATCCCACTGATAAATAAAATGACTAGTACAATAAACCACCACCGTTTCCAAAAAGGACTGTTAATTGTAAATTTATAAACAGCCTCATGGGCATTGATAAAACTCTCATTGAGAGAGGAACGGACAATAAATTTGTATGTCCCGGGTCGTAATTGAGAGAAGGTTATTGTTTTGTCTTTTGTGGTTATCCATTCATTATTAAGACCTTCTAATTTATATTGATAAATAACAGATTCCGGGTCAGAAAAATACAGTCCGTTAAAAGTGAATGTTATATTGTCTTCATTATAATCAAAAGATGAACCGGAGGGGCTATCAATATCTTTTAAAAAAAGCTGTACACTTTCAATAATGGTAGTGGAGTTTCTTTTAAACTCTTTTTGAGGACTGTAGCCTACAATTCCATTTATTGTACAAAAAAAAATATTGCCTGTATTATCCTGGGCAAATGCACCAACGTCAGTATTTATATCACTTACGTTTATAGATGCATTGATATATGACACCTGGCCGGTACCAGGGTCCAAAATATCGAGACCGGTTTTATGGGCGACAATAATATTGCCATTTGCATCCGCTTTAATTGCACTTATATTTAAATCGCTTAAGCCGTTTGATGAATTATAGTTGAAAAATTTGTGTCCGTTAAATTTATATATCCCTGCTTTACTCGTGCTGAACCAAATATTGCCTTCCTTATCTTCTGTGATTGAGTAAATGTGGTCATCTTTCAATTGCGTTTGTTCATTATAGTTAGTATATTTCCCATTTTCCAAAGCAGCAATTCCTTTTCCATCCGTTGCAAACCAAATTCTATTTTTAGAATCTTTAAAAACATAATAAATATAATTTGTACCGATTTCAGTATGGTAATTTTTACAATTATATTTTGATTCAATTTGTTGGTTATTGCTATTTAATTCAAAAACCATAGCGCCTTCCAATCCTCCAATACAAACCGTATTTCCCCTTCCTGTTATTGACAGGATATTGGCGCTTTTCATGTTTTCTATTTCCCTTAAGGGGCGGTATCGGCCATTGTTTGCATTTAATAAAAATAATCCCTTACCCATTGTGCCTATCCAAATATTATCATACATATCCTGATAAAGGCTGGTAATATCTGTATTGCCAGTCAATTCATTGATTCTAATTTTCTTCGTAACAAATTGATTGTTTTTCTGTTGATATTTGATAATAGTTTGCTTGTTGCCAATCCAGAAATTATTTTCCTTATCAATAAGTAAAGCATGAATGCCGGAAAAATCATTTTTATCATATACCGGGTATAATGTAAGCTCACCCGAACCCAATCGGATTAACTCATCATTTGCCGCTGCCCAAATATTACCCTGATTGTCTTGTAAAAGACTGTGAAGGTTATTAGTATTACCTTCTGGTAAATTAATTTTTTTCAAAGAATAGTTATCATAGGCTATTAGCCCGTTATTTTGTGTGGCAAGCAATAAATTTTTCCCGGTGTAGAGCAGGTCATTTATTTGTCCATATACCCAGCTACTATTTACCGGGTTTACCTCAATACGATTTTGAGGATAATTATATAAACAATAACCTTTATCCTGCAACCCTATCCAGTAGCAATTATTAGGGGCCTTAGTAATACTTGTTACCATGTAGTCAGGCAAACCGTTTTTGGGACTAATAATGGACACTTGTTTTTGCGATCCGTTCACTTTGCAAACAGCAATACCCTGATCGGTGGCGGCTAATACTTCATTATTGTTGGTAACAAGCAGGCTATGAATATTCAGATCAGGGAGCCCATTTTCTTCATCAATTAAATAAAGACGATTATTTTGTATATAATAAATACCCTCTCCTTGCGTACCAAACCAGATATTATTTTTTTTGTCCTCCGCAAAGCAGGTGATTTTTTTTTGCGGAGTTCCTTCTTCCGGATTGAAATATTGCAACTGATTACTTTTTTTGATAGATATGTGGCCGCTTTTAAACCCTACCCACAGTTGGTGTTGATGATCTTCAAAAATAGTTGTGGCGGTATCCTTAATTGGTTTTTCAGGTGTAATCTTAGTGAATTTTATGCCATCAAATTTGTATAGTCCATTCGTAGTGGCAGCATAAATATAACCTTCACTATTTTTATAAAGTGCATTAATAGTGTGAGATTTATTGTTTTCCTGGACTTTAAAAGTTTTATATCCTAATAAGCCTGACTGAGAGAACAGAGGATTGCCAATTAAGTAGAGTATGGTGCAAAAAAAAATTCCTGGCAAAAGCTTCATACTAATATTTATTTGGGGATGAGGGTAACTTTTACCTCTACTTTAATTTCTGAGGCCAATTTTTCATGCACAACTTTAGGAATGGTTATATTATGATCAGCCAATAAAACTGTAAAGCCCGATTGTATGCTGACTTTACCTTTTTTTATATTCATATCACTTTTAATAATACGCTCTTGCGATATCCCATGTATAGTAAGATTTCCTTTTGCTCGTACGGTATAATTTCCATCTTTAGAAAAATCAATATCCTCAATAATCTTTCCTTCAAATGTGGCATAAGGGTATTTTGTGCTCTCCAAATAATTTTCATTGAAATGTTCTCTTTGAAGCGGATTATTAAAGCCGGTAAATGTATTTACACTGATCATAAAAGCAAATGTTTTCTTATCAGTATCTAACAAACCTGTCAATTCATTACTAGAAGCCTTAATCAATTCTAAAGGAGCTTCAGATTTAAAAGCGATACTGCCTTTATTTACCTTTAAAATAAAATCTGGTGCCTGAACATGATTGGTTAATAATAGTGATGTCAGTAGCGTAAAAATTTTTACCATAAAGCTTTCTACAATTTAATGATTTTTAGCATAATCTTTTCTATGGATAGCTACTTATTTTTTCCAATAGTAAAAACCCTGGAAATATTGAATCCGAATGAAATATCGCCTTTGTCCCATTTTCCGGTTGTTTCAGCAATAAAGGTTCGCTCTGTCATACCTTGTGAATTGGTAAAATGTAATTGAAATACATGTCCGCCTGTTTCTATATCAAAGCCTATCGATAATGCATTGGTAGTACCCGTTAGCTTAAAGCCCGGCAACTGGTAATAATATTCTGCATTAAAGCTTATTCTCTTGCTTATTTTTTGCCTTCCGCCAATTCCAATAGCGATAATGTCATTGGGATCAGCAATAAGAGCGGCAAGGTTTTGATGTATAAATGTTGGCATTAATTGAAGAGAAGTATTTTTAGAAAATTTTCTGCCAATGATTAATTGATGCGTATAAAATAATCTGGAGGAGAAATAATTTTTTTCGTTAGGGTTTTCCCATTTTAGTGTTTTTAAAGCAACGGTAGGTACATAGCTTACTGTTACAGGCATATTGACTTTGCCGGTTGATTGTTTCAAAATTTTTATTTTAAAAAATGCATCAAAAGTTTTTTGATAGGTGCTTCGCCCAATTCCAACCATAAAATTTTTTGTGATGCCGTAATCGAATCCCATTCGCATAGTAGCATTGTCTAAGCCAAATAGAGCATAGGCTCCATTATTGATGGTACCAAAGCGATGTGATATTTTAACATCTAGCACGCCTTTGCCTGTATTTTCAACAGAATGACCATTAATTAAACGGGTTGTTTTAAAAGTGGCGGTGGTGTATTCTGTTTTATTCTTGTCATTAGCATTGACTTCGTTTTCCAGTTGTTTCATCAAGTCTAATGTATCTTGCGCATGGATAAAAGTGCTTATGCTAAGCATAATAATTTGAGTAATAACAATTTTTCTTACTAGCATACCGGTTGAATTAAATTTTATGATCTAATTGGCAAAGCACTGTAATTTCAGGGGTTTCAGAAATGTTACTTTGTACCAATTTGGGAATATTTATTTTAAAATCAGATAAATTAATGCTGAATGTTGATCCCAGAATGATTTTTCCGGATACTATACTTAAGTTGCCACTTGTTGTAACGTTTTTTGTTATTCCATGTATGGTTAAGTTCCCCGATACCGTTACGGTATATTTCTTGTCTTTTGTAAAATCTAATTTTTCAATATTAAGAATATTGCCCTTAAAGCTTGCCCTGGGGTATTGATCACTCTCCATATAGTTTTCATTAAAATGCTCTTCCATTAATGATTTTTTAAAATGAAAATTTTTAACTAATAAGGAGAATTGAAGTAATCCGTTTTTTGTATTGAGTATACACAGTACCTGATCGTTGGTTGCTGTAATGTTTTCAATCGGGGCCTTTGAATAAAAGGAAATATGCCCGTTTTTTGTATAGTATTGCTGGGCGGAAACATGTTTGCCTGCACCTGGTAGGGCAAATATGGATAATATGGTGATCAGCATTTTCATGTTTAATTGCTTATGGTTAAGTTAATTATTCTGTGCTCCACCCCTGATCCAGCATTCCAGTATGTTTCGTTCGGCAGGATCCAGTGGGCCGGTTGGCGGCATTGTTTTTTGTTTTATCACACGAGTATCAATACGTTCTCTGGCATTGAATACCTGGTTATAACTTTGAAAAAAAAATCCTCCGGAGGCTGTTAAATCGTGGCAATTACTAATAGCGCATTTGGTTTGTATAATGGGAAACACCTGTGCAGAAAACTTTGCTTCTACCAATGAACAATCTACCGGCTGACTATCAGGATAAAGCAATGCTGCATTATCGTAATAGCAGCCATAGAAAATTACCGGGCCGAGGAGCAGGGTCATTATCTTGCAATAGGTGAACAATACAGAGCTGCGTAATTTTTGATTCATATTTTCTATTTAAGATAACAGCGAATTAAATAAATATCTCCACCAATACCCAATTCTCTGCCTTCATCATTCATGCCATTGCAGATGCCTTTGATGGTTACCAGGCTGCCTGCTTTAATATCCTTTTTTGACATATCTTCCAGGGTACAATTTATAGCAGATTCCGGTATGCCGGTTTTCAATAAAATTACCGTTTGTTGCTGTTGATTTTGAGTAATTTCTATAATTTCTCCTGTTACTTCAAGTACCGTGCCACTATATTTTTGTTGGGTCGAAGTATCCTGTATAAATTCCCGGTATAGCTCTTCTGCGCTTATTTTTTGACCTTTGGCTTGATGTAGGTCCATCGGTCCTTTATTATAATAATAAAAACCTGCTGCTGTAAGTAGGGCTAAACATATAATTATAAATTTTAATATTAAATTATTTTTTAATGACATTATGTATTATAATATATATTTATATTTTTAACCATTTACTGATTATATCTGAATAAAATTATTCATATAAATAATAATGGTAAAAGAAATTTTGCTGAGCTGGAAAAAATAATAGCTGAACAGGAATTACAGGTATGAACCATAAGTGTTCGAAACCCTGGACAATAATATTTTTATGCTTTAATTGACAACATGTTGGTCATAATTGTCATCGCTTTCTCTTCAATTGCCCCGACCTTTAGGTCGGGGAATATGATATTATCTCATAAAAGGTGGCTTTAGCCACCTTTTATTATCAAAAAATATGGCTAAAGCCATGTTGATGATGTTATATTTTGCCCCTGCCCTTTAGGGCAGGGGCAATTCATATTCGAGTTTCGAACACTTTTATCGCAGTAAGCCTGGACTATTATACCTTCCGCCTTCGGCGGGACTTTGTGACTTACAGTTTTTACTGCTTCACCTTCGGCGAATTACAAAAAGTTGAGTCTCACAAATAATTTAACTTTTAGGGTTGATATAGTTTTGTACTGGAATTCGGTTAAGAATACTTTTAGCCAGTGTCATTTCATCGGCGTATTCTAATTCACCGCCGAAAGCGATACCCCGGGCAATAGTAGTTATTTTTATGGAAGGTTCCATTTTTTTGCTGATATAATAGATGGTGGTGTCACCCTGCACATTAGGGCTAAGAGCAAAAATTAGTTCTTGTATATTTTCAGCTTTTATCCTGTTTAGTAAAGATTCAATTTGTAACTGATCAGGCCCGATACCATCCAGTGGTGAAATAACACCACCCAAAACATGATATAACCCATTGAATTGCTGGGTACTTTCAATAGCAATTACGTCACGTATGTTTTCTACCACGCAAACAACTTCCTGTTTTCTCATCGTATTGCTGCAAATATCACAAATCGCCGTATCGGAAATACTATGGCACTTACCGCAAAATTGAATTTCATTTCTCAAATTTGATATGGCATTACTAAAGGTATTCACTTCTTCCTTGTCTTGTTTAATTAGGTGCAGTACAAGTCGAAGGGCTGTTTTTTTTCCTATACCGGGTAGCTTAGCAAATTCATTTACAGCATGCTCTAAAAGCGATGAAGGAAGAATCATACAGCAAAGTTAGTTGTTTTTTGTTGAGATGAAGGTAAGTAATATACCAAGATCCTACATCTTCACATTTTAACATCCCAGCCTACTACAATTGAATATCCCGTTCATTATCCCAATTAGCTTTAATGGATATTTTTTGATCAATGCTGATTACTTTTTCTGGTTGAATTTTTTTGGAATAGCTGCCAGGATCCCACTTGCCATTGTTATTGTCATCCAGCAATATGCGGATTTCATATTCTCCCGGAGGGAAAAGTTTAACGCTCCATTCTTTGCTTGTTAATTTATAGCTCATTTTTAACTCGTCATTTTGAACAAATTGTAGCACAGGATTCTGAGAAAAATTTAAACTGTTAAATCTTAAAGTAATATTTCCATAATCAATTTCTTTTTTTGCCACGAAGCTGAGCGTATCTGTTTTTGTTAATACATGATTTGCTGAATCAGCAACTGCCTCTTTATTGATGATTAATTTGTAAGCACTGGCGGGTTTCCATTTATTTTTTACAATAATTTTTCTATGTGTACTGTCTAAAGCGATGTTGCTATTAGTTATGGCATTAAAATTGGTATCTGTTAATATGATTTTTGATGTTTCAGCTATTTTTAATGAATTGTTAAACGTTATTTCTAAATCGTTTAATAAGTCCTGCTGATTATTACTCAAATTCGTACTAAATCTTAATTTTTTTTCCGGAAGTACTGTTCTGGAAGATGGAGCCCCCCTGTTTTCTTTTTGTTCTGCATAGGCATACAAAGTGACAGCTTCATTTTTATCGGATACGGTAATTGCTGTATTATGAAATGCAAAAAGCTCCGTTTTGGCGCTGTAATATTTATTACCGTCGCCATCTTTTAAAGCATAGAGCCTGAATTTATCATTAGGGAGATGATAAAAAATAAAACTTCCATCAGCGTGTGGACGGGCTATATAGTCCGGCTTTCTTTTAAACACAGCGGAGTCATCAACATTTCTATAAAGTAACGCTACAATGGTACTATCTGTTTTGCCTGTTTCGGCTACTATTATTTTACCGCTTAGTGTGAGTGTATCCAACATATTACCTGTAGAAAATACATAAGTGAAATCGTTCAACACATTCCCCTCATTAATATCTTTAATAGCATTGCCAAAGTTGACTGTATAAGTGGTTGCAGGTAACAAAGTCTCTTTAAAATTTACTGTTATCGTTTTTAATTTGTAATTAATAGTAGGGATATTTTTTAAAACAGGCGATATGATCACATTGCTTTGTATGTCCTGCACTTCGATGTATTCGTCAAACGAAAAAGTAATTTTATTGCCTTTAAAATTAACTGTATTGAGCGGCGGTGATGCCGTTACTAATTTGGGAGGTATGGTGTCTTTAGGCCCGCCGGTTGGGGCGCTAATTTGGGCGCAGCCATTGCCAATGAGCATTAATAGGTAGCAGATAAACGGCGTAAATAATATATTAACTATTTTATTTTTCATTTGAAAATATAGCCTAAAGTAATGTGATTATGTGGTAGAGTTGAAATAATATTTGGTAGAGCCCGGCAACTCGGCTTCTTCGTCGGCTTCAATCAGATCATGAAGTGCTATGGCCAGTTTATTGTCTTTAACAAAATTACACCAATAGCAATCGGATTTTCCGCAACCTATATAAAAATTGCGGGCCTGAATTTTATCCCATACCTGAATAATTTGTTGTTTTACTGTTTCAATATCTGGAGGATTGATAAGAAGCTTTATTTTTCTATACTCTTTATTTTTATCAGGTTCAATAAAATCGAACTCAACGCTGGCAACCTTCCAGTCTTTATGTTCATAATTATCAATTAATATTTTATAAAAAACTGCCTGGCGCCAGTAATCTCCACCATGGGGATTATTGTGATCCGGCGATTTTAGTTTGGGTAGTGCTTTGTCAATATCTCCGGTTTTATAATCTACTACATTTACCTCTTTACCGTTAAACTCAAGCTTATCCAGCTTGCCTTTTAAAGGTATTCCATTTAGTTGAACGCCTCTTATATTAATCTCCACGGTTACTATTGTATTCCATTCGTTAACATATTTATCATAATAATTACTTAAAACTTCCAAGCCGTATTCTATTCTTCTTTTAAATGCCTGCCTGGTAAAACTTTCACGATGCCGATTCATATAGGTGTTGAAGTAGGCTGTCATTTCTTCTTTTGGTGGAAATTGATTAGACTTAATCTCTATCATTTTCCTGAATATTTTTTCCAAAGCGTAGTGTATGGCGCTGCCAAACTCAGTGGCTTCACTTTTGCCGGAAGGGATACGGATTAGGTTTTTATAGTAGAATTCAAGCGGACATTTTAAATAATTGTTTAATGCTGTTGCATTCATGGAGAATTTACTAAGAAGTGATGTTACAAATTCATCTTCCGTATTTTCGATTTCGGGTTTTTTTTCTGTGAACTGCAATAGCTCAAATTCGGCTAGTTGAATATCTGTTAATGTTATTTTCTCAACAGGAAGTAAGTGTTCCTGTAAAATTTCTGCAATAAACATTGACGGTTCCAGTTCCTTTCCATCATTTTTATAGCGGGCATAAGAAATAAATAAATATTTTTCTGCCCTGGTTAATGCTACATAAAAGAGCCTCCTTAATTCTTCTTCTTCATATGTTTTGGAAAGGGAAATAAACATGCTGTCCGGAAATTTGTATCCTCCACCGGGCTTTCGTTTTTTCTCCCAGCATACAGCATTTGTTCCTGAAACAAAAACATATTCAAACTCTAATCCTTTAGAGCCGTGGGCAGTTAATAGATTTACTCCTTTATCATTACCGGTTGTCTGTATCATGGGTAATGGTAATTTTTCTTTCTGCATCAAATCAATAATATCAATAAGCCCCTTGAGGTGTAAAGAAGGATTGCGGCTCGTTTCGTCTTTGATAAAATCAAATAAAGCTGTAAGTAATTGTAATAATGCAATTTTATCTTCACTTTGCATAATGTAAGAAAGTACTCCGGCAGTTCGAACAACTTCTGAAACTAATTGTTGTAGGGTCAGGTTAACCACATCAGCTAATAATTTTTCAATATGATGGCTGAAATCTTTTAATGCTGCACAGATGCCTGGATCGAATAAATCTTTTGGGGGAGTGTTGGCTTTGTCAAATAATAATTTTCTTATGGATGTATGTTCTCCGCTATATCTTTTGCTATTAGCTTCTACCGTAATTTTTGCAATTTCAATGGGAGGAATTTTATAAAAATCATAATGGAGTATCTCAAAAAGCATCTCATCTCCACCATAAGGAATATCATGTTCTGCATTGAGAAAACGTAGTAAAGTAATAATTTTTTTAATGAAAGAATTTTCCAAAATATTAATACTCCGCTTACAGTAAACGGGTATATTTTTTAATCGAAAATATCTGGATAGCTCTTCACCATATTTATTCTCTTTGTAAATAACAGCAATTTTTCCCGGTTGAATACCCTGCTGCAATAAATGGCAAATCCGGTGAGTAATATCGGCCATTTCTTCTTTGGCAGTACTGTATTCGTGAATAATGGGTGGGTAAAGTAAATGCTTTATGGCTTCGTTAGCCGATGTTAAGTCTTTGCTTAATCCATCCAATGTTTTTACCAGCCGGCCATCATTTTTTTCAATAAGTGTTTTTGAAATGTCCAAAATAGGCTGAACACTGCGATAATTATGTGTGAGTATTATTGTAATTAAGTCTTTAGCATACGTACTGGCAAATTGCAACATATTTTCTACGTTAGCTCCCTGGAAACGATAGATACTTTGGTCATCGTCGCCTACAACAAATACATTCGGCTTTTCCCAATAGTTGATTAGCAGTTGCACTAACTTATTCTGGATGCCGCTGGTGTCCTGGTATTCGTCTACTAAAATATATTGAAATTTTTCCTGATAGTTGGCTAGTACATTCGGGTTTTCTTCAAATACCTGTATTACCCAGTTAATCATGTCGTCAAAATCATAACGGTTTCTTTTTCGCAATAAATTTTGATAATTATTAAATTCGTTTACGGCTGACCGTAATTTTTCCATTTTTTCTTTTTCTTCTTCAATTTTATCAGTTCTTACATCACCTTTTTTATATTCTTTGGTGGCTCTTTTGGCAATATATTCCTCCCGATTAGGTAAATCAGCCATGTACTCATCAATTTTTTGATTAATAAAGGAAGGCGTCCAGCCTTCTTTTTTCATAGAAGAAAATAAGCTCTTTAAATTATTAATCTCAAAATATACGTCGCCCCTGTACCTTTTTAATGGATGATTTTTAGGGAAATCGTCAATCAGTTGTTTGTAAATTTCAATACACTCCAAATCAGAAACAGGGTCTAAAGAGTTTTTTTCAAAAAGAAACAGGTTATCCTGAATTACATCATTACAAAAAGCATGGAAAGTGTAAATATTAATTTTATAAGCATCAGGTCCAATAAATTGCTGCAACCTTTTCCGCATGGCAATGGTGCCGGCATCGGTGTAGGTAAGGCATAATATATTTTCTGGTGTTGTATCCGTATCTAGCAATATTTTGCCAATTCTGGCAGCCAGTATCTGTGTTTTTCCGGTTCCCGGACCGGCAATTACCATGACGGGGCCTTCGATATTGTCAACAGCTTTACGTTGCTGCGTATTTAGTTTATTATATTCGTCAATAAACTTATTTTCCAAAAATTCACGATAAGTAGCCATGGCTTCAAAGTTACCGTTTAAGTTATTGTTTTTTTCAACAAATTTTGTGTTGATATTGTTAATAGTGTTACATGAGTAAGGTATACTCTTTAAAAGCAATGCAAAAGATTCCGGCAGATATCCATCAGGTATGGGATTTCTTCAGCAATCCTGCTAATTTAAGTAAAATTACTCCTGACGGGATGGATTTTAAAATAATCTCCCAACATCATGGGGGCAAGCTATATGCCGGGCAGGTGATTGAGTATTCGGTTCGTCCTGTTTTAGGTATTGCTATGTATTGGATGACCGAAATTACACATGTGGTAAAGCAACAATATTTTATTGATGAGCAACGCTTTGGGCCTTATTCACTGTGGCATCATCAACATCATTTTAAAGAAATTGAAAATGGTGTGGAAATGATTGATATTGTTCATTACAAGTTGCCATTTGGATGGGTAGGGGATATTGCTCATGCGTTGTTTGTTAAGGATAAATTAAAATCTATTTTTGATTATCGATATAAAGTCGTGGAGCAATATTTTGGGAAGCTGGCATAACGGTTAGGACTTGCTGAAGTGGGGCAATAAAATTCTGTCTACCCTTATGACTGACCATTAAAAGCTATTTCATTTCAGTAATGAGCTTGTTCCATCTTTCTTTATGTTCAAATTTTAGGGCTTGGTCTGCTTCTAAAAGGTTTACATAATTTTCAATGAACTCAAACGTATTTGTGAGAAGTCGTAAATAATATTTAAGTGTCGGCATGATGCCATTGACAATTAGTTGGCAACCATGAACATTTTTTATGCGTTGAATTTCCGCTTCAATTTTTACATACTCTTCTTTGTCAGGATAAGCTGTAGAAAGAATGTAGTAGCGGTCAACTGGTGTAGTCTGAAATTTTGTATATGTGTCTTGTACAAGTTGTAAAGTAATTGCTATACCATGTTTCACTTCTACTGCTTCAAATTCCCTTTGCTTTTCATCAAGAATATCAATGTCACCAATTCGGCCACTACTTTTGTCAGAAGATGTATGACTTTCGATAGGCAACAGTTCCTTATTCTCAAATCTTTTAGCTTCGTTAATTAAACATTGATAAGCTGCATAAATTGCCAACACTGGAAGCCTCGATGCACCTTCTGCCTTATAAGAGCCATTAAAATGTTGGTCTAGCAAGTATAATATGGAATTGATTGCAAGGGTTGTTGGCTTTGCTAAATCAATGCTTTGTTTGTTGCGTTTGATAATTAATCCTTGAAATAAGTAGCTTAAATAAGCGGTACAGTTAGCAGCGTTTTCAATATTATCAAGTATGTCAAGGAAAACTGGCTTTAACTCTTTTGGTGTTATTGCCCCTGAATAATTTTTGTCGTAAGGAACCTTTTGCTCTAATGCTCTTGTCAGCCACCCGCTTTCTGCCATTGAAGGGAATTTATATTTCTTCATGAATGGCGTAATATTTTTACTATCAAAAGTTCTTCCTGAATAACCGCCAGCAATACTTGCCTGATGGTTTCTAATGTCTTGTTCTGGGTGTAATGCTTTGTAGGTAATGCTTGTTATGATAACAGTCAATACTGCTTTTGCTTGCTCTGAGTAGGTAAGTACTATGTCAAGCAACTCTTTTTCGTTTTGAGATAAATCTGAAGTGATCGTATCTTTTGAACCAACAACCGACATTGCATTGTTGTACAGTTCGGTTAAAAAATCTGTCGGCGTTTGTTCTTTCATTTATAGCAGTTGTTCTTTGATTTGTTTTGTAATCTCTTTAATCATTGGGACGCAAACGCTATTTCCAATTTGACGATAAAGTTCTCCTGTGTTATTTATTTTTTTGAATTTGTCAGGGAAACCCATTATCCTGAAACACTCATTAATTGTCATTTTACGAACTTTGCCTTCATGATAAATCCAAAATCTCCCTGAACTTTCTTGGGATGGTAATGCAGGGTGTAAACCATCAGTTGAATAAATTCGATTGGGCTGTTTATGAACCCTTGATAAGTGTTCTGTTCCAGGTCTAACACCCGCTTTTCTAATTGATTTGTTGCGATAGCCGATAAATATTAAGCCGCTATCTTGCACTTTATAGTCATCAAGAATAGTGTATGGCTCATTTAAAAATTCAAAATCACCCTCTGTTTCCAAAACGTCTCTCAAAACAGGTTTAGGTTTTGTTTTGAGTTTTGTAAAATCAAACTTCTTGCCCTTATGCCCAATCATTATTATTCTTTCTCTATTTTGAGGAACACCAAATTCAGAGGCGTTTAACAGCTTCCATGAAACTTTGTAACCCAAATCTTCAAGGTCTTTGAGGATTATCTTTAGAGTCTTGCCTCCGTCATGATGAACTAAATGCTTTACATTTTCAAGAAAAACAACTTTTGGGTGTCGCTTTTCGATAATTTGAAAAACATTGTAGATTAATGTTCCTCTTGTATCTTCAAAGCCTTTCATTTTTCCTGAAATACTGAAAGGCTGGCAAGGAAAGCCTGCTGTTAACACATCATGCTTGGGAACGATATTTAAGTCAAGTTTTGTAATGTCTCCGAATGGAACTTCTCCAAAATTTAATTCGTAACTTCTTTTTGCATGAAAATTAAACTCAGAAGTAAAAACACATTTGCCCTGATTCTCCTGCATTGGAATTCTAAAGCCGCCAATTCCAGCAAATAAATCTATGAATGTAAAATCATAGTCAACCGGTGGTGGAAAAGGAACGTCAAATTTCATTGGGAGAAGCATTTGTATTTGTGGCTCTTCAACTAAACTTAACTCGTCTGAAAGCAAGGATAAGTAATCAGTCGCAGGTTTCCTATAATGTTGTGCAACCCCGTTAACATGGTTTTGAAAATAATGTGTAAGATGTGCCAAACTGTTGTCTGTCGCTTTGTCAACCTCAATTTTTAGCTTCTTTTTTACTGTCGAATACTTAACCATTTTGATACTGTACCCTTTTGCATGCAATATCGCTAAAAAATGCTAAAAACCTTATCAAAAATTTGAAATATTGTGGAAAATTCAGGGGTTATTTGGCTGAGTATTTTATCAAGGCTCAGTGATGAACATAATGTTCCAATAGGGTGGCGCATAACAAAAAAGAGAACACAATTACTTGTATCCTCTTTTATTCCTTATATTCCAACTTTTTCAGTAATTAACTTTCAGAGAATTGTGTAATAAAAAATGAGAGTGTGGTTACATCAACCTGCTCTATGGGATGCGGTGTATTGGGTAGCATACCAAACTGCGCATTAGGGAATTGTTTGTAAACATTTACAGTTTCTTCCAATGTGATCATTTTATCTCTATCTCCTAATAATAACAGGCAGGGGGCTTTTACTCCGGCATAGTCAGCAATTTGTAACGGGTTGTTCTTCCCCAATTGTACCATCATTTCCTTTGTTTTTTCCAGAATCAGTTTCCAATCGTGAGGAGCATGTCTTTCCTGTAGTTGTTTTGCAAATGCAGGAAGTTTTTTCTCAATAACTTCTGCATCCAGCATTTTAACTTCTTTGGCGGCCACTTCCTCATTCCAGTGAAATTTGGTAGCCAGTGTAATTACCTTATTAATTTTTTCGGGAAAGTGCTTTGCCAGATACAGGGCTACATAGCCACCCATGCTGTAGCCGAAAACGGTTGTTTGCCTGATATCCCATTTCTCCAGGTATTCCAGTACTTCTTTAGCGAATAATTCTATCGAAAATGGTTCATTCGGCATATCTGTTCCACCATGGGCGCTAAAGCTAAATGTATGTACTATGTATTTATCTTTTAAAATATCTGCAAGTTGACACAATTGCTCTTTTGAACCAATGGCTCCATGGAGGAGTAATAAATGCTGCTTCATAAGGGTATAATTATCAGGCTACTAAAATTAGTGCAAAAAATATGCCATATTTTTTTAATTAAGTATTTTATATATTTATTAATAACTGATTTAGATAGTATTACATTTTAAAAATCAATGATTTAGGGATACTTTTATTAATTAAAAAGGGCATCTATTCTACTGCCTTAAATATTATAAATAAAGTGTATATTAATTTTGTCTGGTGGTTTTGTCTTTTCTGCCTCTGCCGGTAAATAGAAGTAGTATTATTAATAATACAATAATTCCTACTACCCACATCCAGTTTCTCCCGATCCAGGAACCTACATCGTGATCGTTAACTTCTACCTTTGTTTGCGCAAGGCTTGTTATCTGAAGTGTTAATAGTGGAATTAGAATTAATAAATGCCTACTAACCTGATTTTTACAAAATATTATTGTTTTTTTCATAATAAGGACTTTTTAATGAAAATGAATAATTGATTCGGATTATACTGTTGAATAGTACACCAATTAACAGGCCAATAAAATAAGCAGACAACGAAAATTTGCAGTTGGGTTTTTAAATGATTACTATTAAAAGATGAGGAGGGAATAATTTTTTTGTAATACAATATTATCAGGCATTAAAAAATGTAGATTTTTTGATCCTGTTTTTCTGCATACTTGTAGAATTTCTGCCCTGTTTGTTTAAAAATATTTTTTCTGGAAAAAATATCTTTCTGCGAACATTAGCTTACCAATTGATTTACAAGCGGTTGTCGAACTGTTACGATTGATTTCTTTTTTTTGGCATATATTTTCGACTATCATTTAACAGATGATTTTCCAAAGGGGTGGTTGGTAGGACTTCGGTTAACTAATCTGAGAACATACCCGTAACACCTGATCTGGGTAATGCCAGCGAAGGGAAATGGGAAACATCTGGAAGCCCCGGGCAAAACCGGGGCTTTATTTCACAATTAAGTTTCTGTACTACAGTAACTTTAGTATTTAATTCTTTATTGGACTATTTTATATATGTAATTGGATTATTGCTAAACCGCTAACAAGAGAAATAATATATTTAAGCAAAGTGTGGTTTCCACGGGGTCTTTTTTGCAAAAAAGACCCCGTGGAAACCAAAAAATTAATAATTATTTTATAAACCTAGTTAGCGGTTTAGTATAACATATTTTGGTATCATTTCAGGTACATTCATAAAAAAGCCGATAATTATTATTACCGGCTTTTACCTACTAACCCGTTTATTAAAAATTTAAACGGCCTGCATTTCTTTGACTTTATCCCTGATTTTGCCTTCAATTTCATTAGAAAGGTCAGGGTTGTCAAGCATGAGCTGTTTTACTGCTTCACGGCCTTGTCCTAGCTTATCACCATTATAACTAAACCAGCTACCACTTTTTTGCACAATACCTAATTCTACGCCCATATCTATAATTTCGCCGGCTTTAGATATGCCTTCTCCGTAAATGATATCAAATTCAGCCTGCTTAAAGGGAGGCGCTACTTTGTTTTTTACTACTTTTACTTTAACATGGTTACCAATTGCTTCATCGCCGTCCTTTATTTGAGCTGTACGACGAATATCCAGCCTTACAGATGCATAGAATTTGAGGGCGTTACCACCAGTTGTGGTTTCGGGATTGCCGAACATAACGCCAATTTTTTCTCTGAGCTGATTGATAAAAATACAACAGCTATTGGTTTTATTGATGGTAGCGGTAAGTTTACGCAGCGCCTGGCTCATTAATCTTGCCTGAAGCCCCATTTTGCTATCACCCATTTCACCTTCTAATTCGCTTTTGGGAACGAGAGCAGCAACAGAGTCAATTACCACTACGTCTAAGGCTCCGGAGAGTATCAACCTGTCTGCAATCTCCAATGCCTGTTCACCATAGTCTGGTTGTGATATCAGCAGGTTATCAATATCTACCCCCAGTTTTTGGGCATAAGAGCTGTCGAAAGCATGTTCTGCATCAATAAAGGCACAGATGCCACCTTTTTTTTGTGCTTCTGCTATAACATGAATCGCAATAGTAGTTTTACCACTGGATTCAGGTCCATATATTTCTATCACCCTTCCTTTTGGCAATCCGCCGATACCCAGAGCAGCGTCAAGCCCTATACTACCTGTGGAGATGGCTTCAATTTCCATATTGGTTTTTTCATTCATCATCATCACAGATCCTTTTCCAAAATCTTTATCGATTTTATCCATCGTTAGTTTTAACGCTTTGATTTTTTCTGATTTTTCTGTGGCGCTCATTTTTTAAAATTTATTATGTGAGGTGTTTGTAAAAATAATTGATTGAGTAAAGATACAATATTATATCTATACAAAACTAATAATTTTAGTATTTTTTGTTAACTTTTTTAGCAATAGTGACATTAACCATTGTTCATGGCCAATAGTCAGTAGGCTAACCGGGCATCCTGGAAATATATTTTTCTATCTGTTTTATCTGGTCAACAATTTGGGGTGTAGTGGGTTTTAACGCTTTAACTTTTCTAAAGTAATCTTTGGCTGCTCTGAATTCTCTCTTATTCATCATAATGGAGCACAGTTGCAGGTAAGCTGCTGCTTCGTTTTCTTTATCGGGTAATCCGGCACGAATGGCTTGTCTGATATACGCTTCAGCCTGCTTTATATCCCCTTTTTGCAGGCTTAGCATACCCAACTGAAGTTTATTAGGGCCTTCTGCCTGCTGAGTCATGGCGCCGCCGCCCAGCGACAAGCTTTTTTTCATTAATTTTTCTGCATTATCAAAATCCTGGTCTACCATAGCCAGGTTACCTTTGATGGTATAGTACACAGATCGTACCGGTTTAATCAATAATCGGGGAAACCAGATAGAATCTACCACTTTTTTTGCGCCTTCTATATCTCCTGCTTCCATATAGCCCTGAATTAACCGCATGGGACCAATTAAAAAATGTCCTACTATTAATATTATAGCAATAAAATATAATATAAATGAAGGCCAAAAACTGGTTTCCAACTGAGTAAAAACAGCCAGTACAAGCATAATTATTCCTAACCAGAGGCGGTACTTTATAATAAAATTTAATATTTTCATCGCAATAACATTTGTTCTTCAATAATGCAGGGTGCAAAGATAAGGTTGATCGGAGATAAATTATTTTTAATTTAGGGGAAAGTATTGTCCTGTGGTCTGATATTTAAATAGGGTGTTCCTGAAATATCTAAATGTCTTTTATTACACGAATTTCAGGCGAATTACACGAATTTTACAAGTATATTGTACCTATTTTGATGAATTTGACATTTTATAATAAAAATTATTAAAAATAACCATACCTCATTTTGAATACTTTTAAAAAAAAATCGAAAAATAAGGGATAAAAATTGCAGAAAAAATAATATAGAAGTCGGTTTCACATTTTCGGGGAGACCTTAAATATGGTTAGAGTATGGAAGATAGAGTGTCTGAAAATTGTGCAATCAGGCTTTTTATTACCTAAGCAAAATTTACAATCAATTCACAACCTTTTCCTGGTGAGGAGATTACTTTCATATCGCCTTTAAATAGGGAGGCTCTTGTTTTGATATTCAATAATCCTAAGCCGGTAGATTTTTGAGAGGGATCAAATCCGACGCCGTCATCTTTAATACTTAAAAAAACTTTATTCCCCTTATTTTTTAATTTTAATTTGACGGACTTGGCTTTGGCATATTTTAAAATATTGTTGAACTGTTCCTGTACAATGCGGTAAATACCCAGCTTCATTTTATCAGATATTGCATTTTTATTAAATCCTGATAGATCTTTCGTAACAACTAATTCACCGGATTTTGTAGCAATATTGATGATATTGTCAATAGCTTCAATAAGTTCTGATTCGTTTAAAACCGGAGGAACTAAAGAGTGAGATAAACTTCTGATTTCCTGAATGGCAGAGTAAATCAGTTTATCTGTTTCTTCGATTAGCTGATGGTTTTTGCCCTGCTCTTTTTTAATAATGCTAAGATATAATCTTGAGCCTGCTAATATCTGATTCACATTATCGTGGAGTTCAGTGCCTATTTTATTTCTTTCTTTTTCCTGTGCCGAGATTACGGCTTCTGTTATTTCATGTTGTTTACGTAGTCTTTCTTCTTCCAGTTTTTGCTCCAGCATAACCTTATCCGTAATATTGTTTGCTTGTGTAAAAAAAGCACGTCTTCCTTTATAATTTATGAGATCTGTAGAAGTAGTTACATAAATAATTTCTCCGACTTTATTAATATGTTTGCAAGTGTGCATATCTGCGGTAGGCATTTTGTTCATTCCGGAAGCATAATATTTGCTAAACTCCTTAAGAGCAGCAGCAATTTCTTTCTTTTCTTCAGGTAATCTTAAATCCAGGATTGTTAATTTTACAAATTCTTCTCGGGTATAACAGTATTGCTCAATTGCAGTTTCATTCACTTCCATTATTTGGTTGCTATAAGGATCCCAAATGAAAATACAAGCCGGATTATTATTAAATAAGTAACGATATTTTTCTTCAGAAGATTTTAATACTTCTTCTGCCTGTCTTATTTCTGTGACATCAGTCTCAATAGCAAAATAATACTTTAATTTGCCGGTGTCATCAAAAATAGGCTGTCCCTGAATTTTTATCCAACGTTTGCGGCCTGATTTTGTATAATTGATAACGGCGCATTCAAATGACTGATGGCTCGTTATACAGTTACTCATATATTTTTTGGTAGATTTGTCTGTTTCTTCACCTTGTAACACTTCTCCGGGAGTTTTACCATATACTTCGTGAGGCTCATATTCGGTTAAACGGGTAAAGGCTTCATTTACCCATTGGATTTTTTCTTTTTCATCAGTAATTATTACAGCGTTGACAGTTTTCTCAGCAATAAGTGAAAGTTTTTTTAATTCTTCCGAACAATCTTTTTTAGAAGTTTTAGTGAAATATAAATTTCTTTCATAACTGTTAGTAATTGTTTTTATTAGTATTTCTTTCTTTAAACTTTTTCTTACTATATAATCCTGAGCTCCTAATTTCAAAAATTGTAATGCTTGTTTTTCGTCTTTGGTATCGGCTATAATTATTATTGGTTTATTGCCCGCTTTCTGTTGTATCTTTTTAAATATATTGTGATTGATAATTGACAGGCCTAGTAATATAATACTGATATTGTTTTTTGTCTCTAAATAATTGCAGGCCTCATCAAGTGAGTTGGCAAAAAAAAGTGATCGCTTCGCTATTCCGGAGGAATTAATTACCTTTTCTAACAATTTCTGTTTGCTTAAATTGTTTTCAATAATAAGGATCTTTACGTTAGATGTTTTCATCATACATTATTTTTTAACCGCTATATATCCTTTTATAGGCATTAGCAACTTTTAGAGTATTAGATTTTAATAATGTAGTTTTATTCGTGAGACTCAATTTTTGCAATTCGCCAAAGGCGAAGCAGTAAAAATTGTAAGTCGAATTCCGCAATCGGTGGGACCGAAGGCGGAAGGTACAATACTCCACAGCTTGCTGCGTAAAAGGGGTTCGGGGCTTGCCCGAGGTTTATACCTGTGATTTAACTGAAATTTAATTAATATGTAATAACAGGTCGTAAGCTTCGGTAAGGTTAAAAATACTTAAAAAACAGGGATTATAAAGTAAATATTTATATGTATAAAATAATTAATTTATATAATATTGATTTTAATAGCATTATATTAAAAAATACGACTACTCAAACTCAAGCGGTTATATTGCCTTCCTGCGGCGCTATTTTACATAACTTTTCTATTCTTAAAAATGAGCAGTTAATAAATGTTATTGACAGCTATTTAAATGCAGAAGATTTTAAGAAAAATGTAACTGATAAGGGCTTTAAAGGCTGCAAATTATCGCCTTTTGCATGTAGGATGAATCATCGGCAATACTATTGGCAAGGGCATGATTATCAAATTGAGAAGTTTTTCCTGCAACAACATGCGATACATGGATTGATATATGATAGCAATTTCCAAATAATTAATGAGAAAGCCAACGAAAATGAGGCCGAAATTCAGCTATTATACAGCTATCATGCTTCCGATAAAGGATACCCCTTTTATTATGATTGTATTATTACCTATCAGCTAAAAAATGAAAATATATTGACAATATCGACGAAAATTGTTAACCGCTCGGATACAGCTATACCCATTCAGGATGGATGGCACCCTTATTTTACCCTGGGTGGCAACATTGATAATTGTTTATTAGCGTTTCAAAGTAAAGAAATGTTGGAGTTTAATGATGAATTGATTCCTACCGGCAAATTATTGCCTTATGATGAGTACGTATCTTTTAAAAAAAT
Organism: uncultured Ferruginibacter sp.; assembly: GCA_964586215.1. GTDB lineage: Bacteria > Bacteroidota > Bacteroidia > Chitinophagales > Chitinophagaceae > Ferruginibacter. The sequence goes on from CAZPHA010000001.1 coordinate 111,480, forward strand.
TGGTTCTGCAGTTTTTGATCATTGCTTTACCTTAAATTTTGCTGAACGCCAGCCTATGTGTGTGTTAAAAAATAATGAGCAAAAAATTCAGTTAGAGATTTATCCTGATAAAAATTATCCTTACTTACAAATCTATACACCGCCTGATCGGAGTTGCATTGCCTTGGAAAATTTAAGCGCCGCTCCGGATGCATTTAATAATGGTATGGGGTTAATTGCTTTACAGCCGGACGCTGAAGTAAGCTTTACAACCAGCTTTAAAGTAAGCGTATGGTTATGAGTTTATACTTTGATATAAATTTTCTTTCGATTAAGCAGCCATGCAATAAACCACATCAGTAAAATAAAGCAGATAGCATATACCAGTGATCCTATTTCAGGTTTAGCAGGAAGTATCGGCTTACAAATATTTTTATAAAACCATCCTAAAGGCGAAGTGTAATCTGTATGTCCGTTTGCAATTACGGGTATTCTTATCAGATTTAATAATCGTGGTAGTGCACCGCTCAATACAAAAATAAATAGGGCATTTTTGCCAAATACGTCAAAAAAACGACTCCAGGCGCCTTTCCAATTTTTAAACTCAATGATGTAAATAAGGATGGATAAAATTAAAAGCGCTAATCCGGTGGTATAAATTGTATAGCTACTGGTCCATATTTTTTTATTAATGGGAAAAAGTACATCCCAGCAAATTCCCACCAATACAAGCAGGCAGCCGGTAACAAAAAGGCCATTTAGCATTGATGGGTTTTTTCCTCCCTTTACAATATAAGTTCCCGCCAGGTAACCAAATAATACTTGCACAATGGCTGCCCATGAGTTCATAATGCCCTCGGGATCGAATGGAATACCCTCTCCTTTGTACATATGTGTAGCGCCTAAAATTTTGGTATCGATAGCAGTACCAAACCAGCCTGTCAGGCTAAAAGGATCGTTGTAATTGCCTGTTATGCATAAAATCCAGTAGAGTATCAATAAAAAAATACTTACAATTATTATGCCTTTCGGTTTAAAAAAATAGCTGATAATTGAGGCAAAAAAATAACAAATGGCAATGCGTTGTAACACACCCAATATGCGGACATTGATCCAGGGTTTACCTTCGATATGATCATTTACCCATTTAATAAACGGGAACCAATTGAGCAGTAGACCGATGATAAAAATCAACAGGCTTCTTTTGAGAATTTTTCTCCAGAAAATATAGCTTCCGGCTGCTTGCAATTTAGGTAATACAAATGCCATGGCATTACCAACGGCAAATAAAAAAAAGGGGAATACCAAATCAGTTGGTGTACATCCATTCCATTCGGCATGTTCCAGCGGCGGGTATATATAATTCCAGCTACCTGGGTTATTCACCAGTATCATCAGGGCAACCGTAGCGCCACGAAATACGTCCAGGGAATAGAAGCGTTGCATAAATTTGGGGTTTGGAGTTTGAGGTTTGGAGTTTGTTGTTTGGGGTTTTAGGTTTGAAGTTTGGGGTTTGATGTTTAAGGTAATTAATGCAATACCTTAATACCCTAATACTTACGAGGCTATGAACTATGGGCTATCAACTATGAACTCTTCTCACTCAATTCCAGCCATCGCATTTCCTTTTGATCTATTAACAAAATGAGTTCACTAATTCGCTGAGCAGTTTGCTGTAACTCTTCATAATTTAATTGGCCGATATTTAATTTTTCCTCTAGTAACAATTTTTCCTGTTGCAATAAGGGTAATTCTTTTTCTATTGTTTCAAATTCATGTTTTTCTTTAAAAGACATCTTATTGGAAGGCTTCTTTTCATCTTTATTTATTGATAGTTGGGCTTGCTTTGCATTTTGTGATGTTTGCTGTGCCTGTTGGCTTATAAGTGAGCTTTGTTGTTCCTGCCATTCTCTGTATAAGGTATAATTGCCGGGGAAGTCTCTAATCATTCCGTTTCCTTCAAAAACAAATAAATGATCTACCACTCTGTCCATAAAATAGCGGTCATGGCTTACTATGAGTATGCAACCCTGAAAGCTTAATAAGAATTCTTCTAAGATTCGCAAAGTATCTAAGTCGAGATCATTCGTAGGTTCATCCAAAACTAAAAAGTTGGGATTTAAGAATAATATACTTAGTAAATGCAGCCGTCTTTTTTCTCCACCGCTGAGTTTACTTAATAGGGTATATTGTTGTTCTGCTGTGAAACCAAATTTTTCCATAAACTGTGTCGCGGAAATTTTTGTTCCATCAGCTAATGGGAAAAATTCAGCAATATCTTTTACAAATTCGATGGCTCTTTTGTCTTCTTTATATTGCAGGCCTTCCTGGTTAAAGTTGCCAAAAACCACTGTTTCACCATGATTAACTTTACCGCTATCGGGCTGCTCCTCCTGAAGGGCAATTTTCAAAAAGGTAGATTTGCCTATGCCATTTTTTCCTACAACGCCAATCCTTTCACCTTTTTTAAAAGTATAATCGAACCCCTGCAATATTTTCTTATCACCGTAGCTTTTGTAGACTTTTTTCATTTCAAGAACTTTGCCTCCGAGCCTTGTCATTTTCGATTGTAAATCGATGTTGGTTTCTTCCCTGCGTTGTTTTACTCTTTCTTCTATATTTACAAAAGCGTCCTGCCGGCTTTTGCTTTTGGTGGTTCTGGCCTTCGGCTGCTTACGCATCCACTCCAGCTCTTTTCTATAAATATTTTTATCTTTTTGTAATTCACTGAGGTCAACTTCCCTGCGGAGGGTTTTTTGTTCTAAAAAATAATCGTAGTTACCTTTATAAACATATACCTGTTCATTATCTATTTCTGTTATTTCATTACATACCTGATCAAGAAAATAGCGATCATGGGTAACCAGTAAAAGGGTGATTTTTTGGGCGCTTAAATATTCTTCCAGCCATTCAATCATTTCTACATCCAGGTGGTTGGTGGGCTCATCCAGAATGAGCAGGCAATTGCCTTCGTTTGATTGTGCTTCAATAAGTGATTGTGCTAATGCTACTCTTTTGCGCTGGCCACCACTTAGGTTTTTTACTGGTTCATTTAGATGAAATAAGTTTAACTTACCCAGAATTTGTTTTAATTCAGCTTCAAAATTCCAGGCATTGAGTTCATCTAAAGTAGCAATTAAACTGGTAAGCTTTTGGATATTATCAGGTTCTTCTTCCAGACAAATTTCATATGCTTTTACAGCTTTAATAGCGGGGGTGTCCAGTTGCAATATGTTGTCCCAGATACTTTTTGCATTATCAAAAATTACTTCCTGCTGTAGCATTACGACTTTCACATCTTTATGAACCCGGATTTTTCCGCTGTCAGGGGTATCCAATCCGGTGATAATTTTTAGCAAAGTAGATTTACCCGTGCCATTTTTAGCAATTAAGGCTATTTTATCGCCCTGTTCAATATTAAAACTGATGTTTTTGAATAAAGATCGAATGCCGAAAGATTTGCTGATATTCTCTATGGAAGCGTAATGCATATTGAAAGTGTGCAAAGGTAGTGGATAATGAGGTAATTGATAATGGATAATTGTTTAGTTGATAATTGATAAATTTATTTAATGTAATTATGCATTAAAAAATATTTTAATTTTAAATATGTATTACAAAAGAATGATGATTTCTCCATTTTTTTTATGAATTAAAACCGATTTCATCTATTTTTTAATCTTTTTAACACCCGAATATTAAATAATATTTTTATCTAATATATAATAACATTCATTATCAATTATCAATTATCAATTATCAATTATTCATTTATAAGTGTACTTTAATGTATTTTAGGTAACTTTGCAGCTCGTTTAAGAAATAAAGTATTCTATTTTGCTGTAATTGAAACCAATTAATTATGGTTAAGGATATAAGATTTGCTAATAAAAAATTTTGTGTAATTCAACTAAATTGCTATTATCAGAATTACACTTGATGTACAAATATTTGAATGGAAAAATATTTTGCTCATTCTTCGGCGTTTATTGATGAAGGCTCTACCATTGGTGAGGGTACTAAAATTTGGCATTTTAGCCATATTATGTCCGGTTGTAATATTGGGAAGAATTGTAATATCGGTCAGAACGTAGTAGTATCGCCGAAAGTGATATTGGGTAATAATGTTCGTGTGCAGAATAATGTAAGTATTTATGAGGGTGTGATATGTGAAGATGATGTTTTTTTGGGTCCGAGTATGGTTTTTACTAATGTCATCAATCCACGTAGTGCCGTATCCCGTAAGCATGAATATAAACCAACTTTGGTACGAAAGGGAGCTAGTATAGGCGCTAACGCAACTATTGTTTGTGGTAATGAAATTGGTGAGTATGCTTTTATCGGTGCCGGAGCTGTGGTTACAAAGCCGGTACCTGCTTATGCATTGGTAGTAGGTAATCCTGGTCGGCAGGTGGGTTGGATGAGTGAGTATGGGCATAAATTACAATTTGATAAAAATAACACGGCTGTTTGTAAAGAGAGTGGGGAAGAATACTGCTTGGAAAATAATACGGTTAAAAAAATAAAAAATCAATAAATAACAATGAAAAACTTTGCTTTGGTTGGAGCCGGAGGTTACATTGCTCCCAGGCATATGAAAGCAATAAAGGATACAGGTAATCAGCTTATTGCTGCCTTAGATAAGCATGATTCGGTAGGAATATTGGATAGCTATTTTCCTGATGCTGATTTTTTTGTAGAATTTGAAAGGTTCGACCGGCATATAGAAAAATTGAAAAGGCAGGGTATTTATACAGATTATGTAAGTGTTTGCTCCCCTAATTATTTGCATGATGCTCATATACGTTTTGGATTAAGAGTAGGCGCCGATGTTATTTGTGAAAAGCCGCTGGTGTTGAATCCCTGGAATGTAGATGCTTTAATGGAGATTGAGAGAGAAACCGGTAAGAATGTATACACTATTTTGCAGTTGAGGTTACATCCGGCCATTATAGCTTTAAAAGATAAAGTACAAAAAGGGCCTGTTGATAAAAGATACAATATTCAATTAAAGTATATTACTTCCCGGGGCCATTGGTATCATACCAGTTGGAAGGGGGATGTGCAAAAGAGCGGAGGTATTGCTACCAATATCGGCATTCACTTTTTTGATATGCTGATGTGGATTTTTGGAGAAGTACAACAAAGTGTCGTAACACAACATACAAGTACTACGGCAGCAGGCCAGCTTGTATTAGAAAAGGCAGACGTGGATTGGTTTTTAAGTATTGATGCAGGCACTTTACCGGAAGATGTGCGAAAGGAAGGTAAACGCACTTATCGCTCTCTTGCAATTGACGGTGAGGAATTTGAATTTAGCGATGGTTTTACTGAGCTGCATACGGTTTCCTATCAGGAGATACTGAATGGCAGAGGGTTTGAATTGTCTGAAACCCAAAAGGCTATTGAGTTGGTACATGGAATGAGGAAAATAAGTAATTAATTAGCAGAGTATTGTCGATAAGAAAAAGCATATCATTTACATTCGGGTCGCAGATTATTAATACTGTAGTAAGCTTTATATCTTCAATTTTCATTACCCGTATTTTAGGTGCGGAAGGGAGAGGGGAATACGCCATTTATACCAATGCTTTAGCTATGGTGAGTATATGGCTGGGGTTTAGCTTATCCAGTAGCATTATTTATTTTGCAAGTGGTAATAAAATGGACGGCGGTAGGATGTTTACGACAATGGTCTGGGTCTGTATCGGAACTGTACTGTTATTATTGCTAACATTATCAGGTTTGTTTTTTTTTGGTGGGCAACAACTAATATTTCCAGATCAATATCAGAGCCATTTCTGGCAGGTCCTATTCGTTATACAATTTTTCATCAGTCAGTTGAATAGTATTATTATTGGTTTCTTAAATGCATACCGTATATTTATTCCACAGGCAATTTTTAGTATCATACTTAGTATACTTACTTTAGTAGTTTGGTTGTCTATTTATTATAATTTGATCCCAGTTCATCAGCAGGGATTTTCATTAGTAATAACTGTTCTGTTAATTTTGACTTTGCCACAGCTAATCAATAATTTCGTATTGTTAAAAAAGCGTACCGGAATTCTATTTACATTTAAGTTATTAAAATGGAATGAAATAAAGCAAATGATAAATTTTGCTCTATTGATTTATGGCTGTCACACCCTTCAATTCCTGAATTACAAAATGGATTTATGGATTGTAGATCATTATCATGGGAAATCTGAAACCGGTATATATTCACTGTCGGTGACATTAGCCCAGCTGATATGGTTATTGCCGAATGCGATGGCGGGGGTTTTGTACAGTATAATAAGCGTAAGTTCAATTAAGCATTCGATTGAAATGACGATTAAGTATGCCCGTTGGGCATTTTATGCATCATTTTTATTAGCCATTATCGGATATTTGGTGTTATATTTTGCTATTCCGGTAGTTTATGGTGAAGGGTTTATCAAGGCAAGGTTGTATATAGCTTATTTGCTTATCGGTATTGTGCCGTTTAGTATCAGTATTATTTTTGGAAGTTTTGTTGCCGGAACTAAAAAACTGTTAGCTAATTTTAAGCTTACGGTTATTAGCACTGCCGTTACAACTGTTTTATATTTTGTGCTGATTCCAAGATATGGAGCCGTAGGAGCTGCTTTAGCAACCTCCCTGTCATATATTTGTAGTGTTGTTATATTGCTCTTATACCTGTATTATTTTTTTGATATTAGAAAAATTACTATTTTTGATATCCCTACATTCATAAGTGATTATAAATTGTTAAAGATGGTGATTAAAAAAAGGTATGGCAGGTTAAAGCAGAAGCTGTATGAGTAAATTAAATACATTTCTTTCTATTTTAAAAAAGATAATAACAAATCCTTCATCTCTTAATATGCTTGTGGATAAAGAGTTGGAGATGAAGCAGTATTTGCTTGATAAGTATGGGTTTGATCAATTACCTACTGTAGATATAAAAGTGTTATTCCCTTCTTTATGCGAAGAGGTTGATAATTATACTTTTTTGGATGGATCGTCTACAATTTTAGATATAGTACTTTTGAAACAATTAGCCAGACAATTTACAAATTGTAGTTATTTAGAGATTGGAAGCTGGCGTGGAGAAAGTATATATAATGTTTCACAGGTAGCAGGTAAGTGTACTTCTTTAACACTTTCCGCAAATGATATGAAGTTATTAAATTTTCAACCTGGCATGATTGAGCTTGATGGTCTCTTTTCGAACCATGTTAAGAATATAAAAAAAATTGAACATAATTCTTTCACGTATAATTTTTCAAACTTTACGGAAAAGTTTGATTTGATTTTTGTTGATGGCGATCACTCTTATAAGGGAATCAAATCTGATACCGCAAATGTGTTAAATTTACTGAATAATGATGCTTCCGTAATTGTATGGCATGATTACAGTATTGGATTTGAATCTGTCAGATATTCCGTATTAGCAGGTATTTTGGATTCAGTTCCCCGAGACATGCATAGGTATTTGTATCATGTGTCTAATACCATGTGTGCAATTTTAATCAAAAAAGGATATGGTACCTATATTACCAAATTCCCAACAAGGCCGAATAAAGCATTTTTATTAAATGTTAGTGTACACGATTTAGAAGTGAACTAGTTAATCTTAATTTAAGGATTATATAATTTGCCAACCTGCACCTATTAATTCATATTATAAAATTAATTGTAATTTATATATGTTTGGCTGGCTTAAAAGAAAGGTAGAGAAGGCTTATGATAAAAAAGTAAATTCTATTGGGCTTGCGTTATTTAGAATTACATACTTTACTGTCTTTTTTTTTGAAATCCTGCAGTTTCGCTATTTTCGGCATCTTATATTTGATTATATTCCTTACTTTCAGGAATATGAAATCAATTTTGGGCCTATTTTAGGAATTTGGCTACTAATTATTTTTTTGCTTATTATTGGATTATTTACAAGAATTGCTGCCGTTATCAATTACATACTAACTTTAACTTTTCTTGCGGCTATTCATACCTATGAGTATCATGTATTTTACGCTTATGTCGGCCTTAATTTTTTAATGATATTTATGCCCGTCAACAATTCTATTTCTGTTGATCGGATTCTTTTACGGGTGCGTTACTCTACCTCAAAATTTACTTATACTCCTACTACAAAAGTTAGTGTGCTATCTTATTATATCCCTCTTTTTATTGGTATAGCAATTGTGTATTTTGATTCAATTTTTTTTAAAGCAAGTTCTGGTTTTTGGATGAAAGGCTTAGGAATGTGGAGGCCAGCTGTTTTGCCGCAATTCAATCATTTTGGAATTTCAATTTTACTTAACAATAAATGGTTATCTTTAGCTTTAGGTTATATTACACTTATTTTTGAAACAATATTAATCTTCCTTTTTTGGTATAAACCTTTTCGATGGCCCTTTGTAATAATCGGTTGGGGGTTACATATAGGGATACTAATTTTCTTTCCTATACCTTGGTTTGCTCTGACAGTAATTTTTTTATATTTTCTATTAATCCCTATTGGAACCTGGCAAAAAATAGCAAGGTTGATTAAAAGTAAAAAACCTTCCTTTACATTTATATATGATGGCGATTGCCCACTTTGTAACAGAACAAAAATTATTATTAGTAGTTTTGATGTATTTAATAAAATTAAATTTAGAACTATTACAGATGCTCAGAGTACAAACCCTTTAATTTCCAAAATTAGTACAACTGATCTTGCTGAAAATGTTTATTCTATTAGTGAAAAAAATAAAATATATAAAGGTGTTGATACTTATATCCAAGTGTTTTTAAGAATGATTTATTTAGCGCCTGTTGGTTTATTGCTGTTAATTCCGGGAATTTATCATCTTTCTAAATGGATATATCAAAGCATTGCCCAAAGAAGAAAACGAAATGAATGCACAGATGAATCTTGTGCAGTAGGCTTTGCCGTTCCTCAAAATATTGATGACAAAGCTATATTCCATCAGTATACTATCAAGAAGCTTAAGGTATCAGCAATCTCATATTTTATTTTGTTTGTGATTTTTATGCAACTATGTGTTTCATATAATTCAGGAGTTGTATCAACATTTCGCAAAAAAATTGGTATCGACAATACTTTTTTAGGTATGGCAGTATCAAAATACACCAATAAAATTGAGGATTGTTCCAAGCTCTTTTTTGGTATAACTGGTCATGCAGTATTTATGGACGGCCATATAAATGGTTATAACCATATTGTGGCTATTCAGCATATTTCTTCTTCCGGTGAGAAAACCTGGCTCCCTATCGTTAATGAAAAGGGTAATCCATCATGGTATTTATATGGATTTAATTGGGTACATTGGACTTTTCGGGTGAATGGACCATCGATAAACACTTTAGAACTTGAAAAAGGAATACGGGACTTTACTGCATTTTGGATGCATAAAGTGAAAAAGCAGGAGGGTACTCAAAAATTTATCATACTTATTAAAAAAATAGACGTACCTCAGCAGTGGGAGAAAAATTTCTTAGAAAAACAAATGGAAAAACCTTGGATTGAAGTGGGATATGCTAACTGGATTAACAAACAGTTTACCTTTTATTTGTGTAAGGATATTGAAAATATGTAAAATGTGATTAAATTATTTATTTACATAACATTTATTATTTTTGCAATATAATGTCAAATCATATAGGTATATAAGTAAAAATTGCGTAAAAATCTGCACTTTAAAGTTAATATTATGTTTTCAGAATTAATTTTATTGCAGGTAGGCGCATAATAAGATATACCCAAAATCCCTCAGGGTTGATATTAGCCTTTAATTGTTTTAGGTATGGCAGTAATTGTTATTTCCCAAGAGCGATTTTCGTTTATTTTATCTGATAAATATTAAAAAGCTCCGAACGCATAAATGTCTAAATACAGCAAAAGTAAAATATTAATAATGGGGTCTAATAGCTTTTTGGCGAATGCTCTTATTGACTCGCTTAATATGCCCGAAGAAATTATCGGGGTTTATAATGAAAATAATTTTTTTTTAAATAATCAAATTAGGCAAGTACATACCAGCCAGGTTATGCATATTGGAAAATCAGAAATCAACACTGTGTATATCATAAGTGCACATATTCCAACAGTGGAGCGCTTGCTCGATCGAAATAAATTATATGAAACTAATGTGAAGTTGATTGGAGATATTTGCCAACAATTTAACGATAGTAAAATAGTTTTTTGTTCATCGGTATCTGTGTATGGAGAAAATTCAGGAATCATTAATGAATTATCAGCGACAACTGCAAAAAGCGAATATGGTATAAGTAAATTATGGGGTGAATGTATTGTACAAAATTGCGCTTCATACTCAATAATGAGAATTTCATCAATGTATGGTATGGGGATGAAGAAAACTTCCATTATTCCCCATATGATTACTAATGCCCTAACAAAAAAGGAAGTTAATGTCTTTGGTGAAGGTGAGCGATATCAAAACTATATACATGTATCAGATGTGGCTAACTATTTAATATCTGCAGCTAAGTGTAAGCAAAATGGTATTTTTTTGGCTACTACTGCATCTTCAGTTACTAATAAGGAGCTTGCGAATATTATTGCCAATTATACTAATGCTACTGTTAAATATATTGGAACAGACAATTCACCCTCTTATCATTATGATAATAGATATACCAATTCGATACTGAAGTATCAACCAAAAACTCAATTAGAAACCGGAATAAAAGAATTAATTCAATGTCAGTAAAAAATATACTGGTTACAGGGATTGGGGGCAATGTGGGGCAAGGGATAATGCGCAATATACGAAAACTAAATTTAAGTTTGTTAATTACCGGATGCGATATAGGCAGCTTTACGGCCGGGAATCATTTGTGCGACTACTTTTACCAAGTACCATACGCCTATGATGAACTATACATAGAAACAATAAAAAATATTATTAGAGAAAAAAATATTAATTTAATCATACCTTCAACAGACTTTGAAGTATATTATTTAGCATTATATCGCAATGAACTTAACGCCGTTGTTGCGGCATCAAATGCAGAAACTGCCCTGATCTACCTGGATAAGTATAAAACTTTTCTGCATCATCAGAAAAATAATATACCCTTTGCTTCTTCAGTTTTACCTTCAGCCTATAATGGCGTCTTTAAAAAAATGATAGCAAAGCCCCGAAAAGGTAGAGGTTCGAGAGGCATTCACATAAATCCTTCATCACTAGAAGATTTTTCCGATGAAGATTATTTAGTGCAAGAGTTAATAGAAGGCGATGAAATTACAACAGCCTTTTATGTAACAAAGAGCAATAAACTATTGGGAAGTATTACTATGCAAAGAAAATTAGAAAATGGCTTTACAAGCGAGTGTAAGGTAGTTAAACATTATGATAACGAAATAATACCTATATTAAATAAAATAATTGAAAATTCAGAGATTAGAGGATCTGCTAATTTACAATCAATAGTAACGTCTGACAGAAAAATTGTTCCATTTGAAATAAATTGTAGAATTTCCGGCACAAATTCTATACGTTCCAATTTTGGCTTTGATGACGTAAAATATACTATTCAGGAATATTTATTAAATGAGCCTGTTGATGAACCAGTAATAAAAAAAGGATTAGCCATAAGAATAATGATGGATGTAATATACCCTGAGGCAGAAAATACAACTAAATTAACACACAACTCCATGCATTATATTTTTTAACTAATGAGTAATAAAATCATAAAATATATACTTTGGGATGCAGCCAATACCCTAATTTATAAGCCTGATTTATGGTCTGAAATGGGTAATGCTTTGCAAAAAAATAAATTAAGAGTTGATTTACACCAATTAAAGTGTAATCATAAACTGCTTTCTGAAGTTATACAATTTCCTGATAATACATCAAAAGATTTTTATGCTAAATTTAATTCAGAGTTATTATTGTCATTGGGTATTATACCTGATGAAAAAATATTGGAAGATATTTTTTTAGGCTGTTCTTATTTGCCGTGGAAACCATTTGTGGACACTGCAATTTTAAGGAAAATTCAACTTCCTATGGGGATTTTGTCTAACTTTAATAAAAATTTAAAAGATACAATACATGAAAAATTCGAGGATATTTTTCAAGATATTATCGTCTCTGAAAATGCAGGGCTGAGAAAGCCAGATCCTTTGTTGTATCGATATGCAATAAAACAAATAGGATTGCCGGCTGATAATATTTTATATATAGGGGATTCTTTGAAATTAGATATAATACCTGCTCTCTATCTTGGTATTAATGCTGTATTGATTGATAGAGAAAATTTTTATCTTGGGTATGAAAATAGAATAACAACATTAGCTGACATTGATAAATATATTATTTAAGGTGAAAAAAAACTTAGCTATAATTGGTTGTGGGCACTTAGGATTATTAATTGCACATCATGCCAGGAATTTTGCTCAGGTTGATAACATATTTTTTTTCGATGACTACCGTAAGCCTGGTGAAATTGTTGATGGCTGTACAATTCTTGGCGGAATGGATGATATCGAAAAGTTATATGAATGTAAACAATATAATTATTTAATAGTAGGTATTGGTTATAAACACTTTTCATTTCGTAAAGCAATATTTGAAAAATTTATTCACAATATACCTTTTATTAGTATTATACATCCTTCAGCTTATGTTGACCCTTCTTGTCTAATTGGGAGGGGCGTTTTTATTTTGCCAGGTTGTGTGTTAGATAATAATGTAGTTGTAGGAGATAATGTATTATTAAATACAGGATGTACCATAGCCCATGATTCAATAATAAAAAGGCACACTTTTCTATCGCCAGGAGTAACAGTTGCAGGATTCGTAAAAATTGGCGAATGTTGTAATATTGGCATCAATACTACTATAATTGATAATATAAATATAGCTGATAATGTACAAACCGGCGGTGGCGCAGTAATTACAAAAAGTATTACAGAATCCGGATTGTATGTTGGTATACCTGCAAAAAAAATAAAATGATGATTCCATTTAACAAACCATTTTTAACAGGAAATGAGACTGAATATATTAAACTTGCAGTACAAAGCGGAAAAATTAGCGGGGATGGGTTATACACAAAAAAATGCCATGATTTTTTTGAACAGAAATTCGGATTTAAAAAGGCTTTGTTAACTACAAGTTGTACCGATGCTTTAGAACTTGCAGCATTATTAATCAATATACAGCCTGGCGATGAAGTTATACTTCCTTCATACACTTTTGTAAGTACTGCCAATGCATTTGTACTTAGGGGGGCTAAATTGGTATTTGTAGATAGTACTTCTGAAAATCCTAATATGGATGTATCAGCAATAGAGCCGCTGATTACCAGTAAAACAAAGGCCATAGTACCTGTACATTATGCAGGTATTGCTTGTGAAATGGATGAGATTATGAGATTGGCAAATAAATACAACCTTTTTGTTATAGAAGATGCTGCCCAGGCTATTGATAGTTATTACAAAGGCAGGCCTTTAGGAAGTATAGGTCATTTGGCAGCTTTTAGTTTCCATGAAACAAAAAATATTATCAGTGGTGAGGGCGGAATGTTAGCTATAAATGACGAACAGTTTATACAGCGAGCAGAAATTCTCCGCGAAAAGGGAACCAACCGAAGCCAGTTTTTTAGAGGTGAAGTAGATAAATATGGTTGGGTTGATATAGGGTCATCATTTCTGCCTAGTGAAATTATTGCTGCTTTCTTATATGCACAGCTCGAAAATATCGAAAATATACAACAAAAGAGAATACAGTTATGGCAGTGTTATTATGATAATTTAAATTCTTTGAAAGAATTCGTAAAGCTACCTTTTATTCCTGATTTTGCAACAAATAATGCCCATATGTTTTATCTTGTATGCCATAATATCGAACAACGTACAGGGTTAATTAATTATTTAAAATCACATGGTATTTTGTCTGTTTTCCATTATTTGTCGCTACATAAAAGTGAATTCTATTTAAAAAAACATGACGGAAGATTATTGAGTAATACAGATCATTATAGCAATTGTTTAGTTAGGCTACCAATGTATTATGACTTACAGATATCTGATGTAAAGAGGATCTGCGAATTAATAGTAAATTATTTTAAGAAAGATGAACTTGCATGTAACAAATGACCACTATGGTTTATACCCTGTTGAAATTGCTAAAAGAATAAAGTCCTCGGGGCATCAGGCTAACAATATTATGATTAATTTGGGTGAAGACTCACAAATAAAGGATGAGTTTATTACTTATATATCCCTGTCTAAAAGTTCTTTTCAAAGCTATATCGACACACTCAACTGCGTAAGTAAAATTATTTTTCATCCATATACATATAAATCTTATCAATTTTTAAAGATTCTAAAAAAAAAATATCCTGAAATAAAAGTTTATTGGGTATGTTGGAGTGGCGAGTTGTATGGTACACATATTGGGGAAAATTTATATGAGCCTTTTTCTTTACAATATGTTGCTAAAAAAGCCGGCTATCATTATTTTAAAAATAAAATAAAAAATATTGTCAAGCTTGTATTACAAACCTTGAGGGTTTATAAGTCTTATTCTCAAAAACTAATTGAATCCTACAGTCTGGTAGACTATTTTTGTGCATTATTGCCGTCAGATCATGAATACCTTAATAAAATAAAAGGTAACAATCCGATTAAATATCTTCCTTTAGTCTACTTGACATTTGAGCAAATTATACCTGATTTTAATCAACTTAAAAGTGTAGGTGATCAAATAATGATTGGCCATTCAGCTTCTCCGGGTGGTAACCAATATGAAATAATTCAAAAACTAAGTTTGATCAATAGTAATTTTTCAATCTTTTTGCCATTGGCATATGGTGATCAGCATTATGCTTCTTTAATTAAAAATGAGGCTGCAAAAAGGTTTAATAACCTTGAAGTATTAGAACATAAACTCGAAGCAAAGTATTATTATAAAAAGCTCACAAATGTTGGTTGGGCGGTTTTTAATGTGAAAGTACAAGAAGGTATTGGTAATATTATGGTTTTATTATGGATGGGTATAAAAGTTTTTCTGGATAAAAATACAAGCACCTATAAGGATTTTAAAAACTGGGGCCTTGTTTTATTTAATATTCAGGATGACTTAAATGAAAATTGTTTAACTACAAAGCTTAATGCTGAGCAGGTAGAAAAAAATAAAAAAATCATTTATGAGAGGTTTGGTGAAGGGAGGGTGAGCAGCGAATGGAAAGAAATATTAACGTAAAAGCATGAAAAATAATTTACTTATTATAACATCAAGAACAATTCATTCAGCCCCTCGTGTTATTCGGCAAATAAGAGCATTAGAAGATCATTTTAATATACATGTTGTTGCTAACGGTAATCCTGATGATGGAAGCTATAATTTTTCGCCTTTTAAAAAAATTGACGTTTCCTTCCCTGAAAGAGTATTGAGAAAAGTATCTATAGCTGTAGCAAAAGTGCCATTAATTAACATATTTCCTTATCAACTTTACAAAATAAAAAAGCTAATCAATGAAGCTCGACCGAGATATATTATTACTCATGAACCGTACTTTTTTCCTTATCTTTCTAAATTAAAGGATAAGCTTAACTTTAAGCTAATATTTAATGCTCATGAATATTATCCTTTAGAGTTTGAAGACAGAAAAGGATGGGCAACTACCTGGCAGCCTTATTATGAAAATTTGTATAGAGCATTTCTTCCAAAGGTAGACTTGATGATTAATGTATGTCAAAGCATAGCAGAGAAGTGTAAGAAAGAGTTTAATACAGATAGTATTGTTATCCCTAACGCAAGTGTTTATCATGATTTGCAGCCTTATAAAAATGTTTCTGATCAACCCATTCGTATTATTCATCATGGTGGATGCCAGCCTGGTAGAAAAATAGAGGAAATGATTGAGGTAGCTAAATACTTGGGGCAAGGCTATCAGGTAGATTTTATGCTAACCCTGGCTGATAAGATATATTATAGACATATCCAAAAATTAGCTGCCGCTGTTTCTAATGTTCGGATAATTGAACCGGTTGAATTTAACAGTATTGTTCCCTTCATTAATCAATATGATATAGGGTTATACATTTTGCCCCCTACAAATTTTAATAACTCTGTTGCTCTGCCGAATAAACTTTTTGAGTTTTTACAGGCACGTTTGTGCATTGCTATCGGTCCAAGTTTTGAGATGTCAAGATATGTTGAAGAGTATAATTTAGGTATAGTGAGTAATGATTTTAGTCCTGAAAGCCTTGCGGTCAAAATAAAGTCTCTCTCCAGAGAAGATATTTATCAATACAAGCTCAATGCTCATAAGGTTGCCAAAGAGTTGAGTGCGGAACAGTATAATGACTTACTTTTGCAGGCAATTCAAAAGTTATAGTATTTCAATATATGATTTGCTTATTAAGAAAAAGTAACAATTGTCTGAATGAAAAAAATTATCTCTATTATAGGCGCCAGACCCCAGTTCATCAAACATGCGCCTATGCAATTGCAGTTGCAAAAATATTTTACTGCAAAAACAATACATACCGGGCAACACTATGACACTAACATGAGTGATATTTTTTTTGATGAATTAAAAATACCTCAGCCCGATTTCCTATTTGATATTGGTGGTAGCAAGCCTCAGGGAGAGCAAACCGCTATTATGATGACAGAAATTGAAAGGGTATGTGTAACAGAAAAACCTAATGCCATATTGGTATATGGTGATACCAATTCAACCTTGGCAGGAGCTTTAGTTGCAGCCAAAATGTGTCTTCCACTGATACATATTGAAGCCGGGCTACGTAGCTTTAACCGGGCGATGCCGGAAGAAGTAAACAGAATCATTGCAGATGAATTCTCTTATTTATTGTTCTGCCCTTCTGATGCTGCCATTGTGAATTTAAAAAAAGAAGGTATTGCCCATGAGCGTATTTTTAAGTGTGGAGATGTGATGTGTGATACTATACACTTAGTAAGGCCTAAAGTCAAACGATTGATGGATGAGCCCTATTTTTTTGCTACTATCCATCGACCTTACAATACTGATGATCTGGAGAGACTGAGTGATATAATTAAATTGTTCAATATATTGCCTCATAAAGTAGTTTTTGCCATCCATCCCAGAACGGTGGCAAAATTGAAAGAGTATAAATTAGATACTGAAGCATTTGCAAATATTATATTTATTCCGCCGCAGGGTTACGTAGAAAGTATTTCTTATCAAATGTATAGTGAATGTGTTATTACTGATAGTGGTGGTATGCAAAAAGAAGCATATATGTTACAAAAAAAATGTATTACTATCAGAAGTGAAACGGAATGGTTAGAAACACTACAAAGCAACTGGAATATGCTAATATTCGAAAATTTAGACGAAATTTGTACTGCCATTAATGTGCAGCCCGGGTATCATACCCCTGATCTATATGGCAATGGGAATGCTGCAGAAGAAATATCATATATAATAAATAAATATATATAATTACGTTAAAATTAAAGTTAATATGTGTGGTATAGCCGGGATGGTTTCCAGTGATACAAGTAAAATAACCCTTCAGGGTTTAAAGAAGATGACTGATGCAATCATCCATAGAGGTCCTGATGGAGAAGGGCAGTGGATATCAGATACTGGTGAAGTAGGCCTGGGTCATCGAAGATTATCTATTATTGATCTATCTACCGAAGCTAACCAGCCCATGCATTATCTGGGTCGCTATTCTATTGTTTATAATGGCGAAATATATAACTACATTGAGCTAAAAGAACAATTGCTAAAACAGGGTTATTCTTTTAAAACATCTTCTGATACCGAGGTATTAATGGCTTTGTACGACAGAGACAAGGAGAATTGTCTTAAGCTATTAGATGGAATGTTTGCATTTGCATTATATGATCGTAAAGAGAAATGCCTGTTCATTGCAAGAGATCGATTTGGTGAAAAACCACTTTATTATACCTTTTTTAATAGTTGCCTTTATTTTGGTAGTGAAATGAAAGCTCTATGGGCTGGTGGAGTACCAAAAGAAATCAATAATAGAATGCTATTTAATTACTTGGCCTATGGGTATTTAAAAAATCCTCAAGATATCCAGGAAACTTTTTTTAAAAATATATCTTTATTTCCTCACTCCTCCTACACCATTTACAAACCCGGCGATATTTCACTAAATATACATCAATACTGGGATATCAATTATAGCAACATAAATGCATCTATTAAATTGGAAGATGCAAAATCACAATTCTATGAATTGATGTTCCAATCCATTAAATTCCGGTTACGCAGCGATGTACCGGTAGGAAGCTCATTAAGTGGAGGGTTGGATAGTTCTTTGGTAGTTTGCATCATTGATGAACTGAATAAAAACAACTCCATATCTCAAAATACATTTTCTGCAAGGTTTCCCGGCTTTGCGAAAGACGAAGGGAAATACATGCAGTACGTAGTTGATAAAACTAAAGTTACTCCTCATTTTGTAGTGCCTTCAGATGATGGATTTATAAAAGATTTTGATAAATTATGTTATCACCAGGAGGAGCCTTTCGGATCGGCAAGCATATACGCTCAATATTGTGTAATGCAGTTGGCTAAAGATAATAATGTAACGGTGCTACTGGATGGACAGGGGGCTGATGAACTATTAGCAGGATATCATTTTTACTTTTTAAGTTATTTTAATGAACTAAAAAAAACTAATGCTGGCTTATATAAAAAGGAGTTGGCCATTTATAATCAGCGATACATTAATAGTAACATTAATCCAGCACTAAAACAAAGTAGCATTAAAAATTTATTGAAAACTTATTTTCCGTATTCAGTAAATTTCTTAAAAAAAGTACGTTTAAGGGGTAAACAAATTACAAATGGTCAATTGAACAGCGACTTTTTTAATACTTACAAAAGTGAAAGTTTTATATTTCCGCCTCCGGCAACAACATTACAGGAAAGTTTATACAGAAGCACAATCGGCGGTTATGCTTTACAGGAGCTACTACGCTATGCCGACAGAAACAGTATGGCCCACAGCCGGGAGGTAAGATTGCCTTTTTTATCCCATGAATTAGTGGAGTTTCTATTTACATTGCCAGCTCAGTATAAAATACATGAAAGCTGGACTAAATGGATTATGCGAACTACCTTTGATGCTATATTACCAGCTGAAATTACCTGGCGAAAAGATAAGATAGGGTATGAACCTCCCCAAAAAAGCTGGATGGAGAAAAAAGAAGTAAAGGAGATGATTATGGAAGGTAGAAGAAGAATGACTAATAACGGATTTCTTAATAAAAAGGTACTAACGAAAATACCTAAAGCAGAAGCAGCAAATACTTTGAGCGATAATAGTTGGCAGCATTTAAATGCTAGCCGGCTCTTTTAGCTTGAACTATCATTAAGGCTGATAAAAATATGTAGTTTTAAATCTAAAAGAATTTTTTAATGAATAAAAAAAGAATACTTACTATTACTTTTAATGATTTAAGTATTTCTTACGGCCCTTCCGTTCACTATTTAGAGTTATGGAATGCTTTTTCAGAGTTATATAAAAACGAATGTATCATACATGGAATATCACCTTGTTGGGGGAATAAGCAACCAATCATTTCACCGAAGTTCCTACTTCATACTTTAAAAGTTCCAAATACGAAGCTTATTCGACAAGTATATTATGATTTCGCCCTTGCTATTAAACTTTTCCGCTATAGAAAAGATATTGTTTATATAAGAACAAGCTATTTTGCTTTTTTTGTCATTTTGATAATAAAACTGTTTTCAATTAAACCTATAATAGAATTAAATGGAATTGTAAAAAAAGATGTGGAATCTGCCAAATCGCCTTGGTGGTATAAAAAAATTGCATTGTGGCAGGAAAAATTCTTAATCAAAAATGCTTCAGCCTGTATTGCAGTAAGCGAGGGTATCGAAAAACATGCTAAAGAAATGGGAGCTAAAAAAACCATAACTTTATTAAATGGTATTTCACCTGATTTTTTTAATCTTCCGCAACATACACAAAATGGTAAATTAAAAGTGGTTTATGTAGGAACATATACTGCCTGGGATGGAGCAAAATATATTCCTTCTTTGGCCTCTAATTATCCTAATGTTGAATTTCACATGTATGGAGATGGCACCCTAAAAAAAAATATTGAAAAATCATCTCCTCCCAATGTGTTTTTTCATGGATATGTTCAATATAATAAACTCAAAATTTTATACGCAGAATATGATGCCGGTATCGTATTGTACGAGAAGGAAAGAAATGACATGAAACTGTCATCCTTAAAAACACTGGAGTATATGGCTTCGGGTTTACCAATTTATACAACAAATGTGCCGGGGCAAGAATATATAGAGAATAATAATATTGGAATGAATGTACCTTTAGAAAAAATGATTGAGTTATTTCAAGATTTTATTGATAAAATAGACTTTTTTAAACAAAACGTTGCGGAGTATCGAGTAAGTGTTACAAATAAAGTTAGTTGGTTGTCAGTTGCTAAAGGAACAAGGAATACACTTTTTGATATATGATTAATATATAACATTACGGTTGGTTTAATTAATTTTTAAGTTGATATCGTGAACGCAACATCTAAATATATTTACTTTCTCACCCTAAGCCTCCGTACAGGAGGAGCCGAAAGACAAATAAGCGAATTATATAAAGAATTACCAATAGAAAAAATCATTTGCTTAGAAAAGGGTAATGTGTATGATGTGCCGGAAGAAAAAATAATTACATTAAGCAAACACAATGCAACAACTTCATCATTATTAAAATATTTCTTCATCCCTATCTATTTATTTAGACTTAAAAAAGCAATAAAACCTGATAAAAATGTAGTTATCATCTCCTTTTTGGAAAGAGCTAATCTGTTGAATGCTATATGCAAATTTTTTTTTAAAACAATCTCTATTCAAAGTATTAGAACTAATTATTCGCATTATTGTACTCAAAAAAAAATACCTGGGCTTCTAAAAAAAATAATTATTGCTTCCTATAAATATGCAGATGTTGTTATCGGTAATTCTTATGGAAATACACTTGATCTTATACAAAATTTTGGAATTAAAGAGAGTAAAACAAGAGTAATTAATAACTTTTATAATGTAGAAGAAATCAGGAGGTTCTCTAATGAACGACTCGGACAGCCTTTTGAAGATATTTTCGCTACTTACAAATGTATTAGCTATGCGTCAAGGCTTGATAATAAAAAAGGGCATTTTCATTTAATTAGAGTGCTTGCAGCCCTAAAAGAGCAAAACTATTTTGTCAAATTATTTTTTTTAGGAGAGGGGTCTATGAAGCAACAATTAATACAATTATGTGAACTGTTGAAGTTGTCATTTTTTGACTCCGATACCCATAAACAGGCATCGGAAAACGCTGATGTTTATTTTATGGGTTTTCAAAGAAATCCGTATAAATTTATCGCTAAAAGTACCATTTTCACTTTTCCCAGCTTTTTTGAAGGACTGCCGAATGCTTTAATCGAAGCAATTATTTGCAATACTATTTGTATTGCTGCTGATTGTCCTTCGGGGCCTCGTGAAATAATGACTAATGACACTTCTTTATCAAAAGTTGCTTCCATACCAGAGTTAACTGACTTTGGTTACCTTATGCCACCTTTTTCAGGAGAAGTGATACTAAATGATTCGCCGCTTAATCCTATCGAATTAATGTGGAAAGATTATATTTTAAAAATATGTAAAAATGATATTTCAATAACTATTGATAATTCCGAATTTATAAAAAGATTTGAAAAAAATATGATTATTAAAAATTGGGAAAATCTACTTCAAAAGTATACTAAAAGCTGATAAAAATAATAACAACTAACGATTTGTCACGCTATCATTTTTATATAATAAAATAAATACCATTAATAAAAAAAATGGCATACAAGGTATTTTATACCTTACCAACGTACCAAAATTGCCGCTGGAAATCCCTACGAATCCGGCGAAAATCAGGGTAAATATTAAACAGGATATGGCAAATGGATTAGCAATCAGCCTAGGTATAATTCGCCAGATTTTTAGTTTTATCAATACTTTTAAAAATAATACAAATATTGTCAGGCTTTCTAAGGCGCTCAAAAGCATGGCCGGACTTCTTACTTCCCATAAAAAAGGGCGGAAAAGGGTAATAAAAATACTTTTCGGAAATACACGTACGATGTCTTCAAACCCTACAGTACCTTCAAAATTGATACCCAAATCATATGCACTTCCTGCTCCGGATGATTCGCCTAAATATTTATTGTAAAATAATACTCTTTCTGCCATAACATCCAGTGCAAATTGTGGATTTGATGATAAAAATCTATAAGCTACATAGGTAAGAATACTAAAAATAATAATTCCTACAGGTATTAAAATAATCTTAACACTTCTGTTTTTGATTAAAAATATTTTTTGTAATCCGAGGCCAACTAAAAATGATAGAATAAAGGAATAAGCAATATAAGACTTAACTATTACCAGAATATATAGTGCAATACCGCCTAAAACAATATTCTTGAAAATTTTATTGTAAGTTAAAAAAATTCTTATAACAGCGCCACATAATAAACATAACGCCCCAAAAGTAAGGCTGTCTTTACCTATGCCAGTACCCCAAAGCGCTACCGAAGGAATAAATAAAAAGCTAACGGCAACATATTTTTCCAAATTTGGGAAAAATCTGGCAATAGATCTAAACCCATACCAAATGCCAATATAAGAGAGTCCGGTGAATAGTACCGTAACTGGCAAATAACAACCAAATCCGGGAATAGCAAAAATTGCTACTAACCTGACAGTAAAAAAGTTCGCTTCTGAAAAAACAACTGCATCCCGGGCTTCGGGGTACAAATTAGCCGTTGCAGCAATAGGTTTAAATACCAAAGAAATATACCTGTCAAAATCAGTAAACAAATAATCATATACCTTAATACCGGTATCAAAATAAGTTACAGTATCACCTCCCTTATAAATATATAAGTGATAAATAGTAAAAATTATGGCGCCTATAAATTTTATATATAACCCATATTTAAAGTATTTAAGCGTATTCCCAGAATAACGACGTTTGGCAAATGCCATAAATATTTTCGTAAGAATAAAAGCATATACTGGAAATAATACCCAATCATACCAAAAAATCAAATTCATATCAACAATGTGATTTTATTGCCAATGGCAAAAATATTTTACCAATATTAGCGTTTATTTTACTGAAAAGTTTAGCTTGGCCGAAATTATTATAAAACATCAACTTATTATTTCTTTATGCAATATTAGCTAATGACTTAATTAAATATTTATAAACACCTGATATAATATTTCGTAATTTTACCCTTTAATTATTATTTTAATATGAAAACAATACTCATTACAGGCGGCGCTGGATTTATTGGTTCACACTTAACCCGGCTTTTTGTTACCAAATATCCGCATTATAAAATTGTCAATCTGGATACCCTTACTTATGCAGGTAACCTGATTAATTTGAAGGATATTGAAAACGCATCCAATTATACTTTTATAAAAGGAGATATTACCGATATACAACTTTTAGAAGAATTATTTGCCCAATATCAGTTTACCGGAGTTTTACACTGTGCTGCTGAAAGTCATGTTGACAGGTCCATTACCGATCCTTTGGCTTTTGTAAAAACAAATGTTCTGGGAACGGCCTCCTTGTTACAAGTTGCAAAGGAAAATTGGAAAGATGATTATGCCAACAAAGTATTTTACCATATATCCACGGATGAAGTATACGGCTCTTTAGGTAAAGAAGGTTTTTTTTATGAAACTACGCCTTATGATCCTCGCAGCCCTTACTCAGCTTCTAAAGCCTCATCGGATCACCTGGTGAGAGCATTTTATCATACTTATCATTTTCCCGTAAAAATTTCTAATTGCAGTAATAACTACGGACCTTTCCATTTTCCGGAAAAATTAATTCCGCTTAGTATCAATAATATTATCAATAATAAACCTTTGCCTATTTATGGAAAAGGAGAAAATGTGAGAGACTGGCTTTTTGTAGAAGATCATGTACGAGCTATTGATATAATTTTTCATAAAGGAAAAATTGGGGAAACCTACAATATTGGCGGCCATAATGAATGGACAAATCTTGATTTAATCAAAGAATTATGCAGGCAGATGGACATTAAATTGGGAAATCCGGCAGGCACCTCCGAAAAGCTTATTACTTTTGTGAAAGATAGGGCAGGGCATGATTTACGTTATGCCATAGATGCTACCAAATTAAAAAATGAATTGGGATGGATGCCATCGCTTCAGTTTGAAGAAGGCCTTTCCAGAACAATCGACTGGTATATAAATAACCAGGATTGGCTACAACAAGTTACCAGTGGTGATTATTTGAAATATTATGAAGCCATGTATGATGGAAGAGAGGTATAATTTTATATGAATAAATTTAATGTATAAATAATTAATTTATAATATATTATATATAATACATTATATTGTAATTAATAATAACTGCTTAATAATAAACTGATTAAATGAAAGGAATTATTCTCGCCGGTGGATCAGGAACCAGACTTTATCCGATTACAATGGGTATCAGTAAACAATTAATGCCTATTTATGATAAACCCATGATTTACTATCCTTTGAGTACATTAATGCTGGCAGGGATAAAGGAAATACTGATTATTACTACCCCGGAAGATCAAATACAGTTCAAACGCTTGTTAAATGATGGAAGTCAATGGGGCTGTTCTATCAGCTACGCTATACAGGAGGTACCTAATGGATTAGCGCAGGCTTTTGTAATCGGAGAAAAATTTATTGGTAATGACAGTGTGGCACTCGTGTTAGGCGATAATATTTTTTATGGCAGTGGATTTAGTAAACTTTTGCAAACCAGCATAAACCCTCTTGGAGGAACCATTTTTGCATATCCTGTTATAGATCCTGAGCGGTATGGTGTGGTAGAGTTTGACGATAATTTCAATGCTATCAGCCTGGAAGAAAAACCCAAAATGCCTAAGAGCAACTTCGCTGTGCCTGGCCTTTACTTTTATGATAATGAAGTAGTTGAAATAGCAAAAAATATAGCTCCCAGTGTACGGGGTGAATACGAAATAACCGATGTTAATAAGGTATATCTGCAAAGGAAAAAATTAAAAGTATGTGTGTTAGACAGGGGTTTTGCCTGGTTGGATACCGGAACATTTGAATCACTCCATGATGCGGCTGAATATGTGAGGGTAATTGAAAAAAGACAAGGCCTTAAAATAGGAGCTCCGGAAGAAATAGCCTGGCGAATGAACTTTATCAATACCCAACAATTCCTGTCTCTAGCCGACTCTCTTCAAAAAAGTGGATATGGGATCTATCTGAAATCTTTAATAAAGTAATTACTATTACCCGGCTCTAATATTTATTCCCAATAAGTGAAAATAGGTTGCTATTTTTGTACTACTATTGTGAATAAATTTATTTTGAGCCATGTGTGGTATCTCGGGGTTTGTAGATTTTACCAAAAAAACTGACAATACGATTCTGGAAAAAATGAATCGGATCATGGCTCACAGGGGGCCGGACGGTGAGGGCTATGCTACATTTCAAGAAGAAAATGCCACAATAGGATTGGGACATCGCCGGCTTAGTATCATCGACCTGAGCGAGGGAGGAAAACAACCAAAATCCTACAAGAACTATCATATCACCTTCAATGGAGAAATATACAATTACGCCGAAATAAAAAAAGAACTGGAGAGTAAGGGACATCAATTTGATAGTCATAGTGATACAGAAGTTATTTTACATGCATTCGAAGAGTGGGGTACAAAAGCTGTCGATAGATTTATCGGCATGTTTGCTTTTGTAATGTATGATGAGTTAAAACAACAAATATTGGCTTTTCGAGATAGACCTGGTATAAAGCCTTTTTTATATTATTGGAAAGATGATGTATTTCTTTTTGCTTCAGAGTTAAAAGCAATTATGCAGCATCCGGCATTTGCTAAAAATATTAATATGGATGCCGTAGCTTCCTACATGCAATTCGGCTATGTTCCGGCCCCACACTGTATCTTTCATAATACTTACAAATTAAAACCAGGTTATTTTCTTACCCTTGATCTTCAGAATCATTCTCTTCAAACGCATCAATACTGGAACGTATATGATGCCTATAATGCACCTACTTTAAAAATTGGCTTTACAGATGCTTTAGCTGAAACGGAAAAATTGCTGTTAAATGCTTTTCGGTATCGCATGGTAAGTGATGTACCGGTAGGTGTTTTTTTAAGCGGTGGCTTTGATAGTGCTTGTTTAACTGCTTTATTACAGAAAAACAGCACAGAAAAGATTAAAACTTTTACGATAGGTGTACCCGATGCCGGATTAAATGAGGCACCTTATGCTAAAGAGGTAGCAGCATATTTAGGCACCGACCATACAGAATATTATTGTACACAAAAAGAAGCGCTCGAAATAGTTCCTCAGCTGCCATTTTTTTATGATGAGCCTTTTGCTGATAGTAGCGCCATACCTACTTCACTGGTAAGCAAAATTGCCAGGCAAAAAGTTACTGTTGCCCTGTCTGCAGATGCCGGCGATGAAATTTTTGCTGGTTACAACAGGTATGATTATATACAGAAGTATGGAAAGAGTATACAAAAAATACCATCCTTTATCCGAAAAGGTATTGGGGCAGTGATGGACAAGGTTCCTGCCAGCAATATTCCTGTGATGAACAAAAAATACTTGTTTCACAGCCGCTACGAAAAATTAAAATCTTTACTTAATAACCCATCTGAAAAAAATATTTTACTCAGTTTGACACAACAAATGAGTGAAAAAGAAATCACTAAAGCATTAAAAAGCAGTATTGGAAAGCTGTCTTCCGGTTTTGATGCAACAGAACTTAAAAGTGATAATTATAACACATTATCCTATGTAATGGCAATAGATTATCAAACTTATTTGCCGGATGATATTTTACAAAAGGTAGACAGAGCAACTATGAGCGTAAGCCTGGAGGGAAGAGAGCCATTTTTAGATCAGCGAATTATTGAATGGGCCGCCAGGTTACCGATGGAATTCAAATACAATAAGGGAATTAAAAAATATATTTTAAAAGAAATTGTTTATAAACATGTTCCTAAGCATATGATGGACAGGCCCAAAATGGGCTTTGGAATACCAATCGCCGCCTGGTTGGAAAATGATTTGAAATGCTTTGTAGATCAATATTTAGATGAGAATTATGTTGAAAAGCAAGGTATTTTTAATGTAGCTGAAATAAGCCGTATTAAAAAAGAATTTTATTATGGTAAAATTGAAAGGGCCGAGAAAATATGGTATATTCTAATGTTCCAAATGTGGTACGACAAATGGATGAGCTAGCTTTTTAAAGTGTTAGATTATTTTGTATGAATGAAAATTTATCTTTTTTAATAACTGGTGGTGCAGGCTTTATAGGAAGCCATCTTACGGAGAAACTATTAAGTCAAAATCATCAGGTTTGCGTAATAGATAATTTTGATAACTTTTATGACAGAAAAATAAAAGAAGCAAACTTATTGCTTGCAGGTAAAGATAAAAACTTCTGTCTTGTAGAAGATGATATCAATAATGTATTAAAAAATGAAATTTTATTAGCAAAAAATTTTGATATCATTATCCATTTGGCTGCTAAAGCAGGAGTACGACCGTCATTACAGGATCCTCTTGCCTATCAAATGGCTAATGTAGTTGGTACCCAGCAAATGTTGGAATTCGCCAGATTGAAAGGGGTTAAAAAATTTGTTTTCGCCTCTTCCAGTAGTGTGTATGGCGTAAACCCGAATACACCATGGTCGGAAGAAGATTTTGTATTAAAGCCGATTAGCCCTTATGCATCTACCAAAGTTTCCTGTGAGTTATTGGGAAATGTGTATGCTCATCTGTATAATATCACCTTTATTGCACTGCGATTTTTTACAGTTTATGGCCCTCGTCAGCGGCCCGATTTGGCCATTCATCAGTTTACACACAATATTTATAATAATATTCCTATTAATGTTTTTGGTGATGGAAGTACATTTAGGGATTATACTTTTGTTGATGATATCATGGAAGGAGTTATAGCAGCTGCATTTTATTCATCTTCCCATTATGAAATCATTAATCTCGGCAATAATACTCCCGTAAAGCTCAGGGAGTTAATAGAAACTATTGAAACTGCACTTCAAAAAAAGGCAATCATCATTAATAAACCCTTACCGCCCGGCGATGTTCCTGCAACTTATGCCAATATCGGTAAGGCGAAAAGACTGCTCAATTATAAGTCCAAAACTTCTTTAAAAGATGGAATCAATAAATTTGTTGCATGGTATTTAAAAAACAAAATTTAGCAGGAAAAAATATTCTAATTGTTCATAATGATTCCTGGTCTGCTTTTACTCATAGGATTGATTTGGCTAAATACCTTATCCAAATGGGATTTCATGTAAAAATCGCTGCCGCCAATGTAAAGCATTACAATAGTTCTATTGAAAAAATATGTCCTTTTATCGATTTAAAATACCTTAAGCCAAAAGGAAAAAATGTATTTACCGATATGGTACTGCTTTCCAGTTTTTATAAGCTGTACCAAAAACATTCCCCGGATTTTATTCTTCACTTTACGGCAAAACCGAACATATTTGGCGGTTTAGCCGCCGGATTACTGGGTATTCCCTGCATAGCAACAGTAAATGGCCTGGGGAGGGTTTTTTCTAAAAAAGGTTTTTTTACTTACATTGTTAAAAATCTGTATAAAGCTGGTTTTAAAAGAACAACAAAAGTTTTTTTTCAAAATAAAGATGATCAACAGCTTTTTGTATCCAATAAAATTTTACCTCTTCAAAAATCTTTAGTTATCAATGGCTCTGGTATTGACCTGGATAAATTTAAATCGAGTGGATATGAAGCCAATCCTGATAAAACCATATTTTTATTAGGAGCCCGAATTATTGCTGAAAAAGGTATATATGAGTACGCAGCCGCCGCAAAAATTATACAATCAAAATATCCTAATGTGATTTTTCGCCTGGCAGGACAATATGCTTCATCAGACCCGCTATCAGTCAATAAAAAGGATTTAGACGAATGGATTAAGGAAGGTGTTATCGATTATATTGGAATGAAGGACGATATGCTGTCAGAGATTGATAAATCGCATGTTGTGGTATTGCCATCATATTATAGAGAAGGAATTCCCAAAATATTAATTGAAGCTGCTTCTATGTCAAAGCCTATCATTACTACTAATAACGTTGGTTGTAGGGAAGCGGTAATTGATGGTTATAATGGATTTATGATTGATACAAAAAGTGCAAATTCTCTGGTTGGGGCAATTGAGAAGTTTATGGGGTTAAACACCAGCCAAAGAAAGATAATGAGTAGCAATTCCAGAAAAATGGCGGAAGATAAATTTGATTCTAATAAAATTTACCAAACCTATTTTGAGGTAATTGATAATTGTATAAAGGATAATTGATACTAATTTTCCTTTTATTCATTTCAAAATGCCAATTCATTATTATTTGGCGTAAGGCAAATGGGTTTTTCCATTCTTACTTTTGTTTAATTTTATCTATTTTCTATTAAACAATATGAAAATATAATTGTAATATTGAATATTATGTCCAAAACATTATAATTTCAAAATGAACCCATATACTATTAAGGATTTGGAGAATTTGTCTGGCATTAAAGCCCATACCATACGTATTTGGGAACAACGTTACTCATTTTTAAAACCCAATCGCACAAATACTAATATTCGGTTTTATACCGGTGATGAGCTGAAGAAGATATTAAATATAGCCTTACTCAATAAATATGGCTATAAGATTTCCCATATTGATAAAATGGGCGATTTGGAGATAAAAGAGAAAATTCTTTCATTGGGCAATGCTCAAGCGCAACAGGAACGGATTATCCATGAACTTATTCAGGCTATGCTGGATGTGGATGTGGATCAATTTGAATTAGTATTGGATAATTATATTCAACTTAGAGGGATCGAAAAAACCATTACCAGGATCATTTTCCCATATTTGGAAAAAATCGGTATTCTGTGGTTAACTAATCATATTAACCCAGCGCAGGAACACCTGATTACCAATATTATTCGTCAGAAACTAATTGTCGGAATAGAATGTATAGCGCCATCTGTTGGAATTGATAAATCCGTTTTACTGTTTCTCCCAGAGGGAGAATATCATGAATTGGGTTTATTATTTATATATTACTTGTTGAAAAAAAAAGGTTTAAAATGCATTTATACTGGCTGTAATACTCCCATGAATGATATCGAATACCTGGTAAAACTTAAAAAACCTGATTATCTCTATTCACATATTACTACTATGAATAATAGCTTTAATAAATTTATTAATAATATTTATAATATAACAGATCGTACCCCTGTCATAATATCCGGAAAACTCACTCATTCCTATGAAAAAAAGATACAACCACCTGTCTATTTTAAAAAATCTTTTGAAGAAGTAATAGAATTTGTTGCAAGCTTATAATGTTTAATCTTTTTCACATTTTTTTAAACAAAAATTTTTCGCCGTATCATTTATTTTGTTTAATTTTATAGTTCACATTATTAAACAAATTTTATGTCTACCATAGAGTTTAATACGATGCTAATAAATAATACTGAATTTTTAAAGCCCTTTGCGGTTACTTTAACAAGGGATCAGGAGTCGGCGAAGGATTTGTTACAAGAGACTATGTATAGAGCACTGGCTAATAAGGAAAAATATCACGTTGGTACCAATATTAAGGCCTGGCTTTACACCATCATGCGTAATATTTTTATCAATGATTATCGTAGAAAGGCAAAGCGACATACTATTCTCGATGCAACAGCCAATGATTTTCTGATCAACTATAACCAGGTAACAACTAATAATGATGCAGAAGTAAATTTAAAAGTTAAAGATATCAATGCGGCGATTTATAGCCTTCCGGAAATATTTCGTCATCCATTCACATTATATTTTGAAGGATATAAATACCACGAAATTGCTCATATTCTGGCCGAGCCTTTGGGTACTATAAAAAGTAGAATACATTTTGCCCGAAAATTGTTGAAAGAGCAATTAGACCGTTCATAACTTAACTTATTGATTATTATTGAAAAAAGCAATCATTATAGGAAGTGGTTTAGCAGGTTTGTCGGCTGCATCCTTCATGGCGAAAGCCGGCTGGAGGGTTACGGTATTGGAAAAACATGCTACTCCCGGCGGAAGAGCACGCCAATTATTGGCAGAGGGATTTACATTTGACATGGGACCCAGCTGGTACTGGATGCCAGATGTATTCGAAAAATATTTTAATCATTTTGGTAAAAAAGTATCTGATTATTATGAATTGATAAGACTCGATCCTTCTTATCGGGTTTACTGGAAGGACGGACCCATGGATATTCCTGCCAATTACGATGAATTAAAGCAGCTATTCGAAAGTATGGAGCCGGGAAGTGCGGCCATGCTGGATAAATTTTTAACAGAGGCAGCTTATAAATATCAGGTCGGTATTAATAAGCTGGTATACAAACCAGGCCGGTCAGTTACAGAATTTATGGATTGGGAAATGGTAAAAGGTTTGTTTAAATTGGATGTGTTAACCTCCATGAGCAAACATATTGCTCGGCATTTTAAGCACCCTAAGCTACAACAACTTATAGGATTTCCTGTTTTATTTCTAGGCGCTTTACCGCAAGACACACCTGCGCTGTACAGCCTGATGAATTATGCGGATATTCGGCTGGGTACATGGTTTCCAAAAGCTGGTATGTACAGCATTGTACAAGCCATGTATTCTTTAGCACAAGAACTAGGGGTAGAATTTTTATTCAATCACAATATCACTCAAATAGAAGTAACAAACGGAGTAGCTAAACAGGTAGTAGCGCAACTGACCACCGACCACCGACGACCGACGACCGATTATTTGAGTTATCATGATGATCACCTAACCCCCCATTCCCAATTACCAATACCTAATACCCAATACCCATTACCCCATACCCAAACCTTCCAGGCAGATGTCATAATCGGTGGCGCTGATTATCATTTTATTGAAAATCACCTGCTGCCACCTGGTTATCAGACCTACACAGATAGATATTGGAATAAAAGAGCCATGGCACCCAGCTGTCTTTTATACTACGTGGGCATTAATAAAAAATTAAAAAATATTTTGCATCATTCACTTTTTTTTGATGTAGATTTTGATATACACAGCAAAGAAATTTATACTTTTCCACAGTGGCCCACGGAGCCATTGTTTTATGTAAGCGCCACTTCCGTAACAGATGCATCCTTAGCTCCTGACGGCTATGAAAACCTATTTTTTTTAATACCCGTTGCCGCCGGCTTAGAAGGGGATACGGAAGAGCTTCGGGAAAAGTATTTTGAAAAAATAGTAAACAGATTTGAAAGACAAACAGGCGAAAGTATCAAAAACAATATTGTGTATAAAAAATCATTTTCCGTTAGTGATTTTGTTGGTGAGTACAACTCTTTTAAGGGGAACGCCTACGGATTAGCCAATACACTTAAACAAACCGCTATCTTTAAGCCTGGTATACGCAGTAAAAAGGTAAAAAACTTGTTTTACACAGGTCAATTGACGGTGCCAGGGCCGGGTGTGCCACCAAGTTTAATCAGTGGTCAGGTAGTGGCAAAAGAGATATTGAAAAGATATTAAGAATAAACTAAATATTCATGTAATTCCCCACCTGAACGATGCAGTCGGGCAGGGATTTAATTCGTGTAATGTAATAGAAAATATTTTTATGATTCAACTTTTTCATGAAGTAAGCCAGAGATGCAGTAAAATAACCACTCAGCGTTATAGCACCTCGTTTAGTAGTGCTATTAATCTGCTACACAAAGATTTGAGAACTCCCATTTATAATATTTATGGTTTCGTAAGGTTTGCGGATGAAATTGTGGATACTTTTCATCAATATAATAAGGAAGAATTGTTGGCTGAATTTAAAAAAGAAACTTATCAGGCTATCCAACGTAAAATTAGCTTAAATCCTATTTTACATAGTTTTCAATTGACGGTTAATGAATATCATATTGATGTTAACCTGATTGAGGCTTTTTTTAAAAGTATGGAACAGGATCTTACTAAAAGCCAATACAATGCTTCAGATTATAAAGAATATATTTATGGCAGTGCGGAGGTAGTAGGGCTCATGTGTCTGTACGTATTTTGTGAAGCAGATACAAATATGTATAACAAATTGAAGCCCTTTGCTCAATCATTGGGCGCTGCTTTTCAGAAAGTAAATTTTTTGAGAGATGTTAAAGCAGATTACCAGATATTGAATCGGAGTTATTTTCCGGAAATAGATTTTACTAACTTTACACCTGATATGAAAAAGAAAATTGAGAAAGATATTGAAGCAGATTTTCAACATGCCTATCAGGGAATTGTACAATTGCCTGTAAAAGCAAGATTCGGTGTATATGTGGCGTATAAGTATTATCTCTCTCTTTTTAAAAAAATAAAAAGTGTACAGCCTGCTAACATTTTACAAAATCGAATTCGTATACCTAATTATTCTAAAATGTTTATTTTGGCTAAGGCAGGTGTACGAACGCAATTGAACTTATTATAATTATTAATCTTTATTTTATCACTTTTGGAAGAAGTTATCCTGGTAAACGAAAATGATGAAGCTATTGGTGTAGCAGAGAAATTAGCTGCACATCAACAGTCTCTATTGCACAGAGCAATCAGTATTTTTATTTTTAATAAAAAAGGTGATATGCTTTTACAGCAGCGAGCCTTGAAAAAATATCATAGCGGCGGCCTATGGACAAATGCCTGCTGTAGCCATCCCAGGCCGGGTGAGACGATTGAAGCAGCAGCTTTCAGGCGACTACAGGAAGAATTTGGATTTTCTACTCCGTTGAAAAAATTATTTCATTTTACTTATTTAGCTACTTTTCAAAATGGACTAACAGAACATGAGTTTGACCATGTTTTTATAGGCACTTATGAGGGAAAAATATTTCCAGATAAGGATGAAATAATGGACTACTGCTTTATGAGTATGGAGGATATCAAAAAGTCTATATTATCCCATCCTAAAAAGTATACCGAATGGTTTAAAATTGCATTTCCAAAAATAGAAGAGCACCTGTTGCCACTGCAAACGTTTTGATATAATTATGCAAAAAAAAGCCATTATAATAGGCGCCGGCATTGCAGGAATAGCCTGTGCCATACGATTAGCCGTACAAGGCTATACGGTGCAGATATATGAAAAAAATGGTTATCCCGGCGGCAAACTTTCTCTTATCGAAAAAGATGGTTTTACGTTCGACGCCGGCCCTTCACTCTTTACACAGCCGGAAAATATAGAAGAATTATTTTTGGTAGCTGATGAACCTATCCAAGATTATTTTTCTTATACACAGGTTCCTGTATCATGCAAATATTTTTATGAGAATGGTAAAGTTGTAAGCGCTTACAGCGATTTACAGATGTTTGCCGGTGAAATGCAGGAACAATTAGGAGAATATCCTGATGCAATAACTCACTATTTAAAAAAATCTGAAAAATTATACAGTGATATTGGTACTGTCTTCCTAAATCATTCATTGCATAAAGCAGAAACCTGGCTGAATAAAAGAGTTTTAAAAGCTTTGCAAACAGTCAGGCCGGCATATTTATTTAAATCGCTTCATCAATATAATGAGAGTAACTTTCAGTCTTGTGAAGCAGTACAGTTGTTTGACCGGTATGCTACTTACAATGGCAGCAATCCTTATAAAGCCCCCGCCATGCTTAGTTTAATACCACATTTGGAGCATACACAGGGTACGTTTTATCCGGCTGGTGGTATGATTAGTATTACGAATGCTTTGTATCAATTGGCATTAAAAAAAGGGGTAACATTTCTCTTCAATTCCCCTGTGCAAAAAATTATAGAACAACATAAAAAAATAAAGGGTGTAATTGTTGGTGGCCAAAGTGTAGAGGCCGATATCGTTGTGAGCAATGTAGATGTATTTTTTACGTATAAAAATTTACTCAATAAAGAAAAAAAGGCAAAGCATGTTTTAAAACAAGAAAGGAGTAGTAGTGCCTTTATTTTTTATTGGGGCATACAAAAAAGCTTTCCTCAATTACAATTGCATAATATCTTTTTTTCAAAAGACTACCAGGCTGAATTTGATCACATTTTTAACAAAGCTAAATTATATCACGACCCTACTATTTATATCAATATTACCTCAAAAATGGATAGCAACCATGCACCTGCAGGGGCAGAAAATTGGTTTGTAATGATTAACGTGCCGGCTGATAAAGGACAAAACTGGAAGTTATTACAGCAGGAAGCCAAAGGGTTTATAATTGCAAAGTTACGAAATATTCTGCATATCGATATTGAGCCCCTGATACAGGTAGAGGCAACACTGGATCCTACTGGTATTGAGGAACAAACAGCTTCTTACCAGGGAGCTTTGTACGGTACCAGCTCTAATTCGAAGATGGCTGCCTTTTTAAGGCACCCTAATTTTTCTAAGGAAACAAAAGGGTTATTTTTTTGCGGAGGAAGTGTACATCCCGGAGGTGGTATTCCACTTTGTTTGAAAAGCGCTAAAATTGTAAGTGAGTTAATTGCTCAGGATAATAAAAATTAGAAAAATTGAATGACCAACAACGTCATATTTCAAAGAATAGTATTGCTACTGCAATAGCGATATTGTTTCATGCTATTGGGTTAGTAGGGATTTTATATTTTGACAGGCAGTTTTTTATACAAGCCACTCCTTATAATTTATTATTAATGTTCACCCTGGTAGTGTGGACACAGCAAGATAAAAATGTTGCTTTTTATCTGTTTATATTGATTTGTGTAATAGCGGGTATTTTGGTAGAAGTGGTGGGTGTTCATACAGGGTTACTATTTGGAGATTATCGTTATGGAAGTACATTGGGAGTGCAGGTAAAATCCGTTCCGCTAATTATTGGTATCAATTGGTTTATTATTGTGTATTGTTGCGGAATGTTTATGCATACTTTGCTGCGTAAGTTGGGTAGTGCGGTAATGAATGACTCAGCGAATAATTTGAGCAACTATAAATCTTTGTCTATTATTTTTGACGGGGCTACAGTGGCAGTTTTTTTCGACTGGATTATGGAGCCGGTAGCAGTAAAATTGGGTTATTGGTATTGGAAAGGAAGTGGCGCCGTTCCATTTTTCAATTATGCCTGTTGGTTCATAATCAGCGTGCTGCTTTTATACGTTTTTAACAACAGCTCGTTCCATAAAAGCAACAAATTCGCAGTACATTTGTTGTTGATACAAATGATGTTTTTTTTATTGCTAAGAGTATTACTTGACTAATTTTTTATAAGGTGAATGTGCTTTTATTTATTATAGTGGTGATTGCTACTTTCATGGCTATGGAAGGAGTTACATGGCTAACCCACCGGTATGTGATGCATGGCTTTTTATGGTATTTGCATGAAGACCACCATCAAAAGCGGCCAGGCTTTTTTGAAAAGAATGATGCCTTTTTTTTAATTTTTGCTATTCCAAGCTGGTTGTGCATTATGTTAGGGTTACAGCATCAGGTTTATTGGGTGGCAGCCATCGGATTCGGTATTGCTTTATATGGCTTTGCCTACTTTCTGGTTCATGAAGTTATTATACATCAACGGTTTAAATGGTTTACCAGAAGTAATAATACGTATATACGTGCTATACGCTGGGCTCATAAAATGCATCACAAACACTTAGGCAAGGAAGATGGTGAAAGTTTTGGAATGCTGCTGGTAGCCAAAAAATATTGGGATAAGGTGAGGAAGGAAAAGAGGCCCTAAATATCCATTACATTGTCTGACGGTCTCCGTCTGATAATGTAATGGACGGTCTCCGTCTGACACCGTATAGGTGAGGGGCAGTCTTACACCGTATAGCCTGACCTTGCTGACCTTTCCCTGCCTTCAGGCCGGGGAAGACAGGGAGAAACACGTCCAAGTGATATAACAAGGGTCTCCCTGAAAATGTGAAACCGACTTCCATATTATTTTTTCTGCAATTTTTATCCCCTATTTTTCGATTTTTTTTAAAAAGTATTCAAAATGAGGTATAATTTTTTTTAATAATTTTTATTATAAAATGTCAAATTCATCAAAATAGGTACAATATACTTGTAAAATTCGTGTAATTCGCCTGAAATTCGTGTAATAAAAGGCATTTAGATATTTCAGGAATACCCTAACAAATAATATAATTATATATAAATGATTTACAATAAATTACTTATATATTAAACTAATTTACTGTTCAGGTAATTGTGTAATTTTTTCATCTACAGCATTGGCAACAACAGCCGCACTCATCTTTTTTAGAGGATTTTTATGCTGATTTTCAAATTCATGTATATTATTAAAAATGTCTATGCACTTAAAAATTGCTGCTCTAAAAGAAGATTCATCGGCTTTGCCTTTGCCTGCAATATCAAAAGCCACGCCGTGGTCAGGAGAAGTACGTATGCCACTAATGCCAGCGGTAAAGTTTACTCCTTCGCCAATGGCTAATGATTTGAAGGGTATCAGGCCCTGATCGTGGTACATGGCCAGTACGGCATCAAACTTTTCATGGTGACCTCTGGCAAAGAAAGCATCGGCGCTATAAGGCCCGAAGCAAAAAATATCCTTGTATTTGGCATCTTTAATAGCCGGTTTAATAATTTCTTCTTCCTCTTTTCCTATCAACCCTTCATCACCGGCATGAGGATTTAATCCCAGCACAGCAATTTTGGGTTTATCAATTAAGAAATCTTTTTTAAGGCTTTGGTTTATGAGCGCTAATTTTTT
Organism: uncultured Ferruginibacter sp.; assembly: GCA_964586215.1. GTDB lineage: Bacteria > Bacteroidota > Bacteroidia > Chitinophagales > Chitinophagaceae > Ferruginibacter. Next base: position 149,319 of record CAZPHA010000001.1, read on the forward strand.
TACAATATTTTCCTTCGTGATATATTGAGCCACTTCATTTAATGGCACATGTTCTGTCAGCAAGGCTACTTTAATATTCTCTGCAACCATAAACATCACTACATCGGTTGCTTGAAACAAGTGTTTCAAATAAGGAGTATGTCCGGTAAAATTAAAATCAGCAGATTGCGTATTTTTTTTGTGGATAGGCGCTGTAACAAGTCCGTTGATCTTGCCTTCTTTTAAGGCTGTAGCGGCTGTAACAAGACTCTTTATAGCATATTTTCCTCCAATTTCGGTTAATTGGCCGGGTGTAATATTCACTTCATCTTCCCAGCAGTTGAAAACATTAATTTGCTTATGATTGATTTTGCTGCTATCCTTAATACTGGTATAGGTAAAATTACTCTCCGGTAGCATTTTTTTGTAAAAATTAATTACCTTATTGCTGGCGAAAATAACAGGGGTACATATCTCTAATATTCTATGATCTTCTAAGGTTTTAATAATTAATTCAATGCCGATTCCATTTATATCACCACAGGTAAATCCGATAACCGGCTTATTAGGTTGTACATTCATAATCGTGTAATTGAAACGTAAAAGTACAACATTAAGCCTATTTTTGTAATCATAATGTACACACTGAAAAAATCACTGGGACAGCACTTTTTAAAGGATGAAAACATCATTCGCAAAATTATTAATGCCTTAGAGCAGGAAAGTTTTACCCATTTATTGGAAGTAGGTCCCGGAGCCGGTGCCCTCACAAAAAAATTGTTGTCACTACCCAATATTCATTTTAAGGCGGTAGAGGTAGATGCAGAGAAAGTAGATTATTTACTTAAACAATTTTCTCATTTAAAGGATAAATTGATTCATGAAAATTTTTTAGATATCGATAACCCTTTTGATCAGCCTTTCGTTGTTATTGGTAATTTTCCATATAATATTTCTTCGCAAATACTATTCAAAGTTTTAGATTGGAAAGATGAGGTGCCTTGCATCATTGGTATGTTTCAAAAAGAAGTGGCCGAAAGGGTTGCTGCCAGGGAAGGCAGTAAGACTTATGGTGTGATAAGTGCTTTAATACAAGCTTACTATACTGTAGAGTATTTATTTGATGTGGACAAAAGCTGTTTTACACCTCCTCCAAAAGTTCAAAGCGGTGTTATCAAATTAAAGCGCAGAAAGGTTGAATTACCCGTAAGAAGTGAAAAATATTATCGTACACTTGTGAAGACAGCATTTACCCAGCGCCGAAAAACCATGCGTAATGCGGTAAAAAGCTTATTTTCTCCAGAAGTATTAAAAGATGAAATATTTAATAAACGCCCCGAAGCCTTATCTATTGATGATTTTGCAGCACTTACTTTTAAAATGAGATGAGCATGATAAAGTATAAGCTTGGTTGATGATTAAATTTTCAACTCTCAATGATCAATGTTCAATTCTCAAAGTTAGCGGTCTGGTTAATTCGTGTAATTTTTTCTCTTTTGTGTAATTTCTATATAAAAAGACTTGTAAATTAAGTTTAACGCAAACTAGTTTGTAATTTCGCATCATTATTGTTTGAAAACAATCTTATGAGTAATATTCCACAACCAAAAGTACGAATTGTAACTGCTGCCAGTTTATTTGACGGGCATGATGCCGCTATTAATATTATGCGTAGAATTATGCAGGCAAAAGGCGCCGAAATAATACACCTGGGCCATAATAGAAGTGTTGCAGAGATTGTAGAGTGTGCGATTGAAGAAGATGCCCATAGTATTGCCATCACCAGTTATCAGGGAGGGCATGTAGAGTTTTTTAAGTATATGAAAGATTTGCTTCATGAAAATGGATGTGATCATATCAAAATTTTTGGCGGCGGTGGAGGTACCATTTTACCTAATGAAATTGAGGAGTTACACAACTATGGGATTACAAAAATTTACAGTCCGGATGATGGAAGAAAAATGGGATTAGAGGGTATGATTGAAGATTTAATACAAAAAAGTGTACCAGCTAATGGGGATTTAAAAAATACGAGTGGACAAAAGAACGCTGGTATTTTAGGTGAGTATAAAGATATCATCACTATTGCAAAGGCCATTACAAAAGCAGAAAATGGAGAAGATTTTTTGGCGTTGGTGGAAAAGCTTAAGAAATCCTCCGTTGCTCCGGAGAAAATTCCTGTTTTAGGTATTACGGGTACCGGTGGCGCCGGCAAGTCTTCTGTAACGGATGAGCTTGTACGAAGATTTTTAAATACGTATGCTGATAAAACCATTGCTGTTATTTCTGTTGATCCTTCCAAGAAAAAAACCGGAGGAGCCTTATTGGGCGACCGGATTCGTATGAATGCTATCTCTTCTCCCCGGGCTTATATGCGTAGCCTGGCTACCAGGGAAAGTGATAAAGCTTTGAGCCAATATGCTCAACAGGCGATAGATATTTGTAAGGCAGCCGGTTTTGATTTAATTATTTTAGAAAGCGCCGGTGTAGGCCAGAGTGATGCCAGTATATTGGATTTTGTAGATGTAAGTATGTATGTAATGACCCCGGAATATGGGGCTCCTTCCCAATTGGAAAAAATTAACATGCTCGATTATGCTGATGTGGTATGTATAAACAAATTTGATAAAGCTGGCGCTTTAGATGCTTTGCATGATGTAAGAAAACAATATAAACGTAATCACGGCTTGTGGAATGCAAATGATGAAGAGCTGCCGGTAATAGGTACCATTGCTTCGCAATTTAATGATGTTGGGGTAAATGAATTGTTTGAAAGATTGATGGAAAAAATTGCTGCAAAAACAGAGGTCCGATTTGATGGTGACATTCAGCATCATCCACATAACAAAGATACGAAAAATAATTCAACCATCATACCACCCAATCGGGTACGCTACCTGTCTGAAATTGCAGAAGTAGTAAAATCTTATAATGAATGGGTAGAAGAGCAATCTGATATTGCTAGTAAATTGTATCAGATAAATGGTGTGCTAAATATGTTGGGTGGAGAATTTTTAGGCGATCTATATGATTTGGAGAGTGTGAATATGAAGTTAGAAAGTCAATGGCATCCAGAGTGTAAAGAGTTAATCAAACACTGGAATCAGAAATTGGAGAAATATCAACAAGATAACTACGAATTTAAGGTAAGAGACAAAATCATTAAACAACCATTAACTTATAAAAGTCTATCGGGTACGACTATTCGAAAAGTGCTTTTGCCTAAATATAAAGATTGGGGTGATATTCTCAAATGGCAATTGCAGGAAAATGTACCGGGAGAGTTTCCTTACACGGCTGGTGTATTTCCCTTGAAAAGAGAAGGCGAAGACCCTACCCGTATGTTTGCAGGTGAAGGTGGGCCGGAAAGAACCAATAAACGTTTTCATTATGTGAGCCTGGGGCAGCCGGCAAAACGTCTGAGTACCGCCTTTGACAGTGTAACCTTATATGGTGAAGATCCGGATTACAGGCCTGATATTTATGGTAAAGTAGGCAATAGTGGTGTAAGTATTGCTACGGTTGATGATGCTAAAAAATTATATAGTGGCTTTGATTTGTGTGATCCGAAGACTTCTGTTAGTATGACCATCAACGGTCCAGCGCCTATGTTGCTGGCATTTTTTATGAATGCAGCCATTGATCAGCAATGTGAAAAATATATTCTTGAGCATGACTTACGGGAACAGGTAAACGCAGTTATTCAATCAAAGTATAATATTGATGAATTGCCTAAATATGTGGGTATAGATGGAAATAAGGTTTCTCCATTGGATGGTAAATTGGAAGGGGTCTTGCCAGAAGGAAACGATGGTCTTGGATTACGTCTGTTGGGTTTGGGTGGAGATGAAGTGCTTCCTGCAGAAATATATCAACAAATAAAAGCGAAGGCCCTTGCAACAGTGAGAGGAACAGTGCAGGCAGATATTTTAAAAGAAGATCAGGCGCAGAATACCTGTATTTTCAGTACTGAATTTGCGCTCAAATTAATGGGAGATGTGCAGGAATATTTTATCAAAAATAATGTACAAAATTTTTACAGTGTAAGTATCAGCGGTTACCATATTGCAGAAGCTGGCGCTAACCCTATTACACAGCTGGCTTTCACGCTTTCCAACGGGTTTACTTATGTGGAGTATTATTTAAGTCGTGGTATGCACATCGATGATTTTGCACCCAACCTTTCTTTCTTTTTCAGCAACGGGATGGATCCGGAATATAGTGTGATAGGCAGAGTGGCTCGCCGCATCTGGGCAAAGGCCATGAAATATAAGTACAAAGGCAATGATCGCAGTCAGAAGTTAAAATACCATATTCAAACCAGCGGTAGGAGCCTGCATGCACAGGAAATTGATTTTAACGATATCCGTACTACCTTACAGGCATTGTATGCTATTTATGATAACTGTAATTCACTACATACCAATGCATATGATGAAGCTATTACCACTCCTACGGAAGAAAGTGTTCGCAGAGCCATGGCGATTCAACTGATTATTAACAGAGAATTAGGCACGGCTAAAAATGAGAACCCTAATCAGGGAAGTTTTTTAATTGAAGAATTGACTGATTTGGTAGAAGAGGCTGTTATGACCGAATTTAACAGGATTACGGAAAGAGGCGGAGTGTTAGGCGCCATGGAGAGAATGTACCAGCGCAATAAAATTCAGGAAGAAAGCCTGTACTATGAAACCTTGAAACATACAGGTGAATATCCAATTGTAGGAGTAAATACTTTTCTAAATAAAAAGGGCAGCCCTACTATCATTCCACAAGAGGTGATCCGCAGTACGGAAGAGGAAAAGAAGCAACAGATCAATGCATTACAAGCCTTCAAAAATAGACATGCTGGTAAAAGCCAACATATGCTGGATCGTTTAAAACAGGTGGTTATTCAGAATGGCAATTTGTTTGAAGAGCTGATGGAAACGGTGAAGCACTGTACTTTAGGACAAATTACAACTGCTTTGTATGAAGTGGGCGGGCAGTATCGGAGGAATATGTAATCAAGTGCAATAATGCATCTTTATTATAAAATTAATAATCATGATATGTTGTGATGGAATATTGGCTGCTTTAATTTTTGCAGGGTTAGTTGCCGTATCAATTTTGGTAATGCTGGCTATTGTTATAATAACTTTGATAAAAAATAGAAAAATTAAAAAGCCTTATTCAAATTATTTATTTAATTCGCTTATTCCTTTAATTACTGGTCTAATAGGTTGCTTTGCAGTAGATCATGTAGGCTTAGGGCTTCTTAGAACTCTTGATAATTGGGCGGCAATTGGTATAGCTTTATTATCAATAGCATTAAGTTTTTGGATATCTATAAAAGCTGGGAATAAAGCTAAGCATCAACAGGATATGCCGGGTTATTAATTCTTTGATGTGTTCGAAACATAGCCCTGCCCTTTAGGGCAGGGATTAGATAATATAATCAATGATGGCTTTAGCCATATTTATTGATAAAAGCAGGTGGCTAAAGACACCTTTATGAGATAATATTATATTCCCCGGCCTAAAGGCCGGGGCAATTGAAAAGAAAGCGATCACAATTGGCCCTGTCCGAAGGCTAATCCTTCGGACAGGGAACGTAGCATAACATGCAAATAACACTCAACAATATAGGCAAGCGATACAATCGGGAATGGATATTTCGCCATGTGGATTATCAATTTATCTTGGGTAATAGCTATGCCATTACCGGCGCCAATGGCTCAGGTAAGTCCACACTGCTACAAGTAATTGCCGGGGCCGTTTTACATTCTGAAGGTACTATTGGAATTAAAAATGAAGCATTAGAAATTAAAAATGAGAATTTTTATAAAAATGTTTCTATAGTAGCGCCTTATTTAGAATTGATAGAAGAAATGACGGCTTTGGAGATGCTGCAATTTCATGCCGGATTTAAAAAACTAACCGAACCTACTGCAAAGATACTAAAAATTGTTGGTTTAGAAAAATCGGCCGGTAAGCAGATACGCTATTTTAGTAGTGGTATGAAACAGCGTTTAAAACTGGCACAGGCATTTTTTAGCGATACAACTGTTTTATTATTAGATGAACCTACTACTAATCTGGATGCAGAGGGAATTACACTGTATCATCATCTTGTTCAGCAATATGCAGGTGATAAGCTGGTCATTGTTAGTAGTAATGATGAACAGGAATATAAATTTTGCACTCAGGTTATTGCGATTGGTAATTATAAAGGCATTAAAAATTAGGCTTGCCTAAATGCTGAGGAGTTTATTTTTAATCATTATACTTGTTATGGGATATAAATGGCTAAAGCGCCTTTCCAGGCTGATGTCTACACTTGACTTTTTTTGAATCCATGATTTTCTGATGTTACTTTATTAGTGAGACTCAATTTTTGCAATTCGCCGAAGGCGAAGCAGCAAAAATTGTAAGTCGAATCTCGCCTTAGGCGGACCGAAGGCGGAAGGTATAATACCCCGCAGCTTGCTGCGGAAAAAGGGTTCGGGGCTTGCCCGAGGTTCATACCTGTGATTTTGTGATTAAAATTAGGCTCGCCTAAAATAAAATGGGTAAAAAATCAGAAAAATAGTTATACCATTTACATTTATTTTTTAGTCTGATCCCGGTTCCAGTTCTTAGTAGATAATCGTCTAGCCTTAGGTTAGGGTCTCCCCGAAAATTAGAAACCTTGTTTTCTATTATTTTTTCTACAATTTTTATCCCCTTATTTTCCGAATTTTTTTAAAAAAGTATTCAAAATGAGGCACTATCTTTTTTAATAATTTGTATTTTTAAATGCCAAATACATCAGAAATAAGTACGATATGCTTGCAAAATTCGTGTAATAAATGCCTTTTGATATTTCAGGAACACCCTAGGTTAGATCACTTCATCGGCATAATTTTGGGCAGCATTTTAAACCATTTTATATTTATAATCGGTATTATTTACTTCATAAGTTTCAATAGCTCATTTACGACCTTCCAGCTTCGGGTAGTGCCGGATATTTAGTCATTGTTGTAAAGGTAAGGTCGACCACCTTTCAAAGGTGGTCGACCTCTAAAAACCACTTTGATAAAAGCTCAATAGTAGTACTGCCGATGAACGTAATGCGACGCAACAATGCTCAATCAGGGAACAAATGCTGGTATCCAAATTATTATCTTTTACTGGCAATGAGTAAATTCAAATCGGTATATTTTAAATCAAAATTATTATCTTTTACTGGCAATGAGTAAATTCAAATCGGTATATTTTAAATCAAATCTTTCACTTAAGTAAAAGTTGGTAAGGCAGCCTTTAAACATATAAATCCCGCTTCGGATATTGATTTTATGCCATATTACATTTTCAATACCGCCATCTTCGGCAGTTTCCAAAAGTAATGGCATCAACACATTGCTGATAGCCTGCGATGCCGTACGGGCAAAGCCACTGGGAATATTGGGTACACAGTAATGGATGACATCATACTTTTTAAATACAGGGGCTTCATGAGTGGTTACTTCGCTGGTTTCAAAACATCCGCCCCGATCGATACTAACGTCTACGATTACACTACCGGGCCTCATATTGCTTACCATTTCTTCCGTAACTACGATGGGTGTTCTACCACCGTTACTGCTGAGGGCGCCTACAGCTACATCGCAGGTTTTTAACTGTTTGGCTAAAATTTTTGGCTCCATCACCGATGTCCACATTCTCACACCAATATTGTTTTGCAGCCTTTTTAAGCGGTAAATACTATTATCAAATATTTTTACACTGGCACCCATAGCCAGAGCTGTCCGGGCAGCATATTCGCCTACGATACCGGCGCCTATAATGATTACTTTGGTGGGCGGAATGCCGCTGATGCCGCCTACCAGTACGCCTTTCCCATTATTGGCTTTGCTTAAATATTGTCCGGCAATAAGCATTACAGCACTACCGGCTATTTCGCTCATACTGCGTACAATGGGATTGTGGCCGCTATCATCTTTGAGGTTTTCAAAACTTAATGCCGTAATCTTTTTATCCATCATTTTTTGTAATATCTCTCTCTTCATAACGGCTAAGTGGATCGGAGAAATGATGTATTGGTTGGCTTTTAAAAGATTACATTCATCGTCGCTAACCGGGGCGCTTTTCACAAGTACATCGCATTGGAAAACCTCTTCTTTACTGTAGGCTATTTTTGCTCCGGCATCGCTGTAATCCTTATCGGTATAGCTGGCGCCGTTTCCGGCCTTGGTTTCTACAATTACTCTGTGGCCGTTGGCAACCATTACGCCTACCGCTTCAGGGCCAAGCGCCACTCTATTTTCACTGAATGAAGTTTCTTTGGGAAGTCCGATATATAGTTCAGCTCCTTTTGGTTTAATGTCAAGCGTTTCTTCTAAAGTTTCATAATTGAATACACCGCTTACAATAGGTTTTGATGTTGCCATACAGGTAAAAAATTGATCTCCCAAATTACAAATTTTAATTGGAAGTATTCGGAAAATGAAAATAAAAGTATAAAGAAAACATTGCTTTTTCTACGGAATAGTTATTTTTCGGGTAAAGCTATCGATGGATGCAATTTTTACTTTTAAAGTATTGGCAGGTAGTAAATGGAGAATTTTATCGGGCCACTCAACCAGGCATAAACTGCCGGAATACAGGCAATCTTCCACACCTGCCGCAATGGCCTCTTCTTCGTCTTTAACACGGTACAGGTCCATGTGAAAAATGGTATGTCCATCGGAAGTGGTATATTCATTAATAATTGAAAAAGTAGGGCTGGAAATGGTACTGGAAACGCCCATTTTTTGGCAAATTGTTTTAATGAGTGTGGTTTTGCCGGCCCCCATCTCACCTTTAAAAGCTATTGCTTTTATATCGGTATTCAGAAGTTGTTCTATCAGTTTTTCGGCTGCTAGCGTAATATCTTCCAGTGTATAAATTACCTCCATGTTGCAAATATATTTTTCTGTTGTAGTAATTGATTCATTTTATCAAATAATAATTTTGTAGTATGGAAAAAATTGAATGGCAAATAGAAGGAATGACATGCACTAATTGTGCGATGACCATTGATAAATTTTTGCAAAAACAAGGGGCAAAACAGGTAAAAGTTGACTTTATCGGAGGAAATGTCAGCTTTGAATGGAACGAAAACGGGACTAAAGAAATTCTTGCAAAAGGAATAAACGACCTGGGCTATAAAGTAGTAATTGACCACCGGCCAGCGAACACCGACCACCGTAAAATACTTTTTTCCAACCATCTGCAGCGATTTTTATTCTGCCTTCCTTTTACGCTGGTACTATCTCTTCATATGCTGCCCTGGCATATACATTTTTTAATGAATCCATGGATACAATTTGGTATTTGTATTCCGGTATATGCAGTGGGTATGTCTTATTTTGGTAAAAGCGCAATTAAAAGCCTGCGTAGGGGAATACCGAATATGAATGTGTTAATAGCCATAGGCGCTACTGCAGCATTTGTTTACAGCTTGATCGGTACTATTGCCAATTTAGGGCCTAACTATATTTATTATGAAACGGCTGCTACCATTATAACCCTTGTATTTTTAGGTGAATGGATTGAGAACAGATCCGTAACGGTTACACAAAAGGAATTAAAAAACTTAACACGCCAGCAGAAGGTAATGGCCAATATGATTGCTTTTGATGAACATCATCAGGAACTTATATTTCCCGTTGAGAATACGCAACTTCATGTTGGCGATTTGATACTAATTAAAAGTGGAGAGCAGGTGCCCTCAGATTGTAAAATATTATGGGGTGATGCCCACGTAAACGAATCACTGCTTACCGGAGAGAGTAAGCCGGTTTTTAAACAAAAAAAAGACATCCTCATTGGCGGAAGTTTATTAATGGATGGTACAATTAAAGCACAGGTTACGGCTGTTGGCCGGGATACAGTGTTGAGCAATATTTTGCAAATGGTGAAAGATGCTCAGGCTGAGAAGCCCCCAATACAACAGCTGGCCGATAAAATAAGTGCTGTTTTTGTTCCGACAGTGATAGGAATTAGTGTGCTTACTTTCATGCTCAATTATTTTTTACTTAGTATTAATATTACACATTCTATCATGAGGAGCATTGCTGTATTAGTGATTAGTTGTCCCTGTGCTATGGGATTGGCTACGCCAGCTGCTATTGCAGTTGGATTAGGTAGAGCGGCAAAAAATGGTATACTTTTTCGCAATGCTAAAAGTCTGGAATTATTTAAAAATATTCAGACGGTAGTTTTTGATAAAACAGGGACGCTTACAAAAGGAAAGTTATCGGTTAATGACTGGAAAGTGCTTGATAAAATGATGACCGATGAAGATTTTAAAAAAATTGTTTGTTCTATGGAAAAATATTCCAATCATCCGATTGCAAAGGCGATTAGTAATGAATGGAAAACAACAAATATAATACCCTGGAAAAAGATTAACGAAGTAAAAGGGTTTGGAATAATAGCAGAAGATAATGATGGAAATACTTATTATCTGGGATCCCATAAAATTGCCGCATTGCAAACTAAAGATTCCTCTCACTCAGCCTATTTACTAAAAAATAATCATTTGGTTGGCTGGCTGGACATGGAGGATGAAATAAGAAGTGAAGCAGTAGAAGTGGTAAAATATTTCCATTCAAAAAATATTCGGACAATTGTACTAAGCGGCGACAGTAAAGAAAGAACGCAAAAGATAGCCGAACTGGTTGGTATAAATGAAGTGATGGCTGAAAAATCTCCGGAAGAAAAGCTTACAATTATTGAACAGTTCAATAAAAAAGCGCCTGTAGCCATGGTGGGAGACGGAATAAATGATGCCCCTGCCTTAGCAAAGGCCACCATTGGGATATCCATGAGTGAGGCTACGCAAATAGCCATGCAAAGTGCACAGGTAGTACTGATGAATAAAGGGATACAACATTTGCCATTGGCTTTGGGTTTGGGGAAGCATACCTTTATTACCATTAAACAGAATCTTTTTTGGGCGTTTATCTATAATATTGTTGCAATACCCATTGCTGCCATGGGTTATTTACATCCCGGAATAGCAGCTCTGGCAATGGGTTTTAGCGATGTAGTACTGGCAATTAATTCTATCAGGCTGAAGTATAAAAAAGTGGCTTAAAAGTATTATATTTGATAAAAGTTATGAAATGATAACAACAGCTAAAACGGGAAAAACACGTAAAATTTCTGCAAAGTCAATTACTAAGAAAGCTACTATTAAGCAGCAAAAATCTATCGCTCAACTATTTGGCGCTAATAAGAAAGAGGTAGACGGCCTTCAATTTCAAAAAAAAGTAAGAAATGAATGGCAATAGATATTTAGCTGATACAAATGTATTATTGTATATTATTGCTGGCAATGCAAGTTTGGCAGATTATCTGGAGGATGAATTTTTCATTTCTGAAATAACCGAAATTGAGTTACTAGGTAATAAAGGTATGACTGAGTTGCAGTTTAAATATCGAAGTGCAATTATTCAGAATTGTACCATCGTTAACCTTTCTGAGAATATCAAGCGGTTGGCTATCCATTTGAAGCAAAGTTATGTACTTAAAATACCGGATGCAATTATAGCTGCAACTTCAATCTATCTTAATTTCCCACTATTGACTGCGGATAAGGATTTTAAAAAAATTAAAGAATTAGATTTAATATTAATACGCCCTTTGTAACTTGGCTTCAGTAGATACAATACTAAAACAATATTGGGGATACGATCGCTTCCGGCCACTTCAGGAGGATATCATTCATACACTTTTGTCAGGTAATGATGTATTGGCCATCCTTCCCACCGGAGGTGGAAAATCTATTTGCTTTCAGGTACCCGCCCTGGCTACGGATGGTATGTGTTTGGTAATAAGTCCTTTGATTGCACTGATGAAAGATCAGGTACAAAACCTGCAGAAAAGAGGTATACCGGCATTGTCACTTTTTTCAGGAATGAGTTTTATCGAGGTAAAAAAAATTTTACAAAATGCATCTTATGGGCATTACAAATTTTTATATGTTTCTCCTGAAAGGTTGCAAACGAAACTATTTTTAGAATACCTGTCATCGTTACCTATTAATTTTATTGCAGTAGATGAGGCTCATTGTATTTCGCAGTGGGGCTATGATTTTCGGCCTCCCTATTTACAAATAGCCTCTATTAGGGAATATTTGCCCAAAGTGCCTGTCATTGCATTGACGGCTTCCGCAACCTTGTCGGTGCAAAATGATATTTGTGAGAAATTGCAGTTTAATGTGTCGCATAAACGCTTCCAGCAATCATTTGAACGGCCTAATTTATCCTATAGCGTTTTTAATGTTGTTGACAAACCTAATAAGCTGATCAATATTTTGGAGAGTGTAAATGGATCAGCATTGGTGTATTGCAGGAGTAGGAAGCAAACAAAAGTTGTTGCCGATTTATTGCAACTCAGAAATATTAATGCCGATTACTATCATGCCGGCCTTACGGCTGATGAAAGAAATCGAAAGCAGGAAAAATGGATTAGAAACGGTATCAGAGTGATGGCGTGTACCAATGCCTTTGGTATGGGTATTGATAAACCTGACGTAAGGCTGGTTATTCACTATGAAGTGCCGGATTGTATTGAAAACTATTATCAGGAGGCAGGAAGGGCCGGTAGAGACGGTAATAAGGCATATACTGTAACATTGTATAACCAGGCAGAACTAACGAATCTAAAATTGCGAAGCACTATTCAATTTCCGTCAGCCGAAGAAATAAAAAATGTATACATAGCTTTGATGAACCATCTGCAGGCGCCTGCCGGCTATGGTGAAGGGAAAAGCTATGATTTTGATATGGTAAATTTCGCTGTCGCTTTTAAAATGAATATTTTAACGGCTACTTATGCCATTAAGGCGCTGGAGCAGGAAGGAATACTTACTTATACCGAGTCGTTTTTTAAACCCTCTTCTGTTGTATTTACTTCCTCCAAAGAGGATTTATTTGAATTTGAAAAACAATATCCATTTTTGGAGGAATTAATTAAAGGGTTACTAAGAGCTTATGAAGGCATTTTTGACTTTCCGTGTACAATTCATGAAAGTCAGTTGGCTAAATTTATAAAAAAGCCAGTGGATGCTATTAAAGAGCAATTACTGCAATTACACCAGCTCGGAATTATTGCTTACAACCAACAGAAAGATAAACCTCAGCTTACTTTGTTGCAAAACAGGATGTATCAGGATGCTTATCATCTGGATACAACGGCTTATATGAAAAGAAAAAAGGCCTATGAAAATAGAATAACTGCTATTATCGACTATTTAAAACTACAGACAACTTGCAGAAGTACTTTTATTGCTCGTTATTTTAATGATCTTACGGCTGAAAATTGTGGTGTATGTGATAATTGTATCAATAACAAAATAGTCGCTCGCCCTGTTGGTAGTGCGGAATTTAAAATTTTGCATCAGGAACTGACAACAATATTGGAAAAAAAATCTTTATCTCTCAATAATATATTAAATTTTTTTCATATATATAAAAGGCATAAAGTGAAAACACTCATTGAGTATTTATTAGCAGAAAAGAAAATACGAATGGATGATAAAGGAGATATTGAATTATGTTAAATGCCATATAAAAAACAGGGACCAAGATAGAAATCTAGTCCCGCTTTAAAATCCAATATCCTATGAAAAACCAAGTCAAAGATAGCATCTAAATTCGATTTTCCAAATTTTTTTAACAAAATTTATTGTATTTTTTTTATTCATATATATAAATATTTAAATAAATTTTAATTAGTTATATATATAATTGTAAATCAAATATTGTGTATTTTTTTAATTGCCTCTGCTGATATGTCAATTATTAAGCTCTAAGTTATAGATAGTCATTCATTTTTTATATTGTTGGTGTTTAACTAAATAACTTGCTCCCTGATACCAGGCAATTGCTTGGTTGACTAAACTATCCACTGGCGCTGTCGGGGTAGCTTCACCGGTAGTAAAATTGATATTGTAAACATTAACCTTCTTCTGTGGTGATAAGACGACCAATTGATTATTTTTTACATAACCCAGGTTTTGATAAGTACTGATAAACAATCTTTCCTCCGCTGTTCGAAAAATATCATACCCTAAAAACCTGCTTGTATAATTAAGATTCAGCATTCCGAGGATGGTAGGCGCTAAATCGATTTGACTGGTTAATCTTTTCTCAATCCGGGGGGGTACTAACTGTGGGGCGTACACTAAGCCGGGTATATGATACCTGTTGATGGGTAAGTCGGTTTTACCGGCACTCCTGGCGCAATGATCAGCAACAATTACAAATAAGGTATTATTGAACCAGGGCTTGCCTTGAGCATCTTTTAAAAATTTATCAATAGCATAATCTGTATATTTTACAGCGCCATTGATAGTGTGAGAAGATGGCGAAATATCTATTCTACCCTCCGGGTAAGTGTAAGGCCGGTGATTGCTAACTGTCATGATATGGTTAAAAAATAACTTACCACTGCCAAAGCTTTTATCACACTCCTGCAAAGCATAATTAAAAGTTGCTTCATCATCCACACCCCATGCTGTTGTATGATGAATCATATTGTCAGGTATATCTCTTTCGTCTATTACCTTATAGCTATTACTACCAAAATATTTACCCATATTATCGAAAAACGCATTACCACCATAAATATAATGTACATCATACCCTTTACTATCTAACACACTGCCTATGGTAAACATATTATCATTATTCGGTCTTCGTACAATCGATTGGCCGGGTGTAGGGGGAATGGCTAATGATAATGCTTCTAACCCTCTTACTGTACGGGTGCCCGAAGCGTATAAGTTTTCAAAAAATAAGCTGTAGGGTATGAGTGAATCCAAATAAGGTGTAATATTCTCTTTGTTGCCAAAGTGCTTCATATAATCGGCGCTCAGGCTTTCCACGCTGATGAGTACTATATTCCATTTCTTTTCTGCCGAATCATTTTTTATTACTCGTTCTATACTTAGTCCCTTATTCGTAAAGGTGGCGTTCGGCGCCTGCAATTGTTTTCTTAAAATTTGTATATTATTAGTATCATTTTTTACAAGATAGAATCGGTTATAATCCAGTTCATTATTCCAAAAGGCAGCCCCAAATTCGTAGATGCCGTTTCCGGCTAGCTCATTAACATAGTTGTTGTTACTAAAATTTTTGTAATGGTTGTTAACGAGAAAATACCCTGCGGCAGGTAAGGTTAAAAAAATAAAAAAGAAACGACTACGTTTTCCAAATCGCATACTTACCTGTTGTGAAGCTTTTAAATACCGGTGTATGAATATAGTTATGAATAAGGCAAAAGCCAATACTAAACCGGCAATTAGGGGAATGTTGTAAGACTGCCATATATTATTAAGCACTTCATTGGTATACACTAAATAGTCAACAGCAATAAAATTGTACCGTACATTAAATTCATCCCAAAAAACAATTTCAGCGCCGGCGTTGAAAACAATAATTATGGTATAAATGAAGAAGAGCGTAAAAAGTGGAATCTGATGCCATTTTTTTTGATACCAGGAATCTTTTAAAAGCCAGATATATAATGCCAGGGGTATCGCAAAAAAACCTGATACTACGATATCGTAGAGTAATCCAATAATAAAAATTCCTACAATTCTTAAAAAACCCAACTCTACACTTTGCCAGCTTTTGATCAGCAGCGTTACTCTGGTAATAAAGCTAATGGTAGAAATTAATAAAGCCAGCAGCAATAAAGGTCCGAAACGATGGGCAAGTAATTTATTCAGTTTTCTCATGATGCAAAAATACAACTGCATTATAGATAAAATACTATTGTAGTTGCTTAAATGAGTTACTGATCAGTTAATATTTGGATAAATTGTAGAAAGGCAATTAATTACAGGCTCATCATTTCTTTAAATTTTACAGCCTGCCTGCGGCTGACTTCTATTTTATCGCCACCCTGCAATTCCAACAATAAGCCGCCATTAAAGTAAGGTTCAATTTTATCAATCATTCTCATATTGATGATATGTTTACGGTTGGCCCTAAAAAATACTTTTTCATCCAATCGTTCTTCTAAGGCGTTGAGCGATTTTAAGATAAGAGGCTTATTAGCGCCAAAAAATACTTTAGCATAGTTGCCTACACTTTCAAACAGCCGTACGTCTGATAATTTTACAAACCAGCAGCGGTCGCCGTCTTTCACAAATACCTGATCATGTTCCGTTAAAATGCTTTTATTACCTGCAGCGGTATAATTACCGGGTTCTTTATCTTCAACCATTTGAATTTTTTGTATGGCATCTGCAAGACGTTTAGGTTCAACCGGTTTCATGAGATAATCTAAAGCATTTACCTCGAAAGCTTTCAGGGCAAATTCATCATATGCAGTGATGAAGATTACATGTGGGGCTTTATCAAGTTCTGCCAGCATATCAAATCCAGTTTTCCCGGGCATTTGTATATCCAAAAAAATAATATCCGGGAATAAGCTTTCAATTTTTTCTAGCCCTTCGTTGGCGTTGGCAGCTTCGCCAATTACTTCTATTTCGGGAAAATCTTGTAATAATTTTTTTAATTCGGCTCTTGCCAGGCGCTCATCATCAATGATTAAAGCTCTTTGCATAGTGTATGGTTAGTTTTTAAATTTATATGGTAATGTACATTAATTAAAATTAATGGGCAATGTTACTTTCGATTCTACCATATCTGTTGCAATACTTTGTATTTCAAAACTGGCATTACCCTGATACATTAAATGTAACCTGTCTTGCGTACTTTTTATTCCAAATCCTTCTGTATTGATTTTTTGAGCAAGTTGTCCTGTATTTTGTACCAGCAACTGCAATTGGCTATCTTTAATTTTTACCTTAATTCTTACCAATCCACCTTCCATTTTTTTGCTAACGCCATGTTTAATCGCATTTTCTACCAGTGTTTGCAACATCATCGGAGGAACGGATACATTTAGTGCTTCTTCGTCTACTTCCAATTCAATTCTTAAGCGTTCTTCAAAACGCATTTGCTCTAAGGCAAGGTAATCTTTTACAATATTTAATTCTTTGGATAAAGGCACAGTTTCTGCCTTTTCTGACTGCATGCTGCTTCTTAAAATATTACTTAATTCAGTGATGGCTGTTCTGGCTCTTTCCGGATTCTCGTCTACTAAAGCCCGAATACTATTGAGTGAATTAAAAATAAAATGTGGATTGATATGTGCTTTAATTGTTTTAAGCTCCAGCTCCTTTACCATACTTTCGAGTTTTAACCTGTCTAATTGATCATTTCTGTTTTTTTGTACATAATGATAAATCATGTATATCAGCATCCAGAGGGCTATCAATAATAAATTTTGATAAATGCCAAACAGGTCTGTTCTGTCCTGATATGTCCATTCCCCTTTTTTATTGCGGTACCAATAAGTGCTTTTTTTTATTTCTGTAGCGTATTTCCCTGATATGGTATCCTGATGATTAGCAAAGTAATCAGTTTTATCCAGGTCGGCGTCAGATTCCATTTTTTTAGCTTTTTCAAGCCTTTTCATTTTAATATAATTGTCATGGGAATAGCCGCTACTTCGTTCAACCGCATTGGCGCCATAATAAAAGATAATACTGGTTGTTAATACAGAAATAATAAATACAGCAACGATTTTATTAAAAGGAAATTTAAGCCAGTTGATGCTTTTGATAACTGTTCTCAGTAAATGAGTGATAAATATACCACAAACCAAAAAAATAGCCAGACTAATCAAATATTCTTTCTTTCCTCCCTGCTCAATCCAACGGTCGGCGAATACAACCAGATTGAAATAAAGGACGATCAGCCCGAATAATCCCCATCCGAAAAACTGACACAGCCAATATCGTACATTTATTTCGCCCATATTGTTAAATATATATCATCTTTCACCGTAAAATAAACGATGTTTTATTAATGGTTGGTAGTATTGTTGAATGGTTGATTAGTTGATAAGCTATATTAAAAAATCAATAAAATTTTGTCTGCTTACACTTCAACGTCTCAACATTTTAACACCTTAACGTTTCAACAATTTAAATGCATGTGACCATTGATTATTAATAAGACCGGGAATACACCATAAAATACATAAAGGCTCGATTGCCCTGGCAGCTTCTGCTTTACCCATATCTTCTGTTTCCCAACCAAAGCTGTCTAAAATTGCAGTTACTTTTTCCTTAGCGTCATTATCGTTCCCACAAATAAACATGGTTGGTTTAATGCCATTAAAATCGGGTTTATACATGAAAGAGTTACCTACACAACTAAATGCTTTGACTACTTTAGCAGCGGGAAGTTTAGCCTGAATTTGCTCCATCAGGGAGTTTTGGTAATTGGTGAAAAAATTAAGAACACCATTCACCGGAGCAGTGTCGCTGATGGGATTGGTGGCATCTATCACTGTTTTACCTGAAAAATGACCCAGTCCTGCCAATTCAATAGCATTGAGTGTAACGGAGCCTTTAGTTGCCAGTACTATTATTTCACCAAAAGCCGCAGTAGAAGCAAAATCAGCAATTTGTATAGAAGGGTTTTCTAATTTAAATTTTGCCACATCTGCTTTGTTGGTATCCCTTGTTCCTAAAGTTACTTCGTGGCCTTCATTCAAAAAGCCTTTAGCTAAAACCTGGCCTACGATGCCGCTTCCTAAAATTCCTATTTTCATGTTGTTAATTTGTTAAAATTTTGATATGTACATTTTGGTAAACCTGCAAATCAATAATATAAATTTATTATCAATTAACTAATTGTCAATTATTCCCGCCAGAGGCGGGACAGGCAATTAAATAATTATCCATTACCCTTATCGGTATCAACAAATATAAATTAATTTTGCAGTTGTATGTCAAATCCCAATCTTAATACAGGAGGAGAGCAATTAAGCGCTGCTGATAAAGAATTTGAAAATAGTATCCGGCCGACAGCCATTGATGATTTTTCAGGGCAACCTCAGATTATTGAAAATATTGGTATTTTTATCAAAGCGGCCAAAATGAGGGGTGAGGCCCTCGATCATATTTTGTTTCACGGCCCTCCGGGACTGGGGAAAACTACACTGAGTAGAATTGTGGCCAATGAGTTAGGCGTAAGTATCAAAGAAACCAGTGGTCCGGTAATAGAGAAGCCCGGAGACCTTGCTGGTTTACTTACCAACTTAGAGCCGCATGATGTACTATTTATTGACGAAATACACCGGCTTAGCACTGTGGTAGAAGAATACTTGTATGCTGCCATGGAAGATTACCGTATTGATATTATGATTGATAGCGGCCCTAATGCCAGAAGCGTACAACTAAAGTTAAATCCTTTTACACTCATCGGCGCCACTACCAGAAGCGGATTGTTAACGGCGCCATTACTATCCAGGTTTGGCATAAAATCCAGGTTGGAATACTATAATGCAACCACTCTAAAAAATATCATCCTTCGTTCAGCAAAAATTTTAGGCACTAAAATTACCAGCGATGCTGCTGCGGAAGTTGCCGGAAGGAGCAGAGGTACTCCACGTATAGCCAATGGATTGCTCCGCAGGGTAAGAGATTTTGCACAGGTAATTGGCAATGGCGTAATTGATTTGGCCATTACGGAGCATGCGCTGAGAGCGCTTAATGTGGATGCTTATGGATTGGATGAAATGGACAACCGTATTTTATCTACTATCATTGATAAATTCAAAGGCGGGCCTGTAGGCATTACCACCATCGCTACGGCTGTGGGTGAAGAAACCGGTACGCTGGAAGAAGTGTACGAGCCTTTTTTAATCCAGGAAGGGTTTATCATGCGTACACCCCGGGGCCGGGAAGCTACTGAAAAAGCGTATAAACATTTGGGAAAATCTGCATTTAGAGGACGTAATGATAACTTGTTGTTTAATGAGTAATTTTTTGTGACCAACTTTTAAATAATACAATGATAGAACAGGAAATTGAAGAAGCCATGTTGGAATACACAGCCGATATACGGTTAGAGCTTGATAAAAGGGATGTAGATTATAAAAATGGAACTACCAGGGTAATCACGGCTGTAGAAAGTAAAAAACGTATCCAAAAGATTTTAAAATCCGGCAGTAAAAAATGAGTTTTACAAATATATCCTGCCTGAAATTTAAGAAAAAAGGCCAGTCTTTCCGGCTGACCTTTTCAAGTTAAAATTCTTTATACAGATTTAAGTAAATGCTCTTACTCCGGCACTACCAGCCTGAATCCATTGCCATGAATATTCACAATTTCAATAGAAGGGTCGTCTTTTAAATATTTACGTAGCTTGGCAATGTACACATCCATGCTGCGACCATTGAAATATGTGTCGCTGCCCCATATTTTTTTTAATGCGATATCCCTTGATAATAAATCGTTTTTATACTCACACAGCATTTTTAAAAGCTCATTTTCCTTAGGAGATAAAGTATTAATCTTATCCTCTACTGAAAGTTCTCTTAAACGTGGATTGAAATGATATTTACCCAAATCATATTCTACATTTACCCCATCACGGTGAATTTCTTCATTACGCTTTAAAATGGCTTTTATTTTAAGTAGCAAAACCTCACTGTCAAAAGGTTTGGTGATATAATCATCCGCCCCTAATTTATATCCCTGAATGATATCATCTTTCATGGTTTTAGCGCTCAGAAAAAACAGCGGCACATCAGGATTGATGTCTCTTATTTCTTCCGCCAGTGTAAAGCCATCCATATTAGGCATCATTACATCCAGCAGGCAGATGTCGAATTTTTCCCTTTGGAAAGCTGCAAGGCCTAGCCTGCCATCTCTCTCAAGTGTAACGTCATAATCATTTAATTCTAAATAATTCTTCAATACCATGCCAAGGTTAGTATCATCTTCGCAAAGTAAAATCTTCGGTTTTGTCGATTCCATGTTGTATAATTATTGTTGTTTATTAACAAATAAAATTAAATCATTTTTTTATAAATAATGAAAGGACACTTTTTTTTGTTAAAATATAAGATATAAAAGCCTGTAAATGAGCAAGAAGAGCTAATTTTTAATATATTTTTTATCAGTAAGGGTTTTTAAAAAGGCTACTAAATCAGCTTTTTCCCGAGTGGTCAGCCCAAGTGGTTTTTTAAGGGCAGGGTCAATATTGATGGGATTTTTAACAAATTGAGAGGGATTGTTATAATAATCAACTACCTGCTCTAATGTTGCAAACATTCCATTATGCATATAAGGTGCGGTGATAGCAATATTTCTTAATCCGGGAGTTTTAAATTTACCCAAATCTTCCTTTTTATGTGTCAGGGCATACACTCCAACGTCATTTAGCTTATCTGCATTGTACAAGCCAACATTTTTAAAGCCATCGTCTGTAAAATCTTCCTGAAAATGACAATCAAAGCATTTGGCTTTGCTTCCGATAAAAATTTGTCTGCCTCGTTCTTCTTGTACACTCAACGTGCCGATGTTATTACTCCAACTGTCAAATTTGCTATTGCTGGTTTCCAATGTTTTTTCATAAGCAGAAAGTGCAGTGGCCAGGTTTTTGGCGTTGGGAGCTGCTTTAAAAATTTTGAAAAATATATTTTTATATTCAGTGCTTTTATTCAGCCGCTCAATAGCTTCTTGAATGGATAAATTCATTTCATCAGGGTTTTGGATGGGCATCAGCGCCTGTTCTTCCAGAGACGATGCCCTGCCGTCCCAAAAGTAATACGGACGATTTTTCATATTCAATATGGAAGGTGTATTGCGTTTTGTGGGAGTACCATAGATGCCTATGCTAAAAGCGGTAGTATCGGCAAAGCCGAATTCAGGCTTGTGGCAACTTGAGCAACTTATTGACGAATCTTTGGATAAAATTTTTTCGTTGAATAACTTTTTGCCTAATGCTGCTTTGGTATTGATATCAGGCTGACTATTTTCGATAAAAAACGAAGAGCATAAGTAAGTAGTAAAAACGAGTACTAATATGGTTATTCCCCAATTCAATAATTGATGATTTACAAATATCGGATTGCAAAGTTACGACTAAAAACTCTGAAATATTCTTGTACAAACCAGCGCAGTGAGCTAAGCCCATTTTAACAAAAATTTTTGTTAAAATGGGTATTTAATTTGGCTATTTCGTTATTTTTTTGTATGTTTTATTATATAATATAAAAAGCCTGCCTATTTTTTATTGGGCAGGCCTTAAAAAGAATTTATTACTCGTTATTGAAAATCAGTTTCGGATACTTCCGTATTAATTTTAATGTCGCTTATTTTTATGTTAAAATCTCTTTCTCCAATAGTACGGGTAATAGTAAATGGAAAAAACACATTTCCTACTTTTTTATAATTACTATACTCAATAATTTCATTGGTACTTTCACCCTGTACTTTAACCGTATTTTCTTCTTTTAATAACAATCCTGTTTTAATTGAAAAATATGCAATCGTTAAATTACCGCTTGGTTTTAGTATTTTTAATTTATAGGCATCTTCTTCTGCTACTTTTCCGGTACCTAAGTAATCTGTTTTATAATCAGCTGAATTATAATACAAGTATTTTATAACAGCTTTATTATCCTGGCGTTCTTTTACTTCGTCTGTATCAAAATCCTTATTTTTCCCCATGTTTTGAGAATACCCTTTTATGCCATCAAATACTACTTTACTAACTACATTTCCATTCATTTGAATTTCAAAAATTTCTTTATTGGGGTTCATTTTCTTAGAAGTTCCCTTTAATTCCATTCCCATCATTTCTATAGTTAAGTTGGCTAATATTGTATTAACTTTTTTCACTTCTTCCTTACCGCCAATGGAGGTTAAATAATTTTCAATAATTGAATAAGCAGAAACAGCCTCGGTAGTTTTGGGGGTTTGTTGTACATCTACATCGTTTACTTTTTCAACAATTGGGTTGGCATATTTATCAAATTTTTTGATGGGATAACCCAGGCGTAAAAGGTTGGGTAATATTTTTTCGCCGTTGCCTACCATTATTATCCTGCCATTGTTCAAAGTAAAATATTTTTCTGCTACTCTTTGAATATCTGCTAGTGTGACAGCATTTATTTTTTGTAAGAAAGTTTTATAAAAATCTTTTGGTAAATTATTAATTAAAATGTCGGTTGCATACATAGCAGCTTTGTTAGGGTCTTCCATGCCGATAGCAAATGTTCCATTATATTTAGCTTTCGCCATGTTTAACTCTTCCTGGCTTATTTTTCCTTCTTGTAAGTTCTTTAGTTCACCCATCATTTCTGCTACCGCACTATCAGCTTTATCGTTGCGTACAGCTGCGCTTGCTTTCAATATGGTTTGAAAACGCCCTTTACCAATGCTGGAATAACTACCGTATGTAAAGCCATGCTTTTCTCTAAGGTTCATAAAAAGCTTACTCTCAGCACCGCCTCCTAAAATCTGGTTGGCTAACAGTATAGCGGGGTAGTCCGGCTGATGCATCGGATTGTATAATAGATTAGTAAATGACAATTCACATTGAACGGCTGTAGGAACATCTACAAAATCTATTTCGGTTTTGTCCGGATTATTGGCGTTGGCAGGAGTCGACAGCTCTAACTTTTTGCCAGACCATTTGCCAAAAGCTTTGTTCACCAGCTCCTTTGCTTCTGCAGGTTTAATATCTCCCACAAATGTTAAATAACTTCGGGAGGGTGTAATGTAATTTTTATAGGCTTCACGGATATCGTTTAATGTAATGCCTTTGATAGATTCTTCCGTAACAAATTCTCCCATAGCCGTTTGTTTTCCATAGTTTAAAGCATTTACAACTCTCTCTGCAATAGCTTTGGCGTTTCTTTCACTTGATTTTAATCCTGTAAGCTCTTGTGATTTTATTTTATCAAGCGATTCTTGTGGGAAAGCAGGATTTTTTACAGCATCTGCCATTAACATAAATGCCTGATTAAAATAGCGGGTTAATGATGAAACAGACCCTCCGGTGGATGACATGCTTACACTGGCACCTATCATATCAACTGCTTCATCAAATCTGGCTTTGGGCATGTTAGTAGTACCTTCTTCCAGCATTTCTCCCATTAATTGTAATACACCTGCTTTTTTACCTTCCTGTATGGGGCCTGCATCGATAGACAGCGAAGCCCTTACACTAGGCAACTTGTGGTTTTCCACAACAAGCACCGTCATGCCGTTAGGTAAGGTGAAAATGGTTGGTTCGGCAATGGCAATAACAGGGGCAGGGCCTGGTTGAGGAGGGTGTGAGCGATCAACCTTTACCTGAGCCATTGTCTGATGTAAAGTGAATAATGTGATAAAGAAAAGAAATATTTTTTTCATGTTTATATGGGTGATTAAGTACGTTAATAATTATTTATTTTTTTTAGGTAGATAGAATAATACCAGCCGTTGATTTTTATTTAGATATTTTTTCACAACATTTTGAATATCCTGGCGTGTTATTTTTTTGATATCATCAAGCTCTGTGTTTATACGATTTGCATTTTTGTAAAAGGTAAATTGCTTGGCAAGATTTTCTGCAATGCCCAGCATTTTTGAATTTTTAGCTATATACTCCGTTTCAAAATTGTTTTGCAGTTTTTTAAATTCGCCTTCACTAATTAATTGTGTAGTAAGTTTTCCAACTTCCTCATCCATGTCTTTCAAAAGTGTATCTAATGAAGTGTTATTATTTGGCAAAGCAAAGGTTAAATAAGCTCCGTAGTCTTCCAGCTTATAGTTGAAAGATGCTACCGATAATGCATTTTTTTTCTCATCTACCATTTTCTTATACATTCGAGAGCTGGCGCCTTCACTCAATACAGAGGCAGCTAAATCTAATGCCATTGATTCCTTGCTCGTCATTCCCGGAGTACGATAGGCAACCATTATGGCAGGTATTTGAATATTGTTGTCGTAGGCAGTATCAATTTTTTCGATAGTGATTGGGTCTTCGTTAGCCATTGATTTATTAACAGGATCTCCTTTAGGTATCTCAGCAAAATAGGCTTCTACAAGCGACTTGGTTTTATTAATATCAATATCGCCTGCAATTACCAGCACGGCATTATTAGGCACATAAAATTTTTTATTAAATGCTTTAAACTCGTCTAGCGTAGCGGCATCTAAATGTTTCATAGAGCCTATAATCGGCCATCTGTAAGGATGCTTGATGAATAATCTTCCCATTACCTCATTAATTAAATTACCATAGGGTTGATTATCTACCCGAAGTCTTCTTTCTTCCTTTACCACCTCATTTTGTGTTTTTACACCAATTTCATTGATAACAGGATGAAGCATTCTTTCACTTTCCAGCCATAAGCCTGTTTCCAACTGGTTGGAGGGAAACACTTCGTAATAAAATGTTCTGTCCTGCGTAGTATTGGCATTATTCTGCCCACCGTTGGCACTTACAATTTTCATAAACTCACCCCTTTTAATGTTTTTGGAGCCTTCGAATAACAAATGTTCAAAAAAGTGTGCAAAGCCGGTACGCTCGGGGTTTTCATCTTTACTGCCTACATGGTACATCACAGATACGGCTACCACCGGGGCCGTTTTATCCTGATGTAAAATAACATGGAGACCGTTTTTTAAATCATATTCTGTAAAAGCAATCTTCTGTGCCGTAGTTGAGGCTGTAATGAGAAGAGTAAGGAAAGATAATTTAATTTTATTCATAGTGTGATAATAATTGAGGTGCAAAAATAGGTAAGATGCTATTGTCGGCAATACTTTTATTGAATTTAGTGATGAACGGTGTGAATTTGGTTGTTTGAATAATGTAATGAGCTGATGTGCTAATAAGCTGATATGCTGATCGGTATTAGGAAAATACCCATAAAAGTCGTATCTTTATTATCATAGTTTTTACCACAATATGCCTATAAAAATAAAAGATAAGATACCTCGTACAGCGGTTGAATTATTCAATATTTTACCGAAAGGCTTGCTATGTGAGGTAATGGAGAATGTTTTATATATTACACCAGCGCCAATTTTTTTTCATCAAAAAATATCCATGGATTTATGAGTAGCCTTATACTAACACATCACCCGTGTTGATGCAGGTATTTGTTGGGCAGCGCCCATTGATGTTTTTTTAGATGATTATAATGTATTTCAACCCGATATTATTTTTATTGCTAAAAAGAATATCGGAATAATCAAAAAAGAGAAAGTAAAGGGAGTACCTGATATCATTATTGAAATATTGTCTTCATCCAGTGTTAAGCATGATAAAATTACCAAACGGAATGTTTACGAAAGAGTAGGTGTAAAAGAGTATTTTATTGTGCATCCTGAGTCGAAAGAAGTTATTACTTATTATTTAAAAAATAAGTAACTATTCAGTCCTCCTAAAATTACATTTTTTTTGCATTTCAAAAAAATAT
>CAZPHA010000002.1:0-77646 GCA_964586215.1 uncultured Ferruginibacter sp.
TAGAATCGAAAAATATTATGTTTTTTTGTGATTGTAATCGAAAAAAATGATACTTTTTTGAAATAAATAGCTCTAATACTAAACCGCTAACAAGATTTGTAAAATAATTATTAATTTTTGCCATTTGAACAGTGAAATTTGGGCGTGTCCCTTTCCGCCTTCGGCGCTTCACTGCGGGGTACTTGATTCAATCCCTCACGCTTTTTGGACCACCGACCACAAAATTTTCATTTTTGTTCCCACGGGGTCTTTTTTGCAAAAAAGACCCCGTGGAGACCCAAATTTTGCTTAAACATATTACTTAACTTGTTAGCGGTGTAGTATCACTTATAATATCGTAGTTAATTTTTTAAAAAAATATTAAAAGGGAGATCCTTCGCTAACGCTCAGGATGACAAAAGCATTATTAAATTTATTCTAGCATTTTTGTTATCGCATCATCACATTATCACATCAGCACATTAGCACATCATCACATTATCAAATTATCACATCAGCATATTAATTTTATTATCTTGTGTATGGAAGAAATAACACATGAGTAATAAAAAAACAGTTATCATCACAGCTGCCGCCCATCCTGTATTAACGAATACCTTGCAGCAAAAGGGATATGATGTACAATATTTACCCTCCATTACCTACGAAGAATTAGGGCATATGATTCCGTCAGCAGTCGGATTGGTGGTAACAACCCGTATACAAATTGATCAAAAACTATTAGACAAAGCAGCAAGATTGCAATGGATCGGCAGGCTTGGCAGTGGAATGGAACTCATTGATACGGGTTATGCTGAAGCAAAAGGCATTCGGTGCGTTAGTACGCCGGAAGGCAATAGAAATGCTGTGGCAGAACATGCACTGGGCATGTTGCTGAATCTTTTAAACCATATCACTACCAGCTATTTGCAAATACAACAGGGTAAATGGATCCGGGATGACAATCGGGGTACGGAGTTAAGCGGAAAAACAGTAGGCATCATCGGCTTTGGCAATACCGGCAGTGCTTTTGCAAAGCTGCTAAGCGGCTTTGATGTAAAAATATTTGCCTACGACAAATATAAAACCGGCTTCGGCAATGATAGAGTGCAGGAAGTTAACTTGGAAACAATACTCGCAGAGGCTGAAGTGATCAGCCTGCACATACCATTAACTACAGAGACCAGGTATTTATGCAATGATTCGTTTTTCTCATCTTTACAAAAAAAAACTTACCTGATCAATACTTCCCGGGGTGAAATTGTGCATACCGGTGATTTGATAAACGCTCTTCAGCAAAATATGTTAGCAGGTGCGGCACTGGATGTGCTGGAAAACGAAAAATTGGATCGCTTGTCAGCTATACAGCGGGAGGAGCTGGATTTTTTATTGCATCAACCCAATGTATTAATCACTTCACACATAGCAGGTTACAGTCATGAAGCTTTTTACAAAATGAGCAAGATGCTGCTGGAAAAGCTTGGTATTTAATTTTTTCGTAAATTTGTATTCTACAACGCTCTGGTTTATGCCGGGGCGTTGTATTTTTTTTCGTTTTAACCATAAAAATTTTCAATATGAGTGGAACCAATTATGTGACAAAGGAAACATTTGAAAAAATGAAAGCTGAATTGCAAACCATGAAAAGTGTGGACAGGCCGGCTGCCAGTAGGGCCATTGCAGAAGCCAGAGAAAAAGGTGATTTAAGAGAAAATGCCGAATATGATGCTGCCAAAGAAGCACAAGGGCTGCTGGAAGCAAAGATTAAACATTTGGAAGGAGTAATAGCTACGGCACGAATACTGGACGAAACCAATATTGATACCAGCAAGGTGTCTATTCTTACCAAAGTAACCGTTACCAACCTGAATGTAAAAAAACAAGTTACCTATCAGATCGTTTCTGAGAAAGAAGCCGATTTAAAATCAGGAAAAATTTCAGTAACCTCACCTATTGGTAAAGGCTTGTTGGGCAAGGTAGTAGGCGATGTAACGGAAGTAAAAGTACCTGCCGGGGTAATTAAGTTTAAAATTGAAAATATTAGTGTGTAGAGTGGACGACCGACCACTGACAACCGACTAGCAACCATGACGCTATTCTCAAAAATTATTGCCGGGGAAATACCCTCTTATAGAATAGCAGAAAATGAAAAGTTTTTTGCTTTTTTAGATATTTTCCCATTAGTGAAAGGCCATGTATTGGTAGTACCAAAAATGGAGGTAGACAAATTTTTTGATGTACCGGATGATTATTTAGCTGAAATACTGTTATTTGCTAAGCCCATTGCCAAAGCCATTGAAAAAGCGTTTACCTGTAACCGTTGTGCCCTGAGTGTGATTGGGCTGGAAGTACCCCATGCACATGTACATCTGCTGCCGATTAATACTACGGCAGATATCAATTTTCTCAATAAAAAACTACAACTCAGCGCCGAAGAGCTGCAGGAAGTCCAGCAACAAATTCTGGCTCATTTGTAAAATTACCCCCTTCTCCACTCGTGGAGAAGCCTGCCTGTTTGATCAGTCAGACAGGGGCCGGGGATGAGGTGGTAAGTACGCTTTTCTTTCTAAAATTGTATAGAAACGGTAATTTGTATAGAAAAGTTTATTATTTTATATTTGTTAAAACAGCAAAGGTATGGCTACCGTAAAAAACATAGATCAAAAAATAAGTGAATATCTTTCTCAACTTAATTATAAGCAAAAGCAAACGGTTTTGACTGTAGTAAAAACATTTGCCGGCGATGAGGATTTGTGGTGGGAAGAAGTAGAAAGCGAAGCTGCCGGGGCCATAATGCAGGGTTTAAAGCAGGCCGCAGAAGGTAATGAAATTCCTCACCCGGAAGTTATGAAAAAGTATAAAAAATGGCTATTGAAGTAAAATGGACACGGCAGGCAGTTGAAAGTTTTAAGAACAACATTGATTATTTGGAAGAAAACTGGAGCAGTAAAGAAATAGCCAAATTTGTTAAGGAAACAGAAAAAATAATTGATCGTTTACAAAAATACCCGAAATCGTATCCTCCGGGAGCAAAAGATAAACGCTACCGAAGAGTAAGGATAAATAAGCATATCGTATTGTTTTATCGCTATTTTGAATCTAAAAATAAGATCAGCTTAATTACCTTTTGGCATGTTCGCCAAAATCCAACACGTTTAAAATATTGACCGAGAATTTTCTTAGCAACAGTTTCAGAACTCCCCTTCTCACCAGTGGAGAAGGGCCGGGGATGAGGTGGTAAAAAAATCAGGCTGTCTCGAAGGAAACAGCCTGGTTGATATGAGTAATATTTGTTGTGAATAATTTATTCTTTCGACTTTGTGCTCTAAAATTATAGTGTAATTCTTGTTGGATCATCCTCGTAATCTAATGTACCTGATGCACCTGTTGGTCCAAGAAATGTTTTGGTTTTATTAAATGGCCCACCACCAAGAATTTGTAGTGCTTTTAAGTTTTTGTTTTCTTGAAATAATTGTTTCACGCTTTCTAACTTTTTAACTTGTTTCATGCTTAAGGAAATTTTTATTGTTGCCTACTCTTTGATCTGCTTTTCGGCTTCCGCAGTTTAGATTGTTTGTACTGTAAAAGTATATTGCGGAAAAGCGGATGGGGGAGCTATTTAATCAATGAGTATTTTTACTTAAGAAAATGGTATTTATACTTAATAAAAATATAATATTTGTTAATATTTATAATTATTTTAAATTAATAAACATTATATTATATATAAATAAAAAATTAATTTTAATGGATGATGTACTAAAGCCAAGAGAGCTAAGAGGAAAAGATAGCTAAGAGACAAAGAGAAAAAGAGGGCTAAGAGGAAAAGAGGAAAGGAGAGAAAGAGGATAACCCCCAACAACAAACCCCCAACCCCAAACAACAAACTTCAAACCGTAAACCCCAAACCCCAAACTACCTCAACTTTTGAGGGTTTTGAGCAATAAAATCGGCCCAGTTTTTGGCTTTTTTGGTGGTAGAGTCGGCTTTTAATATACTTTTTTGCTGAAAATAATGGCATACAGCTACAGCCAGGGCATCGGTAGCATCGTAATGCTGAGGGGCATCGGTAAAATGCAGAATTTTTTGCAGCATCTTCATTACCTGCTCTTTACTGGCATTACCATTACCCGTTACGGATTGTTTTACTTTTTTGGGAGAGTATTCAGTTACATCCAGTCCATGGCGCATAGCGGCGGCGATGGCTACACCCTGAGCCCGGCCCAGTTTGAGCATACTTTGTACGTTTTTACCAAAAAAAGGTGCTTCAATGGCAAATACAGCCGGCTGGTATTTGGTAATCAGTCCGCTGACGGTATTAAAAATAAGTTGTAGTTTTTTATAAGTGTCTTTCACTTTTCCCGGCTTTAATACGCCCATTTCCAATAATGAAATAGTGTTGCCTCTGACCTGTATCAGTCCATAGCCCATCATCATGGTACCCGGGTCAATGCCTAAAATGGTATAGTTGTTTGAATGCACAGTATTTATAATACTTATTACGCTAATTGACTCAAATTATACGAATTAGAATAATTGGTTCAGATAGAAATAAAAATTGCTATTAGTATCTTCCATTAAAAAAATTAAAGTTAATTCGTGCAATTCAAAATAATTTGGGTAATTCGTGTTTCTGAACAAAAGTATTAAAATATTAATCAACTGGATCATCGCACCTCTACTGGCTGCCTGGCTGTTTTATTCATTATACAAGCAGTTGCAGTTGCAGCCTCAATTGTATGATTCCATTGCACTGATAAAAAAAGCTCCATTTGGAACCGGGGCCTGGCGATTTTGGACAGTACTTGGGTTGGTGTTAGTCAACTGGGGATATGAGGCTCGCAAGTGGCAATTGCTGGTAAGGGCCGTTCAGCCCATGAACTTTATCACCGCTTTACAATCGGTATTATGTGGTGTTACATTATCTATCAATATGCCCAATCGTATTGGTGAGTATGCCGGAAGAATTTTATTTGTAAAAGAGGGCAGCCGTATCAAAGCTGCTTCTTTGTCTATTGTAGGCAGTATGGCACAGTTGATTATTACGCTCATCATGGGTGCAGGAGGATTGCTGTATCTGATACTGCAGATGCATGCTGAGAGTACGATCATGGGGCTTACAGTTTTTTGGATCAAAATATTTTTATATTTCACAGTATCCATAACAGTTGTTTTTTTATTGTTTTTTTTCAAATTAAGCTGGATTGTAGGCATGGTAGAAAAAATCCCTTATGCTAAAAAATATGTTAAATACCTGGAGGTTTTAGATCATTTTAGTGCTAAAATACTGTTAAGATTATTAATTATTTCTCTGGGAAGATATATGGTATTTGTTTTGCAATATATTCTGCTGTTGCAACTATTGCAGGTTCAAATTGACTGGTGGCAAAGTATGTGGATCATCACTGTGCTTTTTTGGGTGTTAGCGATTGTACCTTCCTTTGCTATAACGGAGTTGGGTGTACGAGGAAAATTTGCGATTGCATTGTTTACATTGTTTAGCAGCAATATTGTTGGCATTATAGGCACTACTTTTGGTATTTGGTTCGTTAATCTTTTTATACCGGCGGCAATAGGGAGCCTATTGATTGTAAGAACTAAAATATTTAAATAAATATGGTAAAATATACAAAACTGCTGTTATTGTCAGGTGTGTTTACGATTTTAAGTTTTCAACCTCATTACGATGATGTGTGTAATATGCGTAATACTGCTTTTAAAGCTGGCGAAACCGTTACCATGAAAGTTTACTACACCACTTTAGGCATGTACGTAGGCGCCGGAGAAGCTACTTTTACTACTACTTTGGAAAGATTCAATGGCAAACCTGTGTACCATTTTGTTGGAGAAGGAAAATCATATTCTTTCTTTGATAATTTTTTTAAAGTAAGGGACAGGTATGAAAGTTATACCGATACGGCTACTTTATTGCCGTATAAATTTGTACGTAATGTAGAAGAGGGAGGATATAAAAAATATGGCAATGTTACTTTTAATCAGAAAGCTAATACGGCCGTTAGTTCCAATGGTGTGTTTAAAGTGCCGGGTTGTATTCAGGATGTGGTTAGTGCAGTATATTATGCCCGAAATATAAAATTTGAAAACTATAAGGTAAATGATAAAATACCTTTTGATATGTTTTTAGATGACGAAGTGTTCCATCTTTACATTCGTTATATGGGTAAAGAGAGAGTCAAAACTAAATATGGTAAATTCAATGCCATTAAAATAAGGCCATTGCTAATAAAAGGCACCATTTTTGAAGGTGGTGAAAAAATGACGGCCTGGCTGAGTGATGATCCTAACCGGCTATTGTTGCGTGTGGAAAGTCCTATTGCAGTAGGAAGCATTAAAGTAGATATGATGGGATATAGAAATTTGCGCTATCCCTTATCTTCTTTGGTTAGCCTGCGGTGATTTTATTACAACACGAATTGTTAGCTAGCGATATATTACTTTATTTGTTCTGATTTTTTGCTACCGAATTATTAAGCATTACAATTGTTGGGCAATCGATAACTATGTTTGTTCGTGAAATTCGTGTAGTCAGAGTTAACAATGGTCCTATGAACTATTAACTATGAACTATTGAACCACACTATAGCTTAATCTCTTCATTACCTTCATCAAAGAAGTGAAATTCGGTAAGGTGACAATTTGCGTTGGCTTTTATTTTAATTTTTTGATTGTATTTCCAGTTCCATTTCCGTTTTATGGAAAAGAAACCTTTAGTGAGATAGGCGTATAAAATAGGATGAACTTCGATAGTTAATTTTTTGTGTTTTTGCATGATGAGGTAGCTGAGGTTTTTTTCTATCTCATCTTCAAGAATAAGCGTAGAAGAAATTTTGCCTGTACCATTACAACTCGGACATACTTCGCTGGTATTGATATTCATTTCGGGCTTCATGCGCTGGCGTGTAATTTGCATGAGGCCAAATTTACTGATGGGCAACACGGCATGTTTGGCTCTGTCGGTACGCATAAATCCTTCCATGGCATCGGCTAACTTCTTTTTGTTTTCTGTTAGCTTCATGTCAATGAAATCAACAACGATAATGCCGCCCAAATCTCTTAGTCTTAACTGACGGGCAATTTCTTCGGCTGCTTCCAGGTTGGTTTCCAGTGCATTTTGTTCCTGGTTGTTGCCTACACTTTTATAGCCGCTGTTTACATCAATTACGTGTAAGGCTTCTGTATGTTCAATTATCAGGTAGGCTCCACTGGGCAGGTTAACTGTTTTCCCAAAAGCAGCTTTTACCTGTCTGGTAATTCCGAAGTTGTCAAATATGGGTGAGTTAGTATTGTTGTAAAAAGATACGATGTCTGCTTTTTCAGGGGCTATTCGTTGTATATAGTTTTTTGTATCGTTAAAGATACTTTTGTCATTTACAACTATTTTGTTGAAGCTTTCATTTAATAAATCTCTTAAAATACTATTGGTTTTACCCTGCTCACTTAATATTTTGGTTGGCGGTGTAGCTCCTTTGAGGTTTTTTTGTATTGTTTTCCAGGTATCAACCAGGCTGAGCAGATCTTCGTGCAGTTCTGCTGTATTTTTTCCTTCTGCGGCGGTACGTACAATTACACCCAGGTTTTTGGGTTTGATAGCTTCTATGATTTTGTGTAACCTTTTGCGTTCGTCGGCAGAGTGAATTTTTCGGGATACTGCAATGATATCGTTAAAGGGCGTTACTACTACAAAGCGTCCCGGAAGTGATAGTTCACAGCTTAATCTGGGGCCTTTGGCAGCAATTGGCTCTTTTAGTATCTGAACCAGTATATTAGGCCTTCCGTTGAGTACTTCGGTTATTTTACCCGTTTTGATGATTTCCGGTTCTACCTCGAATTTACTAAAGTCTAAACCTGTTTCACTTTTATCCTGAATGCCCTGGTTGGTAAATTTTAGTATAGAGCGTACATAAGGACTCAAGTCGGTGTAGTGAAGAAAAGCATCTTTCTCGAATCCAATTTCGACAAAGGCAGCATTGAGTCCCGGAATTAATTTTTTAACTCGGCCAAGGTATATGTCACCCACAGCAAAATTAGCATCAGCTTTTTCACTGTGTAATTCTACCAGTTTTTTATCTTCCAGCAAGGCAATTTCAACTCCCTGCGGAGTAGTATTTATGATAAGTTCCTTGGTCAAGCGTAATTGTTTAATTTAACTTGTACATAGTGGAAGAATGAATCAAAGCACTACGAACAGCCGCTTTGGTAAAGCTTTAAAAGCTTTAATTTGGATGCTAAACAGATGCCAGGCTGAAAAGCAGCCTGGATCAGGTTTTTAAAAGAAATTATTTCTTTTTATGGCGGTTTTTTCTCAAACGTTTTTTACGCTTATGAGTTGCAATTTTATGACGTTTTCTCTTTTTACCACAAGGCATACCTAATCTTTTTTAGTATTATTGATAATGTTGTTAACTCCGGAAAATCCGGTGATATTTTTATGGTAAAAGCAAACTTACTGGTCTGCTTTATTGTAATTGTTTAATCCGTTCATCCACTTCCCGACTATATTGCGGGCTGTTATAAAGCCTTTTACTAATCTCATAATATTTAACTGCTTCGGCTTTATTGCCATTGGCTGCATAAGCATCTGCTAAAAAGGCTACAGCTTCCAGGTTATTGGGTTCTGCTGTTACTACTTTTTTCAGCCTGTATATGGCTTTATCGTATTGTTTTGAGATAAATCCACCAATACCCAGCACCATTTGGGCTTTCATGTTGGTAGAATCTTTTCTTACTACACTTAACACCTGTTGAATACCCTTCATTACTTCCTCCGGAGCGCCATATCTGCCATTTCCAAAGATATAACAGCTACCAAGGCCAATTTTCAGGTTATCATCTTCAGGATTTATTTGGAGTGCTTTTTCAAAAAGTTCAATTGCCAGCCGGGTTTCCCAACTTAATTTTGCCTCATCCTGTTCACCCCGTAAATTATCCAGTAGCAATTGGGCTGCAAAGGTGAGGTTTTTTTCTGAATTTTCCAATTTTGCAGCATTGGCAAGATAATAAACATATGGCTCAAAGCCATTTATACTATCTTTCCAGAAATTAGCCAAATTTAGATTAGCTTTTACTATGGTAGTAATATCGCTCTTTTTATTTGCAATATCTGCCTCTAATTGTGCTAAATGAAAAGATTGTGAAGGAGTTAAGTTGGGTTTATATGCGTTTATTGCCTTTTCTATTGAAAAAGAGGAAATTGTTTTAGAGTCATTGTCAGAAGACGGATCGTTGTTAATTCTTTTTGCCGCTGTTGGGACCCAGAGGAATAATGTTATCACGAGCAGTATCCCTACACATGCCAATACAATCTGTTTTTTCACAAGAAAATTTTATTACGCAAAGTTACGTTTCATTTTCATCATATTCTTCAGCAGGGCCTTCTTTTGCATACTTGCTGCTTTTTACTTCCTGTACAAACTCTTTAGCAGGCTTGAAGGCCGGAATAAAATGCTCGGGAATTTCTACCGCTATATTCTTTTTGATATTGCGGCCAATTTTTGCGGCTCGTTTTTTGGTAATAAAACTCCCAAACCCCCGTATATAAATGTTTTGACCTGATGCCAGGGAGGATTTTACTTCTTTAAACATAGTTTCCAACGTCACCAAAACGTCTACTTTCTGGATTCCAGTTTTCTCAGAGATTCGATGAATAAGATCGGCTTTTCGCATAATATATTACAATTTTTTTTTAAAATGGTATTTCATTAAAGAAATATACAACAAAAAGCTGGAGATTTCAATATATGGGATAGTGGATAATGTTGATTAGCTTAATTTTACAACGCCGATTAGAGCGTTTTCTAGTACAAATATATACTAAGCATTTCAATCATTTTAATTTTAACATTTTTTTAAGAAAAAAAATTTCTTCATAACCGATTTTTAATGGCAAAAAATATATTGCACAGCTTTTTTACAACGCAATTAATATATTGGAATTCAACTTATAATATGCGTAAAATGCCCTGGAAAGGCCAAAAAGACCCCTATAAAATCTGGTTGAGCGAAATTATTCTCCAACAGACCCGTGTAGAGCAGGGATGGGAGTATTATCATAAATTTTTAACTCATTTCCCCAATATTACTGATTTGGCCAACGCTCCGGAAACGAAGGTTTTTAAACTGTGGGAAGGATTAGGGTATTATACCAGATGCCGGAACCTGATTGCGACAGCGAAATTTATAGCTGAGGAGCGTAATGGCACATTTCCAGGCAATTTTAAGGAGTTGCTGGCATTAAAAGGGGTGGGACCTTACACGGCGGCTGCCATTGCTTCTTTTGCATACAATTTGCCGCATGCAGTCGTGGATGGTAATGTTTACAGGGTTTTAGCACGTTTCTTTGGCATCGAAACAGCTATTGATAGTACAGCAGGTAAAAAATTCTTTAATCATTTAGCTCAGGAGCTGCTGGATGAAAGCCAGCCAGGGGCGTTTAATCAGGCAATCATGGATTTTGGAGCCACAGTATGTAAACCTCAAAATCCTGATTGTAAAGCTTGTTTATTACAGCATAAATGCATTGCCTTCAAAAAAAACAAGATAAAAGAACTGCCTGTAAAAGAGAAAAGTATTCAAAAACAGCATAGATATTTTAATTATTTAGTTATAATATATAATAAAAAAATATATATAAATAAGCGAACTAAAAAAGACATCTGGCATAATTTATATGAGTTTATACTACTGGAAACAGAAGATGGCATCAGTAAAAATGAAGAAGCATGGAGGCAGTTTTTTATGGATAAGATGGATATCGGAGATTTTAGGATGATGAATATTTCCAAAAAATATAAACAACAACTAACCCATCAAACGATCGAGGCACATTTTATAAAAATCCGATTAGAGCAACCTTTACCAAAATTAGCCGGAAAATATGAGTTAGTGCCTGTGGAAGACCTTAATTCCTTACCGTTCCCCAAACTAATTAATACCTATTTGGCTGATATTTATAATGAATTATTTTAATGCTTGTAAAAAACAAATACTAATAATAATTTTGGCAGATTTAAGTGGTTTTTTTGAGAGATAAATTACGTATCTTTAAATTTGTTGAAGGCAAAAACTTATTAAAGATAAAAATTTAATTCTATGAGAGGCGTTAATAGGGTAATGCTAATCGGAAATTTAGGCAAAGATCCCGACATACAGTTTCTGGAAGGGAATATTGCAGTTGCCAAGTTTTCATTGGCTACCACAGAGACTTATAAGGACAGAAGCGGAAAGTTAATTTCTCAAACAGAATGGCATACGGTAGTTCTGTGGCGAGGGCTTGCAGAATTGGCTCAAAAATATTTGCATAAAGGAAGTCTTGTTTATATAGAAGGCCGCCTGAAAACAAGAAGCTGGGAAGACAAAGAAGGGCATAAAAAATTTGCCACTGAGATTGTGGGTGATAACCTGATTATGCTTGACAAACGTACCGATGGCAACCATGCACCTGCCAATATGGAGGGATTAGAGAACCCCGAAATGCCTCCCCCACCAGCAGATGATAATGAGGCTGAACGTTTATCGTTTTAATATTAAACGGGTTACCTTGAAAATGATAATATTTGATCCGTACCAACTTCTTAAGTTTGAAAACTTTATTGTTAACTAAATATAACTCCTTTGGACTATCATTCGGTCACTGAATATTACAATAATTTTCATTTTTTTTATCTGGCGATTACTCCCGCTGCAACCAGTGTGCTAATTTTTTTGATACTCATTTTATTTACACTTTCATTTTTAGTAGCAGGATCAGAAGTTGCTTTTTTTTCCCTTACCTATAAAGATATTAATGTATTAAAAACAAAGCAACAACCCTCTTACAGGCGTATAGTCACTTTATTGGATCAGCCTAAAACTTTATTGGCTTCTATGCTTATCGCCAATAGTTTTGTTAATATCGGTATAATATTAATTTCTAATATATTGATTGATGAATGGGTGGCTAGTTTTCAATTAAATTTTTGGATAAGCTTTTTAATTAAAGTGTTCTTTGTAACTTTTTTACTGCTTTTGTTTGCAGAAGTATTACCCAAAGTATGGGCAACACATCATAAAATCTGGTTTGCCTCTACCGCATCGTTGATCATTGAGATATTTGATAGCTTATTTTACAGGTTTAGTAAAAGGCTGGTAAAATTTAGTGATAGAGTAGAAAAGAAATTTTCCTCCGACTCCACTGAAGCGATGGACAGCCGTGAGCTGGATTATGCCATAGATTTATTAC
This sequence comes from uncultured Ferruginibacter sp., assembly GCA_964586215.1. Taxonomy (GTDB): domain Bacteria; phylum Bacteroidota; class Bacteroidia; order Chitinophagales; family Chitinophagaceae; genus Ferruginibacter. The sequence goes on from CAZPHA010000002.1 coordinate 12,218, forward strand.
CGGAACATGAAGCTACCGTAGAAGAAAAGCAAATATTAAAAGGAATACGTCAATTTGGGGATACCACCGTGAAGCAAATCATGCGTACCCGGCTGGATGTATCCGGGATTGATTATGCGTTAACGTTTTCAGAAACAATAAAAAGGGTAGAGGAGTTACACTATTCCCGGTTGCCGGTTTATAAAAATAATTTGGATGAAGTTGCAGGAATATTACATACGAAAGATTTATTACCCCACATCGGTGAGCAGGATAATTTTGACTGGCACGTACTCATGCGTACACCCTTCTTTGTACATGAGCAAAAATTAATTGAAGATTTATTACAGGAATTCAGAAGTAAACGTATTCACTTTGCCGTGGTGGTAGATGAATTTGGTGGAACTTCCGGCATTGTTACCCTGGAAGATATTTTGGAAGAAATTATTGGCGACATAAAGGATGAATTTGATGATGAAGAAAGTGGTAATAAAAAAATTGATGATTACACTTATATTTTTGAAGGTAAAACGATGATTAATGACGTGTGTAAAATAATCCATTTGCCTATTGATTATTTTGATAAGGTACGTGGAGAAAGTGATTCATTAGCCGGATTGGTATTGGAAATAGCGGGCAAATTCCCCCAAATAAATGAAGAAGTAGTAAATGGCAATTTTACTTTTGTAGCCTTAGAAATTAATAAAAACCGGTTAGATAAAATTAAGGTGGTATTGAAACCTCAATCCTAGCATTTTCATGAGAAAAAAAGAGTGTTTTGGTATTTTTAGTCCATGGTCAATCGTTCATGGTTCATGGTTGATGGTTTATGGCCTGATTGTTTTTCTGCTTTTATCCTGCAACTCTACCTACACCTCTAAGAAAAGAGGGTATGCTGCAATTCAATTGCCTCCTAAAGCATATCAGTCTTTTAATCGCCCCGGATACCCTTACAGCTTTGAATATCCTGTATATGCAGCTATTATTCAGGATACTACTTATTTTGACACTAATCCCGAAAATCCTTATTGGATCAATATTGATTTTCCGGCTTTTCATGCAAGAATATTTTTAAGTTATAAAATTATTGGTGGGAAAGCAATATATAAGGTTAAAACAGCAGACGGAGCCTATCAAGATTCTATTGGGACTAATGAATTCTACAGAATGGTAAATGATGCTTTTAATCTTACAAACAAAAATCAAGCAGTAGCCAGCTCTATTAAAGATAGTCTTATCTACACTCCCAATGGCATTAAAGGTGTTTATTTTAGAGTTGGTGGAAATGCAGCTACTGCCCGGCAGTTTTTCTTAAGCGATACTACTAAGCATTTCTTACGGGGGGCCTTATACTTTAATACTACCCCCAATGCCGACTCTATCAAGCCTGTACAGGATTTTATAGAAATGGATATTCAACACCTTTTACAAACTTTTAGATGGGTTGATAAGAAGGCTGACTAACCAGAGTTCTACCAAAAAGGTAGACCTTCTTTTTTTATTTTTTCAGTCATTTATATCCCCTTTTTTCTGAACCTTTTTTAAAAAGTATTCAAAATGAGGCATTATCGTATTTAATGGTTTTTATTATTAAATGTCAAATACTACAAAAATAAGTAGGGTCTCCCCGAAAATTAGAAACCTTGTTTTCTATTATTTTTTCTACAATTTTTATCCCCTTATTTTCCGAATTTTTTTAAAAAAGTATTCAAAATGAGGCACTATCTTTTTTAATAATTTGTATTTTTAAATGCCAAATACATCAGAAATAAGTACGATATGCTTGCAAAATTCGTGTAATTCGCCTAAAATTCGTGTAATAAATGCCTTTTGATATTTCAGGAACACCCCCTGCAAAAAAATAGCGTTGCTAATTATTTAGCAACGCTGATATTTTTAATAACGTATAGTTATTTTGCTTATTTAGGCATATTAGCTTGAGCTAATTTCATAGCGAAATCGCTCCATTTTTTCAATTCTTCAGGGTTAGAAGCCAATTTCTTCATTAAATCCTGAGTTTTAGTAGACCATTCCTGAGCTTTTTTAGCATAATCAGCAGCTTTAGATGGATCTTTTTGCATATTCATTGCATCTTTCATGAAAGCAGCATACTCATCAGCCATTTTTTGTACTTCTGCATCAGCAAATTTTGGAACATCTGCGCTTGCAGCAGCTGGTTCAGAAGTTTTTGTGTCGCCGGCAGCAGCTTTTGTAGTATCTCCACCAGTAGCTGGTTCAGAAGTTTTTGTGTCGCCAGCAGCAGCTTTAGTAGTATCTGCAGCAGGAGTGTCTTTTGGTTCGTCTTTTTTTGAATCATCACAAGCAACTAATATACCTGCAATTAAAAAAGCTGAAAGAATTTTTTTCATTTTCTTGGTAATTTAATTTTTTAAAAAATTTTTGCAAAGATAATTATTTTTAACAAAAAACCTACAAAATTCTATAATTTTTTTGGTTAATAGAAGTATATTTACTATATTATCAATTTCTTATAGTTTACAACCCCCCTCATACACATAGGATGAAAAGTAGGATTTATATATTATGATTTTTTATATAAAATTAAAAATATCTCCATCAAATAATCCTTTATCACTTAATTTAATATGTGGAATCACCAGCAAAGCCATAAATGACAGGGTCATAAAAGGAGCTTTTAAATCAGAACCTAATACTTCTTTGGCCATTTTGTCAATAGCAGTATAAGCATTTGCAACACTATAGCCATCATCAGCGCTCATTAAGCCGCCAATTGGCAAGGGTAATATGGCATCAGTTTGCTCCTCTTCATTTATAGACAGGGAGGCACAACTAATACCTCCCTTCTCTTTAATAATTAAGTTGATTGCCTGGCAAATGCTTGCATCATCAACACCCACAGCTACAATGTTGTGACTGTCGTGGGCTACCGACGAAGCAATGGCGCCTTTTTTCAAACCAAAGTTTTTAACGAAAGCCCGGGCAATGGGAGCATCGGAATATCTATTGACGACGACTATTTTTAAAATATCATCTTGTACATTACTTACGATTTTTCCATCCTGTACTAAGGGCGGAACAAGTATTTTATTGGTGATCAGTTGGCCATCCAGCGCTTCGATGACCGGAATTTCTTTTTCATCTTTATAGTTGACCTCAAAGTCTTCCGGTTTTTTAAATGAACAATTAAAATAGTTAATGGGGGCGAAGGTTTCTGTTTTAATATAAGATTCGCCATTGGCGGCTACCAAACGGCCATCAATATACGTAGCAATAACATCAAAGGTTTTTAAATTATCAACAACGATAAAATCAGCCGGATCATTAATTTGTAATAATCCGACTTGCATGTTATAATGTTTTACGGGATTAATACAGGCCGCTTTTAATACTTTAAAAATATCAATACCATGGGCTATTGCTCTTGCACAGAGTTGGTTGATATGGCCTTCTGCAAGGCTGTCGGGATGTTTGTCATCACTACAAAACATCATATTTTCGTAGTGCTCCTGTAATAAGGGAATCAGGGCATTAAAATTTTTAGCTGCACTACCTTCTCTAATTAAAATTTTCATGCCGAAAGTCAGTTTATCCAACGCTTCTTCAGCGGTAAAGCATTCATGATCGGTAGAAATGCCGGCTTCAATATATTTTTTAGCTACTTCACCACGTAAACCCGGGGCATGGCCATCAACGGGTTTATTCATCCTTTTTGCTGCGGCAATTTTTGCTAATACGGTAGGATCATCATTCAATACACCAGGAAAATTCATCATTTCACTCAAATAAAAGATTTCTTTCCGTACCAACAGTTTGGCAACATCCTCGGCATCCAGTGTAGCGCCGGCAGTTTCAAAAGTAGTGGCAGGCACACAGCTGGGCGCTCCAAAATGAAATTTGAAAGGGACAGTTTTGCCATTGTCAATCATAAAATCCACACCTTCCATTCCACATACATTGGCAATTTCATGGGGATCGCTAATCGTAGCAACGGTGCCATGCACAACAGCTAGTTTGCCAAATTCGCCGGGTACCAACATGCTGCTTTCAATGTGGACATGGCTATCAATAAATCCCGGTAAAATATAGGGTTGATCTTTTTCTTCTTCATTTTTAATACAATCAATACGTTCAATGATGCCGTTATTCACCGTTATGGTGCCATAATAAATATGGCGCTGAGGTATATCAACAATGTTGCCGCTAATAATGAAAGAGTTCATCGGAAAAAATTAGGCTGTAAATGTAAGCAGATATGCTTAATCACCATTTATCAAATACAATTCGTGTTATTACTCCTCCAATAAATCCGGCCTTTTTGCTTTAGTAAGTTGTAGCGATTGTTCTAATCTCCATTGTTCGATCAATTGGTGGTTGCCGCTGAGTAGTACGTCGGGTACTTTCCAGCCCCTAAACTCTACAGGCCTTGTATAAACGGGCGGCGCTAATAAGTTATCCTGAAAAGAATCTGTCAGAGCAGAAGTTTCATCGTTGAGTACACCTGGTATCAGTCTTCCGATAGCGTCTACCAGTACCGCCGCCGCCAATTCGCCGCCACTGAGTACATAATCGCCGATACTGATTTCTTTGGTGATAAAATGATCTCTCACACGCTGATCAATGCCTTTGTAGTGTCCGCAGATTAAAAGAAGGTTTTTTTGGAGAGAAAATTGATTGGCTGTTTTTTGAGTAAATGTTTCGCCGTCAGGCGTAAGATAAATGACTTCATCATAGTTTGTAATTTTTTGCAAACTTTCGATGGCGTTTACCAATGGTTCAACCATCAGTACCATTCCGGCGCCGCCGCCAAAAGCATAATCGTCTACCTGTGACCGTGAGTAAGTGGTATAATCTCTTAAATTAATGATATTGACTTCTAATAAACCTTTTTCCCGGGCTCTTTTTAAAATAGAGTGAGCAAAGGGACTTTGCAATAAGTCCGGCACTACGGAGATGATGTCGATTTTCATTTTCGTCTATTCTATTACAAAGGTAATAGGTTGTCTTCGATAAGAGCCTACAGCCTTGCCATTTTGCATGGCAGGAATCCATTTGCCACTTTTTTTAATGACTCTTATACATTCTTTTTCCATTCCATACCCATGCTCAGTAAGAGCTTTAATATCGCTGATACTTCCATCTTTACTTACAATAAATTGAATTATTACGGTATATTGCCCTTTAGGGGCACCCTCTTTTAGAGGGACACTAAAATTTAGATTCTTTTTAATAAATTTTTTCCAGGCACTATCGCCCCCAGGAAAATGGGCTTGTTTTTCTACTGCGGTAAATATGTCATTTCCCGGCTGTGCTTTAGCCAGGTTTGAAAACATTAAAGCAAAAAATAATATATATACTATTTTCATATATGAATTTTATGTTTAAGTTATAAGAGCCTGTTTAAATTTACTTAATAGAGCCTGTTTAAATTTAATTGATAGGATTTTCATATGGTGAAAAGTGGCCGGTGGGGACACCGGCCACGGCGGACAGCCGCTGTTGGTGTCCTCACCAACAGCAAAATACACAATAAAAGTTTTATTTTTAAACAGGCTCTAAAAGTATATTGGAAATTTTACTGTTGGTATTAAGAATTGCACTAAAAGCGATATTTGTGTCAATAACAATTCTCATAGTTCGATTTTGCTTTTAGTTTTTGCCCACCGACCTTTTTTTATTCTTTTCACCAGGCTGTCTACATCCTTTTGTGTAGCTGTTGATTTTTTTGCAATCTCCTTAAATTCAAATAAATCAACCAAATCTTGTAAAAAGTCAATCCGTGTTGATTGTGGCAACCTAAAAACTATACCCTTTTTTGTGCTTTCAATAATCATGTTAGTCTTTTTTATAAATATACGAATTTTTCGGTTTTTTCTCTTTATAAATTAACATTAAATGCAATATATTATTATCAATTAATCAATTATCCATTAAAAAACTCATCCAAATCTCTTTTATCTTTTTTGGTAGGCCGGCCTATTTTGCTTAACCTTTTGCCCGTATGAAAAGTAGCGGCCTGAAATTGAATACGTTCCTTTTCTTCAGCAGGTGTAATATCGGTGTAATAATTTATTGCTTCGCTGAATTTGGCCCGATTGTATAGCAAACCTTTTACATGTATCACCCATTTACGGCTTTCCGTTTTGATATGATACTCATCTCCCACATTCACGGTTTTGGAAGCTTTGGCGGCATCGCCGTTATATTTTACCTTGCCTTTATCACAGGCATCGGCGGCCTGACTACGGGTTTTATAAATCCTGATTGCCCATAAATACTTATCCAGCCGTAGTTTTTCTTTTTCCATAAAACTGTTGTGCTAATTTTATTTTTATTACACGAATTAGTTCGAATTACACGAATTCAGTAACAACCTATCACAACAAAATTAAATTCTTTTAAGTGAATACTTGTTAAAGCTGTATGCGTAATACACTAATTCCATTAAATTTGACCTTAAAATAATTATTTATGAATTGCAGGAAATATAGAATTATTAAAACTACTTTTTTATTCATTATTGTTGTTTCATCAGCATTCGCTCAAAAGAAAAGTGATATCAACTGGAGTGTTGATGGTAATAGTTACACTAAAGTGAAGGAGGGAAACATCGTAAGAATAGATGTAAAAACACAAGCTGAAAATATTATCATCAAAAAAGAACAGCTAACACCTGTGGGAGGAAAAGCACTGTCAATTGCATCGTATAACTTCAGTACTGATAACAGTAAATTATTATTATTTACCAATACTGCAAGAGTTTGGCGTTACAATACCAGGGGCGATTACTGGGTATTGGATATTCCGGCTAATAAATTAATCCAGATCGGTAAAGGCTTACCTGCACAATCGTTAATGTTTGCAAAATTTTCTCCTGATGGTAAAAAAGTAGCTTATGTAAGTGAGCATAATCTTTTTGTGGAAGATGTTGGTAATGGCAGACAGGTGAAACTAACGAGAGACGGTACACGAAAACTCATCAATGGTACATTTGACTGGGTATATGAGGAAGAATTTGGCTGTAGGGACGGCTTCAGGTGGAGTCCTGATGGTAGCAAAATTGCTTTCTGGCAGGTAGATGCTACAAAGGTTAGAGATTATTATATGCTGAATACTACAGATTCAGTTTATTCAAAAATTATTCCGGTAGAGTATCCCAAGGTTGGTGAGCCACCTTCGCCGGTTAAAATTGGTGTAATCAATGTAGCGAACGGAATCATTAAATGGATGAATATAGAAGGCGATCCACAGCAGCGCTACATACCTCGTATGGAGTGGGCAGGCAGTACAGAACTGGCTTTACAACAATTGGATAGAAAACAACAGGAGAGTAAATTATTATATTGTAATGTAACCGATGGCAGCAGTTATACTTTTTGGGCGGAGAGTGATGAAAATGCCTGGGTGGATATGAATACCGATAATCCCGTGGGCTGGAATTGGATTAATAAAGGCCAGGATTTTATATGGGTAAGCGAAAAAGACGGCTGGCGACATATTTATAAAATAAGCAGGGATGGCAAAAAAGAAACGCTCATTTCAAAAGGGAATTATGATATTGGTGAAATAAAATGCATTGATGAAAATAACAATTACATATATTTTACAGCCTCTCCAAATAATGCTACACAGTTATATTTATTTAAAACCCGGATTGAACCTAAAAATGCTGCTGAGACACCAGAAATTGTAACTCCACTAACTTTAAAAGGTACACATAATTATAGCATTGCTCCTAATGGAAAATATGCAGTTCATTATTTCTCAAATTTTAAAACGCCTCAAATATCGGAATGGATTACACTACCGGATCACAAGCCGGTACATTCATCTAAAAGCATTGCCAGCAATATCAAAACAAATGACAATATTAATGTAGAATATTTTCAGGTAACAACTGAAGATAATGTTACGGTAGATGCCTGGATGCACAAGCCACTTAATTTTGATCCACAAAAAAAATACCCGGTTGTTTTTTATGTGTATGGTGAGCCCGCTGCTTCAACCGTAGAAGACAGCTATGGCAATCATAATAATTTTTTATACAATGGCAATATGGCTGCTGATGGTTATATTCAGGTGTCGGTTGATAATAGAGGTACGCCATCTTTAAAAGGCGCCGCCTGGCGAAAAGCTATTTATAAAAATATTGGTAGAATTAACATTCGTGATATGGCTATGGCTGCGAAAAAAATATTACAGCAGCCTTATTGCGATAAGGATCGGGTAGCAGTATGGGGTTGGAGTGGCGGAGGTTCCTCTACGCTTAATTTATTATTTCAATATCCTGATATTTTTAAAACAGGTATAGCCATCGCAGCTGTAACCAACTTACTATTTTATGATAATATTTACCAGGAAAGATATATGGGGCTACCACAGGAAAACCGGCAAAGTTTTATAGAAGGGTCGCCCATTAATTATGTCAAAGGCTTAAAAGGAAATCTGCTTTACATCCATGGAAGTGGAGATGATAATGTACATTTTTCTAATGCAGAATTACTTGTAAATGAATTAATTAAATATAATAAACAATTCCAATTTATGGAATACCCTAACCGTACACACAGTATTTCAGAAGGTGAGGGAACATTTATGCATTTAAGTAATCTATATACCAACTTTTTGCAAAAAAATTGTCCTCCCGGTGGTCGGTAAAATGTCCGACAGCCCTCCCTCTGACATTTTAACAAATTAAATAAAATTTTAATATATATAATAAAAAAAATTATTAAACTTTCACCTTATAATTCATATAATTAGAGTTAATTTGTGTAATTCGTATTAAATCTATAAAACTAAATACTTTGAGAAATTCTACCCTTAGCTATCTGCCTTTTTTGGCTATGCTATTGTTGCATCCTTTTGTACTTTTTGCTCAGCCAAAACAAGAACAAAATCCTACTGCTTTTCATCGTTGCTTTACGATGGAATATCTTGAGAATCAAATAAAAGCTGATCCTACGCTGCCGGCTAAATGGAAGGCACAGGGAGAGTTAATTCAACAGGAAAATGCCAAAAAGAAGGTACAGGGTACGCAGTCCAAGCTTTTAAATCTGCAGAATGTAACAGTTATTCCTATCGTTTTTCATGTGGTAGTGAATGCCGGTCAGCAGGCCACCATTACTGATGCTTTGCTCCAACGCCAGGTAGATGTGCTGAACAGAGATTTTGCCGGTCTTAATCCGGATAGTTCTAAATTGCCAGCTGCTTTCAAAGCAGTTTTCGGGCATTCAAAAATCCGTTTTTGCCTGGCCAAACGTACACCCGGTAATATTGCTACAAATGGTATCGAACGGAGAGTGACCAATGCAACCTTTACTCAAAATACTTTATCAAACCTAAAAAAAACAGCGGCGGGTGGATTAGATGCCTGGGACGGCAATAAATATTTTAATGTATGGTTGGCTACCTTTACAGATGGCTTGTTAGGGATAGCTACCTTCCCCTTCTCTGCACCACCTGATGAGCAGGGAGTTGCTATTCATTGGGGAACGATAGATTTGGCCTGTGGATCGCCCTTTCCTAATGCTTATGATTTGGGGAGGACATTGGTACACGAAACGGGACATTATTTTTATCTCTGGCATATTTGGGGTGATGATGCAGATGATTGTAGCGGCAACGATTTTCGAATCCAGGCAGGGTATCCTTTGACTGCCACGTGTAATGATGATACACCTAATCAGACCGGATCAACCGGAGGGTGTTTATCCGGAGTACAAACAGATGCCTGCAGCCCGGTAGCCCCTGGTTTTATGTATCAAAATTACATGGATTATACCGATGACGCCTGCTATGGTATGTTTACAATAGCGCAAACCTGCCGTATGGAAAGTTGTCTGGAAGATTTCAGGGCTTCCTTGAAAACGTCTAATGGTTGTACGCCGGTTGTGGCTGTAAATAATGACGTAAGGATATCAGAAGTATTATCACCTTCCAGCAGAGGCTTTGCCTGTGGGGCCAAAGCAACTATTTGCACAGGACCTCTTTCACCACAAGTATTGATAGTGAATGATGCTGATCTTCCTTTGACATCCGTAAAGCTTACCATTCAAATTGATGGTAATACAGTTGCCGTTCAAAATTGGACTGGTAACGTAGCTGCCGGAGATTTTACATTTGTCAATATTAATTCCATCGTATCTCCGGAAGGTATTCATACATTGACTGTAATTGCGAGTGAACCAAATGGAGTAGTCGATGAAAAACCAAATAACAATACTGTTGATGCAAAATATGAATTGCTCTCTGTAGGCCTGGACCTGCCACTGGCTTCTGAAAGTTTTGAAGGAGCATTTCCCCCTGCCGGTTGGAAAGTTATTAATCCTGACAATGGAATAACCTGGGCTAAAACTTTATTAGCAGGCAATCCCGGCGTTGCTTCAGCCCGAATCAATTCATATAATTATAGTACTAAAGGGCGTATTGACTATCTCGTGGCGCCAAAGATAAAAACAACCGGGGCTGATTCAGTAATTGTAAAGTTTAACCTGGCTTATGCCAAATACAGTAATAGCCCTCAGGATTGGGAAGAATTAGAGTTAGTATATTCAGAAGACTGTGGGCTTACCTGGTTGCCAACCGGCTACAGAAAAAGCGGTAATGATCTGGCTACCAATGGCGGCGTAATCACAGGCGATGTATCTTTTGTGCCTACACTTGCCCAATGGCGTAAAGAGTCGGTAGCTTTGCCCACCTGCCAACTTTCAGCTTCTGAAATACTGGTAGCTTTTAAAAGCACCAATCAGTATGGTAATAATATTTACATAGATAATGTATCGATCGAAAAAGTGGATATATCTAATCCAAATACAGGCATATCTGATCTAACCTCACCGGTAGACTTCCTTTGTAGCAATAGTTTTGAACCTCAGCTGGTACTTACCAACAAAGGATCTGACCCATTAACCAGTATTAAGTTTAACATAGTAATTGATGGAGCAGCTCCTGTTACCTACAATTGGACAGGCAATATTTCACGGTGCTCTTCAGTTGTAGTAAATACTCCTACCATTACTACTACCGGCGGAGTGCATTCAATGATCATTTATACTACTAATCCAAATGGCGCTGCCGATCAGTTTACACCTAATGATACCTTAAAAACAAGTTTCTATGTAGTGAATACCGTCAATGCACCATTAGTGGAAGGGTTTGAAGGCAACACTTTTCCGCCTGATAAATTTCTTCTACGTAATACAGATAATAATCTAACCTGGGAGAAGTCAATAAATGTTGCGTATACCGGACAGGCAAGTAGTGTAATTAAAAACTTTGTTTACCCATTTGAAAATACAGTGGATTATTTAGCAACTCCAAAAGTTGCTATCGCTAATGCTGATTCGGCATTTGTAAGTTTTGATTATGCGTATGCACCCGGCAAAAACTATCCGGGAAGTACTGCTTTACCTTTGGATACGCTTGAAGTAGCTATTACCAAAGATTGTGGTAACAGCTTAACCAGCATTTGGAAAAAATGGGGTGAAGCTCTGCAAACAGTTAATAATCCTAATTATCCCAATGCGGTTGAATTTATTCCTACTCAGGAAAACCAATGGAAGCATGTTCGGATTACAATACCCTCCTATGTTGTAAATGCAGATGATCAGTTCCAGGTATTTTTTAGCGCTAAAAGTAATCGACAAAATGACATTTATATTGACAATATCAATGTATTTAGCAAAACTTTGCCGCAACGTTTAAAAGATCAGGGATATTTAATCTATCCTAATCCTTTCAGCAACTCGTTCTTAATTCATCACTATACAGCGCCGGTTAACCTGCAGCAGGTACAGGTATATAATTCAGTAGGTGAGCTGGTATGGGAAAAACGTTTTGCCGGTAATGCTACCACTGAGATAATGATAAATTTGAACAAATTAGCCAAAGGCGTATATATATTAAAAATGACTTATTTGAATAAGAAAGTTGTTGAGAAGATTGTAAAAAATTAGCTTTTTTATGACTTGCTGTTGAGTGAATAATAAGTATGAATTAATGCTTTTAGGAATATTAATGACTATCCGTAATTTGGAAAATACTAAATAATTTAGTATTTTTGTCTAAAATATTTAGTTATGAAGATAGCCGATTTTTTTAGTAAATACGCCACAGAGGATAGTTGTAGAGCTTTTTTCAAAGATAGAAAACAACGCTCAGGTATTGTTTGTTCCAATTGTGGTTCGATCAATCATTACTGGATTGATCGGGAAAGTAGATGGAAATGTAAAGATTGTGGTAAATCCACCAGTCTAAAAACAGGCACAGTAATGGAGCATTCCAATTTAGGGTATAAAGTTTGGTTGTGGGGGTTATATTTGATGAGTCTGACCAAGAAGGGTTTTTCAGCTTTGGAGATGCAACGCCTGATAGGCCATAAGCGATATGAACCCATATGGCTGATGATGCAAAAGATTAGGATAAGCATGGGCAACAGAGATGACAGCTATAGTTTAGAAGGTTATATAGAAATGGATGAAGGATTTTTTGAAGGACACCGCAAGAAGGGCGACTGCTCTGATATAGCCGGCAAGCCGGTAAAGGAATTGGATAGACAGGTCAAGGTGATTGTGGCTGTTTCTACAAATCCGCTTAGCACTGCCGAATGCAAGAAGCATCGTCCTGCCAGTAAGGCCGGTTTTGTAAAAATGAGTGTAGTAAGCAGCCTTTAACGTTCGCAATATATTGCCCAGAATATATATATTAAAAATTAATAATAATGGAGTTTCTAAAAGTTATAGATTAATAAATGGCACATATTAAGCTAATAGGAATTTGTGATATATTATTGAAAAACAATACTATTTTTCTTAAACTCCAGGATATTTCTTTGCAGTTATTGCAAAAAGTATATTTTTGCACTTCTTATAACCAAATTTTACGATCATGTCAGACATTGCAACAAGAGTAAAGAAAATAATTGTTGACAAACTAGGAGTAGATGAAGCGGAAGTAACTCCTGAAGCTTCTTTTACCAATGATTTAGGTGCCGATAGCTTAGACACAGTAGAGCTTATTATGGAATTTGAAAAAGAGTTCAATATCTCTATTCCGGATGAGCAGGCAGAAACCATTACTACTGTAGGTCAGGCTATTACTTATTTGGAAGAACACGCTAAGTAATCATCATTAATTATCACAGGCAAATTGTATGGCTTTAAAAAGAGTTGTAGTTACGGGCTTGGGCGCCATAACTCCTTTAGGGAAAACTGTCGAAGAATATTGGCAGCAACTGGCTGATGGAGTAAGCGGCTGCGATCACATAAAACAATTTGATTGCAGCAAGTTTAAAACCCGATTTGCCTGTGAAGTTAAAGATTTTGAACCTACTAATTATTTAGATCGGAAAGAGGCCCGTAAAATTGATCGCTATTGTCAATTTGCACTCATTGCCAGTGATGAGGCTGTTAAAGATGCCAACATATCTAAAGATAATGTTGATCCCGACCGGGTAGGTGTTATTTTTGCCAGCGGTATTGGTGGGCTTATTACTTTTCAGGAAGAAGTAACCAACTTTGCTCATGGCGACGGTACTCCCCGTTTCAATCCTTTCTTTATACCTAAAATGATATTGGATATTGCGGCAGGCCAGATCTCTATGAGGCATGGCTTTAGAGGGCCTAACTTTGCAGTAGTAAGCGCCTGTGCTTCCAGTACCAATGCCATTATTGATGCATTTGATAACATCCGCCTGGGTAAGGCTGATATTATCATTACCGGCGGTAGTGAAGCGGTTATCAGCGCCGCAGGAGTGGGTGGTTTTAATGCCATGAAAGCACTCAGCGAACGCAATGAGGATCCTGCTACAGCCAGCAGACCATTCGATAAAGACAGAGACGGTTTTGTAATGGGTGAAGGAGCTGGTGTTTTAATATTGGAAAGTCTGGATCATGCATTAGCTCGTGGTGCAAAAATATATTGTGAAATCGCCGGAGGTGGTGCTACCGCCGATGCACACCACATTACTGCTCCTCATCCGGAAGGATTGGGCGCTAAAAATGTAATGCATGCTGCTCTGCAGGATGCCGGCTTACAACCCGCTGATATTGATTATATTAATGTGCATGGAACTTCTACTCCGTTGGGTGATATTGCAGAAACCAAAGCGATATTAAATGTATTTGGAGACCATGCTTATAAATTGAATATCAGCTCTACAAAAAGCATGACAGGGCATTGTCTGGGGGCTGCCGGTGCATTAGAAGCCCTGGCTTGTATTATGGCTGTTACAAAAAATATTATTCCGCCTACCATCAATCACTTTACCGATGATCCTGAACTGGATCCTCAATTAAATTTTACATTTAACACTGCTCAACATAAACCCGTTAATGCTGCTTTGAGCAATACATTTGGTTTTGGTGGACATAACGCTTCCATTATCATAAAGAAATACATTCCCTAACTTTACATGTGAATGATATCATTATGTTGTTTTTTCTTCCTGAGAAATAAACTCAAAATTATTCGTTATTTTTATTGGATGAAATATTGCTAATTTCGAATCCTAAATTGCTTTTTGCTGTTGTCTTTTCTACATCACATATTCGGAAGAAAAAAATATAGTAAGGAATTTGTCCAACAATTAAAAAATATACTCGGCTTTGTGCCTAATGATATTTTTTTGTATAAAACTGCCCTTAGTCACCGGTCAATTAGAGAAGGCGCCGATGAAAACAATGAACGACTTGAATTTTTAGGAGATGCCGTATTAAGTACTATTGTTGCTCATTATCTCTTTAGAAAATATCCTTACAAGGGAGAAGGCTTTTTAACAGAGATGCGTAGTAAAATGGTGAACCGGCAACAATTAAATGATATAGGCATAAAGATGGGGCTTAAAAAAGTTACTTTTTATAATAAACAGGATAACTCCTTAAAAATTTCTCAAATATTTGGCAATACCTTAGAAGCCCTTATAGGAGCTATATACCTGGATAAAGGTTATAATAAAACTCGTTATTGGGTGGAGAAATATGTCATTCTGCCTTATTTGTTTATTGATGATTTGGAAATAATAGAAATTAATATCAAGAATAAATTATACGGATGGGCAAATAAAAATGGTAAGGTATTGGAGTTTGAAACATTAAACGAGCGATTTGAAAATGGGCGGCGGATTTTTACGATTGGCGCTATTGTAGATGGAAAACTGATTGCTCAGGGAAAAGGATATAATAAAAAAGACGCCAGCCAGGTTGCAGCTCAACTGGCTGTTGAGAAATTGGGATTGTGAGTAAGATGATGGTTGATAGATGACAGATGATAGTTTGAGGGTTAATTGTTTACTTCTATTATTCATAATTTATCATCCATCATCTAACAACTATCATCTGTCATCTATCAACTAGAATATGAATTTCGGAATAATAGGTAATGGAAGTTGGGGTACAGCCCTTGCAAAAATTCTTACAGACAACGGACAAACTATTTATTGGTGGCATCGTAACAATGCCAGCATTGATCATTTATTGGCCAGAGGACATAATCCAAATTATTTATCTTCTGTTCATTTTGATACCAATAAATTGCAATTAAGCAGTGAGTTGTCCTTTGTATTTGAAAATGCTGATTGCATTATTATTGCAGTACCATCTGCCTATGTACATGATGTACTTTCGCAGTTAAACCCCGATTTTTTTTCAAATAAAAAAATAGTATCTGCTGTAAAGGGAATTTTACCGGTAAATAATTTGTTGTTAAATGATTATCTGTTACAGCATTATAAACTGCCACTACAAAATTACTTCGCTGTTTTAGGGCCTTGTCATGCTGAAGAAGTAGCTGCGGAGAAGCTTTCTTATCTTACATTTTCGGGGGTGGATGATGGCGCTACACATGCGATTGCATCTCACTTTAAAACTGATTATTTAAATACAATAATAAATAGTGATATCTATGGTGTACAATTCGCTGCCATCTTAAAAAATATATATGCTCTGGGTGCCGGAATGGCTCATGGGCTGGATTATGGGGATAATTTTTTAAGTGTGTTGATTGCCAACAGCGCCGATGAAATGGCAGGCTTTTTGCGTAAGTCAGGTATACAAAATATTGAAGTAGGTACGCTGGACCATACCCATCATACCACCGGCCAGCAACATCGGACTAACTATGCCGCTTCAGTTTACCTGGGCGATCTACTGGTTACCTGCTATTCCCTTCACAGCCGCAATCGAACATTTGGGAATATGATTGGTAAAGGGTATTCTGTAAAAGCTGCCCAAATGGAGATGAATATGGTAGCCGAGGGTTACAATGCCAGCAAATGCATACACCTGATCAATCAAAATATTAAAGCCGATATGCCCATAGCCGGCGCTATTTATAAAATCTTATGGGAAGGTTTATCTGCAAAAGCTGGTTTGGAGAAAGTTGAACAAATATTAATATAATAATTTATTATTATTTATAATAATATGAATGTCAAAATATAATATATTATTATTTATATTAAATTAATTTGATAATTTTATAGAAAGTGATAAGTATGATACCTGGCATCGCCTTCTTAAAAAAATAAATCAACCGCAATTCCATCTGCTAACAATTTTCCTTCATTTGTTAAAATAATCTTTTCATTCTTAATTTTTAATTTTTCATTATTTACATATTTATCACATTGGTAAAGAATTTTTTGAACAAACTCTTCTCCATAAATAAGTCGTATTTTTTGTATGTCAATACCTTCAATAGTTCTTAAAGATGTCATGATATACTCGTTGAGTTGTTGTGTAGGTGTGAGTATTTCAGATTCAGAAGGCAATAAATTTTTTTCCAAAGATTGTATATACAGCGCATTGTTGGTAATATTCCAGCTTCTCATATTGTTATAAAAAGAATGTGCCGATGGCCCAAAGCCATAATATGGCTCACCTTGCCAATAGCTGCTGTTATGGCGACTACGCATCCCCGTTAGGGAAAAATTACTGATTTCATAATGTTCGTATCCTGCTGCTGCCATCCAATCCATCAGCAATAAAAACTGATGGGCCTGCTTATCGGTATCAATATCCATTTTCTTTTTTTGCTCAATCATTTTCGCCAAAGCAGTTTTTGGTTCCACAGTAAGAGCGTAACAGGAAATATGGGGAATATTTTTTTCAATGGCAATCGCTACATTTCTTTTCCAGTTATCATTATTAAGCAGCGGTGATCCGTAGATTAGATCAATGGAAAAATTATTAAACCCGGCATGGATGATTTTATCAATACATAACAATGAATCTTTGGCTGAATGGATACGATTCATCCAGCTAAGTTCTTCATCCTGGAAACTTTGAATGCCAACACTTAATCGATTGACGCCTAATGATTGCCAGCTATACAGGTTAGCATCATTGATATCATCAGGATTGGCTTCCAATGTTATTTCTGCATGTTCAGCTATATTAAACTTTGTATCAATAGCTTCAAAAATTTTTTTCAGGTCATCAGTCGGTAAAATACCCGGTGTGCCCCCTCCAAAATAAATAGTTTGAACGACGTCTTTATGCTCGGTTATTGGAAAAAAAGGTGTAAGCCGTATTTCATTTACCAACGCCGCTACCAGTGCATCTTTTAGTTTTAACGAAGTAGAAAAATGGAAATTACAATAATGGCAGGCTTGCTTACAAAAAGGAATATGTATATAAATGCCCGACAAAGATTTTATATTTTATATTTTTGATAGTAGATTTGATATGTGTATGTTAAATATAAAAACATTGTTCCACACAAAGTTATTGATAACAGGTCTAATGATTTTATGTTTTCATGTATCCTCTAAATGTCAGCCGACACCTTCTCATCAACTGTATTTTGAATTTGTCAACAAAGATAGTTCCTTTAACCCGTCGGTATTACAACTACAAACTGTTTTTAAAGATCAGCCATCCTGCATCAGCTATATAAATGCTCTCCCGGATGTATTAGCTAAGAAAGGCTACTTTACTGCTTCTGTAGATACTATATGGCATGAAAGTAGCGGTAGTACACATATTGCTTTATTTGTGGGTAAACAATATCAATGGTTGCAATTGATTCCGGAAAGTGTTAATCCTAAAGCGCTGAATGAAAGCGGATTCATGGACAAACAATTTACCGCCAAACCGTTTAATATTACACAGGTAGAACAGCTTCAAAATCGTTTATTGAATTACTACGAAAATAATGGCTATCCTTTTGCAAAAGTGTTTATGGATAGCGTGCAAATACAAAATGATAAAGTAAAAGCATTGCTAAAAGTTGCGACAGGTCCGCAGTATCATATTGATAGTATTAGAGTTATGGGCAAAGCAAAACTATCAAAAAAATTTTTGCAACATTATTTAGAACTGCCTAATGGCAGCCTTTTCAACAAAGAAAAAATACAGCAGGTAAGTAAGAAATTATTAGAACTTCCTTATCTCACTGAAGTGCAACCGGCTACAATTACCATGTTGGGAAGTGGTAGTATCTTGGATCTTTATCTGGCGCCAAAGCGAAGTAGTCAGGTAAATTTTTTGGTGGGGCTTCTGCCGGCTAATCTTGAAACGGGCAAAGTGCAATTTACAGGCGATGTTAAACTTGATTTGAAAAATGCGTTAGGAAATGGTGAAAATATTTTGCTTAACTGGCAGCAGCTTCAACTAAAATCTCCCCGACTAAATATTGGTTACCAGCATCCCTATATTTTTAATTCATTTTTCGGAGTAGATTTTTCATTCGGATTATTTAAAAAAGATTCCAGTTTTTTACAATTGAATGCTCAGTTAGGGCTACAGTATATTTTATCGTATAATCAGGTGGGAAAAATATTTGTGCAATGGCAAAACAACTTTCTGCTGGCCAATGGTGTAGATACCAATCAGGTGATCGCCTCTAAAACATTACCTCCCAATTGCGATTGCAAAAGTGTAAATGTAGGCGTGGATTATCTTTGGAATAAAACCAATTACAAACTCAACCCTAAAAGCGGCTATGAGCTAAATATGACAACCTCTGTAGGCATTAAAACAGTTGAAAAAAATACGCAAATACTCAATATAAAAGATCCGTTATTTAATTATGCTACTTTATACGATTCTATCCGGTTAAAGTCTTATCAACTGAGGGCTAAATTGGGAGTTGCCAAATATTTTCCCCTCGCAAAACAAAGTGTAATGAAGCTGGGAATCAATGCCGGTATATTTAGCAGCCAGGGTATTTTTAGAAATGAACTCTTTCAAATTGGAGGATACAAGCTTTTGAGAGGGTTTGATGAAGAGAGTATTTATGCAACACAGTATGGTGTAGGAACAGTTGAATATCGATATTTACTAGCCTTAAATTCCTACCTGTTTGCTTTCATGGATGGCGCAATCGTGAAAAATAAATATCAAAAAGTAAATTTAAATAATCAAATGGTAAGCGGGGGATTAGGAATGGTTTTTGAAACAAAATTCGGTTTATTAAACATTAGCTATGCCATCGGCAAACGAAATGATGTTCCGTTTAATTTGAGAGGAGCATCAAAAATACATTTCGGATATATCAATTACTTTTAATTTTGCATGGAATCATAATTTCCTGAAATTTTTAAATAATTGCAATTGTTTGTGAAGAAGTTGATCCTGCTAATATTTTGTTTGTTGCTGATTGTCATTTTTACAAAGGCACAAACAGTTGATTCTGTCTTGCTAAAAGACTCCATTCACAATTTATCTGCAAAAACGTATAGCGAAATACAAAATAACGTATTACAGTATAATCCATTTATCAATAATAGTACTCCGTCTTCGGTGGATGTTGCTGTGATTAAGCATAATAATATCTATGATAAAAATGCTATATTTTATTTATTAGCAGGTATTATCTTGTTTTTGGCAATTATTCGAAGAGTTTTTCTTAAATATTTTATCACTTTATTCAGAGTGTTTTTTAACACTTCATTAAGACAAAGTCAATTAGTGGATCAACTAACGATGGCTAAGCTACCTTCTTTGATCTTTAACATCTTTTTTGTGGTAGCCGGAGGTATATATGTTTATTTGATTCTCAGTTATTACCAATTGCTTTCGCCATTAAAAATGTGGTTCAACATAGCTATCTCCATTGTTGGCATAGCGGTAATTTATGTAACAAAATTTTGCACATTGAAATTTACGGGCTGGATCAGTGGTTATCAGGAAGAAGCTGATACTTACACATTTGTGGTTTTTCTGGTAAATAAAATTGTTGGCATTTTGCTGGCGCCTTTTATAGTTATTATTGCTTTCAGCAATATTTATCTGGCACAAATAGCGATAGTTACCTCTTTTTTGCTTCTCGCTATGTTTATGTTGTTGCGATTTATCCGTAGTTATAGCTTATTACAAAGAAGAATTCAGGTAAGTCCCTATCATTTTTTTCTATATATTATTGGGGTTGAGTTTTTACCTCTTTTACTGATCCATAAGGCGTTGTTGATTTTTTTATTAAAAAAGTCGTAATTTTGCATGCTGAAGCGCTGACACTACAATGGTAAAAAATGCAGAAATAAAGGTTGCAAAATCAACCAAGCCAGTGAAAAAAATACTTATTACACAACCTAAGCCGGAGGGAGATAAATCTCCTTATTTTGATCTGGCAAAAAAATACGACCTTGCCCTTGATTTCTACCCTTTTATAAGGGTGGAGGGGATACCTGCAAAAGATTTTCGTAAGCAGAAGATAGAAATCACCCAATATACAGCCGTAATATTTACAAGCCGTAACGCCATCGATCATTTTTTTCGTATTTGTGAAGAAATGAAAATAAATATATCTCAGGATACTAAATATTTTTGTATCACTGAGGCAGTAGCATTGTATTTGCAAAAATTTATTTTATACAGAAAGCGAAAAGTTTTTTACGGCGCAGATGGATCTAATAAAAGCCTGTTTGATGTTATTAATAAACACAAGGATAATGAAAAATTCCTTTATCCCTGTTCCGAATCATTTGACAGTGAAATAACCAACTGGCTAAAGTCAAATAACTGCGAATATGCCACACCGGTATTATATAAAATTGTTAGCAGCGATGTAAAAGCGGTTCTGGCAAATAATTATGATGTCATCTGTTTCTTTACACCGGGAGGTGTAAAAAGTTTATTTGAAAATGCTCCTGACTTTAAGCAAAATGGCACCCGAATAGGTGCATTTGGAGTCAATACTTTTAAAGCTGCCGAAGATGCAGGCTTAACGCTGGACATCAAAGCGCCCCAACCACAGGCCCCCAGTATGATTAGCGCACTTGAACTTTATCTGTCTTCCTTAAAGAAAAAATGATTTTGACCATAGTCTATTGACTAATAAACTATTTTTTTACCTGTATATAACTCCAGGCAGAAAAGGGAAGTATTAAAAAACATGAACAGCTCCACCAGCCATTTAGGAAGAAATAAGCTAATGCAGCGTATAGCAATATTAAAATCGGATAGCCAAAGAAAATGAGCGCCATCATAATTGAGTCATAGTGGCCCGTATGTTTGGTTTTTCTGTATAAAAAAGAAGATATTCCATAATAAAACGGACTGTGCAGTATAAAGCCGACTGCTGCCGGAATGAGTAGTAAAGCTTTTTTTAAGGGAGAGATGGCCGTAGAGAAATATTTTTTTAATGAAGAAGCATCTTTACTGTCAATTTCATATACCAGTTGCACAAGTTGTTGTTGTATGCCTTGTGTAAGTTCATTTGCAGCTTTGCCGTTTTGAGTAATATGGGTAGTAATATCATTTTGAGTTATTATATTTCCCAGATTAACCTGCACAACCTTGCCCATTTTTTTGAAGCTGCTATAGTTCAATCCTACAGGTAATATGCTAACAGGGATATTTTCCTGCCAGGCTAAAACAGCTAACTTGGCAGTTCCCTTTTTTACAGGTCTTAAATGCCACTCATTGATACATAGCGCTTCGCTAAAAATCAGTACAATGCCGTTTTGCTTAAATATTTCTAAACATTTATGGAAGGTGTTATAATTTAAAGATAAGTTTTCTACACCTTCTCTTTCCCTATAAACAGGAAACATTTTAAGCGCTTTTAAAATTTTGGCGACCCATTTTTTTTTAAAAACATCGCCCCTGGCTAAAGAATAAACCGGCTGGTCAAATAGAACACACAATAATATAGCATCCAAAAAAGAGTTGGGGTGGTTACAGGCTAAAAGCAAAGGGCCTTTTGATTGAAGCAGCTCTTTCTTATTTACCTGAATATTTTTGAAACATACAATAATAGCCAGTCGGGCAATTGGTTTTAGTAAGCGATACAACATCCATGCAAGATTATACACGAATTACACAAATTCAAATGAATTACACAAATTTTGTTTTTTCAATCGAATTGCAGACGAATTACACGAATAAGAGTAATTAATGATCTAACATTTGTATAATTTGCAAAAATTCATGTAACAATAATACTTAGTTCAATTGTGGATCAATAGGATAGTTGACCAGTGTTTGATATTCTCCTCCCATGGCTCTTAAACTTTCCTTCCATATGTTTTCAGTCAAAGTGTTAAATACAAGTTTGGGGGTAGCCGCTACAGAGAGCCATGTTTTTTCACCTATTTCATCGTTAAGTTGTGAGCTTCCCCAACCACTATAACCAATAAAGAATTTTATCTTCTCATAATCAATTTCGTTATTTTTTATCAATGCAGTCAGTTGTTCAAAATTACCACCCCAATAAATATTGTCACTAACCTTACGGCTGTCGGGTAATAAATCAGGATATTGATGTAGATAATGTACCGTATCCAATTGTACGGGTCCTCCATAATAAACGGGTAAGGGGTAGCCGGTCAGGTCCTCAATCAGTTCATCAACCGTTTGTTCGAATAGCCGGTTCAAAATAAATCCTATACTCCCTGCCTGTTGGTGCTCACATAAAAAAACCACTGTCCTCATGAAATTAGGGTCTTTCAGGAAGGGATCAGCTATCAAAAGCGAACCTGTTTGTGGGTCTATCATATTCAACATACACTTAAAAGTAAAGCTTTTACCGTTATTTACATATAAATTTAACAACCAAATGGCTATAATATTTTAAACCAACGTTAAATTTTACTACTTAACTATCTTATGCTATGTTTGCAGGCTTATAGTGTATATTTTTGCATAAATACCCATTAAAATTGCAAGATGGTATAAACTGGCTATAAGAGCAAGTAACGAATAAATGTTTGTACCAAAATAATATTTTAAATAGTATAAATAACTGGTTATGGGGTATCAACTCAGAAGATTAATAAATATGTAGGATGAAGAGAATTTTTCCTGTTATTACCATATTAATTTCACTTTCACTGCTTGGATTAATTTTTTTTCAGTGGCTTTGGATAAAAGGAGCAATGGAAACTAAAGAAAAGCAATTTGAAAAGGAAATTATTATAGCCACTTCTGAGGCAGCCATGGAACTTACGGAAGCAAAAGGGAACTTAGTACCTTATTCTAAAAAAAATGAATTTCTTTTTCCAAGCGATCGAATACAATTAGAGTTTTTTAAGCCCACCATTACACAAAAATTTTCCCGGGAAGAAATAACTGCCATCATTCGGCAATCTTTTAACAATCAGGGATTAAAATCCATCAACTTTGAATTTGCAATTATTCCGGCATCGCCATTTGCAGAGGAGATTACTTCGCCCAATTTTATCAAATATTATAATGACTCTGCCGATAATAAAAATATCCGTCATGTTTTTCCTTTAGAATCTCCGTCGGGAAGCGCTTCTGAAAATCTTACCCAGAGTGAGCTGCTATGCATTATTGTACCTAATACCAATTACTTTGTATTGAAGCAAATGGGCTGGTTCATTATTGGCGCCATTATTTTTACTTTGATTATTACTGCCGCTTTTTTTATCACGATACGCACCTTAATACGTCAGAAAAAGTTAAGCGAAATCAAGTCAGATTTTATAAACAATATGACCCATGAATTTAAAACTCCACTGGCAACTATTTCCCTGGCCGTAGATGCGTTAAAAAATGAAAAAGTAGTAGGTGATCGTACGAAAATGGAATATTTTACTTCGATTATAAAAGAAGAAAATAAAAGGATGAATAAGCAGGTAGAAACCATCCTTCAGGCTGCATTATTAGATAAACAGGCTGTACAATTAAACCTGAAAAAACTATCCGCACATACATTAATTCGTAGCGCTTTGAATAATATGCAACTGCAGGTAGAAGAAAAAATGGGGCAATTGGAAATTCATTTAGATGCTCAAAATGATATGATTAATGCCGATGAAGTACATTTTACCAATCTCATTAATAATTTGTTGGACAATGCAGTGAAGTATTCAAAAAATAATTTGAAAATAAAATTGTGTACCCAAAATATTGGTAAACAAATACAAATTAAAATTGAGGATAATGGTATCGGAATGAATAAAGATACCCTCAATAAAATTTTTGAAAAATTCTATCGGGCCCATACCGGTAATATTCACAATGTAAAAGGTTTTGGCCTGGGCTTAAGTTATGTAAAGACGATGGTAGATGCTCACCATGGAACTATTCAGGCAGAAAGTGTTTTAGGAAAGGGCAGCGCTTTTACGATTACAATGCCATTGGTAAACTAACCTCATTTTGCTAATTTTTTTAGCTTACAAGTACAGAGGCCATTATTTCTACTTATTCACATCATTTTACGGTTATTCACAATTTATTCACTCTGAATTCACCGACATTTAGGCGTTATTGCTCTCAAACACGTATAAATACTCGAAAAAGTACTGTGGAAAAATAACTTTAATTATTTTTTCAATAAAAAGTGGGAAAAAGTGTTATTTTGTGGAAGTTTAGGTAAAAAAACTGACTATTTCAAAAATGATAGGTTTTCTTGGTGAATATGAAGCAACCCTGGACGCAAAAGGGCGTTTTCTGCTACCGGCTGGTTTTAAGAAACAGCTGCCGCATGACGCTACCCATTTTGTTATTAACAGGGGTTTCGAAAAATGCTTAACCCTGTATCCGCAACAGAGTTGGGAACCTATTTTTTCTGAAATCAGCAAGTTGAATGATTTTGACCCTAAAGTTAGGGAGTTCCGTCGCTACTTTTTAAACGGCGCTACTTATTTGGAGATAGATAGTGCAGGAAGATTGCTATTGCCAAAAAATTTAATGGTACATGCAGGTTTGGATAAAGATATTGTATTGGTATCGGCAGTAAATAAAATTGAGATCTGGGATAAAAATACATATCAGCAGCTCTTTGAAACCTTTTCACCACAATCGTTTAGCGATCTGGCAAATGCAGTAATGAATAAAGATGCTGATTAGCTGAAAAGTTGGTAATAATATGGCTAAAGAAAAAAACAAATTACCAATCAATCAATTGACTAATCAGCCTAATCATTATCATACGCCTGTATTGCTACACGAAACTATCGATGCTTTAAATATCAGGCAGGATGGGGTTTATGTAGACTGCACTTTTGGCGGAGGAGGGCACAGTCGGGCTATACTTGCTTTGCTCAACGAAAATGGCAGGCTGGTGGCATTTGATCAGGATGCAGCAGCCAAAGAGAATTTGCCGGAAGACAGTAGGATAATTTTTGTGCCGCAGAACTTCAGGCATTTGCAAAGATTTTTACGCCTCCATCAAATAGAACGGGTAGATGGTATTCTGGCAGATTTAGGAGTGTCAAGTCATCAGTTTGATGAAGCTGAAAGAGGCTTTTCTATTCGCTTTGATGCCGATTTAGATATGCGAATGGATCAAAGGCAAACAGTTACTGCAGCAGATATCATTAAAAACTCTACTGAATGGCAACTGCATAAAATGTTTGAGCAATTTGGCGAAGTAACCAATGCGAAAACACTGGCTAAAGTCATCGTAGAACAAAGGGCTACACAGTCTATAAAAACCGTTGATCAATTTAAACAGGCAGTGCAGGGAGTGGTAAAAGGTAATCCCAATAAATATTTTGCACAAGTATTTCAAGCCTTGCGTATTCAGGTAAATGATGAGCTGGGGGCTTTGAAAGAAATGCTGGAGCAAAGTATAAAAGTATTAAAACCGGGTGGCCGTATTGCAATCATTACATTTCATTCATTGGAAGATAGGGTTGTAAAGAATTTTTTTAAAAAAGGAACTTTTGATGAAGTAGATAAAGATGAAATTTTTGGCCATAAAATGGTAAGCCCGTTAACGATTATTACTAAGAAGCCCATACAGCCTTCCGATAACGAAATGAAGGAAAACCCAAGGTCAAGAAGCGCTAAGTTGAGGGTTGTAGAAAAGAAAAAAATATTGGATTAATAAAAATAGATATGGCAGAGCTTAAGGAAATAACGCATCAGGCTTCTCATCAAAAAATTGATTGGAAACGACGCTTATTGAGCTATAAATGGGTAGTAAAAAATATTCCTTTCTTTTTGTTTTTGTCAGTATTGGCTGTTTTGTATATCTATAACGGGCATTATGCTGATAAGCTAATCAGGCGTTTGTCAGGCACTGAGAAACGGATTAAAGAGCTGGAATACGAATATAAAACCATCAAGAGTGAAGTGATATTCCGCAGCAAAGCCAGTGAATTGGCAAAAGCGGTGGAGCCGTTGGGATTGAAGGAATTAACTGTATCACCTGTCAGGTTGGGTGATAGTGCAACTATTCAAAAATGAATAAGTAAAATTTAACGGAAGTTAACTCATCAATGGAAGTAAAAAAAGACATATTGTGGAGAGTATATCTCTGTTTTTTGGGGATGATTGTGATCGGCGTAATGGTATTGGCAAAAGCTTTCATAATACAAAATGTACAGGGTAGTTATTGGCGTGGAATGGGAGATAGCCTGCATCTTAAATATCTTCCAATTGAGGCAGAAAGAGGTTCGATTTATAGTGAAGATGGTAATATGCTGAGTACATCAGTACCGATTTTTGACATTTATATTGATTTTGGCGCAGATGGACTGAGAGAAAAGAATGGCAAAAGATTTAAGGAGAACCTGGATTCTTTGAGTTTTTGTTTAGCATCATTATTCAAAGATAAGGCTGCAGACGATTATAAGAAGGAACTGCAGTTGGCATATAAAAATAAAGACAGGTATTATCCTTTGAAGAAGAAAATTTCTTTTACGGAGTATGCGGAGTTAAGAAATTTTCCACTGGTAAGGTTGGGTAGAAATAAAAGCGGCTTTATTGTAGATACAAGAGACAGGCGTATTAATCCATACATGTTATTGGCCAATCGTACAATCGGGTTGTCTCGTGATGATGCCAGTAAAAATGTAGGGTTAGAACAAAGCTATGATAGTTTGTTAAAAGGTAGAAATGGTCAAAGATTAGTAACATACAGGGCTGGTACTTTCATGCCTGTGGAAAATGCAGAGATAGAGCCGGAAAATGGTAAAGACATCATTACAACTTTAGATACTTATATGCAGGATGTTACAGAAGGAGCTTTAATGAAAATGATGGTTAATAACAACTCACTGCATGGTACTGCTATTGTAATGGAAACAGCTACCGGTAAAATAAAAGCAATTGCTAATTTGGGTAAACAGCCGGATGGCAGTTATATAGAGGATTTAAACTACGGTATCGGGAAACGAACAGAGCCCGGATCTGTATTTAAACTGGTTACTCTGTTAAGTTTGTTGGAAGATAAATATGTTGATGTAAACACAATGGTAGATTGTGAAGGAGGTTCAAAAAACTTTTATGGGTTGCGTATTAAAGATTCACATTTAGGTACAGGCGTTATTTCTGTAAAAGACGCTTTTGCAAGAAGTAGTAATGTTGCATTTGCAAAGCTTGCAGATCAATATTACCATGAGCAACCATCTAAGTTTATAGATCATTTGCATCGGCTCAAATTAGATACATTAACAGGCGTAGATATTACTGCATCTTCCGGTATGCCTATCATTAAAAAAGCAGGTAGCAAATCATGGAGTAAAACGACCATCCCATATATGGCACATGGCTATGAGGAGTTGATAACGCCCCTGCATATGCTCATGCTTTATAATGCGGTAGCAAATAATGGTAAAATGATGCGTCCATATCTGGTAAATGAAATAAAACAATATGGCATAACGCTTAAAAAAATTGAACCGCAGGTGATGGTAGAAAAAATATGCAGTGACGAAACATTGAGCCAGTTAAAAGAGTGCCTTCGTGCGGTGGTTGAGGATACTCACGGTACCGCACATACGCTATTGGATTCTGTTTATGGTATTGCCGGTAAAACCGGAACGGCGGTAACCGCACTCAACAATAAAGGTTACAATAAGGGTAATAAAATTTACCAATCGGCTTTTATAGGTTTTTTCCCACAGGATAATCCTAAATATACCATAGCCGTAGTTATCCAAAATAGCCGTGAGTCGAAGTTTATTTATGGCGCCACTGCTTCAGCGCCTGTATTTAAGGAGATAAGTGATAAAATTTACGGCAGGTATATATGTTCCGATAAGTTAATTACATGGAATGGAAAAGATAGTGCTTCGTATAGTTATTATGGTTTAAAAAATGAGTTTCAAACCATATCGGCCTTATTAAAAATGCCCTTTACAGATTCCGGTAATGAAGGTTCGTGGAGAGCATTAAATATCAAAAAGAATGATGCTTCTTTGTATACACCATCCACCTTAAAGTTGTCAAATAACGCAGTACCTAATGTACAGGGAATGGGCTTAAAAGATGCAGTGTATTTATTGGAAAATATGGGATTGCAGGTAAAGGTTTCAGGAAGAGGCAGAGTGGTTAATCAATCATTAATACCGGGAAGCGGCTTTAGAAGAGGGCAGGATATTGCATTAATATTAAATTAAACAACAAACAGAATTGACAGAAATTGTTATTGCAGGACATATTATATAAAGTAAATGTTATTTCAATCAATGGAAATACTCAGGCAGATATTAGCAGCCTGCAGATTGATTCACGGCTGATAACAACCGGCTCTTGTTTTATTGCGATCCGGGGAACAAATGTTGATGGTCATCAGTATATGAATGTAGCGGTTGAAAATGGTGCAGTAGCTATTGTATGTGAAGTATTGCCTGAAAAATTAGTACAACATGTAACCTATGTTCAGGTAGCCAATACCGCAACTGCCTTAGCATACATGAGCAATAATTTTTATGGAGAACCTTCCACGAAAATGAAGGTAGTAGGCGTAACGGGTACCAACGGAAAAACAACAATCGCTACTTTACTCTGGAAATTATTTATTTCTTTAGGGTACAAATGTGGCCTGATAAGTACGGTTCATAATAAAATAAATGACCAAACCATAGCATCTACACATACTACGCCTAATGCCATCAGCCTTCAGGCTTTATTACATGATATGTTCAAAGCCGGTTGTCAGTATGTTTTTATGGAGTGTAGCAGCCATGCAATACATCAGCATCGTATTGATGCGGTTCAATTTACCGGCGCCATCTTTAGTAACATTACACATGATCATTTAGACTATCATAAAACATTTGATGAATATATCCGGGTAAAAAAATCATGGTTTGATACACTGCCCTCTACCGCTTTTGCTATCAGTAATGCTGATGACAAACGAGGGGCGGTGATGCTTCAAAATACTGTGGCTAAGAAATATTATTATAGTCTTAAAACCATAGCAGATTTTAAAGGAAAAATTTTAGATAACAGCCTGGAAGGCCTTCATATGACGATTAATGAAAAAGAAATTTTTTTCAAATTAATCGGAGAATTCAATGCCTATAATTTGTTGGCGGTTTACGGCGCTGCGGTTTGCTTAGGTCAGGATAAAGATGAGGTATTGACAGCATTGAGTAGCCTGACAGGTGCGGAAGGAAGATTTGAATATATTATTAGTGAGAAAGATAAAATTGTTGGCATTGTGGATTATGCCCATACACCAGATGCTTTGCTGAATGTGTTGGCAACCATTAAAAAATTACGTCAGGACGGCCAACAGGTAATTACCGTAGTAGGCTGTGGCGGTGACAGAGATAAATCAAAACGACCTGTCATGGCAACCGTAGCATGTGAGCATAGTGATAAGGTGATTCTTACCTCTGACAATCCACGTAATGAAAATCCCGATGATATTATAAAAGATATGGAGGCAGGAGTAACGGCAGTGACTAAACGAAAATGTTATGTAAATGTAGACAGGCGAGAGGCTGTCAAAATGGCAGTCGGCTTTGCTGATAAAAGTGATATCCTGTTAATAGCCGGAAAGGGACATGAAAAATATCAGGAAATAAAGGGCGTGAAATATGATTTTGACGATAAAAAAGTGCTGGCAGAGATGTTTGAATTGATGAGTAAATAAATATTATAATTTATAAATATTTATAAATCAATTTTTTATATAAAATATTTTTTCTTATTAAAAATTACTAATATAACTAAGCTTACGTAGAAACCGAATATGTTGTATCATTTATTTAACTGGCTGTCAAAAGACGGAAATGTATTTCCGGGAAGTGGATTATTTCAGTTCATCACTTTTCGGGTATTGATTGCCGTGTTATTGAGCCTGTTTATTACAACAGTGTATGGGAAAAAACTAATAAAATTTTTGCAGAGAAGGCAGTTGGGAGAGAGTGTAAGAGACTTAGGCCTGGCAGGTGAACAGCAGAAAAAAGGCACTCCTACAATGGGAGGTATCATTATCATTTTGGGCATATTGATACCAACATTATTGCTGGCCAATTTAGGAAAAGTTTATATACGCTTAATGATATTGTGTACGGTTTGGCTGGGTTTGATCGGTTTTATTGATGATCTGTTAAAACTCAGGGCAAAGCGAATTGCTAAAGAAAAAGGAATTGCATATAAAAAAAGCGATAGTGATGGCCTGGCAGGTAAATTCAAAATATTTGGTCAGGTAGTTTTAGGTATTATCATCGGCGCTACTTTGTATTTTAATCAAAATGTAACCGTAAAAAGAGAGGTGCTAAAAGTTTCAGAAAATGTAGACTCGATTTTATTAAGGGGAGAGAGAAAAGTAAAGTTTGATACCCTCACTATTGATAGTAAAAAGCATTTTTTCGTTGATGTTAAAACACCCATTACTACTATTCCTTTTGTTAAAACGCATGAGTTTAACTATGCAAAATTATTGCCTAAGAGCTGGGAGAAGTACACTTATATTTTGTACATATTGATTGTAATATTAATTGTAACGGCGGTATCGAATGGAGCCAATATTACGGATGGCCTGGATGGTTTGGCAACAGGTGTAAGCGCTATTATTGGTATTAGCTTAGGAATTTTTGCTTACGTAAGTGGTAATATCAAATTTGCGGAGTATTTGAATATAATGTATATCCCTAATTTAGGAGAATTGTCCATATTTATTGCTGCTTTCGTAGGTTCTTGTGTAGGTTTTTTATGGTACAATGCATACCCGGCGCAAATATTTATGGGTGATACCGGAAGCCTTGCGTTGGGAGGTATTATTGCAGCATTGGCCATTATTGTAAGAAAGGAATTATTGATACCGATATTATGCTTTGTGTTTTTGGTAGAAAATTTAAGTGTAATGATTCAGGTATCCTATTTTAAGTATACAAAAAAGAAGTATGGAGAAGGACGGCGTATTTTTTTGATGAGTCCCCTGCATCATCATTATCAAAAGCTGGGGTATCATGAAAGTAAAATTGCTGTTAGATTTTGGGTAGTAACTATATTAAGCGTTGTGATGGCTATTGTAACGCTTAAAATGAGATAATAAATGCGAATATAACTGTTGTGAGTAAACGAATAGTCATATTAGGTGCCGGCGAAAGCGGAGTAGGTGCAGCTTTATTGGCACAACAGCAAGGTTATGATGTTTTTGTTAGTGATGGAGGAAAAATAACCGATCAATATAAAACTGAACTACAACAGCGCCATATTGAATTTGAGGAGTTGAAGCATTCGGAAGATAGAATATTATCGTCAGATGAGGTGGTGAAAAGCCCGGGTATACCGGAGAAAAATGAGTTGGTAAAAAAAATAAGAGCAAAGGGTATAAGTGTTATCAGTGAAATAGAACTGGCATATCGTTACAAAGGAAGCAGTAAAATAATTGCCATAACGGGAAGCAATGGAAAAACAACCACGACGGCTTTAACATACCACATCTGTAAGTCAGGTGGCGCTGATTGTGCGTTGGCAGGCAACATAGGTTATTCTTTCGCCCGGCAGGTAGCATTAAAGCCGAAAGAGTTATATGTATTGGAAATTAGTTCTTTTCAGTTGGATGATATTGTTACATTCAAACCGGATGTAGCAGTATTAACAAATATTACGGAAGACCATTTAGATCGTTATGATTATCAGATGCAGAACTATGTTAACAGTAAGTTTAGAATTGTGATGAACCAAACAAGTGATGATGTATTTATTTATAACCTGGATGATGAAGTAACGGTCAACAATATTAATAAGTATCCCATTAAATCAATATTAGTACCAATTAGTATGAACAGGAAATTACCACAAGGCGCATATATTAGCAATGATCAGTTGCATTTAAAATGGAAAAATGAAGAAATGAAAATGAGTGTAGATGATTTTGCATTAAAAGGAAAACACAATCAATATAACAGTATGGCCGCCAGTTCGGCCGCTGTAGCAGTAGAGATAAAAAAAGAAAATATAAGGGAATCTCTGCAAACTTTCGAAAACCTGGAGCATCGTATGGAAGTTGTAGCTACCGTCAGGGGAGTTGAGTTTATCAACGACAGCAAGGCTACCAATGTAAATAGTGTTTGGTTTGCTTTAGAAAGTATGACCAGGCCAACCATATTAATATTAGGCGGTGTGGATAAAGGAAATGATTATACTTTGTTGAGGGAATTGATAAGAGAAAAGGTAAAAGCTATCATATGCATGGGAACTGACAACAGAAAAATACATGAAGCATTGGGCGACGTGGCGCCACTTATTGTTAACACTACCAGCGCTCATGAAGCTGTAAGATCAGCTTTTCACCTGGCAAATAAGGGGGATGTAGTATTATTAAGCCCGGCATGTGCCAGTTTTGATTTATTTAAGAATTATGAAGACAGGGGTAATCAGTTTAAACAAGCAGTTAAAGAGCTGTAATTCGTAATAGAATGAAAAATAATAATTTCAATTTTAAACAATTCTTTACACCTTCATTTAGCGAAGTGAGTAATAATCTTGTTTCTAAAACAAGAGGTGACAAAGTTATTTGGGCGATTGTAATTGTACTAACACTTGTTAGTTTACTGGTAGTATACAGTAGTACAGGATCACTTGCTTATAAATATAGCAAAAGCACAGAGAGTTACCTGTTTAAACAATTTGCATTTATTATTTTGGGGGTTGTTATTATCTATTTTGCTCATAGAGTCAACTATACCATTTATGCCAGGGTAGCCAAAATATTATTTGTGCTATCTGTGCCTCTTTTGCTGTATACATTATTTTTCGGAGTACAATTAAATGCCGGTAGCCGTTGGATTAAACTTCCTGTCATCAATATGACATTTCAAACTTCCGATCTGGCAAAGCTGGCATTATTCATGTATCTAAGCAGGCAATTAAGTAGGAAGCAAGATGTAATCAAAGATTTTAAAAAAGGCTTTTTACCGGTAGTAATTCCTGTTGCTATTATCTGCATACTGATTGCGCCGGCCAATTTATCTACTGCTTTGCTTATTGGAGGCACCAGCTTTGTATTGATGTTTATAGGAAGGGTGAACACAAAGCATATGTTGGCTACATTATTTATTGCAGCAATTCCGGTGATGCTGCTTTTTCTGATAGCAGTTAAATATTATGATAAGCAGGAACAAAAAACAAAAGATTTGCCGGGCATATTAGCCGCCGGAAGGATACCAACCTGGATAAGCCGTATACAAACATTTTTATATAGTAATAAAGAAGACGGTAATGAAAAATTATACCAAATCAATCAGGCTAAAATAGCGGTGGCAAAAGGCGGATGGGTGGGTAAAGGACCGGGCAATAGTGAGCAAAGGAATTTTCTTCCTCACAGTTACAGCGACTTTATTTTTGCCATCATCATTGAAGAGTATGGCTTGCTGGGAGGAGCTTTTATTATTTTTATTTACCTGATTTTTTTGTATCGATGTATAAGAATTTACCAGCGATGTCCTTATGCTTTTGGAGCTTTTTTGGCATTGGCATTAAGCTTTACGTTGGTTATACAGGCAATTGCCAATATGGGGGTGGCGGTAAATTTGTTTCCAAATACCGGCGTTACCCTACCGCTGGTAAGTATGGGAGGAAGTAGCTTTTTATTCACCTGCTTATCTATTGGTATTATTTTAAGTGTTGCCCGAAATGTAGAACAATTAGAAGGTAAACAAGCCGCAGTAAAGCTGGAAGAATGATTGCGGTGATCAATAATTTGAGTTGAAAAATATGACAAATACGCCATCAATGGAGAAAGCAAAGCTAAAGTTTGTAATTGCAGGAGGAGGCACCGGTGGTCATATTTTTCCGGCAATAGCCATTGCTAATGCCATTAAAAAACGAATGCCTGATGTTGATTTTTTGTTTATAGGCGCAAAAGGGAAAATGGAAATGGAAAAAGTGCCACAGGCAGGATATAAAATAGTAGGGCTGGATATAGCAGGGTTTAACAGAAGTTCTTTGATAAAAAATATTAACCTGCCTATAAAGCTGGTGAAAAGTTATTATCAGGTAAAAAAAATATTTAAAACTTTTAAGCCAACAGCCGCAATCGGAGTAGGTGGATATTCCAGCTTCCCGGTATTACGATATGCTCAGAAAAAGCAGATACCGACTTTTATTCATGAAAGCAATTCTTTTGCAGGAAAGAGCAATATGTTACTGGGAAAAAAGGCCGTTAAGATTTTTGTGGCAACTGATGGGATGGAGAAATTTTTCCCTAAAGAAAAAATAAAAATTACCGGCAATCCGGTAAGGGCTGCGATTATTAATAATAATCTTACAAAAGAAGAGGCATTAAAGTTTTTCGGATTAAATGAGCATCAAACAACTATATTATCAATCGGAGGAAGTTTGGGCGCTAAGAGTATTAACGATGCAATAGCAAAGGATTTGCAACTTTTAGGAGATGCAAAGTTACAAATAATTTGGCAAACCGGCAAATTGTTCGCCGGACAGGCAAAGTTGGCCACCGATGGCAAAAGCTATGTATGGACAAATGATTTTATTACACAAATGGAATATGCTTATGCCGCTGCCGATATTGTAATTAGTAGAAGTGGCGCCATGGCAATAACAGAATTAGCAGTAGTAAAAAAACCGGTCATTTTTGTACCTTATCCATTTGCTGCAGAAGATCATCAAACAGTAAATGCACAAAACCTGGTAAACAAAAATGCCGGAATATTGGTGAAAGATAGTGAGGCGCTTCATGCATTAATACCAACTGTGATAACCTTGTCCAAAGATAAGGTACGGCAGGAAGAGTTAAAAACCAATATAGGAAAATTGGGAGTTACTAATGCTGACGATCAAATTGCAGCGCAGATTTTAGAGTTAGTTTAAATAATATTTAAAAATATTTTTAGCGATATAACAGAAAATAAGAGAAAGATCAGAATGAGTGTTTATAAAAGAATATTAGCGTCTTTAGGTGCTGCTGTACCACAGGATGATACCGCTGAAGCAATCTATTTTGTTGGTATTGGTGGAATTGGTATGAGCGCTTTAGCAAGATATTTTCATCAAAAAGGAGTACGGGTAAGTGGTTATGATAAAACACCCACTACATTGACTGCCCAGTTGATTAAAGAAGGTATAGCCATACATTACGAAGACAATGTTTCATTCATTGATCCGGCAGTACAATTGGTAGTTTACACACCTGCAATACCCAAAGATCATCAGGAGTTGAACTATTATAAACAAGCAGGGTATATGGTGGTAAAGCGAAGTGACGTATTAGGAGCTATTACGCAAACTTCTTTTAATATTTGTATAGCAGGCACACATGGAAAAACTACTACCAGTACTATGATTGCTCATATTTTACACCATAGCCAATATGGGTGCAATGCATTTTTGGGAGGTATCGCTGCTAATTATGATAGTAATTATTTGAGTAGCGATAATAATGTGTGTGTTATTGAAGCAGATGAATATGACAGAAGTTTTTTAAAATTAAGTCCTGATATAGCGATCATTACGGCTATGGATGCTGATCACCTGGATATTTATGGTACACAAAAAGATGTTCAGGATGCTTTTATTGATTTTTCAGGTAAAATTAAAGAAGGTGGATTGTTGATAAGCAAATATAATTTACCCCGGCAGGAGGAATTGAAAGCATCGCAACATTTCACTTATCACTTAAATAATAGTAACGCTCATGCATATGCGAAAAATATAAACATCAGTGAGGGTAGTTATACTTTTGATATAGTTATAAATAATTGGGAATTGAAGAATGTGGTATTGAATATGGGCGGATTGCACAATATTGAAAATATGGTTGCGGCCATAACGGTGGCTCATCATTTAAAAATTGATGCAAACAAAATATTGTTGGCGGTAAAGGATTTTAAAGGGGTAAAAAGAAGATTTGAGTATATCATAAAACCGGGCGCTGAGAAATCAAATGCAAGTGATATTGTTTTTGTAGATGATTATGCTCACCATCCCGAAGAGCTAAAAGCATTGATAATGGGTGCAAAAAAATTGTTTCCCGATAAAAAATGCACCATTGTTTTTCAGCCACATTTATTTAGCAGGACTAATGATTTTGCAGATGGATTTGCAGAAGCGTTGGACATGGCTGATAATGTTATTTTGCTTCCTGTTTATCCGGCAAGAGAATTGCCTATGGAAGGCGTAACCAGTGAGCTGATAAGTGGCAAAATGAAGAATAAAAATGTTGTAGTTGTCAGTAAGGATCAATTAGTCGACGTACTTAAACAGCGGAAAATTGATTTATTGATTACGGCAGGCGCCGGGGATATTGATACACTGGTTGAACCAATAAGAAATTGGTTACATGATGAATTAATAAAGATAAACTGAGTATAATGAATTTTAAAAGACCAAAAGTTATGCGAATATTAAAAGCCTCATTTTGGGGAGGTTTAGGTATTGGTTGCATTATACTTTTGGCAGCTGCTATCCATAAAAAAGAATCTCAGCCCTGCAAAGGCGTTGATATTCAGATAAAAGATGTCAGCAATAATTTTTTTGTGGATAAAAAAGATATTTTAAATACTATAGCCCACTTTGCAGGCACAGAGCCCATTGGCGTAAAAATGAGCTCAATTAACTTGAAGTTAATCGAAAAAGCGTTGGAAAAAAATGTTTGGATAAAAGCTGCAGAGCTATATTTTGATAACAATGCCGTGTTGCACGTACTGATAACAGAAAGAGAACCGGTAGCCAGAATTTTTGATATAAATGGCGGATCATTTTATATAGATAGTTCTCTTGCACGGCTACCATTAAGCAGTAATTTTTCTGCCAGAGTGCCGGTTTTTACAGGTTTTCCTTCTGATAGAATAATATTGTCAGGAGCAGATAGCCTTTTGTTAAAAGATGTAAATGCCTTAAGCTGTGCTATTCAGAAAGATTCTTTCCGGATGGCAATGGTAGAACAGATTGATATTACGGCTCAACGAACTTTTGAAATGATCCCAAAAATCGGTAATCAGATTATAATATTTGGAGATGCTGCTGATATGGAAGAGAAATTTGACAAACTACAATTGTTTTATGCAAACGTAATGTCTAAAACCGGTTTGGGAAAATATAGTATTATCAACCTGCAATATAAAAACCAAATTGTGGCTAAGAAAAAAGATGCGGAAGATGTTGCAGCAAATACCCAGCGTACCGTACAAATTATGCAAATGATTGCTGCCAATGCTGCAAAAAGGGTAAGCGATAGTGTTCAGACAATTATGCAGGATACTGATAATAACACAGCGGATAGTAGTATCATTCAGCAATCTATTCAGAGGGAAGAAGGCGATGATGCAGGAGATAATAATATGATAGAAGAAAAAAAAGCTACGATTAATCCTGTTATTCTTTTGCCAGTTACCCCACCAACGAATCAAAGTAATAGTAAAGAGACTAAAAAGGTTAGTCAGCCAAAAAAGACAGTTGAAAAAGCTCCGGAGAAAAAAGACATACCCAAAAAAGTGACCGGTAGTAACGACAGTAAGGCCAAAGAAAAACAAAAAGTGACCAAATCTGCTGGAGAAAAAAAGCAAGCTAATGCACCAAAACCTAAGCCAAAAACAAATGATTACAGATAGGCCATGGTTGCAATAAATTGAAAACTAAAATAAAAATTAATAAACAAAACATAAACACACACAAACAAAACATAAAACTATGAGTAATCAACAACCAATTATTGTAGGCTTGGATATTGGTACTACCAAAATAGCTGCCATAGCTGGCCGAAAAAATGAATTCGGTAAATTGGAAATATTGGGTTTCGGCCGTGCTAACAGCAATGGAGTGCAGCACGGAATGGTACTTAATATCGATCAAACTATTAAGGCTATTTACAATGCTTTAGAAAATTGTTATGCATCCAATCCTAATTTAGAAATCAATGAAGTGTATGTAGGCATTGCCGGCCACCATATTAAGAGCTTGCAAACACGTGGTGATATAGTTCGACAGACAGTGGAAGAAGAAATACGTCAGGAAGAAATAGACAGGCTGATCGCCGATCAATATCGTACATATATTCCGGCTGGGGATCAAATTATTGATGTAATTCCTCAGGAATTTACGGTAGATAATTTTCAAAATATTCCTAATCCAATTGGTTATAGCGGCGTAAAAGTTGGCGCTAATTTTCACATTATTACCGGCGACAAAAATGCTATCCGCAATATCAATCGCAGTGTTGAAAAGGCAGGTCTTAGAACAAAAGATCTGGTATTGCAACCTTTAGCTTCCGCAGCGGCAGTTATGTGCGATCAGGATTTGGAAGCCGGAGTTGCCATTGTAGATATTGGTGGTGGTACTACAGATTTGGCCGTTTTTTATGAAGGAATATTAAAACATACTGCTGTAATACCGTTTGGCGGTGAAAATATTACCAACGATATTAAAATGGGACTAGGTGTTCTGAAAACACAGGCGGAACAAATGAAGGTACAATTTGGCAGTGCATTGAGTGACGAAGCTAAAGCTAATGCATATATTACCATTCCTGGTTTAAGAGGCATGGCTCCCAAAGAAATATCTGTAAAAAATCTTGCTCATATTATTCAGGCAAGGATGAGTGAGATCATGGATTTTGTTACTTACCACCTCAAGCAGGTAGGGCTGGAAACTCGTATGTTGAATGGTGGGATTATCCTTACAGGCGGGGGTGCACAATTGAAGCACCTGATCCAGCTGACAGAATATGTAACTGGTATGAATGCCAGAATCGGATATCCAAATGAACATCTTGCTGCAGGACATATGGATGAGCTTGCCAAACCAATGTACAGTACTTGTATTGGGCTGATTTTGAAAGGATATAATGATTATGAGAATAGTAACGAGCAGTTACAACGTGATTTTATTAAGGTTACACTACCCAAAGAGGCTGATCAACAGGAAGGCATAGACGAAAATGAAGCGGTTATTGCTGCTACTCCTACTCAGGTAGAACAAAAAAATATAAAGCCTCGAAAATCACTTAAGCATTTTATGGACTCATTTAAAATTGGTTTGATTGATTTGTTTAAAGAAGAAGAAGATACACAGTTTAAATAATCTCTTATTTATAAAAACATTAATGTAATTCATTAAAATTCATACAATAAAATCATCAGCATTTATTTAACAAAAATACTACTAACCCTAAATCAACAATAAACTATGATACATTTTGATTTACCTAAAGAACAATCTTCCATCATCAAAGTCATTGGTGTGGGAGGTGGCGGAAGCAATGCTGTTAATCACATGTTTTCGCAAAATATCGAAGGTGTAAATTTTATTATATGCAATACAGATGCCCAGGCAATAGCATTAAGTAAAGTGCCTAATAAAATACAGTTAGGGCCACATTTAACTCAGGGGCTGGGTGCAGGTGCTAATCCCAGTATTGGCCGCCAGGCAATGGAAGAGAGCCTGGAAGAAATTAAAAGGATTTTGGAAGTAAATACTAAAATGGCTTTTATTACAGCCGGTATGGGAGGTGGTACCGGTACCGGTGGAGTTCCCACATTGGCAAAGGTTTGCAAAGACCTGGGGATTCTTACGGTGGGCATTGTCACCACGCCTTTCGCTTATGAAGGTAAAAAAAGAATTGCTCAGGCAGAAGAAGGTATTACAGCCTTAAAAAATCATGTAGATACACTATTGGTGATAAGCAATGACAAGTTACGCCATCAATTTGGTAACCTTAAAATGAAAGAAGCTTTTGCAAAAGCAGATAATGTATTGGCCACTGCTGCGAAATGTATTACGGATGTGATAAATAGTACCGGTCAAATTAATGTGGACTTTGCAGATGTGTGTACAGTTATGCGTAATGGTGGTGTGGCTATTTTGGGAAGCGCTAGTGCTGAAGGCGAAAACAGAGCACAGATGGCAATAGAAAATGCTTTGAACTCGCCATTGTTGAATGATAGCGATATTCGTGGAGCAAGATGGATATTAATCAATATTAACTCTGCCGAAGGTGAACATGAGTTTACCATGGATGAAGTAGAAATCATACAAAATTATTTGCTAAGTCAGGCAGGTGAAGATACGGATGTTATACTTGGATTAGGGTATGATAATACTTTGGGCAATGAAATTGGTATAACACTAATTGCAACAGGGTTTGAACATAAGGATCCTTTCTTAAAAGCTGCACCTAAAGTGGAAGAAGTAAAGGATGATAAAATTGTAATGACTTTGCAGATGCCTGTTGCTAATGAGAATAAATCTGTATATCAGCCTACATTACAGTTTGAGGAAAAGAAACCAGTTTCGGGAGCGCCTGCTGCTGCTGAACAAGTAGTTAATGTGGAGAATGATTTATCACCTACTTTACAAGAAGAAGATGTTATAGTTGAAACAACAAAGGTCGCTGAAGCAGATATAAATGAACAGCATACAATTAATCCTGTCATCTTTGAATTGTATTCTTCTGATGAGTTAATTAAATCTAAAGAGAGCAGCCCTATATCGTCTTCAACAAATAATACAGCGACTCCTTCGGTAAATGTGGAAAATGAAACAGGTAGTTTGCCATCATCCGGTGGCTACTTGACAAAGCCTTCGCAAATTTATGTGCAGGAAAGTGTGAATCCATCTGCTTCTCTTAATGAAGAATCTTTGCAGAACAGTGAACAGGAAAGTGATATGGGAATAGATCTACAGTTGGTAGTAAAGGAAGCAGAGGTAGCGGTTGAGGAGAAGAGTAATATGCAACAACAACATTTAGCGTCAGGCGTTGCAACCACCGATGAGCAGGTTGTGCAGGATGATTCAGAAGAACTAAGGCGTCGTGCTACTGAAAGGATTGCAAAGTTGCGTAATCTTTCCTTCAATATGAATGCTGATCTTAACAATGAATTTGAATCGGTGCCGGCTTACCTGCGTCGTAACCTGGAATTGCATAATTCTATTGCAAATGTTGAAAATTTTTACAGCAATTATACCGTAAAATCTGACGAAAATAATCAGGCAGAAATAAGTACGATTAATACTTTTTTGGAAGGTAAAAAACCTGATTAAACTTTTTGAAACCCAAGCAGCATCTTGATAAGGGGATATCTGGGCATTTGAGTTCATTTGTGTATTGAAAATGCCCATAGAAAGTAGTTTATGTTTGATGGATGAATCGTTTGTGTGGCCGTCCTGATTAATATCAGGGCGGCTTGTGTTTTGTGGTATGAAATTAATATTTAATACTAAACCGCTAACAAGATTTATAAAATAATGAAGCTGTTTAGACTTTTGTTCCCACGGGGTCTTTTTTGCAAAAAAGACCCCGTGGAGACCCATATTTTGCTTAAATATATTACTTATCTTGTTAGTAATTTATCATAAAATATTTTAATATATAAATAATTTATTTAAAGATATTTATGAATTATTAAATTATATAATAAAATATTAAACAGGTTACTTTTTTATCGCAAAAAAACGAGCCAAAGGAGCCATCCTGGCCCTGAACAATTGCAATGTATCGCCTTTAATCAGGTAGCTATCGGCAGTACCCAGTGCTTTGGTGAAAGCAGCTTCTACCTCCATTTTTTCCGGGGTGCACATCATACGGGTAGAAGCACATGTAATAGCAATTTTTGAGGGTTGACCCAGCTCATAACTGCCAATCAGTGTATTACAACCAGCATAACCTTCCACCTGGTTTTTTTCTTTTTTAAATTTAACAAAAATATCTTTAGCGTCAGCCGCATTAGCAACT
Source organism: uncultured Ferruginibacter sp. (assembly GCA_964586215.1). Lineage (GTDB taxonomy): Bacteria > Bacteroidota > Bacteroidia > Chitinophagales > Chitinophagaceae > Ferruginibacter. The sequence continues at coordinate 54,464 of CAZPHA010000002.1, forward strand.
GGTTTGCCCATTACCTCAATCAGCTTCCAATAAGTTTCCTTTAATGGTGCATTGGTACTTCTAATTGCATTGCTTCCGGATAATTTGGTATGATCGGATGGCGCTGGCTGGGTTGTTTTACAGCTATTTATACTGATAAATAAAAGAATGAGCGTAAGAATAGGCAAATAAGTTTTCATCGAATTGTTTTAGGATGTTATAAAATAAATATTTAAATCAAAATTTACGATCATATTAATACAACAAATTGAGCTTTTGTAAGTGTTTTATCCCTACTATCGAACAATCTTGTCTTATTAAAGACGGCATCGGTGTATTAAATTTTGCAATGGCTTAATGCAAATATACCTTTGAATCATTAATGGATATTTTTCATTTTGCTAACTGTAGAACATTAATTTTCTTCAACAGTCAATAAATTACTGATTCTATAAAGTTGGAAAAAGAGAAGTGTCATTATAAACATATTTCTATTCTTAATGTGGAGTACTACACATGAAAGATGCAATTTTTTATTTAAATTTAAAAACTTATGATTATGCAGCAATCAAAATTAAGTAAACTAGAATTTATCTCAATGACTGATATTGAAATGGTCAAAATTAATGGGGGAACAAAATGGCCTAAATGGTTAAAAGGCTTGGGGGTTGGTTGGTTGGTAGACCAGGTAATAAGTAATTGGGATGAAATTAAAGAAGGGTTTAGAGAAGGTTACAATGCCCGTGTATAACTCCTGATTTTATAATGAATATAATATTTTTCTTAACTATTAAAACAGAAAATATGAAAACACTTGAACTAGCAAAAAAAGGTATAATAAGCACATTATCCGCCGAAGAAGCAAAACAAATGGTAGGTGGTGGGTTTTGGGGAGATGTTGCATGGCTTGCCGGAGTAATTGTTCATGGGGCAGTTGTATTTGCAAAAGAAGGTGGTAGCAATGCAGGCATTTGTGTACGATAATATAGCTGTTAGATAGGTAGGATTGATTAGTCAGCCCTACCTTTTTTTGAATATAGTCATTTATTAAATTTTGTAATCATGATAAAAAAAATAACGACATTCCAATGGGTAGTTATATGGTTGGTTATATTTACTGTTCTTAGAATAATTACAAAATATTTTTAAGGTATTAATGAAATACGTAGGATTTTATTTGCACAAAATACACCAGTGCTTGCAAAAGCTGAACACCATTTATGTGGTTTTTATCCTTGTTTTTGCAATATTATTTGTGTCAATTTTTACTTCATTTATATCCAATTTCTTTTTTGATAAAAAAATAAATGAAGGATTCGTAAGATTTACGTCTATTTGGATGGAAATTTTAATTGGAATTTTTTGTGCACCCATAGTTGAAACACTTATTTTTCAGTATGCAATCATTGAAACGGTAAAAAAGCGATTTAATATTACATTTGCCTGTCTGGGATCTGCATTCTTATTTTCAATATTACATTTTTACAATATATTTTATTTTCTATATTCGTTTATTGCAGGGCTGTTGCTAGCCTATGCCTATTGTTTGCCCGGAAATATTAAAAGAGGATTAATATTAACCCTAACAGTGCATATTACATATAATATTGTAGTGATGTTGCTGTCGCATTTGTAATATATTTTTAATAAATATTATATATTATTTGATCCTTATACTTATATCATTTGTCCTTTCAAACAGTTGTTTGGTGTATTTTGTTTGGATGAAAGTCGGCTATTATATTACCTTCGTGAAATAACTTTATAAAATTTTATTATGAAAAAAGAAAAATCACTGGATCAAAAAAAAACATTAGTACTCAACAAAAGAACTATTGTAAAATTTGTGAATAAAGACTTAAATTATGTAAAAGGTGGTTATGATAATGGTGGTGGTGGCAATCAGTCGGACCCTAGAGTGTGTAATTCTCAGAATGACACCGTGGAAGCAAAGTAGAATATTGATAAATAATTTTGTTGGTAGCTTATTAGCTTAATCCATTTGTATATTTACAAGTGGATTTGTATTATTTATATAATATTATCATAAAAGATTATGCAGAAAATAATGTTGTTAATTTTATTTAATGTTTATATCAAAATTACTTTAGGCCAGGTGTGTAACTGTAATGAAATTATTGAAAAAACTATAAGTAAAATTGAGGATAACTATATAGGATTTGCTAATTATTCTAAGTCTAATGATTATAAAACTTATAAGACCAGAGTAATTCAGCTTGGTAAGCATATTGAAACGCTTAGTGAATGTAAAATTTTACAATATGACTATTTGAAATATTTTAAGGACAAGCATATTATGGTATTTGTTGATAATTCAAATGGTACTGAATTTTCTTTGCCACAATATTTTAAAACAGGCATTGATAGTATATATTTCTTTGATAAAATATATAGTAACTTTTCGAAGAAAGCAAATATCGAAGGGGAATGGCATACTAGTGAGTTTAAATATTTTATAGTTCAGGATTCCATAAATAAAAAAAAATTCTATGCTTTTGTTTTGGAATCAACACATCCAAAGTGGAAAAAAGGAGATTTGAAAGCAATTTTTTATAGGCGAAAAAGCAATTATTTGGTTGATTTTACATCGATTAATTATAACCAAACAATTTATGAGAGTAAATTTTCAGATAAAAACATTGTTATAAATAAAAGTAGCTATTGGTATAGGCCTGGACATTTACCACCCACAAATATTATTTCAAGTAATAAAATATTATCATATATTACAGATAGTACTACTTTTGTTATTTTAAAAATAAAGTCATTTTCAATTACAAAGCATGAAATTGATAGTTTCTTATATCCTATTAATTCATATATAAGTAAATGTCCTCATTTGATAATTGATTTAAGAGATAATTTAGGAGGATCTACTCAATCATTTAATAGTTTACGTAAATTTTTATACACAAACCCAATTAAAATTGAAAATGCATATTTTCACTCGTCAAAGGATATTATAGAATTATTCGAAGAAAGTTTAATTGATATAAAAGATACATTATCTGAAAGATATAAATCTATTAAATATCTTATATATAATCTTAAGAAAAATATTGGTAATCGTGTGGTTGATTCAGGATTTACTTATATACAAGATTCAATTTTTACTAATCCTAAAAAGGTATCAATTATTATTAATAATAAATCTGGTAGTGCTTCTGAACTGTTTCTAATTTCTGCGCTACAAAGTAAAAAGGTAACATTATTTGGTGAAAATAGTTATGGAGCTGGTGATAAGCTTGATGCATATAGATTTGCAATAAATTGTAATAATATCAAAATTGCTATACCAATTTCTCTAAGGATAGGAGAAATTTATAAACCGAAAATAGATAATATAGGGATTGCTCCCCATGTACGTATATCTCCCAATAAAGAGAATATTTATGAATACATCCTTAAGTATCATACCAAAAATGAAAATTTATAAAAAGCATATAAAATTTTGGATTTGTTATTTAGGGTTTCTATGGATATATGCAATTACAAAGAGTTCTAAAGCTGATTTCACTACATTTCTTGTAACAAACTGTTTGTTGATAAGTGTTTTTTATTACTGCGTTTTATTAATATATCCTTTATTTTTTAATAAAAACAAATTGATAGCAGTAGCCCTGTTTTTTATAGGTATGTTTGTTTATTTCGGTCTTAGATATACAATCACATATTATTTTCTGCCATTATTTGGTAAGCCTGTTTATGAATTTAAAAAAATAAATGAGTTTTTCCCTAATCATACATATTACTATATTACTTATTCCATTTACGGTTTATTATATTGGTATGCACAAAGATCAATTTTATCAGAACGGCAACTCCGCATTGCAGAGGTACAAAGGCTTTTACTTAAAAATGAAAATCTCCATCTTCAAAATCAAAAAATAAATCTTCAAAATGAAAAAATTAAATTGGAATATAATTTTTTAAAAGCACAGATTAATCCTCATTTTTTATATAATACTCTTAACTTTTTCTATTCAAAAATATTGAGCCATTCTGAAGAAGCTGCCGAAGGTATTGTTAAACTTACTGATATTATGCGTTATGCTTTACGTCAGGGAGATGCAGATGGAAAGGTATTTATTGAAGAAGAAATTGAACATATACATAATTATATAAGTTTGCAACAGTTAAGATTTAATAATGCAATCAGTATTTTCTTCAAAATTAATACTGATAAGGAGGGTTGTCGTATTTTGCCTCATATACTGGTTACATTGCTTGAGAATGCTTTTAAGCATGGCGACACAATGGATCCCGGACATCCAATTAGAATTAAATTAACTGTGGAAAAAGGAGACTTATTTTATTCCATTCGCAACAAAATACGCAGAGGGCCTAAATATGAACTTTCTACAGGCGTAGGATTGCAAAACATTGCTGATCGGCTGTCAATGGAGTATGGTGATAAGGCATTTCTAAAGCATTTTAGCGACGGTAATTTTTTTGAAGTGCAATTGTATATACCACTGCAAAATGGATATGAAATTGATATTATTTCCAATCAAGCTTTGATGGAGTCGAATATTTAAATTATAACAACTACTTATGCTGAATTGTATAATTGTCGATGATGAACAACATGCAGTTGACTTGATGGTACATCATGTTCAACAAACTTCATTTCTGAAGCTCATACATTATACAACTAACCCCATTGAAGCTTTAGAAAAAGTAAACACTCAAAAAATTGACCTGGCTTTTGTGGATGTACAAATGCCACAGTTATCCGGCCTTGAATTTGTTAAGGCAGTTAAAGGTAACTGTAATGTAATTTTATGTACTGCATACCCTCAATATGCACTAGACGGATTTGAAAATGATGTGATTGATTATTTGCTTAAGCCGGTAACTTACACCCGCTTTATTAGAGGTGCTCAAAAGGCACTTAATATGCTGGCAGTACGTAATTCAATTGCTGAGCCAACAGCCTTTGAAAATCACATATTTATCAGGACGGAAAGCAAAGGCAAGATGATTAAAATTGATTTTGATGAAATTGATTTTATTGAAGGGCAAAAAAATTATATTGCTTTCCATATCGGTAAAGTAAAAAAAATGGCTTTAATGACGATGAAAGAAATTATGGAACGTCTTCAAGGGAAGCGTTTTATAAGGGTTCATAATTCGTTCATCGTTCCAATTGATAAAATATCCATGATAGAAGGAAATATGTTAGAAATAAAAAATCACCCACAGTTAATACCAATCGGCCCATCTTACAAAGAAAGTGTTGTGGAAATTTTACGATTAAAGTAAGTATTTTTACTACTCAAATACTATTTTATTTTTTTGAATGTTTTCTTAATCAAATAAATGTAATACTTTTAATCTTAATCTAAATCTAAATTACCCGGGAAACAACCGTATGGAAATAGCGGCTACCAAACAGTTTTTCGAACTTCATAAAATTATTGCAAGTACAACACCTACGAATAATTCATTATTGGGAGGCAAATTGGGTATGGCGCTATATTATTATAGCTTATACGAAGCCTTTTATGATTTAGATTATGGTGAGAAAAGTGTTGTATTATTAGAAGAAGTATTGCAGGAAATGAGTACAGAAACTCCTGACGTAGCGGGTACTACCTTTGCTTCAGGGGGAGCCGGCCTGGGTTATGTGGTATCTGCCATGCATCATGGAGGATTAATAGAAATAAATCTGCAGGAGGAGCTTGCTGTATTGGACAAACTTTTGTTTACCGTAGCCATGGAGCAAATTACACAGCGTGATGCTATAGATTATTTGCATGGCGCCATGGGTGTGGTACATTACTTTACACAGCGATTACCGGATACTACCATCGAAAAATATACTTTACAAATTCTTCAGGCTTTATGCAATAGAGCTATCGAAGAACCGGAAGGAATTTGGTTTCAAAACTATGTAATTGATGAAAGAGAGAAGGAGCAAATCAACCTGAGCCTTTCACATGGGCTGTCAGGGTTAATTATTTTGCTTGTAAATGCACAGCAAAAATTGCCACGTCAGGGTTTTCTATACCATACCATTGCTGAATGCGTTGCTTTTATATTGGCTCATTATATTGACATAAGCTCCGAACAGAAAGATGGGGCTTTTTTTCCTTCTACCATTGATCGAAATCAGCGGGATAGTAGGTTTTACACGCCACGGTTGTCTTGGTGTTATGGAGATTTAAATGCTGTTCTTGCATTATATACTGCGGGGAATTTGCTGGAGCGTCCCGAATGGACCAGCAGAGCTGATGAACTTGGGAGTGCTACTTTTATGCGCAAATCATTGGATGATGTGGCAGCTAGGGATACTCATTTTAGCCATGGCACCTCGGGGGTAGCACAATTTTATCAACGGTTTTATGAAATGACCCATAAAAAGATATACGAATCAGCCCGTGATCATTGGATTGAACAGACCCTCAACCTATTGCCATCCGAAATGCAGAAAAAATTTTATGCCGGTAAAGAGTGCGATTTATTGGAAGGACTGGTGGGAGTAAATTTATCCCTGGTTTCTTACATTAGCGACCGAAAGTTAGCCTGGAGCAAAGCATTGTTGTTGTAAGTCTTTTCAAACTAATATTTTAATTCTATGAACCATGTGCTATGAATTATGAACTGAAATGGAGGTTCAGTATAATTGTTGCTCCGGATTCCTTCTTTTGGATTACCTTTGTATTAGATTGATAACTACTTTTGAGTTAAGGTTTTACAGTTAAATAATTAATAGTGCCAAATCATATCAATAAAGTAACTGCCGCAGGCCTGCTGGTTGCTTTGGGAATTATATACGGCGATATTGGAACATCTCCCCTTTACGTATTCAGCGCAATCATAAATGGAAAGCCAATAGATGAATTGTTAATTTTGGGTGGACTATCTTGTATCATCTGGACACTTACCTTACAAACTACGGTAAAATATGTAGTGCTTACACTGAAAGCTGATAACAAAGGTGAAGGGGGTATATTTTCGTTGTATACATTAGTAAGGCGTCAAAAAAAATGGCTGGTATTTCCGGCAATGCTGGGGGGTGCAGCGCTTTTAGCCGATGGGATGATTACCCCTCCTATTTCCGTTACTTCTGCTGTAGAGGGGTTGAAAAATATCCCCGTCCTGGCAGATATTCAGGAGTCAACGATCATCTATATTGTATTAGGTATTTTAGCGCTCCTATTTTTCATGCAGCAGTTTGGTACTGCCAGTATTGGTAAGCTTTTTGGCCCGATCATGCTTATTTGGTTTACCATGTTGGCTGTATTAGGTATAACGCATATTACCGACGAGCTGCATGTGTTTAAAGCTTTTAATCCTTATTATGCAATAAAACTACTTACTGTTTATCCAAATGGTTTTTGGCTATTAGGCGCTGTATTTTTATGTACTACAGGGGCAGAAGCATTGTATAGCGATTTGGGGCATTGCGGAAGAGGCAACATAAGAATTTCCTGGATTTTTGTAAAATCCTGTCTGATATTGAATTATTTGGGACAAGGGGCCTGGTTGCTTAGTCAGAAGGGAACTGTTTTTGCCAGCGCTGAGTTGCTTAAAAATCCCAACTTTATTGCCAGGTTTCCGCATGCAGTATCCTTACAAAATCCTTTCTATGGAGTAATGCCGCAATGGTTTATTTTATCAGGAATTATCATTGCTACTGCTGCTGCCATTATTGCCAGTCAGGCTTTAATTAGTGGATCATTTACCCTTATTAGTGAAGCGATACGGCTGAATCTATGGCCTAAAATGAAAATCAACTATCCAACAGAAGCTAAGGGACAATTATATATTCCGGGTATTAACACACTTTTATTTATCGGCTGCTGTGGTATCGTATTGTATTTCCAGTCTTCAGGAGCTATGGAAGCAGCTTATGGGTTGGCTATCACTTTATGTATGTTGGCAACTTCCATTTTATTTGCCAATTTTTTAATTTCCAGAAGAGTAAAATCAACCTGGATTTATTTGTTTTTAGCTGTTTATTTGTCTATTGAATTGAGCTTTTTGTTTGCCAATTTAGACAAGTTTCCTCATGGCGGTTTTGTTACTTTGATTGTAGGCGGAGGCTTGTTTGCAATTATGTATATTTGGTATAGAGCCCGAAAGATAAAAAATCGCTACGTGGAATTTGTTAGGCTCGAAGATTATATTTCTAAGTTAGAAGAATTGAGTAATGATAACACGGTACCCAAATATGCTACTCACTTAGTGTATTTAACCAGCGCTAATAACCGCAACGAAATCGAACATAAAATAATTTATTCTATTCTAAGTGGGAAGCCTAAACGAGCCGATATATACTGGTTTGTACATGTGGATACCTTAGATGATCCTTATACCTGTGAATATGTGGTAGAACATATTATTCCTAATGATATCATTCGGGTAGAATTTCGGTTAGGATTCAGAATGGCTCCCCGTATCAATTTAATGTTTAAAAAGGTGGTAGAAGATCTGGTAGCAAATCGGGAAGTAAATGTAACCAGTCGTTATGAAAGCCAGCAACGTAATAATGTGGTGGGTGATTTTAAATTTATTGTATTGGAGAAATTTTTAAGTCAGGATAATGAACTGCCATTGCTCGAAAAACTTATCATGAAATTGTATTTCTGGGTTAAAGAAATTTCTTTAAGTGAAGAAAAAGGATTTGGATTAGAACAAAGTAATGTTAGGGTAGAGAAATTCCCACTAATTGTAGCGCCCGTTAGCAAACTGAAATTAAAAAGGGTATACCACGAAAGAGAAGAAATATAATATATAATTAATTTATTATCAAATAATTATAAATAATATATTATTATAATGTTTTCAGTTTCTGTTAAAGAATTGCATGCATATTTACATGCAGGAGAAGATATTCAATTGATAGATGTCAGAGAGCCTTTTGAGCATAAGGATTACAACATTGGAGGTGAACTTATCCCTTTATCAGAAATAACTCAGCAGATAGACCGAATTGCTACCAATAAAAAAGTTGTTTTTTACTGTAAAAAAGGTATCAGAAGTCAATTAGCGATCCAGCGGTTAGAAGAAAAATTTTCTTTTAATAATCTTTTCAATTTGGAGGGTGGTATCGAAGCCTGGAAAAAATTATCAGTCAATAAGAATTACGACATTTTATTAATGATTATATTTAGTTGCTAAATTTTGCATAATTCGATTGTCACCAACACTTATTTATATCATGGCAGGTTATTTGGCCATTTTGGTTATAGCCTATTTGTTTCAGGAGCGTTTTATTTTTAAACCCGAAAAGCTGGATCCTGATTTTGAGTATAAGTACGATATCCCTTTCCGGGAACTTTTTTTTGATGTAGAACCAGGCGTTAAAATCAATGGACTCCACTTTTATGTAGAAAAACCGCTTGGCTTAATTTTGTACTTACATGGAAATACCCGTAGTATCAAAGGTTGGGCCAAGTATGCAAAGGATTTTTTAAGATTTAATTACGATGTTGTATTGGTTGATTACAGAGGATTTGGCAAAAGTACAGGCAGTAGAAATGAACAGGATATGCTAAAGGATGTGCAATTTGTATACGATTCGCTGGCTCAAAAGTATGCTCAAAATCACTTAATTGTTTATGGAAGAAGCATGGGCAGCGGCTTTGCTACGAAAATAGCCAGTGATAATATGCCCCGGTATTTAATTTTAGACGCACCTTATTTTAGCTTTGCTAAAGTTGTTAAGCGATTTTTACCCATACTGCCTTTAAAATTTGTTTTACGCTATCATCTGCGAACAGATAAATGGTTGCCCAAGGTAAATTGCCATACATATATTATTCATGGTACCAAAGACTGGTTGATTCCTATAAGGCATAGTGAAAAATTACAAGCTCTGAATCACAGAAAAATTACTTTGATAAGAATTAAAAATGGGGGGCATAACAATTTGCCCTCGTTTAATGAATATCATAATATTTTAAGAGATATTTTACAATATTAAATGGATCAATTGAATATAACTATTAAGCGTAAACGAAGAATAATACGATGGGTAAAAATTATTTTACTTCTTTATGCAGGTATTGGCATTGCATTATACTATTTGCAGGAAAAGTTTTTATTCCATCCTGTTCCTTTAAAGGCTGATTATATCTATCATTTTGATATGCCTTTTCAGGAAATTAATATTCCTTTTAATAAAAATGATACCTTGAATGTAGTTAAGTTTTTTTCCACAACGCCGCTGCGAAAGGGAGTAGTATTATACTTTCATGGTAATAAAGGAAACATAAATCGTTATGCAAAGTTTGCAAGAAACTTTACCAAACACGGCTACGAGGTATGGATGGAAGATTACCCGGGTTTTGGTAAAAGTGTAGGCGATCGTACGGAAAAAAAGTTATACGAACAAGCAATGCAAATATATTTTTTAGCTAAAAACTTCTATAATGCAGATAGTATCATTATATACGGAAAGTCTTTTGGAACTGGCATTGCAGCTTATCTTGCCAGTGAAGGAGTAAATAAAATGCTCATTTTAGAAACTCCTTATTATAGTATTCCTTCATTATTTAGCTGTTACGCTTCCATTTACCCAACCACACTAATGGCTAATTATAAAATTCCTACTTACCAGTATTTGCAGCGCATACAATCACCCATTGTCATTTTTCATGGAACTGATGATGGGGTAATTCCCTATCGTTGTGCTAAAAAATTGCAAACCTATTTGAAAGATGCAGATCAATTTATTACGATCCCACATGGAACACATAATAATCTCAATGATTTTGATATTATGAAAGTAAAATTGGATTCATTGCTAGAGCTCTGATAGCTGTACTTTATTTTTACCAATATTTAATTCATAATACCCACCTATTTTTAAAGCATAATTTTCTTTATTATGGCTAACGGGAAAATGATAGCATACGGGAAAATTGTAGTCTTCAACTATATCTTTCAGGATTTCATCCACATTTTTTCCAAAAGGCCTTTCTGTATCTTTTACATCTGTAAATCCACCAAAAATAAGCCCTGCTAAATTTTTTAGTTTCCCGCTTCTTTTTAATTGGTACAACATGCGGTCAATATTGTAAAGCTGTTCTCCAATATCTTCTAAAAATAGAATTTTGTTACGGGTATCCAATTCTGATGCTGTTCCAATCAAATGTGTAATCAACGCTAAGTTACCCCCGGCTAATTCACCTTGTACACTTCCTTGTTTATTAAATAGATGAGTGTGGCAGCTGTACTTTGTTTTTTTTCCGGTAATCACTTTGTATAAGGATTGTACGTATTCATCGTTGTGTCCATTATCATTAAAGGCGGCGGCCATGGGAGCATGAATCGAAGCAATATTTAATCGTTTATTTAAATGGCAATGCAACACTGTAATATCACTAAATCCAATAATCCATTTTGGATGACGCTTAAATTTTTTAAAATCCAGTTTGTCAATGATTCTGCCCATTCCATAACCACCTCGACCACACAAAATTGCGTGAATACTTTTTTCATCCAGCAGGGCCTGTAACTCATCACATCGGTCTTCATCGGTTCCGCTAAAATAATTAGTAGAACTACTGCCAAGTGTTTTACCTGTCATTACATTAAAGCCCCATTGTTGTAATGCATGGATACAAGCCTGGGCTTTTTCTTTGGGCATATATCCGGCCGGGCAGGTTATGGCAATAGTATCACCTTTTTTTAAGTAGGGAGGAAATATTTTCATCGTATTTCTTTTAATGTACATTCATTTGTTTGTACAGATAACCGGTGTTTTACACCACATTTTAGGGCAAAATTATTCTTTTGATGTCCAACCGGGAAATCAAAACAAACAGGATAATGGTAGTCTGCTACTTTTTCTAACACAATTTCTTCAAGCGTTTTACCAAATGCTTCGGTATCCTCGTCCGTCTTGATTTTAAATCCTCCAATTACTAAACCTTTTAGCACGGCTAATTTACCGGTACGTTTTAAGTTCCAGAACATTCTGTCAAGGCTATATATATATTCACCGGTATCTTCTACAAATAAGATTTTGCCTTTAGTATGGATATCACTTTTGCTACCTGCCAAAGATTCAAGTGTTTTCAAATTACCTCCCACCAGTAATCCTTCTCCAATACCTGATTTATTAAGTGGATTGCAAGCTGCATTGTAAGTCATCTTTTCTCCTGTAAGGCAGTGGCGTATGGAATCTATTGTTTCAATCTGAATAGGTTCAGCTTTACTCCAATCACTCGGAAAGCTATTGCACATTTTCGAATGGATGCTGGCAATGCCAAAATTTCTGTGTAAATGGCTGTGAATGACCGTAATATCGCTAAAGCCAATAATCCATTTAGGTTTTCGGGCAAATTTTTTAAAGTTTATAAGATCAATAATTCGAATGGCGCCGTAGCCGCCTCTGGCGCACATGATCGCCTGGATGGATGGGTCGTCCAGCATTTGTTGTAAATCTTGTCTTCTTTCTTCATCTGTGCCGCCAAAAGTGTAATCCTTTTTTCCAACCGTATTGCCAATTTTAATCTTGAAACCCCATTCCTGCATTTTTCCAACGGCTGACTGTACATCTTCAAGTGTTATATAGCCGGCAGGACATGTAATTCCAATTGTATCTCCCTTTTTTAAGGAAGGTGGTATAATGATTTTTCTTTCTATTTCCTCCTCTTCTAAAAGCTTATTAGCAGTGGGCAAATATTTTCTTACTCTCGGATGTAAAGAAATACCCATTGGAAATAAATATGTCAAAAAGCTTTTACGATTCATTTAAAAGGGTTATTTTGGTATTATCCTTGTTTAAATAATTATAATTATTGCAGCTTAAATCTTTTTGCAGCAGTAATTTTTTTAATCTTACAGGCAACCTTACATACAAAGTTTGGCTATGAAGACGTTGTATTGGTAGTTTACGTGGTTAAATTATTTCATTTTTTTATAATAGCCTAAAAATAAGAATTAGTTTTTAGGTAGATTTTATAACCTTATCAATTATTTATTAGCATGGGAACTAAACTCAATACCCCTGTTTATCTGGTAGATCTCCATAAAGTCGGTATCGGTGATATTGAACAGGTTGGAGGTAAAAATGCTTCATTGGGCGAAATGTTACAAAATTTAGCTGAATTGGGTATTCAAATACCTAATGGCTTTGTTATTACGGTGGCGGCCTATCGGGAATTTGTGAACTACAATAATTTAGAATTAACCATTCATGAAATTATTGATAGCATCGATTTTGATGATATTACGTCTTTGCGAAGAGGGGGGCAGCAGATCAGGCAGCTTTTTGCGAATTCGAAGTTTCCTGAAAATTTAAGTGAGTCTATTATTCAAAAATATTACGAACTAAGTAAGCGGTATGGCCAGGATATCACGGATGTGGCTGTTCGATCCTCAGCCACTGCAGAGGATCTGCCGGATGCTTCTTTTGCAGGTCAGCAGGAAACTTATCTGAATGTTCGTGGTCCAGCCTCCTTAATGAATGCCGTAAGAAATTGTTTTGCTTCCATTTTTACAGACAGAGCTATTAGCTATCGTAATAATTTCGGCTATGATCATTTCAGTATAGGGCTATCAGTGTGTATACAAAAAATGGTAAGAAGTGATTTAGGAGCTTCCGGTGTAGCATTCTCATTAGATACCGAAAGTGGTTTCAAAGATGTTGTAGTTGTCAATGCATCGTATGGATTGGGTGAAATGATTGTGCAAGGCGCTGTATCGCCGGATGAGTATATCGTTTTCAAGCCTACCTTGAATAAAGGCTTCAATAGTATAATTGAGAAAAAACTAGGACTCAAAGATAAGATGATGGTATATGGAGATAATCCTGATGAACGAGTACAGATTATTCCTGTAGAAAAACCTTCGCAACAACGTTATTGTTTAAAAGATGACAGGATATTGCAGTTGGCCCATTGGGTTGTAAAAATTGAAGAATATTATAGCAATTTAAGAGGCAAATGGTGTCCTATGGATGTAGAGTGGGCTATGGATGGGATAACACACGAGCTGTTTATTGTGCAGGCCAGGCCGGAAACCATTCATTCACAAAAAGATTTTTCTACTATTACGGAGTATGTACTGGATGAATCTTCATCAAAAAAAGTATTGCTAAAAGGTATTGCAGTAGGAGATAAGGTAGGATCAGGAAAAGTTTCTATTTTATACTCTTTAGATAAACGTGTTAATGAAGGTCATGAATTTAAGGAAGGAGATATACTGGTTACAGATATGACAGACCCGGATTGGGAACCTATTATGAAAAAAGCAGCTGCTATTATTACCAATAAAGGCGGACGCACCTGCCATGCAGCTATTGTGGCCCGAGAACTGGGAGTACCGGCAATTGTAGGTTGTGGCAATGCTACAGAAATTTTAAATGATGGTCAGCTAATTACAGCATCTTGCTGCGAAGGAGACGAGGGAATGGTGTATGAAGGTAGTATTGATTTCCGGAAAGTACAAACAAATTTATACGACCTTCCTAAGTTGGAAACTCCCATCATGCTGAATGTAGCATCACCTAGTATGGCTTTCCGTTTTTCACATTTACCCAATGCCGGAGTAGGGTTAGCCAGGGAAGAGTTTATTATTAACAATTATATCCAGGTACATCCGCTGGCATTATTGAAACACAAAGAACTGGGAGATGAAATGTTGAGTGAAACCATTAAAAAGATGATTGCCGGTTTTGAGGATGAAGAAGATTTTTTTATCAGGAGATTGAGTTATGGTATAGCTAAAATTGCTGCTGCCTTCTATCCTCACAAAGTAATTGTACGTTTTAGCGATTTCAAAAGTAACGAGTACTACAATTTATTAGGTGGAAAATATTTTGAACCGAACGAAGAAAATCCAATGATAGGATGGCGGGGAGCCAGCCGCTACTATTCTGATGAGTATAAGCAGGCTTTTGGACTGGAATGCAAGGCCATACGGAGGGTTAGAGAAGAGATGGGTTTAAATAATGTGGTAGTAATGATTCCTTTCTGCCGTACAGTGGAAGAACTGATCAAAGTGCAGGAAGTAATGAAGGAGTATGGATTGGAAAGAGGCAAAGAACACTTAGAAATATTTTTGATGGCAGAGCTGCCTTCTAATATTATCATGGCAAAGCAGTTTGCGATGCACATTGATGGCTTTTCCATTGGATCAAATGATCTGACACAACTTACACTTGGGCTGGATAGAGACTCTTCCCTGGTGGCCCATTTATATGATGAACGTAATCCGGCAGTAAAAGAAATGCTCAAAATGCTGATTCAGACAGCTAAAAAGGCTGGTGTAAAAGTTGGTATTTGTGGCCAGGGACCATCAGATTTCCCGGATTTTGCACAGTTTCTGGTGGAGTTGGGTATTGATAGTATTTCTGTAACACCTGATTCTTTGGTGAAAACAGTAAAAGCTATTTCTGCCGTGGAAAAAATGTTTGTGTAGTCAACTAACACCTGTTAGTTTTATATTTTTCTACTTCAAAGCAACGTCTCTCGCCATCGGCGAGGACGTTGCTTTGATTATTTTGATTGGTGCACTGCGGCCGCCTCTCTGCAAAGCTAAGAAATATGGGGATAGGAATTTCTAGGAAAGAAAACTAACACTTGTTAGTTTTTATGTTTTTTTACTTCAAAGCAACGTCTCTCGCCATCGGCGAGGACGTTGCGTAAATTATTTTGATTGGTGCGCTGCCGCCGCCTCTCTGCAAAGCTAAGAAATATGGGGATAGGAATTTCTAGGAAAGAAAACTAACACTTGTTAGTTTTTATGTTTTTCTACTTCAAAGCAACGTCTCACACCATCGGCGAGGACGTTGCGTAAGTTATTTTAATTTGGCATTACCGCCACCTTTTTGCAAAGCTGAGAGATATTTTGGGAGGGCTTGCTATTAAAAAACTAACAGCTGTTAGTTTTTTAATAGCCTGAAACATAGCAATTTTATCAATAAATGTTGATAAAGGTTATTAAGCTCAACGGCTGCCGGATGCGGAGGGACGAAGTGCCCCGCCGAATGGCGGGGCCGAAGCCCGAAGCAGCCGGAATCCGCAAAAGGCGGACAGGCTACTGTTGAATATGGTTACAAAAGCTGAAAGCCCCAAAGATTATTCTTTCTAGTAGATGCATATTTGAATATTGGCTATTGTTTAGGTATTTTTGCAACATCATGAACCATCCGAAACGATATTTGATTACCTCGGCGTTGCCATATGCCAATGGGCCAAAACATATAGGGCACCTGGCAGGGGCTTATCTGCCGGCTGATATTTATGTGAGATATTTGAGAGCGCAGCAAAGGGATGTTGTGTTTGTATGTGGTAGTGATGAACATGGCGCTGCTATCACCATACAGGCAATTAAAGAAAATACCACACCGAAAGAAATTGTAGATAAATATCATGCCATGTTGCAGAGCAATATGGCAGATTTGGGTATCTCTTTTGATATTTACCATAGAACATCTTCTCCTTTACATCATGAAACGGCACAGGAGTTTTTTACAGATCTTAACAGTAAAGGCGCCTTGGAAATTCGGGAGAGTGAGCAATATTATGATGAAGCGGCACAAACATTTTTGGCAGATAGATACATTTCAGGCACCTGCCCGGTATGTGGTAATGAAAATGCCTACGGTGATCAGTGTGAAAAATGCGGCAGCTCTTTAAGCCCGGAGCAATTGATCAACCCCAGGAGTACGTTGAGTGGCAATCCGCCTGTTAAGAAGTTGACTACTCATTGGTATTTGCCTTTGAACAAATATGAAGAATTTTTACGTCAATGGATACTCGAAAAGCATAAAAATGATTGGAAGGCAAATGTACTTGGTCAATGTAAAAGTTGGTTGGACGCAGGCTTACAACCCAGAGCCGTTACCAGGGATTTGGATTGGGGGGTAAAAGTGCCCGGAGATTTAGAGGGTAAGGCAGTTGGTAAAGTATTGTATGTTTGGTTTGATGCACCTATCGGGTATATCAGCGCCACCCGACAATGGGCGTTAGACAATCAAAAAGACTGGAAACCTTACTGGTATGATAACGATACCAAAATGGTACATTTTATAGGGAAAGATAACATTGTTTTTCACTGTATTATTTTTCCTGTAATGCTCAAGCTGCATGGTAATATCTTGCCGGATAATGTACCCAGTAATGAGTTCATGAACCTGGAAGGTGATAAGATGAGTACCAGCAGGGGGTGGAGCATTGAAATGGATGATTATATCCACGATTTTGTAAAAAAAGAAAATGGGGGTGATGCAATGGTAGATGCGTTACGCTATTACCTCACCAGCATTGCTCCGGAAACAAAAGACAGCGAGTTTACCTGGAAAGGATTTCAGGATGCGGTGAACGGGGAACTGGTAGCCATATTCGCCAATTTTGTAAACCGGACTTTTGTACTCATGCATAAATTGTGTGGTGGAAAAGTGCCTCCACTGCATGCTGAACTTTTAGATGAGACAGATAAAAACCTGATGGAAGATATTGCTGCTGCAAAGTCAAAAATTGAAAATTTGATTGAAGGATATAAGTATCGGGAGGCATTAAGCGAAGTAATTGACCTGGCCAGGAAGGGCAACAAATATTTGCAGGAAAAAGAACCGTGGAAAAAAGATAAGGCACAGGGTAATGAACTAGATAATTGCCTGCATCTTTGTTTACAGCTAACTGCTAATCTGGCTTTATTTATTAATCCTTTTTTGCCTTTTACCGCCAAAAAAATGTGTTACATGATGAAGGTAGTAGATAAAATGCTGGAGTGGGAAAATGCAGGAAAAATAAAATTACTGAGTGTGGGATATGCACTAAGGGCTCCTGAATTATTGTTTAGAAAAATTGAAGATCGGGAAGTGAAGGAGCAGGTTGAAAAATTAAAAATTAAAAGTGAAAAATTAAAGATGGAGAGTAGAACGACGACGGACGACGGACGACGGACCACCGAACTCTCATCTGTCAACGCTCATCTGTCAACTAAACTGACGACCGACGACCGACCACCGACCACCGAAAAACCTCAAACCTCAAACTCCAAACCTCAAATTACCTTTGATGATTTTGCAAAGCTGGATATTAGAGTTGGTACCATACTTACCGCTGAAAAGGTAGAAAAAGTCGATAAGTTGCTAAAGTTGCAGGTAGATTTGGGCTTTGAAAAAAGAACTATTGTAAGTGGTATTGCTTTGCATTTTACTCCGGAAGAAATAATAGGCAAACAGGTAGTAGTGGTAGCTAATCTGGCACCCAGAAAAATGAGGGGGATCGAAAGCAATGGAATGGTATTAATGGCAGAAGATGCAAATGGTAAACTGCATTTTGTAAAGCCTGAAAATATAGTGAATGCCGGGGCTGCTGTCAATTGATTTAATATTTGAAGAGGGAATTATTAAAAATAATGCAAATATTATTTTTTTTGCTAATAGGAATTTGGTAGTTTTACTTTTTACATTTCAAAATCTAAAATTTATTTTATTATGAAAAAACAAAAAACATTAGAAAGCATTAAAAACAATTTATTTATAAACAAAAAACTTCAAATAATTGGAGCTGCAAAATTTAATGACCAGTGTAGCCATTCATGTGTAGTATTACAAAATGGGGAAATGAAATGTGCGCCAGATCCTGATGGATGGTTAAAGATTTTTATTAAAAAATAGCGCTTTAGTTCATTTTATTACAAAATTGGCAAGGTTGCCCGTGGGGGCAACCTTTGGTTTGTAAATCAACTCTGTACTAAAACACTCATCTAACTATTAAGATATTTGATGCCGCATTAGTATTTGCAACATCACATTTAATTTTACTACAATTTATTACACTCTTATCCGTATAAACAGATTCACGCCTTCAGGCTCTTTTTCGATGGTAAATTTATCTTTTGAAATACCGATTTCTTCTACCAGGCTGCTTAGGTGATCAGCATTACGGTGATTCAGTATCCAATCCAACATCTCCATATATTCAATATTAGGATTGCTGGTACAGAAGTTTCCAATGATAATTTCACCACCCGGTTTTACATTTTGTATAAACCTGGAAAGCAATTTTTTAAATATATCATCATTGAAATAATCAAATAAGCCGGCTGACCATACCAAGTCGTATTTTTTATCTGTTTTAAATCTAAAAATATTTTTATTGATAAAATTTACCTGGCTATTATGTGTTCCCAAAAGTGATTGTGCATATTGAATAGCATTATTATCCAGTTCAATACAGTCTATATTTAATCTTGCATTCGGATTTTCTACAAAAAATTCATATAAATCTCTGGCAGGGCCGCTTGCCAGGTTCAGCATTTCAAAAGTTGAGTCGTTGCCTGCAGCCTGGCATTTTTCTCTTAGAATTGTTTTAATATACTCTTTACGGTTTCTTACAGCTTTAGCAGCGGGGAAGTTTTGCAAATATATATCCCACTTTGCCATTGTTGCATCCTCTGATTGATGGAAAGTATAAAACTTATCTATCAACTCATAATCACCAGCATAACCATGCGGCTTTAAGTAGATATGCCCTTGTATTGTTTTATTACTAGCAATGACAGGTTTTAAAATATTTCGTAGAGCTGCCATATGATTACAACTGATCGACTCATTAGTTTTTGACAGACCAAATTGTTTGATGATAGTGTCATATTGACGCCATTCGATTTCTGAACCCTGATCACTTTTTACAAAGGAAGAGATCCATGAAAGCGTTTGATCAAAATTTTCGAACTTATAGTCCATAAAAAATTAGGTTTAAATAGATAAAAGTTTAATAATATCTTGTAAATTTTTTTGGGTAGAATTAAAAAGTGAGTTTTTATAAGTCGAATCTTAGATAATTTTTTTATCTGGCCTGATAATTAATATTATTGGCTCGAATGAGTATTTGAGATGTCATAGTAGAATTGTACAAACCCGTACTCATACAAATACTGTGCATACGTTTCATCCAATTGTCATATTCCTGCCAGTCTTTTTCCGTTGCGTTCTGCTTATTCACCAGTGATGTAATCCAAAGTAGCTGTTGCTCAATGCCTTTCTTATTCATGATCTTCGGTTTAAGTTTTCTAATTCTTTTTCAATCTGTTGAATGTTTTGGATAGAAGTACAAGATTTTTTACATAATTTATTAATAATCAATAATTAATAATTTATATATTTTTTAAATAGAATATCAGAATTGGGAAATGTTCAATATATGGTTTTTCAAAATTTCTTTGCAGGCTGTATTTCTACTGTAAAGATTACGCCAGTGATGCGTAAAAATACGGGTAAGTTAATCATTGGGGTTATTGACTTAATAGAAAGTGTTTTTTAGTTAACAAAATACATTACATATAAATAAAATGATATGTAAAAAGATATGAATTTCAAAAATATCTGCTTACTTAATGAGGTGCTTTATCAACAAAGGATATTCTTGAAAAAGTTTATATACAATGGCTGATCGCATCAATTAATAAAAAATATTTATATGTTAATACGTTAATATGTTAAGATCTATGAGTTTTATACGCTTATTATATTAGATATTAGTTAATAATTTGCCTAATGACTCTAACATCTTAACATCTTCACATTTCAACATCTTAACATCTTAACATCTTCACACTTCACATCTTAACATTGCTAAATTTCCTATCTTCGCCACACAAATAGTTGTTTAACTAACTAATTTTCCTTATGTCAAAAAGAGTGATTAAAAAAGTAGCTGTATTAGGTAGTGGTGTAATGGGTAGCCGTATTGCCTGCCATTTTGCAGGTATTGGATTGCAGGTATTGCTATTAGATATTTTGCCTGAAAATTTACCAGCCGATGCAAAAAAAGCAGACAGGAATAAAATTGTAAACGATGCGTTGGCAGCAGCTTTAAAAAGCAACCCTTCTCCGGTGTATACCAAGGATGCGGTAAAACGTATTACAACAGGCAATTTTGCAGATAATATGGCAGATATTGCTTCCTGCGACTGGGTGATTGAGGTAGTAGTAGAGCGGCTTGATATCAAGCAACTGATTCTGTCAGAAGTAGATAAGTACCGTAAGCCCGGAACTTTAATTACCACCAATACATCAGGTATTCCCATTCATATGATGGCTGAAGGTAGAAGTGAAGATTTCAAAAAGCATTTTTGTGGTACGCACTTTTTTAATCCGCCAAGATACCTGAGGCTACTTGAAATTATTCCTACTCCATTCACGGATTCTGAAGTGGTAGATTTTCTCATGCACTACGGCGATTTGTATTTGGGAAAAACAACCGTATTGTGTAAAGATACTCCGGCATTCATCGCTAACAGAATAGGTGTTTTTAGTATTATGTGGATCATGAATGTTATGGAAAAATTGCAATTAACTGTGGATGAGGTGGATGCATTAACCGGTCCGATGATCGGCCGCCCCAAATCGGCCACCTTCCGTACGGCAGATGTGGTGGGCATCGACACATTAGTGAAAGTTGCTAAAGGCGTTGCAGATAATTGTCCCAATGATGAGGCTAAAGAAACTTTTTTCATTCCGGCGTGGTTGAATAAAATGGTAGAAAAAAATTGGATAGGAGATAAGAGTGGTCAGGGATTTTTTAAAAAAATTAAAAATGCTTCAGGCGAAAAGGAAATCCAAACACTGAATTTACAAACGCTTGAATATGGCCCTCGCCAAAAGCCAAAATTTGCCACGCTGGAAACTGCCAAACCTATTGAAGACCTGCCTGCAAGATTAAAAGCTCTATGTGCCGGGCAAGATAAAGCCGGAGATTTCTATCGGCAGTTTCATTATAGTTTGTTTTCCTACATCAGCCATCGTATACCAGAAATATCAGATGAATTGTACAGAGTAGATGATGCTATGATGGCAGGTTTTGGCTGGGAAATAGGAGCATTCGAAACCTGGGATGTGTTAGGGGTTGCCAAAACCATTGAAGGAATGAAAACGGCAGGTTATAAAGTTGCATCCTGGGTAGAAGAAATGGTTAAAAGTGGTTTCTCTTCATTTTACAAAATAGAAAATGGTAAGCGTTTGTATTATGATATTGCTTCTAAAGCTTATAAAGCTTTACCGGGCGGTGAAGCATTTATCGTAATGAAAAATTTTGAAAATGCAACTGTCTGGAAAAATAGCGCCTGTCGTACCTACCATTTGGGTGATGATGTATTAGGGTTAGAATGGTACACCAAAATGGGAAGTATTGGTGGGGAGGTGTTAGAAGGTATTCAAAAATCTATTGCATTGGCGGAAGAAAAATATAAAGGACTGGTAATAGCCAATGAAGGAGCCAATTTTAGTGCCGGCGCTAATGTAGGCATGATATTTATGTTGGCGGTAGAGCAGGATTTTGATGAAATTGATATGGCTATTCGAATGTTCCAAAATACCATGATGAGAGTCAGATATTCTTCTATTCCTGTAGTAGTAGCTCCGCATGGCCTGGCGTTAGGTGGAGCCTGTGAGATGAGTTTACATGCAGATAAAGTTATCCCTGCTGCGGAGACTTATACAGGGTTGGTAGAAGTAGGGATAGGCGTAATTCCAGGCGGAGCCGGCACCAAAGAGTTTGTGCTTCGTGCTGCTGACGAAATGCATAGCGGTGAACCGGAAACAATTACATTGCAAAACAGGTTTTTGACCATTGCCACTGCTAAAGTAGGTACATCTGCTTTTGAAGCCTACGATTTGGGTATTTATAGAAAAGGTAATGATAAGGTAAGCATCAATATTAATAGAAGAATCGCTGAAGCTAAACAGGCTGTAATCGATTTATATGATGATGGCTATGTGATGCCATTGCAGCGTAATGATATTAAAGTATTAGGCAGATCAGCACTGGGTGCTTTGCTGGCAGGTATCAATGGTATGCGTACTGCTAATTATGCAACAGAGCATGATGTAACGGTAGCTAAAAAACTTGCCTATGTTATGTGCGGTGGCGATCTGAGTGAGCCTCAATTGGTAAGTGAACAATACTTGTTAGACCTTGAAAGAGAAGCATTTTTAAGCCTGACAGGTGAAAAGAAAACATTAGAACGTATTCAATCGGTATTGAAAACGGGAAAACCTGTGCGTAATTAATCCTTGCCTCACTGTCTGACGGTCCCCGTCTGACAGTGAGGCTATAGCTAACTAACCTAACATTTGAAAAACAATTGCAACTATGAAATTTCACCCTCACAATTTGTATTATGTATACAATCAGCGGAGTAATCGTTCGATTAATCACTGTCTGACGGTCCCCGTCTGACAGTGAGGCTATAGCTAACTAACCTAACAT
>CAZPHA010000002.1:77746-78614 GCA_964586215.1 uncultured Ferruginibacter sp.
TTGAAAAACAATTGCAACTATGAAATTTCACCCTCACAATCTGTATCATGTATACAATCAGGGGAATAACCGCCAGCGTATTTTTTCCTGCGATGAAGATTATTTTTCTTTTTTAAAAATGGTAAGATTATGTCTAAAGCCACATGCTGAAATCATTGCATACTGCCTGATGCCTAATCATTTTCATTTTTTTGTTTTTACTGATGAAAGAGTAATGAGTATAATTAAACTGGGAGATATATTTATTGATCCGGTGACAAATGGACTTAGGAAATTATTAAGTGGATATGCAAGAATTTATAATAGCAAATATAATAGAACTGGTTCTTTATTCAGGCAAAAAACAAAATCTAAATGCTTATCAGAGATGACTATAAGTGCAACCGGGAGTGTATCCAATGCTGATTATTACACTAACTGTTTTAATTATATACACCAAAATCCGCTGAAAGCAGGATTAGTTAATAATTTGGAAGAGTGGGAATTTTCTTCTTTCAAAGATTATGCCGGTTTAAGGGAAGGCACTTTGTGCAATAAAAGTTTAGCTGAAAAGTATTGCGGTTATATTCCTGATTACTTCTTTAATAGTTCTCATCAAATGGTGGAAGAGAATATTTCTAAGCTTCTATTCTAAAATGCATCATTACCAGGTCAGACGGGGACCGTCAGACCTGGTAGCCCTTACTGTCTGACGGTCCCCGTCTGACAGTAACGGTCGACATAAGGAAAGGTACTTTGTGCAATAAGAGTTTAGTTGAAAAGTATTGCGGTTATATTCCTGATTACTTTTTTAATAGCTCTCATCAAATGGTTGAAGAGAATATTTCTAAGCTTCTATTCTAAAATGCATCATTACCAGGTCAGACGG
>CAZPHA010000002.1:78714-115893 GCA_964586215.1 uncultured Ferruginibacter sp.
GGACCGTCAGACCTGGTAGCCCTTACTGTCTGACGGTCCCCGTCTGACAGTAAGGGTAAAGTACAGGTTAAAGTGTAGTCTTTTTATTCTTTCTTCTAAAATAAAAGTAAAAAGGTATACCCATAGCCGTTAGTAGGAGGCCGAAAGCGGAACTGATAAAATGTGTTTTACCAGTGAGGTAATTGCTGATATCGGCATATAAGGTTAAAATAAAGTAAAAAGCGGAGAATAATACAAAAATAATGGGAGCCAGAGGGTATCCCCATGCTTTGTAAGGTCTTTCAGCCTTAGGCATTTTTTTTCGAAGAATAAATATACCGGCAGCGGCGAAGCCGTAAAAAATCCAGGTAATGAATACAAAAAGGTCGGTTAGCATGTCAAATGATCCTGTAAGAACGAACAGGCAGGACCATATTGCGTGAAGCCACAATGCTTTAGCCGGTGTATGGTGCTTAGGATGTACGACTGCCATTTTTTTTAAAAATACACCTTCCTCTGCCATAGCAAATGTTATTCTGGCACAAGAAAGAATATTTCCGTTTACAGCGCCAAAAGCAGATATCATTACCATTAATGCAATCAATCCAACACCAATGTTTCCCAAAATAGGCGTTACGCCATCGGTAGCTACCAATTTAGATTGTGCCATTGTATCAATGGGTAGCATGTATACGTATGCCTGGCTGGTAAGTACGTATAAAACAATACAAATACCAAGCCCTATGAACAATCCACGGGGAATGTTTTTGGAGGGGTTGCGAACTTCCCCTGCAACAAATCCAATATTGTTCCACCCATCATAAGCAGCAAATGCGCCAGATAAGGCAGCTATAATACCGCCAATATAACCCCATCCCTGTAAACCATCATGACTGGTATTTTGGAAAAAGTTTTGCGTAGATCCTTTTCCGGAAAAAAATATGATACCTATCATCAATAATAATGCGCCTACTTTCACAGCTGAAAATACTACTTGTACAACACCGCCAGCTTTTACACTTCGTGTGTTGATCCACGTTAGTATAACAATAACCAAAACGGTGAGCACTTTCACACCAAAATTTTCTAATGGATATAATGTACCCAGAAAGGGAATATTGAGGTAAAATAGGTGCTCAGTTGCAGCGCTAAAGCGAGGAAGCACAATAAAATATTCACTATACTGAGCAAAAATATAAGCGATAGCAGCTATGCTGGCTGTATTTATCACCGCAAACGATGCCCAGCCATACAGGTAGGCAAAAAAATTGCCATACATTTTTTTAAAAAAGATATACTGTCCCCCCGTAACAGGTAGCATGGACCCAATTTCAGCATTAATAGCAGCGCCTATCATGGAAATAATGCCGGCAAAAATCCATACAAAGAGTAATAGTAAAGGTGATCCAAGTTGGCCTGCCATTATGGCAGGTTTCATAAATATGCTGGAGCCTATTACACTACCGGCTACAATAGAAATAGTAGCCCATAAATTTAATTTACGAATCAAATGAGGCGTTTCGGATGCGTTGGGCATATTAGCAATTGATATTTATTGATTCATACTCTCAGCAATAAGCCTGTGAAAATGATGTGTACCTTGTTCTCGGGTTACAGAATAACGGCCGTGCTGGTAAAATCTGGAAGCAATACCTTTTTGCACATTTTGTACTACTTCCTCATCTTCCATTTCCACCTTATCTAAATCACTTCCGGCTCCCATATCATACCTATCTTCTTTCCACATATACACAAAAAAATCTACCCTGGTTTTATCAATGGCAATAGGGTTCACAACATTTACCGATAATCCCCAGGGATAAAAATTGAACATCATATTGGGGTAAACCCAAAAATAATAGGCGGCTACTTTACGGCCATAATCAACAGAGGTTACTGGTAAATCAAAACAACTATCCATGCCTTTTCCAATACCTAGTTGCAAACTAGATTTTGGATACAGCTCAGTCGTATATTCACCAAAATCTAAAGCAGCGTTTAAGCCGGCATGTACAAAAGGAATATGAAAGCCCTCCAGATAGTTTTCACAATATAATGCCCAATTGGCTTCAACATGGTAGCTTTTACTCAATTCCGGGCGGTATACAAATTCTTCAATAGGTAGCCAGTTAAGTCTATCCATCATCTCTTTAAAATATAGGGAAGGATCCTCAGTTGGTCCAATAGATGTAAACAATAAATTCCCCCAGTTGAATAATGATAGCGATTTTAAATGATCATCTTCACAGGGGAAATCTTCTACTTCCTTAAACTCCGGCATGGAAATAAACTTTCCATTTAAGTCAAATAACCTGCCATGATATTTGCATCGCAGATGATTGGCTTTACTACAAGGCTTGTAAGC
Source organism: uncultured Ferruginibacter sp. (assembly GCA_964586215.1). Classification (GTDB taxonomy): domain Bacteria; phylum Bacteroidota; class Bacteroidia; order Chitinophagales; family Chitinophagaceae; genus Ferruginibacter. The sequence continues at coordinate 81,059 of CAZPHA010000002.1, forward strand.
AATAATGTTGCCCCGGTGTGTACAAACATTAGATAAACAATGAATACCACCTGTTTTATCTTTAGTGAGAATCAGCGGCTCATTTAAATATTGTTCCAACAAAACAAAAGGTTGCACATCGCCACTAAATTTTACCAGTTCTTTACAGCCGATAAATTGCCAGGAAGGAGCAAAAATCTTTTCTTTAGCTGCTTCAAAAAGTACATTATTTGTGTAAAAATCGGTTGAAAGAGTTTTTGCTTTGGCAATATTGGCATCAATAAATAAACGATTCATAGCAGAAATTTAGTTGGTAAGGTATAAATGAATAATTGACAATTGTTTGGATGTTTTGGTAAATATCAATTAAATAAAATTAATATTTTATTATGGAAAATTTACTCTTTATATAACATTATCCATTATCAATTAACAAATTATCCATTAATTTAGCCTATCTTTCAAAAAATAAATTATTTTAACCAGTTACATGTCAATACTTTCAATTGAAAATCTTTCAAAAAATTATGGCCCTATTCAGGCTTTGAAAAATGTAAGTTTTAATGTGCCTAAAGGAACAGTCTTTGGAATTTTGGGTCCTAATGGAAGTGGTAAAACTACCTTGCTGGGTATTGTGATGGATATTTTAAAAGCAAGTAGAGGAAAATATAGTTGGGAAGGGAACTTGAATATGAACGAGCAGCGTAAAAAAATTGGCACACTGCTGGAAACGCCAAATTTTTACCATTATTTATCTGCAGTAGATAATTTAAAAATTGCTGCAGCCATTAAACAACGTGGTGAAGACGACATCCCTAGAGTGCTACAACTGGTGAATCTTTGGCAACGCAAAGACTCCAGATTTAGCACTTATTCTTTGGGTATGAAACAACGTCTGGCAATTGCATCTACTTTGTTAGGTGATCCGGATATTTTGGTATTTGATGAACCTACCAATGGCCTGGATCCGGCTGGAATTGCAGAAATAAGAGAATTGATGAAAACTTTATATCAGCAGGGCAAAACTATCATCATGGCCAGTCATATTTTAGATGAAGTAGAAAAAGTTTGTACCCATGTTGCCATTATTCAAAAAGGAGAATTGAAAACAGTCGGTGCTGTAAAAGATATCATGGTTGATACAGCTTCCCAAAATGGTACCCATACCTCCTGGATAGAAGTAGCAGCCGATAATAATAATTTACTGAAAGAAGTATTGCAAAACTTTAACGGAATTGTTAATATCAATATGGTAGACAGTGAGTTACATATTATTTGCCAGGAGAAAATTACAGCTGCACAAATCAATCAATTCTGCTTTGAAAAGGGAGTCGTATTAAGTAAGTTAAATGTAAAACATAAAACACTGGAATCAACATTCTTAGAAATAACCGGTAAACAAAGTGATAAATAATTTATTTGAATTGATATGAAACATCTTTTAAAAATCGAATGGCTTAAACTAAAAAAATACACTGCATTCAATGTGTTAAGCATATTTTTTGTTATTGGTGTTTTTTCAGCTAATTATGTGGTATATAGTTTTAATAAAAATGTTATTGGAAGTGTAAATGCTGGTAGACTTATCTCATTTTCACCATATAATTTTGAGAATACCTGGCAGACAACCAGCTATGTAACTGGTTTTATCTTGATACTACCGGCTATGTTGTTACTACTGCTTTTTACCAATGAATACACCTACAAAACGCATCGTCAGAATATTATTGACGGTCTAAGTCGTCAGCAGTTTATTGCTGTTAAATTAATGATGGCCTTTTTATTTGCACTTATTGCTACTGTAATGGTTTCAATTTGTGCTGCCATCTTTGGTTTTGCTTCAGGTACTAATTTTTCTACTACTGGAATGAAATATATAGGCTATTTCTTTTTAAAAGCACTCACCTATAATTTATTTGCAGTATTAATATCCGTATTGGTTAAGCGTACCGGCTTTGCAATTGGAATATTTTTTATTTATCTGGGCGCAGAAAACTTTATTTCGCAATTGTTGGTTTTTTTGAGTATGCGATTAAAAGAAATTGAAGGAGTGGATCTGGGGAATTTAGGCGATTACCTTCCGTTAAACGCTGCAGATGGGTTGCTTACTTTTCCCAAAAATACCATTACTGACATGGCAAAAGCAATGTTGCCAGCTGATTTTACCTGGTTGGTTTTAGGGCTGGCACTTATTTATCTTATCCTATTTTTCAGTTGGTCCAGAAGGAAATTTATTAGCGCTGATTTATAAATAAGTTAGAAAAGGCAACTTTAATATTTGGATATAAAAATTCAAAACCAGCTTTTTGCATTTTCTCAGCACTAACAGTTGTACTTTTTAAAATTTCTATACTCTTTTCTCCCAGTATCATTTTTAAAAAGAAAGTGGGTACATGGATGGGCATAAAAAAATTGCCTTTGATTGCTTTGCCCAGTGTAAGCATAAAACTTTTATTAGAAATTGGATGAGGCGCTACGGCATTATAGCTTCCATTTAATTCATTATTTTCTATTCCATAAATAAATAGCCTGCATAAATCATCTATATGTATACAGGTGATGATCTGTTTACCGCTGCCTAATATGGCAGCAATGCCAAACTTTAAAGGTTTTTTAAACTCAGCTAATGCCCCACCATCGTTGCTCAACACAATACCTATACGATATTTTACTACTCTTATTCCTAAATCGACGGCAGCTTCTACGCTCTGCTCCCAAAGCTTACAGGTTTGCCCCAGAAAACCATTATCTGCTTTTTCTGTTTCAACAAAGGGTGTTGGTGGCTTTTTATCTGCACCGTACCAGCCTATTGCAGAAGCACTAATAATGGCTTTTACATGATGATCAATGTTTTGCAATGCCTTAATAATTAAGCTTGCACTATTAACCCTGCTGTCAACAATTTCCTGTTTATATTGTTGCGTCCACCTTTTGTCCATTACCCCTGCACCAGCCAGATGAATAATATAATCAGCCTTTTTAACAGCCTCCATATCAATAGTCTGGTTTTGTATGTCCCATAAAGCATATGTTACAGAGTTATTTTGCGATGTATCAGAGGGGATTTCCCTGGTAAGCACAATGATATCGTATCCGTTGGAATGCAACATATGGATGAGTCTTTTGCCTACCATACCGGTTCCTCCTGTAATTAATACTGTACTCATTATTTTATACAACAAATGTAGGTATCAGATGTTTATCATAAAGTAGCAGTTTGCTTAATTTATTTGTAATTTTAAGCATTAATAAATTTAATATGTATCGATTAATAAGTATCTGTATATTTTTATTATTGATGAATATTTCAGCTTTTGCCCAAAAGGTAACTTATTCGGAAGTTGACAGACAAGATGGAAGGGATATGAATTTTGAAATAATCGGCAAGATGAACGACCATTTTCTGGTGTACAAAAATATCAGATGGAAAAATTATCTTACTATTTATGATAATGAAATGCAAACAAAGGAGAAGATAAAATTGAGTTTTATGCCCGAAAAAACTATCAATGTTGACTTTATTACTTATCCTGATTTTTTTTACATGATTTATCAATATCAGAAAAAAGGAATTGTGTATTGTGCAGGGGTTAAAATGGATGGTAATGGAAATAAGCTGACGGAGCCGGTAACGATCGATACTACATCTATCGGTGTTTTTGCAGATAATCAAATTTATACCACTATTTATAGTGAAGATAAAAAGAGGATAATGGTATTCAAAATACGAAAGAAAAATGATTTATTAACTATTACAAGTACACTTTTTGATGACAAATTGTCATCTATTAAAAAAAATAAACAATCGTATAGTTATGATGACAATAAAGATATATATGATAATTTTTTAGTTGATAATGAAGGAACATTTTTATTTACGAAAGGAAATAAAAAAAGCAATAGGGATGATATTAATGAATTGGAACTATACATTCAGCCGGCAGAATCTGATACAGCCCGGCATTATAAGTTACCTTTAAATGATAAATATATTGATGAAGTACATGTAAAAATTGATAATCTGAATAAAAAATATATTGTTAACTCATTTTACTACAAGCAAAAAAGAGGGAGCATAGAAGGATTATACAGCGCTATTTGGGATAATAAAAATGAGGCTGTTGCTGCCTATAATTTTATACCTTTTAATGATACCTTAAGAGTAGCTGCTAAAGGTACGGATCAAACTCGTTTTGCCTTCAATAATTATTTTATACGACAAATAATTGTCAAAAAAGATGGAGGATTTTTACTGGTTGCCGAGAGTTATTCCACACAAAGCAGGGGTAGCAGTGCATTTAACCGGTATGATTTTTTCAACAGATATCCGTTCATCTCACCAATGGATTATTATCGATATTATCCTTCTTCATTATGGTTTTATCGTCCCTGGAACAGTTTTGGAAACACACAAAATATTCGCTATTTCTATGATAATATTATGATTTTGAGTATTAACAACAATGTATCAACTGAATGGGCAAATGTGATCCCTAAAGAACAATATGATGATGACAATGATAATTATTTGTCATTCTCTACCTTAAATACCGGCGCCGAAATACGTTTCTTATTTAACAGTGATAATAAAAATCAAATCGTGGCCGACCAAAGTGTGACGCCTACCGGCGAAATTATTCGAAATGCTACCTTGAAAAGCATGGAAAAAGGCTACCAGTTTATGCCTAAATTTAGTAAGCAGGTAGGGTATAAGCAATTGATAATGCCCTGCACCTACCGTGGATCCGTATGCTTTGCCAGGGTTGATTTAAAGTAAAACTAATTTTATTGATCTATTATTATCTTGCAGAAACTTTTCTCATTAATTAACGCTTCATTGTGACAGGCTTTTTTAAAGTTAACAACCCTTTCAATCCGTTTGTGCTAATGGTTTACGGATTATTGCTAAAACTGTCAATTTTCTTGTACCCGGCTGTGCCGGTGTTGCAGCCCGGTGACGGATTTTTGTATAAGGCATTACTCAGTTTTTTAGCGCCGGTTGGTGAACGGGCACCCGTTATCTATTCAATTATCACTTTTATATTGCTATATACACAAGCAATTAATCTTAATAAAATGGTCAATAAGCAGCGGCTGCTACAAAAGCCTACTTACCTCATTGCCATGAGTTATTTATTGCTGACTTCGCTGCTACCGGGTTGGGATGTATTTTCGGCGCCCTTATTTGTTAATACCGCTTTAATCTGGATATGGTCACAGCTATGTGAACTGGGGGTTAAACAAAATGTTAAAACTACTTTATTCAACGTAGGTACAGTCGTAGGAATTTGCAGTTTTCTTTATTTTCCTGCCATCGCTTTTATGTTGTTGATGCTATTTGGCTTAATTATTACACGTCCATTTAGGTTATCTGAATGGCTCATAGCTTTACTGGGAGTGCTTACTCCTTACTACTTTTATTGGGCGGCTATTTTCCTAACCGGCCAATGGCCAACGAATATATTCTCCAATACACTTTTTTCTTATAGTAAATGGAATGCCAGCATGCAGACCTATCCGGCGATTATTTCGATGGTATTAATTATAATGCTCGGTATTTTCTTTGTACAAAAAAATTATCGTAAGCAATTGATTCAAACTCGTAAAAGTTGGAATATTATTGTACTATATGGCATTATTGCATTACTAATTTCATTTGCCAATTCTAATAATGATGGCAGTAGTTGGGTACTTTGTGCAGTACCTTTATCAATAATCACCGCCGCAGCATTTTTTTACCCTTCTAAAAAATGGATGCCCAATCTATTACATTGGTTAATGATAGCGTATATCGTTGCTATCAACTACTACATAAAATGATCTGTTAAAATAATCGTAACTTTGTATTTTGATCCTTATTAATTAAAAAATGAAATTTGGTGTTGTCATTTTTCCCGGAAGTAACTGTGATCAGGATATGATGGAAGCACTACAGCATAATCTGCAGCAGGAAGTGATTACCCTCTGGCACAAGGATAAAGATATCAGTATGTTTTCGACTGAAGATTGTATTGTATTGCCTGGTGGGTTTAGTTATGGAGATTACCTGCGTTGTGGTGCCATTGCTCGTTTCAGTCCTATGATGCAAAGTGTGATCAATTTTGCCAATAAAGGCGGTAAAGTGTTGGGAGTGTGCAATGGATTTCAGATTTTATGTGAAAGTGGCTTATTGCCGGGGGTGTTACTACGTAATGCCAATCAGCAGTTTATTTGTAAAAATATTTTTATTAAAGAAGCTGCCTCAGAGGGAAGCAAACCTTTAAAAATACCGATTGCCCATGGTGAAGGCCGCTATTTTACCAGTGAAAGAGAACTCGAAGATTTAGAAATGCACCGACAAATTATATACCGGTACTGTGATGAAAGTGGCAATATTACTCCATCAAGTAACCCTAATGGGGCCATGCATAATATAGCCGGTATTTGTAATAAGGAAAGAAATGTATACGGCATGATGCCTCATCCGGAAAGAGCCTGCAGCAACTTTTTAGGAAATGAAGATGGAAAGAGAATTTTTAATCATTTGTTTGGGATAGGGTAAAGTAAAACGTTAAAAATTCACTATGTTTTACATAAATTGTAGTATTTATTTAAATCATGAAATATCTTTGTATAAAATTGAAAAATGAAAAGAATCATACTTTTTTGTATTTGTACCTTATTAATTACGAGTGTATTTGCACAGTTCTCAAAAGTGAACTGGGAATCTTACGCTAAAAAGTTACCCAACGGGAAATACGAGTTACATATGGTTGCTAAAATTCCTGCAGGATACCATCTGTACTCGCAATCTACAGGCGATGGGCCGGTGGCTACAAATTTTACCTTTAATAAAAATGCATTAATTAGTCTGGAAGGGAAAGTGAAAGAAAAAGGTAAAATGATTGTTGTAGATGATGAGGTGTGGAAAAATAAGCAGAAATATTATGCCGGTACAGTAGATTTTGTGCAAATTGTAAAGCCAAAAGCAAAAGTTAAAACCAATGTAAGTGGTAATGTGGGATATATGATTTGCGATGATAAAAAATGTTTACCTCCAACTACTTATGCCTTCAATGTGGCATTAAATTAAAATGCGAATGAGTTTTAAAAAATTAGGAACTTTTGCCTTCTTTTTATTTATCGTAATAACAGTAGCTGCACAAGATACCCATCTTGTGCAGTTTGCTTTTAATAAGAAAAACAAAGGCGATGGGAATTTTGTTTTATCTATCAAAGCAAAACCGACTGCAGGTGTTAAGCTATTGTCTGTCCAAAAAATATCGGAAGAATTACCCATCAATACTACAATCACTTTTGATTCTTCCATACAAAAATTCCTGGTAGATTCTATCGTAGAAAGTGGAAAAGTAAACACAGAATTTGATTCTTCTTTGAATACATCATTGCACTTTTTGGCAGATTCCGTGGAGTGGCAGCAAAAACTTTTACTAAAGCCGGGAGATAGCATTCGAATCAAAGGAATTATTAATTATTATTATAAAAAAGATGGTGCCATTCAATCCGGCGAAGAAAAAATATCTCAACAATTTCAATATACCCGGCAGTTAGTGGAGAATACAGGTAAAAGTGCACAATCTTTCTCATTAATTGGATTGTTAATTGCCGGATTGCTGGCCGGCTTGATTGCCTTTCTATCACCCTGTGTGTATGCACTGGTACCCGTTACCGTTAGTTTATTTATAAAAAGAAGTAAAACGCCCACCTTAGGTAAAAAGAATGCTTTTTTTTATGCTTTTTGCATACTAGCCATTTATACAATAATTGGGATATTAACAGGACCCGTATTACCCAGAAATGCTTTCAATAATTTATCTACCAACTGGATATTTAACCTGGTGATATTTGCCATGTTTATAGTATTTGGCGTTTCATTCCTGGGCGCTTTTGATATCAATTTACCGGCAAGCTGGTCAAATAAACTCGATAGGAAATCTAATTCGAACAGCTATATCGGTATTTTCTTTATGGCGCTAACGCTGGTGGTAGTATCGTTTAGTTGTACTGGTAACTTTGTTGCTTCATTATTGGGTGTTTCTGCCGGAAGCAGGTTAGGACCTGCCGTGGGTATGTTTGGTTTCGGGCTGGGATTAGCATTGCCTTTTGCCATATTTGCATTTTTTCCATCGTTGATGAAAAACCTGACCAAAAGTGGCGGATGGCAAAATACATTAAAGGTTACCCTGGGCTTTCTGGAACTGGCTTTGGCATTAAAATTTTTAAGCAATGCAGATATTGCCAGAGGCTGGCGCTTACTTGACAGAGAAATATTTATCATTATTTGGGTAACGATATTTATTGTATTGGGTATTTATTTATTGGGGAAAATTAAGTTCAAACATGATAGTGAATTGCCTAAAAATGATTTTGAACTTCCTTATCTGCCTATCTCCAGGTTAATGTTGGCGATGACATCAATAGCATTTGCGATTTATTTAATACCCGGTCTTTGGGGAGCGCCCTTGCAAGGCGTTTCGGGATTTTTACCACCTATTGGCACACAGGATTTTATTTTAACAAAAAATAAGTCTGCAAATAATGAACATGCAAACACTGCCAATTTGGCAGTCTCGGGGTTGCAACCACCTCAAAAGCATGTAAAACGGTTAAGCTTATACGAACCACTGGCAGCAAAGGAAAACCAATTAACCATTTATTACGATTACCAGGAAGCGTTAGCTGCGGCTAAAATTCTGAAAAAGCCTTTAATGCTTGATTTTACCGGAATTAATTGTGTTAATTGTAGGGAGTTTGAATCCAAAATATGGGTAAATGAAGGGGTGGTATCACGAATGAAAAATGATTTTGTAGTAGCTTCTCTCTTTTGCGATTATGATGATGAAGAATTACCCGACGATGAAAAATATTACTCCGAGTTGCTAGGTACACGTGTAGAAACTGTAGGTGATAAAAATGAAGATTTTCAACAGCAGTTAATTCATGCCAGCGGCCAGCCCAATTATGTATTTGTAGATAACGATGGCAAGTTGTTAGTGCCTGAAGGATATGGGTACGATGCTACCCGGGGCCCTCAGGACTTTATCAACCATTTGGAAAAAGTAAAATCAATATTTAAGAAGACGAATTAGGGTCTCCCCGAAAATTAGAAACCTTGTTTTCAATTATTTTTTCTACAATTTTTATCCCCTTATTTTCCGAATTTTTTTAAAAAAGTATTCAAAATGAGGCACTATCTTTTTTAATAATTTGTATTTTTAAATGCCAAATACATCAGAAATAAGTACGATATGCTTGCAAAATTCGTGTAATAAATGCCTTTTGATATTTCAGGAACACCCGAATTAGTCTCCTTAAATATTGATAATCTAACGTTTATGGTTAATCGAAAATGTAAAGTTCGTGTAATTCGCTAAAATTCGTGGTAAAATTTATAGAGCAATTTGTTTTTCAGCAACCATTTTACGTAAATTGATTAAGCCATAACGCATTCTACCCAATGCAGTATTGATACTACAATGGGTTAAATCTGCTATTTCTTTAAAGCTTAAATCGGCATAGTGGCGAAGAATAATCACTTCTCGTTGATCTTCCGGAAGCATATCAATCATTTTTCTAACACGCTCATGGCTTTGTTGATCCATCATTCGCTGTTCAGTGGAAGGCTCAGAAAAGTTTAGTACCTCAAAAATATCATGATCTTCACTGGTTTTGATGGTTGGGTTACGTTTTACTTTTCTAAAATGATCTACACACATGTTGTGTGAAATTCTCATTACCCACGGTAAAAATTTACCTTCATCGGTGTAGCGCCCACTTCTTAAGGTATCTACAACCTTGATAAACACATCTTGAAAAATGTCCTCTGCCAGACATTTATCTTTAACCATCAGATAAATCGAGGTGTAAATTTTGTTTTTGTAGCGTAAAATAAGGGTTGCAAGAGCATCGGAGTTGCCTTCAACATACAAATGGATAAGTTGCTTGTCGCTAAGGTTTTTTAGGATTTTCATAAAATACTAAAGGTTTTGTTTAGGAATAGTGTTTGGAATATAAGGACCCAATAAGTAAAAATACTGAGAAGTCAAATCGTGAAGACAGGCATCAGGCTTTTCATTTACTGGACATTGGAATGTGAAAATAAGTATAATTTTCAATTTGTCAAATTTTTTTTAACTTTTTTTATATATTTTTACCACAATACTTATCCACATTTAAAAGTTAGCATCCATTTTTTATTCAAATAAAAATTACCTGATTTTTAACTGTCAACAAATTATTAGCCTGTACATTTGTTTACTTTTTTAATGCAATGGCTACGAAAACTCAACCAACCAACAAAACAGTTATTACGGATCAATCAGGTAAGGACAACAGTATTTTTATAAAAGGCGCTAATGTTCATAATCTTAAAAATGTTACTGTAAAAATTCCAAGACACAAACTGGTAGTGGTTACGGGTGTATCCGGATCGGGAAAATCGTCACTTACAATAGATACTCTTTTTGCCGAAGGTCAAAGGCGCTATGCAGAAAGTCTCAGCGCTTATGCCCGACAGTTTATGCAGCGAATGGATAAACCGGATGTTGAATATATTAAAGGGCTTTGCCCTGCTATTGCGATTGAGCAAAAAGTAATTACACGAACTCCCAGAAGTACAGTAGGTAGTATGACTGAGATATATGATTATTTAAGACTATTGTTTGCACGTGTAGGTAAAACAATTTCACCCGTGAGTGGCCGGGAAGTCAAAAAAGATGATGTTACCGATGTACTTAATTACATCGAGAAACTTGCAGAGGGTGATAAAGTATTAATGCTGGTACCTTTTAAGTATGGCAAAAATAGAAGTATTAAAGAGGAGCTCAATATTTTATTGCAAAAAGGATTTACAAGAATATATGCACATGAAAAATCCAGGAAGGATAATACAGGAATATTTAGAATGGAGGAATTGCTTGAGCTCAATGACAAAGAGTTTAAAAAAACAACCGCTCAATTTTCTTCGGGTAATGTTTATCTTTTGGTAGATCGTATTGTTGTCAAATCTTTTGATGAAGATGATAAACACCGACTTGCAGACTCAGCAAATACGGCTTTTTATGAAGGCGAAGGAGAAATGATATTGGAAGTGAATGGGAACAAACTTGTAACTTTTAGTAACAGGTTTGAATTGGATGGGATCCAATTCGAAGAGCCGGCGCCCAATTTGTTTTCTTTTAATAATCCATATGGAGCCTGCCCCACCTGCGAAGGGTTTTCTCAGGTGTTGGGCATTGATGAAGATTTAGTAATTCCCAACAAACAGTTAAGCATGTACGAAGGAGCCGTGGCTCCCTGGAAAGGTGAAAAATTAAGTTCCTGGAAAGATCAATTCATCAGAGGAGCTAAAAAATTTAACTTTCCCATACATAAACCGGTGATTGATTTAACAGCAGAACAATGGCAAACTTTATGGGAAGGCAATACCCATGTTAATGGAATTAATGACTTTTTTAAAGAAGTAGAGCAAAACTTATACAAGGTTCAATATCGGGTTTTGTTAAGCAGGTACAGAGGAAGAGCGCTTTGTCCTGATTGTAAGGGTTATCGTTTGCGTAAAGAAGCATTATATGTGAAAGTTGGCGGTAAGCATATGGGTGAGCTTTGCCAGCTTCCTGTGGAAGATTTATATACCTGGTTTCAACAATTGGCTTTATCGGCTCACGATAGCCAGATAGCCAAAAGAATATTGCTGGAAATCAACTATCGTGTTAAAACATTATTGGATGTAGGACTGGGATATTTAACATTGAATCGCCTGGCCAATTCACTGAGTGGAGGAGAAAGTCAGCGTATACAGTTAACCCGTAGTTTGGGCAGCAATCTTACCGATTCGCTGTATATTTTAGATGAACCTTCTATTGGCTTACACAGCAGAGATACAGAAAGGCTCATCAAAGTATTAAAAGAGCTAAGAGATTTGAATAACACTGTAGTAGTGGTGGAGCATGACGAACTGATGATGAAAGAAGCGGATTATATTATTGATATGGGTCCACTGGCGAGCCATCTGGGAGGGGAAGTAATTGCTGCTGGTAATTATAACGATTTATTACGAAATGAGAAAAGCCTTACAGGAAAATATTTGTCCGGAAAGCTAACCATTGAGCCTCCTTCAAAAACCCGTAAATGGCATCAATCCATTATTATAGAAGGTGCCAGACAGAACAACCTGAAAAATATAGATGTTGAGTTTCCTTTGCAAACTTTGTGTGTGATAAGTGGTGTAAGTGGAAGTGGTAAAACAACTCTCATTAAGCAAATTCTTTATCCTGCTATAAAAAAATTAAAAGGAGAGTTTGGCGAGAAACCGGGTATTTTCAAAAAAATTGGTGGAGATATAGCAGCTATTGCACAAATAGAATTGGTTGATCAAAATCCTATTGGTAAGTCGTCCAGAAGCAATCCGGTAACTTATATTAAAGCTTATGATGAAATCAGGGATCTGTTTAGCAGGCAGCCTTTGAGCAAACTTAGAGGGTTTATGCCCAAACATTTTTCATTTAATGTGGATGGAGGCCGATGTGATGCCTGTAAAGGCGAAGGAGAGCAGGTGATAGAAATGCAGTTTTTAGCAGATGTTCACCTGGTATGTGAGGTGTGTGGTGGGAAAAGATTTAAAGAAGAAGTATTGGAAGTTACTTACCGGGAAAAAAATATTTTTGATGTATTAAATATGAGTGTAGATGCGGCAATCGAGTTTTTTTCTACTATACCCGATGAAGGAGGAAAAAAAGCTTATGAAGGAATGGAAGTAGCCAGAAAATTGCAGCCTTTATCTGATGTAGGTTTAGGGTATATTAAACTGGGACAATCATCTGATACATTGAGTGGTGGTGAGGCACAACGGGTAAAACTGGCTTCGTTTTTGGGTAAAAGCAACAGTAACGGGCAGGGGCATATTTTATTTATTTTTGATGAACCTACTACAGGGTTGCATTTTCATGATATTAAAAAACTGCTTGCTTCTTTCAATGCATTAATCAATCTGGGGCATTCCATTATTGTTATTGAGCATAATACGCATGTTATTCAGTGTGCAGACTGGGTAATTGATCTCGGCCCGGAAGCAGGTGATAAAGGGGGAAATATCGTTTTTGCCGGTAAACCGGCTGATTTGAAAAAATGTAAAAGCAGCTATACTGCTAAGTTTTTATAATATGTAAATTAATTATAATTAATATATTATATATTATTAAATTTTTAGGTCTCCACGGGGTCTTTTTGCAAAAAGACCCCGTGGGAACAAAAGTTTTTATAATATAATCATTTTGTTAGGTCCCATGGTCTCAAAAGCGTGAGGGATTGCAGCGGAAAGCCCGCAGTATCGCCGTAGGCGATACGAGGACTTGAAGCGAAAAGCCCGACCCGACTGACTAGCCCCGGCCTTCAGGCCGGGGAGGAAGGAGGGACACGCCCAAATTTTATTTGTGAGAAAACAAAAAAAACCACAAGCCAGGGCCTGTGGTTTTTATGTAAGATTAAAACTCCTTATCTTTTTTTACGTGAATTTTGTTTGCGTCTGCCAAAAATATTACCCTCTTTAAATCCGGGCCCTTCCGGAGGTCCAAGATAAGTTTGAGCGCAACGGAAACCTACCGTACTGGCAGCCTGAAATTCTTCTAAATGGCGTCGGCTACCAGGCGATAACCAGTAAGCTCTGTCGTTCCAGCTTCCACCTTTAATTACCCTGGATTCATCACTGATGAGTGTAGTGATGCCATAGCCATAAGAGGCGCCGCTGGCAGAGTCGCCATCCATATAGTTAATGACGTTATTGCGTTGATAATTCCTGCGATTTTTTACTTCTTCATCAGAAATATCTGTTTTCTTCAATCGGCCTAAGCTGTCTCGTTCATACTCGCCTGAAGCATTTTTATAGTATTGCTGAAATTTATTACCACGGAAATAGTTAAAGTCTTGTCCATCATAAGGTGTCATAGGTCTGTATACATCCAGCACCCATTCGCTTACGTTACCACTCATATTATATAAACCAAAAGCATTGGGGTAAAAAGATTTTATATTGCCTGGAATAGCAGCCCGGTCGTTCAAGCCACCAGCAACACCCATATTATCACCGCTACCACGTTTAAAGTTAGCCAGAAATTTTCCCTGCCAGCTTCCACGCCTATTATCTCTTAGTCCGTTAGGGTTATGGCTCCAGGAGTATACCTGCTGATTTTGGGTCAATTCTTCACCAGCTTTGCCTTCACGTTTGCGAGGAGCAGGGTTTTGATCCAAAACTCCATATGCAGCGTATTCCCACTCTGCCTCGGTGGGCAGGCGATAACTCATATTTAAAATGCCATCATCCATTCTAACTGTGCCCCTGGGCCTTCCATTCACATCCTTCAGGTCTGATTTACTGGGACGGGCCCTTCCCTGGATTAATTCGGGATTCATCAGGTAAGTCTCTGTGTTAAATGAGCCTTCAGCGCCTCCACCATTCATCTCTCTTTTGGCGGCATCTTTCTTCAAATAGCCTTTTTTGATAAGGTTTAATTCGTTAACACGATCAGTTCTCCAAATACAATAATCATGTGCCTGCCTCCAGCTTACGCCTACTACAGGATAAAAATTATAGGATGGGTATCTGAAATAATATTCTACATAAGGTTCGTTGTAAGCCAGCTCCTCACGCCAAACCAATGTATCCGGAAGAGCTTTGTTCAAAATGGCAGTATCGCCGCTGAATGTATTTTCCAGCCAATAGATATACTCACGGTAATGCACATTCGCAACTTCCGTTTCATCGATAAAAAAGGAAGGAACGGTAATACGGCGAGGTACGTTGTTCCAGTCGCCCATTACATCTTCGTCCTTGGCACCCATGGTAAATGTACCGCCCTGCACAAATACTAAACCGGGGCCGGCTTTCGGGTATTTAACTTTGGCAACGTGAAAGTTACCCATATTTTTATCATCGTAATTCCAGCCGGTGGCATCCGATTTTCCGGATTTTTTGCTGAATAAGCCTCCATTTTTACAAGATGTAAATGAAATGGCTGCTATCAATAAAATGATAAAATTTTTAGCTGAAAAAAAATTTCGCATGTACATTCGTTTTGCAAATTATTGAACGAGAAATGGCATTTTTTTATTGTGCCTGATTGATGTAAATGTGGTGCAATATAATTATTTTGAATGATATACGTTTTTATATTGTTAATAGGTTATAAAATTAATGCTAATGTAATGTTGTTAAAATTTTTTATTATCTGATTTGTGAATAAACCCTACATTTTAACAAGATTTTACAATTTAAGTTGTGCATTTCAGGAAAACTATTATTTTTACAAAATTAAACAACCTCTTATTGAAGCTATTTTTACCTAACTAAGACAAAAAATCGCATGAAACAAACAATTTTTAAACTGACTGCATGGGTGTTGCTGATGGGAGGATTTGTATCTGTTAGTCTTGCACAATCTGATCCAATTAATGTAGTGACAACGGCTGTACCTTTTTTACGTATTTCACCAGATGCTCGTAGTGGAGGTATGGGTGATGTAGGTATTGCTACAGCGCCTGATGCAAACTCCGGTTTTTGGAATTTAGGTAAAACGCCTTTTAATACTGCACCTGCAGGGGTAGCAGCTACTTACACACCCTGGCTGAAAGAATTGCAACTAAATGATGTCTACTTAGCTACCTTGGCCGGATATTATAAGATTGATGAAGAACAGGCTATTACTGCTTCTTTGAGATATTTTAGCTTAGGTAATATTCAGTTTACCGATAATTTGGGAAATGATTTAAATACTTTTCGTCCTCGTGAATTTTCTTTTGATGCAGGTTATTCCAGGAAACTTTCGCCGCAAAATGGTGTGGGAATAGCTTTACGGTATATCAATTCTAACCTGGCCAATGGAACAGTTAATGGAATTGCTTACAAAGCAGGAACGGCTGTTGCAGCTGATTTACATTTTTTCCATAACGGTATTAAAGAAAACGGCGAAGGATTTAACTGGGGAGCAACTTTAAGTAATTTGGGTTCCAAAATTTCTTATACCAGCGACGCCACTCAAAAAGATTTTATTCCGGCTAACCTGGGCTTAGGCGGCGGCTATACAAAAGTATTTGATGAAACCAGCAAATTAACTTTCGGATTAGATATTCATAAATTGCTGGTGCCTACACCACCTGCAATTGGAGATTCTGCCGGCTTGGTTGATTATAAAAATAAAGGTGTAGTAAGCAGTTGGTTCAGTTCTTTTGGCGATGCTCCCGGCGGATTTTCAGAAGAATTGAAGGAGTTTCAAATATCATTGGGCGCAGAATATTGGTATAATAATCAATTCGCTTTCCGTACGGGATATTTCTATGAGAATCCTTCTAAAGGAAACAGAAAATATTTCACCGTAGGTGCCGGATTAAAATATAATATGTTCGGATTAAATTTTTCTTACCTGTTGCCATCGGGGAATGGTGTCAATAGAAATCCACTATCAAATACATTACGCTTTAGTCTATTGTTTGATTTAATGACAGACAATAAAGAATAAAGCGATATTTATCCATAAAAATTTGATTAGAGCCGTCTTGTAATAAAGTCGGCTTTAATTTTTTGGTTAGTTAGTTGATATACGGTAATCCACTTTATTTTTTATAACCATACTATTTCCGGATATTTGCAAAAAAATCGATGTCATATAGGATAGGTAATGGTATTGACTTTCATCAATTGGTTGAAGGCAGGGACTTATGGGTTGGGGGCATAAAAATTCCTCATCATAAAGGCGCTTTAGGACATAGCGATGCAGACGTATTGTTACATGCAATTTGTGATGCCATGTTGGGAGCTCTTTGTTTGGGAGATATCGGCATTCATTTTCCGAATACAGATGAAAGTTATAAAGGTATTGATAGCAAAATACTATTGAATAAAACATTTGAGCTGATTAGTACGAAAGGTTATACAATTGTAAACATTGATACGACCATTTGCCTGCAAGAGCCTAAGTTGAAATCATTTGTTGTTCAAATGCAACAAACTATTGCTTCAATAGTAAATGTTCAGCCAACAGATGTTTCTATTAAGGCTACTACTACCGAGCATATGGGATTTGTAGGGCGTGAAGAAGGCATCATGGCATATGCAACCGTTTTGTTGCAGAAAAATGGCCATTAGTTTCCTGTATTGTTTAGGATATGTTAAAAATTTTTAACCGAATTTTTTATGCAAAATATTTCCATTCGCATCATTAATAGATCTGACAATCCTCTGCCAGCATACGCAACTGTGGGATCGGCAGGTATGGATATCAGGGCCAGCTTGCAGCAGCCTGTTGTACTACAGCCACAGGAGCGGCAATTGATTAGTACCGGTTTGTTTATTGAATTACCTGAGGGATACGAGGCTCAAATAAGGCCCAGAAGCGGCCTGGCTATTCATCAGGGTATTACGTGTTTGAATAGTCCGGGTACTGTTGACAGTGATTACAGAGGGGAGATAAAAGTGATCCTGATTAATCACAGTACTACACCTCAGATCATTAATCATGGTGATCGGATAGCTCAAATGGTGATTGCGAAAGTGGAAAGAGTCCATTTATTGGTGGTGGAAGAGCTGCTGGATACAGAAAGAGGCAGAGGCGGATTTGGACATACAGGAGTAAATTAAGTGCAAAATTACGAAATATTTTATTTAAAGATAAAAGTTATTGATAATGAAACTGTTAGCAGCTGTTTTAAGTTTTGTTTTTTTAAGTTTGTTTTTTTTTAGTTGCAAAACGTCGAGGCATATTAATAAAGCATTAAGTGCTAAAGATACCACAGCGATTGCTAAAAATTATAAATCTGCCGAGGATTCTATAGCCAATATTCATAAAACGATGGGTGAAATAAAGCAACATGCGATCGATTTTAATACTTTTAATGCTAAAATAAAAGTTGAGTACCAGGATAACAAAGGCAAACAACCGGATATTACTGCCATCGTTCGAATCGTAAAAGACAGCGCCATATGGATGTCGTTAACGGCTACTATATTAAATTTTGAAGTATATAGAGTATTGGTTAAAAAAGACAGTGTTTTTTTAATGGATAAACGAGAGAAGGAACTTATATCCCGATCCATCGATTACTTACAGGATGTTACGGAAATACCCTTTGATTTTTACACTTTGCAAAACCTATTGGTAGGCAATCCGATATTCATGAGCGATAGTGTGGTGGCTTTTAAACAAACGGAAACAAGAATATTGGCAACAGTGCTGGGGAATTATTTTAAACATCTGCTTACTTTATCAAATGATAAATTATTATTGCATAGTAAATTAGACGACGTTAATATTGCCCGTAGCAGAACGGCTGATATTACTTATGATAATTTTGAAAATAAAGACGGAATCGCTTTTTCAACTTACAGGGAAATAACCGTATCCGAAAAAAACAGGTTAGATATACAGATGAATTTCAAACAATATGAGTTTAACAAAAATGTATCGGTTGTATTTAGTGTTCCTAAAAATTATAAACGCAGATAAAAGTTAAAAAAAATATAAGGTGGTAAATTCACGTTAACAGCTTGATGAGGGTATGGCGTTAGAATTGTAATTTTGTTTCCAAACCAGAACATGTGATAATTATGGTTAAAAAAAATCTGATTTTCCTTTTATTAAATATTGTTGTGTACAGTACTGCATTAGCACAACCTGCTACTCGTGAGGAACTTGAAAGGCAACGACAACAATTAAAAAAGGAAATTGAACAAACGGAAAAGCTTTTGAAAGAAAGCAGGGCAAAAACTAAAGAGAGCTATGTGACATGGAAATTGACCACGGATAAGTTGAATATACAAGATAGAATAATAGATAATATTAACAAAGATATCGATCTACTTGATGGTAATATCTATACCATCCAAAAGGATATAAAAAAGTATGATAAATTATTGGATACGCTAAAACAGGAGTATGCCAAAAGCATGGTATATGCCTACAAAAACAGAAGTAATTATGATTTTTTAAATTTTATTTTCTCTGCACAAAGCTTTAATGATGCATTAAGACGTGTTGCTTACTTAAAAAGTTATCGTACCTATCGGGAAATGCAGGGGGAGAACATTTTGCGTACTCAGGAGCTGAGAAAAAAACGCATTGAAGAATTAACCGGAGTTAAAGTAAAGAAGAGTGTAGTATTAGATAGTAAGAATAAAGAGGTTGGAATCCTGGAGAAACAAAAGCTTGAACAGGACCGTATTCTGAATGAATTAAAGAAAAATGAATCTGTGATCAATGCCCAGTATGCAGCCAGGAAAAAACAGATGCAAAAGGTAAGTATTGCCATTACGGCGGCGATAGAGAAAGCGAAAAAAGAAGCCATAGCAAAAGCTGCTGCAGAAGAGAAAAGAAAGCAGGAAGAAGCTAAACGTTTAAATGCACTCAGAAATAAACCTAATATCAATAAGCCAAACGTTGGTATCTCTAAGCCAAATGTTACCGGCCCGAATGTAGATGTATCTTCCACAAAAACTATTAAACCTTCCTCTTCCGGAACTACTGGTGCCGCTACGACATCCACTACAACAACATCAACTTCTCCGACTGCTGGCACCACAGTCAGAAAAGAACCAGCAACCAATGTTTTATTAAATGCCGAAAATATCAGCCTGAATGCAAGCTTTGAGAAAAACAGGGGAGCTTTGCCCTGGCCGGTAGACAGAGGTTATGTGTTGATGCATTTTGGTAATAATAAACTTCCCAGCGGAGCTGTGATCAATCAAAAATATTTAACACTGGGTACTGATATTGGGGCTTCCGTAAAAGCCATCTTTGATGGAGTGGTGAGCAGTGTTTTCAGTGTGGAAGATATGCAGGTGGTGATGATACAGCACGGTAAATATTTTACTTCTTATAGCAACCTTTCTAATGTAGCTGTACAAAAAGGACAGCAGATTAAAATGGGTCAAACGCTGGGCAGGGCCATGGCTAATTTTGACGGAGTGGGAGCCGTTGACCTCATCATGAGCAATGATAAAAATGATTTCGATCCCGAAGCATGGTTAAGGCGAAGGTAGCGTTTCAACAGAATTTTCTATGCTACGACCCGACTGTATAACTCCTCATATTGAGGAACAATGTTATTGATATCGTATTTTTTTGCCTGCGCTAAAGCATTTTGTTTGAATTGCTGAAAAGTAGCTTCATCCTTCAAAATTTCGATAGCCTTTTGGCTCATACCTTGTATATCTCCAACATTGCACATATAGCCACAATAGCCATCAATATTGATTTCCGGTAAACCACCGGCATTGGTAGACACTACGGGTACTTCCGCTGCCATTGCTTCCAGGGCTGCCAGGCCGAAGCTTTCATATTCACTGGGCAATAAAAATAAATCGCCAATGGGTAAAATATCTTCCATTTGCTCCTGCTTACCTAAAAATTTTATGTTGTCAGCTGCTGCACAATCTCTACAGATATCTTCCACAAAAGGCCTTTCCGGTCCATCACCCAGCAACAACAATTTTGAAGGCATTTGCTGCTGAATCAATAAAAAAGTTCTCACTACATCTTCTACTCTTTTTACTTTTCTAAAATTACTGGCGTGAACAATTATTTTTTCTCCGTTGGGAGCTACCAATTTTTTAAATGCATCTACCGGTTTTTTGTGAAATCTTTCTACATCTACGAAATTGTAGATGACTTCTATTTCTTTATCAATAGTAAAATTTTTATAGGTTTCATTTTTTAAATTGTTAGATACCGCCGTTAAAACATCACTTTCATTCATCGAAAATGTTACCACAGGGCTGTATGTTTTATCTTTACCTACCAGTGTTATATCAGTTCCATGCAGCGTAGTGATGACGGGTATATTTTTGCCATGCTTGGCCAATATTTGTTTGGCCATATAAGCTACAGCAGCATGAGGTATGGCATAATGTACATGCAATAATTGTATGTTATTATTTTTAATTACGTCTACCATGGTACTGGCCAATGCAGTTTCATAAGGAGGGAAATCAAACAACGGATAAGTAGGCACCCTCACTTCATGGTAGAAAATATTAGCATGAAAACCACTCAGTCGAACAGGTTGCTGGTAAGTAATAAAATGGATGTTATGGCCATTATCTGCTAATGCTTTTCCCAGTTCTGTTGCCAACACACCACTACCTCCGAATGTAGGGTAACATACAATTGCAATATTCATATTTTCATTAAGTTGTTTCGCAATATAGCAATTAATTTTATGTATATTGTTTGAATAAAAATTTATTTGTGAGATTCAATTTTTGCAATTTGCCGAAGGCGAAGCAACAAAAAATGTAAGTCGTATAATCCCGCCAAAGGCGGAAGGTATACTACCCCGTAGCTTGCTGCAGAAAAAGGGGGCGGGGCTTACCCCGAGGTTTATACCTGTGATTATTAGGAAAGATGTAGTTATTTTGTTTATCAAAACTTATTATATGAAAATAATTATTTTCACGTTAGTGCTTGTATTGACTTCGGGATTAACGAAAGCACAAAACATTGATTCTGTTACCATTAAAAAGATCTCTGATGAGATATTAATCAATGGATCGGCCTATGAAAATCTGCGTTTTTTATGTAAAAAAATTGGTCCTCGCCTGAGCGGATCAAAGCAGGCGCAGATGGCCGTTGAAGCTACAGCAACAATGCTAAAAGCAGCAGGCGCTGATACGGTTTATTTACAGCCTTGTAGGGCGCCACATTGGGTAAGGGGAAAAAAAGAAACCGGTTATCTGGAATTGGATAACGGTAAAAAGAAAATGCTCAGCCTGTGTGCTTTGGGTAATTCTGTAGGTACTGGTACAAAAGGTATTAACGGTTCGGTGATAGAGGTAAACAGCTTTGAACAATTAAATACCTTGGCAGAAAAAGTAAGTAATAAAATTGTCTTTTTCAATTTTCCATTGAATCCCACCTATATCAATACTTTTGCTGCTTATGGTGAAAGTTATGCAGCCAGAGGCAGGGGTGCTGCAAAAGCAGCAAAGTATGGCGCTATTGGAGTACTAGTGCGTTCTCTTGCCAGTAATGCAGATGATTTTCCTCATACCGGGGTTACGGTTTATAATGATAGCTTTCCAAAAATTCCGGCAGTAGCCATTAGTACGAACGATGCTAATTTTATACATGACTATTTAAAAGACCATAGTTCTACCTTAAAAGTGTCATTTACTACTTACTGTGGCACGCTTTCTGATGCTTTATCTTATAATGTGGTAGGGGAAATACGTGGTACAAAGTTTCCCCATGAAGTTATTACCGTTGGCGGACATTTAGACAGCTGGGATTTAGGCGAAGGAGCCCAGGATGACGGTGCCGGCTGTGTGCAAAGCATAGAGGTACTTCATGTATTTAAAATGTTGAAGATAAAACCTGCGAGAACTATTAGAGCTGTAATGTTTATGGATGAAGAAATAAGTGGTAAAGGGGCTGATAAATATCTTGAGTTGGCAAAAGCAAACAATGAAAAGCATTTATTAGCGCTGGAAAGCGATGCCGGGGGCTTTACACCACGTGCCTTTAGCCTGGATATGCCGGAGGAGAAGATGTATAAAGTAAAGCAGTGGACCCACCTGCTACATGATTATGGGGTTTATGAAATGACGGCAGGAGAAAGTGGTGTGGACATTGAGGTGTTAAAGGAATTAGGTACATCCCTGGTTGGGCTTAAACCCGACAGCCAACGTTATTTCGATGTACATCATTCTGCTAAGGATACTTTTGAGAGTGTGAGCAGGCGGGAACTGCTTTTAGGAGCTGTCAATATGGCAGCATTTGTTTATCTGGTTGCTAAATATGGATTGTAGATCTTTATAAATAAATAATAATTAATATATGTAATGGAAGACTTAAGGCAAGCAGCACATCCGGTAAAACCTAAAAGAGCCAGCGTATTTAAAAGATTTATGAAATGGATGGTGGCAATTGTAATATTGATACTTATCTTTTTGGTATGGTGGCGATATTTCTATGTATTTGGCGAAGGGGTAAAATCCGGGGAATTAAATTATGTGGTTAAAAAGGGTAATATTTTTAAAACGTACGAAGGAAAGCTTATCCAATCGGGTTTTAGATCACGTTCGCCCGGAAGTATTCAATCATATGAATTTGAGTTCTCCGTTACCAATGATAGTATTGCCAATATTTTGATGAATAATAGTGGGAGTCATTTCGACCTGCATTATAAAGAATATAAAGGCGCCATACCCTGGAGAGGTTACAGCAGGTACATCGTTGATAAAATAATTAGCATGAGGCCTGAGATAAAGTAATTAATCTGCATGCAGTAAAAATATTACAGGCTTTTTATGCAAATCCATTTTTTCCTTCTTCCAGTCTGCGATGGTTTTTGTAATAACGAATTCCTCATTGGATGTTAAGTTGGCAGCAATGCAAAGCCGGGTGGCTGAAAGACAGTTTTTTAGTATGGTATCCAGCAATGGGTTATTTCTATACGGAGTTTCAATAAATATTTTTGTACTATTATTTTTCTTTGACAACTGCTCCAGTGTTTTTAGCCTATTAATTCTTTCCTGTTGATCAATAGGTAAATATCCAATAAATTCAAAGTTTTGACCATTCATGCCACTCGCCATCAGGGCAAGTAGTATAGAACTGGGTCCCACCAGGGGTTTGATAGTTGCATTCATAGATTGAGCAATGGCTATCAACAACTGTCCGGGATCAGCTACTCCCGGGCAACCGGCTTCGCTAATGATGGCGATATTTTTTTCGCTCTTTATTTTTTGTTTAAAAATGTCGGCTTGTAAGGCTTCTGCCTTGTGTATGGGATACCATTCAAAATGATCGATGACAATATCTTTATAAATTTTTTTTAAAAAGCGACGGGTCGTACGTTCGTTTTCTGCAAAAATTATCTGGCAATTTTTAATGGCCTCTACCACATAAGGCAGGATGGTATGAGTAGCAGCATCGTCGAGTACTGTAGGAATCAGGTAAATGGTACTTTTCATGTAATACGATTATTGTGGTATAGCTGATTTTTTTGTGTGATATAAACTAAGCGTTGCTGCAATAACGGCGTAGCTTGGCGCCAGTACCCATCCCAGGAAAGGAATCACATGCATCATGAAAAAAATCATACCATTGCCAATGGCCAAACCTTTATGTGTCCCAATGAACCGGATGCTCTGACTCATAGAGAGCTTATTTCTCTCGCAACTGTAATCAATCATAGAAAATCCTAAATAATAACATTCGATGAATAAAGCTATTAAGGGGGTTATCCAACCAATTACCGGAATAAGTGATAGCAGAAAAATAGATATGGTGTACACGGTTTGCCAGAGAGTATTTCTTAAAGCCAGTTTTATCCCCCGGATAATATCTTTCAACAATTGTTTTATGCTAAAAGGAAAATCTTTGCCTTCAATAATGGCTTCAGTTTTTTCACTTAAGTATGCAAATAAGGGAGAGCCTACAATTAAAAATAAATATTTAAATAAAGAAAAATAAAAAATTAGTAAGACTAGTTGAATAATTATCCGGGCAAATATAAAAAGGAATCTCATCCACCCATCCTGCATTTTATCCATCCACCCTCTTACGCCGGTTTTTAACAACATAAATTCAATGGCATTACTGCTGGATACCCAGAATAGACAAATGCCTACACAGAATAATATGCTGTAAATAATACCGGGAATAATAATCCATTTCCATAATCGATGCTTTGCAATAAAGCGATGGGCCTGAAAATAAGACTGTATGGCTATTATAATTTCCTTAAGCATGGGCAATGGCTGGTTTCAGCCTGTAAAGCTAAGTTATTAGTTTATTGAATGGATAATAAAACTACTAGAATTTAGGACAAGGTACACCTTTAGGTTCAGCAGGTTGCTTAATATAAATAAGGGAAATTTCCATACCACCCCTGCTATTGGAGGCAGCTTTCAGGTTAGAGATATTGATATCATAGCTGGCGCCTATTCGCAGGCCGCCAAACTCCAATCCGGCATAAGGAATCAGGGCATCATTAAAGCGTATCCAGCTTCCGAGATACAATCCGGTAGGTTTTTGATCATCGTTATTAATGTTAGCATTTAGGGCGGCGCCAATCATTGTTTCGTGTGCTTTAGCCTGTATTTGATGAATGGCTGAGCCATGGATGGTTAGCATCTCTGATACGGGTATAGAACCCCCTGCATGTAGCGTAACTCTTCCCGTAAGGTACCAGTTTTTATCTTTAAAGCCTACTCTGGGGCGGTTGATGTGATACATGGATACGCCGGCATAAAAATTATTTGTACCATTCGAAGAACCTGAGTAAAGCAGTCCTGCATTTACATCCACATAGCTTTGATTACTTCCATTGGTTACTATATCGGAAGTAGTTCCTGTAAAACCGTTTTGCGTAAGCATATCCTCAAAAATAAGTTTGTTAACATCCAGGTTCATGCTGGCGTAGGTACCCTGAAATCCTGCCCCGATGGTATGATAACCCTTTTCGTCTAATGATTTGTGATAGGATGGATAAAGATAAAGAACCATAGTTTAGCTTTAAAATATTGTTGGCGCTTGCATCAGAGATGCCTGATAAACCTACGCCAAAAATATCTCCGTCAGGGATATTTTTTTTTAATATCGGTAAATCGAAAGAAGCGCTGGAGGTTACGTAGGCTTTAGGTATGGAAGGCCATTGGTTTCTATGATTGGCTGCCAGCCGCCATGAGCCATCAAATTTGCCGGTGAATGCAGGGCTGAGGGTGAGTGGCGAAGCAAAAAATTGAGAAAAATGCGGATCCTGTGCCTGCATTTGGTGGCCTAGCAATAGTAAAATGACAAATGCAGCGATTTTTCTCATTATTACGCTAAATTAATATGAATTACGCAAATTAATTAACACATATTCATTAAAAGCGGAGGTTTAGATTTTACTGGCGAAAAACAAATTATATTATGAATTTTTACATATATTAAATATATATAATAATAAATAATAATGTTTAATTTGAAGAGAAAAAATCAATAGGTAAATATATAAATAAATTTTTTAATTTTTAATTCTTCATTTTTAATTAATTCTGCACTTTATCACCATATGCTAAATCTCCGGCATCGCCCAGGCCGGGAACGATATAGCCCTTAGCAGTTAGTTCATCATCAATATCACCACACCAGATAGTGGCGGTAGGTTCGGCTCTAAGCACATACTCAATACCTACGGTGCATGCTATGGCACACACGATGTGTAAATCTTTGATGGTACCTTCGTCTTTTAAGTATTCGATGGATTTTACCAATGAAGCTCCGGTTGCCAGCATGGGATCACTTAATAGGAGAACCCTGTTTTCGATATTGGGGCAACTCATATATTGCAAATTGATATCAAATGACCCGTCGGGATGGTGTTTCCTGTAAGCGCTTAAAAAAGCATTATCAGCTTTATCAAAATAATTAAGCAGGCCATTGTGCATGGGTAAACCTGCCCGTAGTATGGTGGCTAAAACAGGTTGTTCTGACAATATCTTAGAATTGTAAGTGCCAAGGGGGGTGGTAACCTCTACCTCTTTCCATGCCAGGGTTTTACTAATTTCATAACCTATAACTTCAGCAATCCGTTCCAGATTACGCCGGAATCTCATACGATCAGTTTGTACAGAAATATCTCTTAACTCGCTGATCCAGTTGCTTACCAGAGAATGCTGCTCACTAAGGTTGATGACCATTTGATATTGTTATTTTTGGCAATAAAAAATTATTAATGCTAACAATTTTACAAAAACAAAGCTAAATGAAAACAAGATAACTTTCTTCTTTAACTGTGAGAAATTTGGGGGTGAGGGTATTCAATACAACTCCTAAATTTATTCCTCTTCTTTTTTGATGTTCTTGAATAATTGTTCTATTTTATCCACATAATCTAAAGTGTCATCTATGTAAAAAGTAAGCTGTGGCATAGTTCGTAGTTGGTGGCGAACTCTGGTTGTCAGCTCTTTTTTTATTTCCCAGCCTCTTTCTTCGATCTTTTTTAATGCGGCCGGGGGATCTGGTATTTTAAAAAAACTTAAATATATTCTGGCTTCATATAAGTCCGGTGTAATTTTTACTGAAGCGATGGAAACCATGCCTCCGTCTATCATATTTAAGCCCAGTCGCTGGAAAATATCGTTCAATTCCTGATTAATTACAGCTGCTACCTGCTTCTGTCTTTTTCCTTCTGTCATTTTATATATGTTTATACCTGTAAAATTAGTTACTTTGCTGTGATTTGATTGAATTACTACATGAAAAAGTACGCAAGGTTATTTAAATATTTTACTTCGTATAAAGTAAATATTGCTTTATATTTTTTATTTATCGTTTTATCTATAATTTTTTCAGTTATTTCTATAGGCTCTTTGCCGTTTTTTTTGGAATTAATTTTTACCAAAGGAAAAGAAGCTGTTGTAAAACCCGAACATATTGCATCTTCAGGGGATTTTATTAACTATATTAGTTATTATTTGCAACATCTTACCCTGGAGCATGGTAAAATTTTCGCTCTGGGTATTATTTGTATAATGGTGATTATAGCTGTGTTTCTTAAAAATCTATTTACCTATTTATCGTATTACATTCTTACGCCCATGCGTAATGGTGTCATGCGAAGATTACGGGAAGAAATTTTTGGTAAAATACTGATTATGCCCGTAGGATATTTTACCGAACAGCGCAAGGGGGATATTATGAGTCGAATGACTAATGACGTTGGAGAATTGGAAAATTCCGTAGTGGGAACTGTAGAAGGGTTTATCAAAGACCCATTAAACATTATTATTTTATTAGGTACACTTATTTATATAAGTCCTAAATTATCATTATTCTTACTGATTTTTTTGCCCGTAACCGGATTTATTATTGGAAGAATAAGCCGTTCTTTAAAAAAGCAATCCAACGAGGCAGCTATTAAGCAGGGGGAGGCATTGTCGATATTAGAAGAAACGCTGGGTGGGTTGAGAGTTATCAAAGCATTTACTGCAGAGCGATTGATTGGAAAAAAATTTTCTAATACAAACGATGAGTTATTTCATATAAAAAACAAGATGCAATATAGAAGAGACCTGGCTTCACCCTTGTCGGAAGTGATGGGTGTGGCAGTGTTGTGCAGCATTTTATTTTTTGGCGGTCAATTGGTGCTGAATGGCAACGCCGGGGGATTGACAGATAAGGGGTTCATTATGTATATTGGTATTTTTACACAAATTATAAGCCCTGCCAAGGCTTTATCAAGTTCGTTCTACAATATGCAAAAAGGTTCTGCAGCGATTGCACGGATTGAAGATTTATTACAGGCGCCTTTAGTTGTAGAAGAAATGCCAAATGCCAAACCCATCAAGGCATTTAGTCAGTCAATTGAATTCAGGAATGTAAATTTCAGTTATGATAATACGCTCATTTTGGAGGATATCAATTTAACGATACATAAAGGTAAAACAATTGCTTTAGTGGGTAGTAGCGGCGCCGGGAAAAGTACTTTAGCTGATTTAATTCCCAGATTTCATGATGTTTCCGGCGGAGAAATTTTGATAGATGGGGTCAATATTAAGGAATATAAATTAGATCAATTGAGGAGTTTGATGGGGATTGTAACCCAGGATCCTATTTTGTTTAACGATACCATCGCCAACAATATAATGCTTGGTATAGACCAGGCAACGGAAGCAGATATTGAAAATGCAGCCAAAATTGCCAATGCCCATAATTACATTTTGCATAAAGAACAGGGCTACCATACGAATATTGGTGATCGTGGAGCCAAGCTAAGTGGTGGCGAACGGCAAAGGTTAACCATTGCCAGGGCAGTACTAAAAAACCCTCCCATCCTTATTCTGGATGAGGCTACTTCATCGCTGGATACGGAGAGTGAACGTTTAGTACAGGACGCTATCAATCATTTGATGGCCAATAGAACTTCCATCGTAATAGCTCACCGTTTAAGCACCATTCGGCATGCCGATGAAATTATAGTATTGCAAAAGGGTAAAATTGTGGAAAGAGGTACCCATGAAAATTTAATTAACTACAATGGCTTTTATAAAAAACTGGTAGATATGCAGGAAGTAAGATAAATCATTCAAGATACCCCGCAGCTTGCTGCAAGGTATCGTATCTTATTATTAAGGGCAAACGCTTTACTTATTAGACCCCATTTTTGCTTCAATGCTAAGCGTAGCATGCGGCACGGCACGTAAACGGGCTTTATCAATTAATTTGCCGGTTACTCTGCAAATACCATAGGTTTTATTTTCTATACGCATCAAAGCTTTTTCCAAATGATCGATAAAAGTAATTTGTCGGCTGGCCATTTGGCTTAATTGCTCTCTTTCCATGCTTAAGCTACCATCTTCCATGGTCATGTAGCGGTTATCTCCTTCATCGCCTCCCATTTCGTCTTTACGGGTAATGAGGCCCTGCAGGTAAGCTAATTCTTTTTTTGCCGCATCGAGTTTGCGTAAAATAATTTCTTTAAACTCATTCAATTCGACATCACTATACCTTACAATGGGTGCTCCGGGATCATTTACAGGCTTATCCAGCACAGATTTGGTAAAATCCGGCTCATACCTACGGGATGTCTTTGTGTTTATTGGTGGCAATACTACTGGTTTGGCCGGGGCTACTTTTATATCCTTTGGATTTAAAGATGCTTCAGATGGCTTAACAGGTGTTGCTTTTGCATTTCGTGATGCTACCTTTTGGGTAGTATTGGATGCTGCCTTTTTGGGTGCTGCTGATTTTTGTGGTGTTTTTTTAGACATTTCTTTCTTTACACTGCTTTTTTGTGCTGCTTTGGATACTGCCGTTGATTTTGTGGCAGTAACTTTTGCGGCTGGTTTAGGAATATTTTTCTTTACCGTACTGGCTTTCTTTTTTGCAGGAGTTGCCTGCTTAGCCGTTTTCTTGGGGGTGGATTTAGGAGCTGGCTTGTTAGGTTTGGCTACCGCTTTTTTGGAGACTGCTGGCTTTTTGGCTACTTTAGCCGGAGCCGGTTTAGAGGCCTTTTTTGCTACTTTTTTAGCCGGAGCAGCTTTCTTAACGGATGATGCTGACTTTTTTACAGCTGGTTTAGCTGCCTTTTTTTTCGTTGCCATAGTGCTCTCCTTTTTTTAGTACGTTTACTGTTAATGTTATATCATTCACCTCAATTTCTGTACCATTAGTGATTTGAGTTGAAAAATCAAGCGAATCTGCCAATATTTCGGCGCAAATATAATCTTTATATTGATTTAAAGATGCCTGTAGGGGCTCATTTTGCTTAATCTTCACAATAATACGGTCTGTAAGGTCAAAATCTCTTTCTTTTCGGATATTTTGTATTCTATTCACAAATTCACGGGCATCTCCCTCTTTTTTAAGATCATCCGTAATCGAAATATCTAATGCTACGGTTAATGATCCTTTACTTGCCAGTTCATAACCGGGTATTTCATCGGTTGAAACTTCCACATCTTCCAAATAAATATAAATGGGCGATTCACCCGTTTCAGCATAATTTTTATTCAATAAAATTGCTTCTTTTTGAAGCAAATCGATCTCGATATTATTAAATTTTGCTATTTGATCGGCGGCCCACTTCATTTTGGAGCCTAACTTTTTTCCTAAAGATTTAAAATTTGCTTTCGCCTTTTTTCTAATGAAATCATTATCAGATGATAATACTTCTATATTTTTTATATTTGTTTCTGCTTTAATGATATCTTCTACCTGTTTAATCCGTTCTTCGGTATTTTTATCCAGGGCAGGAATGAAAGCTTTTTGCAGCGGCTGTCTTACTTTAATATTTACCTTTTTTCTTACCGATAAAATAAGCGATGACACATCCTGGGCTAATTTCATTCTTTCTTCCAAATCATTATTAATGATGCTTGTATTACTTACCGGATAATCGGTTAGGTGAACAGAAGCAATAGTATTGTTATTTTGCCCCGATAAATTATTATATAACCAATCTGCAAAGAATGGGGATATGGGAGCTATTAACCTGCTGATGGTTTGCAAGCACTCATATAATGTTTGGTAAGCACATTTTTTATCATGACCAAATTCCCCTTTCCAAAATCTGCGACGGGATAGTCTGACATACCAATTGCTCAGGTTAGCGTCTACAAATTCTTCAATAGCTCTGCCGGCCTGTGTGGGTTCGTACTCATCCATGCTTTCTGTAACGGTTTTTATTAAGGTGTTCAGGCAGGATAATATCCATTGATCAATTTCGGGCCTTTCATTTATCGGGATATATTTTTCTGCTGCTGAAAAACCATCTACATTGGCATATAGTGCAAAAAACTGATAAGTATTGTAAAGAGTGCCAAAAAATTTACGTTGCACTTCTTTAATACCTTCTATATCAAATTTTAAACTATCCCACGGAGATGCATTGGTGATAAGATACCAGCGTGTAGCATCAGCACCATATTTATTGATTGTATCGAATGGGTCAACCACATTTCCCAGCCTCTTACTCATCTTGTTGCCATTTTTATCCAACACAAGACCGTTACTCACAACAGTTTTGTAAGCAACAGAATCAAATAAAAGGGTAGCCAACACATGCAGGGTATAAAACCATCCCCTGGTTTGATCTACACCTTCAGCGATAAAATCTGCAGGGAAAGCTTCTTTAAAGATTTCTTTATTTTCAAAAGGGAAATGCCATTGGGCATATGGCATGGCGCCACTGTCGAACCATACGTCCACCAGATCGGGTACTCTTTTCATCGGTAGTCCGCTGTCACTCAGCAAAATTATTTCATCTACATAAGGTTTATGCAGGTCTGTAATGCCTTTTTCAATATAATTTTTATTGACTTCACCGCCTGATTTTTCATGTGCTTTTCTAATTTCTTTATTTAACTCATCGATAGAACCGATACATTTTTCTTCATTACCATCTTCTGTACGCCAGATAGGCAGCGGGGTACCCCAATAACGGCTACGGCTCAGGTTCCAGTCAACCATATTTTCTAACCAGTTGCCAAAGCGACCCGTGCCTGTGGCAGCAGGTTTCCAGTTGATGGTTTTATTTAACTCTATCATTCTATCCTTAGCAGCCGTTGTTTTAATAAACCAGGCGTCTAAGGGGTAATAAATAATAGGTTTATCCGTACGCCAGCAGTGAGGGTAATTATGCTCATATTTTTCAACTTTAAAAGCACGATTTTCTTTTTTTAGCTTTACACAGATGTCGATATTTACGTCTACATAATCAGGGTCATCTTTATAGTTTTTTACATAGCGACCGCTAAATTCACCCACACCCTCTACAAACTTACCTTCTCTGTCCACCAGCGTTAAAATACCCAGATTAAATTTTCTACCTACCTTAAAGTCATCGGCGCCAAAGGCAGGGGCCGTATGTACAATACCAGTACCATCTTCGGTGGTTACAAAATCTCCCGGTATTACTCTGAATGGGTTGCCACCGGAATTTTCAGGTTTGCCGGCTTCTGTAGGGATTAATTGATCGTAAGTACATCCTTCTAAATCTGATCCTTTAAATTCGGCTAATATTTTCCAAGGCAAAACTTTGTCTCCCTCTTTATATACATCAAAATCTGCATTTTCACCTTCGGGTTTGAAATATTTTGGCACTAATAATTTTGCCAGAATTACATTTATTGGTAGATGAGTGTAAGGGTTAAATGTTTTTACCAGAACATAATCAATATTTGGCCCGACCGTCAGGCCAAGGTTAGAGGGAAGTGTCCAGGGGGTAGTAGTCCATGCTAAGAAAAAAACATCTCCCTCAACATTCTTAATTTTTAATTTTTCATTTTTAATGGCCTTAAACATGGCTACACAACTGGTATCTTTTACATCTTTATAAGTACCAGGCTGGTTCAGTTCATGGGACGATAATCCTGTTCCGGCAGCGGGGGAGTAAGGTTGGATACTCACACTTTCGTATAGCAGGCCTTTTTTGTAGAGTTCACTTAAGCACCACCACAAGGTTTCAATGTAGTCATTATTAAAAGTAATATAAGGATTTTTGAGATCTACCCAGTAACCCATTTTTTGGGTGATATCGTCCCATTTATCTTTGTAGCGCATGACTACTTCCCGACATTTTCTGTTATAGTCTTCTACGCTAATCTTTTTGCCAATATCCTCTTTACTGATGCCGAGTTCTTTTTCTACACCTAATTCTACGGGCAAACCATGTGTATCCCAACCACCTTTTCGTTTTACCTGAAACCCCTGCATGGTTTTGTACCTACATACCAGGTCTTTTAATGTTCTGGAAATAACATGGTGTATACCCGGCATTCCATTGGCACTGGGAGGACCTTCATAAAATACAAAGGCAGGATGACCATTGCGTATATCAATGCTTTTTTCAAATGTTTGCCCGGATTCCCATTTGTGTAGGATTTCTTCACCGATTTGTGGCAAATCTAACTGATTATATTCTTTATATATAGCACCCATAAAATGTGTGCAAAGATACAATTGTTAGTGGATAATTGATAATTGAGACGCTGTTATTAGATGAGCGTATTATATAATTTATTGATTTATAATATATTAATATTTTTTAATAAAAAATGATCGGATTACCAAAATTAAAAATAAATTATATATGTAGTAATTATTATTACAAAAAAAATGCTTTTTTACTATAAAATTATGCACATTTTTAAAGTTTGGCATAATATTGGCATGTAAAGTATTAAGAATGTGATAGCACATCTCCCGTTTTAAATCTAATATTTCAAAGTAATTCTGCCCTTCATGATGTAAGGATTTTAGGAAGTTTAAGGAGTTAAGGCTCAAACTTGATACAGTACGTAAAAGTTTGAGCCTTAATATTTGCTGTCTGAGGGTCCTCGTCTGACAGCAAAATCCTAGCGTACTAAAAGCTCACAAGGCTTAATACCTGTATGTTTTTTAAAGGCGGTGCTAAAGTGAGAGATAGAAGAATATCCTAATAAAGACGAAACCTCCGTTACGCTTAGGCCTTTATCATATAATAAATATTTTGCATGTTCCATGCGCTGGCTTTGATAAAAATCAAAAATGGTAGTACCGAAAAGCTCTTTAAAGCCTTTTTTTAAGTAACACTCATTGATGGCTACCTTACGGCTCAGGGCTTTAATGGTTAGGGGTTCGCCAATATGTTGCAACAAAATTTCTCTTGCTTTAATAATTTTCTCCCGATCAGCCTCATTGGTTAAGAACTTGCATACAAAAGACTCCTCTTTGTCACCCAACATACAATCCATACTATACAAAAGCAAAATTTGCATTTGCGCATTGATGAAAATATTCTCTAAAGTGCCTGTATAGTTATGGTTCAGCAAAGCCTCTATCGCCAGCCTTGTTTTACCACAAAGCGGTAATTGCCTGGAAAATGAGGTAGTATGGGTAAAAGAAAGTACTTCTTCCGTTAAAGAAGTATTTTTTTTGTTTTTGGCAAACTGAGTAAGGTATGAAGGCTTAAAGCTAAAGCTGAGAATATCTACACTTTCTATCTTTTCTACACAGTTTTTAGATTGGTTAAATTTACATAAATTACATTCAGCCTGCTTTTGACGGCAATAAAAATTGCCACTTACACAAAATTTAAGTTCCAGAAAATTCGCTTTTGAATTATTTTTTTCAATATGATATACCAATATGCCGGTATCCTCCAGGTTCCAGGTTGGCTGCTTTCGGTAACGCTTAATAGTATACTGTATCGAGCCGGGTACCATTCGGTTCACATCCTGCAATACCTCTATTTCTTCCTGCATGAAAGGATGGTTATTGACCAGGCTTAATATATCCGTTTGAAAATTCATGGCTTACTTCCAAAGATACGACATTTTTCTCAATTTTCTTAGAAGCTGTTTAAAAACGATTCAACATAATTCGTATGGCAGATAAATGTAC
>CAZPHA010000003.1:0-110945 GCA_964586215.1 uncultured Ferruginibacter sp.
CTTTTTCATAAGCAAATATACAAAATAAGAACTAATCTATGCTCTTATTAATAATTGCATCATTACCTTTTCAGCATTTTGAGGTGTTTCAATGATAATGCCATGCCCGGCTCCTAAAAATTGATCCGTAAAATCTGCATCACCGCCTTTTATATGAAGGCTGGCTTGTGGGGCACTTCGATTGATACTTACCCGGCCATTTGTAGTAACGGCCAATACATTTTTTCTATTTGCCTTATTGGTCCCGGCACCCACCTGAAAAATGACATTTGAATTCGGATTGGCATCATCATAATTGTATCTTCCAATAGCCATCGAATAAGGAGCCCTTGCAATGGTACCAATGCCAAAAACACCGGCACCTATACCGGCGGCTCTGGTTGTTACACCAAAAGCAACCGTGTTATCCTGCTCGGCCCTGGCAGAATCACCAAATGCAAAAGACTGTTTGCCATATGCCAGTACATCCTGGGTACCACCGCTAAAAGAGCCTTCCCCATTGGCAAAAGTCTTATAGCCAATCGCCATGGAGTAATTGCCTTTAGCATAAGTGTCATAGTTTAAAGCTACAGACGTACTTCCCTCTGCAATAGATGCATTCCCTGCTGCTATTGAATTAATGCCTTTGGCATAAGTATCAAAATTAAGTGCTACAGCATTGCTACCTTCGGCTAAAGTTGAATTGCCCATAGCAACGCTACCGTCGCCTGCACTGGTAGCTACAGTACCCATGGCAAAAGAATAATTTCCTTTGGCCTTTGAACTGATACCCATTGCAAAAGAACGGTTGCCGATGGCGCTGTCCAGTCTTCCCAATGCTACGGATTCAAAACCCAATGCTATATTTGAAAAGCCTGCAGCAAATGCATTATTATTAAGTGCTTGTGATTGATTACCCATTGCTACAGAATTGATCCCTTTCGCATAAGTATCATTACCCATCGCAAAAGATGCTGAACCTTCTGCCAGTGTTATTGTACCCATTGCCACCGCATAATTACCCTTTGCTACTGATTTTAATCCCATAGCTACAGATGAAATACCTAATGCAGAGTCTTTTTCACCTGCTGCAAATGCGGTAATACCTGAAGCCAGGGAGTTTTTGCCGAATGCAACCGCTGCTTCATTGGTAGCAGATGTATAGTATCCAAATGCATTGGCATAACTTTTAGAGGCTATAGTATTTTCGCCAAGAGCTACTGCCGCCTTTGCATCAACATCAACTTTTGCACTATTCCCTCCTGCTATAGAGCCAAATCCCCAGGCCTTGCTACTATTTCCCATAGCTACAGCGCCTGCTGCTTCCGCTTTATTACTGTTGCCTAAAGTAACCGAACCGCTAGCACTACTGGTATTGCTAATACCCAAGGCTATAGAGCCAGCATCTTTAGAAGTATTACCCTCTCCAATGGCAAGTGAAAAACTTCCATCTGCCTTATTATCTTTACCCAAAGCAATAGCGCCAGAAGCACTGCTGCTATTATTTATACCTAACGCAACGGCACCTGTTCCATCAGTAGTATTCCCATCCCCCACAGCTAAAGAGGAAGGTCCGGTTGCCTTATTGTTATTACCTAAGGCAACAGAAAAAGCACCAATATTTGCATCATCTAATTGTCCGGGTCCAAAAGTGCCGGCTCTGAAAGCGCTATAGGCAGGTATCCAAATCATCCCCGATCCACCATTGGGTAACACAGGAGCTTTACCGTTTACTGGATCGCCCGTTGCAAAAAAAGTTCCCCCCTTTATTAATCTAAATGCCTCAAAATTATTTTGTTTAAATATAACATCCTTGTCATCCTTAGTACCCATAAAATTTATAGTAGGGTCTGTGCCTGCATTGCCGTCAAGTAACCAGCCTTTCGATGAGTTATTTATTATGTCTTGATCGGTTAGCAATCTTACCCAATATGCTTTATCCGGAAGCCCTGCATTCCAGTAAAAACCTTCCGGTAAGTTAATGTCAACACCGTTGTAAGTATTCATAATCAAGAGTCCGTGTGCCGGCTCCAGAATGGTTTGAACATCACCATCATCTAACAAAGTAACTCTGGGAATTAACAAGCCCTTATGTAAATTTTTAATATCCAACATCGCCGATTTATCTGCCACAGTACCATCATCATTTACAGCAATTCCCTGTGCAAATGTGTTGTTATAGATTAGAAAGCCCGATACAAGCAGCCCGGCTTTAATGAGTAAAGTTTTATACTTCATAAATTAACAATAATAAATTAGTACAATAGGGTTCGGTAAAACAGTTAGTGATTCTTAAGAAATTAGATCTGAATGTTTAGTAATTGGTTGTTTGTAACTTATTTATATATCAAAAACTAAGCCAATTATTTTATATTTTATAAAATATTATATTAAATTATTATTTATATGGTAATGAATATTTTTATTGTATATTTTAAATAAATAATATATATAATTTACTAATTATTTTAAATTTATAAAAGTGTCGAGTATGATTAATTATGCCCATTAAATTTGTACTACTTATGAGAAGTTTTATTAACAAATGGCTCATGCAATTTCACTACTTTTCCGCTTTTCTTTCTCATGGTCATATTCAATAATTCTACTATAAATGAAAAAGCCATTGCAAAATATACATAATTTTTTAAATGTAAATCATGAGTTTTTTCCGAATCCCATCCCTCAATGATGAGGGTTAAACCGATCATCACTAAAAATGAAAGCGCCAGCATTTTAATGGTAGGATGTTTATGTATAAAAGCCGAAATGGCCGGGCTGAATAAAAACATGATTGTCATGGCAATGATAACAGCCGCTATCATAATTTCCACATATTTAGCTGTGCCACCGGCGGTAATGATACTGTCGAATGAAAAAACCATGTCAATCACAATAATCTGAAATACTGCCTGTCCTAATGTAAGGGCTTTTTTGTTTTTAACATCTGCAGTTGGATCTTCCCCCTCCAACTTGTGGTGGATTTCTTTAACAGATTTATAAATTAAAAACAATCCGCCGGCCAGCATTACCAGGCTGGCCAGGTCGAAACTTTTACCGGCCAGTGTAAGCACTGATTTCCCTTTTTGTGCCAATAACCATCCCAACGCCATTAGCAATAAACTTCGGATAAGGATTCCTGTTAGTATCCATATGAGTCTTGCTTTCTTTTCTTTTTGTTTGGGTAACCGATTGATAATAATGCTTACAAATATTACATTATCAATACCCAGTACAACTTCTAATATTACTAAAATGAAAAAGCTGATAATACTTTCGGTTGTGAATAAATGTTCCATTATGCTTAAATTTCTTTACAAATATTTCTTACAATCGACGGCCCCTCATAAATAAAGCCCGTCCATACCTGTACGAGGGATGCGCCGGCTTCAAACTTTTCTTTTGCATCCTGTCCGTTGAAAATGCCACCACTGGCAATGATCGGGATTTTCCCGTTTGTTCTTTGGCAAATATACCTTACAATTTCGGTGCTTTTTTGTTTTAATGGTAAACCGCTGAGCCCACCGGCACCCATGCTGGTGATATGCGAAACATTTGAAGTGAGATTTTCACGGCTGATGGTAGTATTGGTGGCGACAATACCGTCCAGCTTAATTTCCATGACAAGATCAATGACTTCATCCAACTGTGTTGTTGTTAAATCCGGGGCAATTTTTAAGAGAATAGGTTTTGGAGCGCTTTTATCTGCATTGATTTTTTGCAGATGGGTTAAAATTTTATTGAGCGAATCTTTTTCCTGTAATGCTCTTAAGCCTGGTGTATTGGGACTACTTACATTTACCACGAAATAGTCCACATACGCATGCAGGGCAAGAAAACAAATTTCGTAATCCTTCCAGGCTAGTTCGTTGGGGGTGTTTTTGTTTTTGCCAATATTGCCGCCGATGATGAGGGTTTGTTGTTGGGAGTTTGAGGTTTGATGTTTGGGGTTTGTTGTTTGGAGTGTGAGGTTTGGGGTTGTTTCATTGTTATCGGTGGTCGGTCGTCGGTGGTCGGTCGACGATTGCCTCCATTTCTTCAAGCGCTCTGCCACTACTTCAACACCGTCATTGTTAAAACCCATTCTATTGATGAGGGCTTTATCTTTCGGGAGACGAAAAATCCGGGGTTTTTCATTGCCGGGCTGTGGAAGCGGCGTAACTGTTCCGATTTCAACAAATCCGAATCCCAATGTTTCCAGCTCACGGAGGTATTTTGCATTTTTATCAAATCCTGCAGCAAGGCCGATTTTATTTGATAATTGATAATTGAAAATTGATAATTGAAAATTTCCTTTGGGTTTATATATTTTGGCGAGCCAATTTTTTATAAATTTTACGCTGCATAATAGCTTTAAGAGATTCATGGAAAAATAATGCACTCTTTCGGGATCGAATAAGAATAAAATACTTCTGAGAATTTTGTACATGTGGCTGCAAAATTATAGTAGCTGAAGAAATAATCGTAGAATATTATATGTCAAAAAGTGTATTTTTTGATATGTATTTGGATAATGTAAGTCAAAATTTGCCAAAATTGACTTATGTTTGCTTAATATAAGTCAAAAATTGTTAAAATTGATCTTTATTTTAAAAGCGCTACAAAAATGATCCCCCTACTCCCTATTTTGGATGATATAGAAACCAAAGCTGTATTACGTAATGTTGCTACGGCACATAAAGCTTTAGCTGAACTGAAAGGAAGTATTAGTAGTATTCCCAACGAAAATATTTTGTTAGAAACACTTACGTTACGAGAGGCCAGGGAGAGTTCAGCTATTGAAAGTATCATCAGTACTTTTGCCGAAGTATACCAAAGTCATTCCTTTATACATGAATTTGCTTCACCGTCTGCTAAAGAAGTGCATCAATATGCCGAAGCTTTGAAAAAAGGATTTAATCTGGTAAAACAGCATAACTTACTAACCTGTAATTATATTTTACAAATACAACAAGTAGTAGAACAAAATAACGCCGGATTTAGAAAACTTGGGGGAACAAAATTAATTAATGATAAAACCAGGGAAGTTGTTTATGAACCACCGCAGGATGAACAAACCATTATATCCCTAATGCATAATCTTGAGCAGTTTATTAATGACGATGAAATGATGGATGTAGATCCCTTAATAAAAATGGCCATTATACACCATCAATTTGAAAGCATACATCCATTTTATGATGGGAATGGCAGAACCGGAAGAATCATTAATATTTTATATTTAGTACAAAAAAAATTACTAAATCTGCCGGTGTTATATTTAAGCCGATACATCATTCAAACCAAAAATGAATATTACGGATTATTACAAAAAGTGAGAGAAACCAATGAATGGGAGGAGTGGATAATATATATGCTTAAAGGAGTAGAACAAACTGCTATAGAAAGCATGGCATTGATTGCCAACATTAAAAAGTTAATGCAATTTTATAAAAAAACTATCCGGTCAAGGTTCCCCAAGATATATAGTCAGGATTTATTAAACAATCTTTTTAAATATCCTTATACAAAAATAGAGTTTATAGAAAAAGATTTGGGAGTAAGCCGTAGTACTGCTATCCGCTATTTAGAAATGCTGGTGAAAGAACAATTACTTCAGAAGCAGAGAGTAAAAAGAGATAATTTTTATTTAAATCAGCCTTTATTTAACCTGCTTTCAGGCAATTGATGGTTACTGGTTAAATAATATTTTGAGGCGCTATCATTATTATGTGAGCTGTGTATTTTTGTGTTAAGCTACGAAGGAGCGACATATTAATAGATTAAATTTTCATCTCCCTGATAGAGCTCTGGAGGAGCGATATGTGTATAAAGAAACTTTAATAAAGGTAGCGTTATTATTGATTATTGTCCAATTTTTAGTGGGTAAAGGTTGTGGATTGATGTGAAACATATCGCTCCTTCAGAGCTCATTAATATTATATGGCTATAGCTACTAATATGACACTTCTTCGGAGCTCTTTTTATCAGAGTTATATTTTATCCACCACCTCAAAATATTATTTAGTCTGAAACTTGGCCAAGGCTCTTTGTTAATTTGTAAAAGCGTAACTTTGTATATAAAAAGTTGCATAGGCAACTATTTTGTAAGTATTTTGTTGAATCACAGGTATGAACCTCGGGGCAAGCCCCGAACCCTTTTTCCGCAGTAAGCTGCGGGGTATTATACCTTCCGTCTTCGACGGGATTGTTCGACTTACAATTTTCGCTGCTTCGCCTTCGGCGAATTGCAAAAATTGAGTCTCACGAATAAAGATAGAAAGATGAACGGCTGCCGGATAGCAACGGAAAGCGAACCGCCGAAGGCGGTGAGCTTGGAGTGAATAGCCGGAACAAATGTTGAAAAAAGTTACTGAAGACGAAAGCCCCAGAGAGAATTAAGAATGAAAAATTAAAAATGTAAAATTAGCAATCATGCAAGAAGCATATATTGTAGCAGGATATCGTACTGCGGTGACCAAAAGTAAAAAAGGTGGTTTCCGGTTTACCCGTCCGGATGATTTGGCTATTGCAGTAATTAAAGGCCTGATGGCAACGGTGCCGCAACTGGACGCCAAAAGGGTAGATGACCTGATTGTGGGCAATGCCGTGCCGGAGGCAGAACAGGGCTTACAGGTAGCCAGGATAATTGCTGCCAGGGCGCTGGGTTTTGATACGGCCGGGGTAACCATCAACCGCTATTGTGCCAGTGGACTGGAAAGTATTGCGATGGCTACTGCTAAAATACGCACAGGTATGGCGGAGTGCATCATTGCAGGAGGTACGGAAAGTATGAGCATGGTACCCACAGCCGGCTGGAAAACGGTGCCTGCTTACTCCATTGCCAAAGAGGAGCCGGATTATTACCTGAGCATGGGATTAACAGCAGAAGCAGTGGCCAAAGAATATAACATCAGCAGAGAAGATCAGGATGTTTTTAGCTATAACAGTCA
Organism: uncultured Ferruginibacter sp.; assembly: GCA_964586215.1. Lineage (GTDB taxonomy): Bacteria > Bacteroidota > Bacteroidia > Chitinophagales > Chitinophagaceae > Ferruginibacter. The sequence continues at coordinate 6,912 of CAZPHA010000003.1, forward strand.
TCAAAAAGCTGCTAATGCGATTCAGAATGGGTATTTTAAACCAGGTATTTTACCAATCACGGTGGAAGAAGTGTACCTGGATGCCAAAAATAAAAAACAGCAACGCAGCTTTGTGGTGGATACCGATGAAGGTGTAAGAATAGATACTACCGTAGAAGCTTTGGCTAAATTAAAACCTGCCTTTGCGCAGGGAGGTTGTGTAACTGCCGGTAATTCGTCGCAAACGAGCGATGGCGCTGCTTTTGTGATTGTGATGAGTGAAAAAATGGTAAAGGAGCTGGGTTTACAACCGATTGCACGGCTGGTAAGCTGTGTGAGCGCCGGGGTGCATCCACGTATAATGGGTATTGGCCCTGTAGCAGCAGTGCCGAAAGCGTTGAAGCAGGCAGGATTGAACTTGGCAGATATTGATTTAATAGAATTGAACGAAGCTTTTGCGTCTCAATCACTGGCGGTGATCCGGGAATTGGGTATGGATCCGGAAAGAGTAAATATCAACGGTGGTGCGATTGCACTTGGGCATCCCCTGGGCTGTACGGGCTGTAAACTGACCATTCAAATTATCAACGATATGAAACGCCTGAATAAAAAATACGGTATGGTAACGGCCTGCGTGGGTGGCGGCCAGGGAATAGCAGGGGTGATTGAGAATTTGGGGTGATAGGATGATGTGATAATGCCATTATTTGTATGTTAAACGAATAATGGCATTGATTAGCCAAGGTTTGTGTCTTAAAATTCTAAAAGCCTATACATTTCGTAACAAAAAATACGGTAACAATCTCTTTATTGAATTTTACTGACAAAAAAACCAAAGATCTTTCTCTGCTGATGAAATACTTTTCAAATATTGATGAAGTTCTATTCCAAAGTCAACCTTATCCTGCTTCAGTTGTGGAAACTGTTCGAAATAGTTCAATAAAGTATTCACTTCCTGATTGGTAAGATACCCGTAAAAAGTCCATTCGGAATCCTGATTTTTTCCAAAATAGGGCCTTTTTCCTAAGAAAAAGTCAAAGTAGGAGGACATTTTTTTCCATTCTTCCCGGTTCACACCTTCAGGAATTTTTTTCTGGATAGCTTCAGCATAATCTATAAAATAGCTATCCCAACAATTAGAATCTGTAGAAAGATGCTCCTGCTCAAAATAAGCAAAAGCAATCATAATGAAGATGTAAATTTCATCCTCTGTTTCAACATGGCCTTTAGTGATTTCTCCATTAATAATTTTTTCTATTATTTCATTAGCTCTGGCTTTATTTTCTTCACTATTAAGTTTCCACGTTTTATGAAAATGAACTTTCATTTTATCAATCAAATCTGCATTTTTCGAGCCAAACAAGTGCTCCATTTTCTTTAAATTAAAACCGCTAATTTCAGGACGTAATGACATTTTTTGAAATTTAATTTATATTATAAATGTTATTATAGCAGCCTTACATAAATTCATAGAAGCGCTACTATCTGTTTGGCTATAGCCAACAGATACGATGCTGGAAAATGTAATTAATAGTAGAAGTTCTTTTATATGCATTGTATTTTATCTTATAGATGCAATGATCGGATATTTTACATATTTCCCAATAATACATTATTATAAATTAATATATATTTTTTTGCAATGTATCTCATTTAACAATAATTTGTAGATTGACCGCCTGTTTTTTGTATAATTCTTTATTACTCTTCATAATTTTTATTATATTTGCAACGTAGTTACAAATTTTTAATTGCAAAGAAATAATACCATACGGATTTTTATTAGTTTGATACTGCTGCTGGTGTTTGCCTTAGGCAATACACCCCGGCAGTGGCTGCATGATGCTTTTGCTAATCATAAGGATTGTTCAGGATCATATAATTCGAAGTCTGAGCTGTCCATTCAGCAGCAAAAGGTCAGCTGCCAATGTAATGACCTGGTGGCTGAATCTCCTTTTGTTTGTATTGACAATAATATTGAAATCAATGTACCAGGCACAAGTATAATTCTTACGGAGGTTTTACAAAAAAATCTCTTACGTATTTATGGGGTTTTTATTGATTTAAGAGGCCCTCCTTTTTACTCATAATTTTTTCTGCGGTATTGGCTGGTATCCATCAACGATGTTAATTCCATTTTAACATCTCAACATTTTAACATTTTAACGTATCAACATTTCCATTTAGTGAAACTCATAATAACTTTACTGGTTGCTTTATCAGTTAATACTTCTTTAGTATTTGCACAGGATTGCCTGCTGCAATTGTCAGGTCATGTAGAAGATACCGATACTAAAGACAGGTTACAGGCTGCCAGTGTTGTATTAAAGGAGGCTAACCAGCAAATTGTAACGGATAATAATGGAGATTTTATTTTTAAAAATATATGCCCGGGAGACTATACCCTTGAAGTAAGCCATGTTGATTGTGAAACTGTTCGACAAAAAATCAGGCTTACTAAAAATGTTCACACTGATATTTTTTTACCACATGCGAAAAATACTTTAAATGAAGTAGTGGTTGATGCCATCAAAAGTCGTGGTAATAGTGGTTTTATCAAAGAATTATCCGGTAAAGATTTACAGGAAACGAGAGGGATGTCGATAAGTGAGGCCTTAAGCAAAATTAATGGTGTTACTTTATTGCAAACCGGAACCACCATTTCTAAGCCTGTCATTCATGGCCTTCACAGCAATCGTATTCTGACTATCAACAACGGAGTACGGCAGGAAGGACAGCAATGGGGCAACGAGCATGCTCCGGAAATTGATCCCTTCATTGCAAATAAACTAACCGTTATAAAAGGAGTTGATGAATTAAAATACGGTTCTGATGCTATTGGCGGCGTAATACTTGTAGAGCCTAAAGCATTACGTAATATGCCCGGAAAATCTTTGGAATGGAATACCGCTTATTTTAGCAATAACAGTCAGTATGTAGTATCAGGTGTATGGGAACAAGAGCTCAAAAAAAATCCTGCATTTGGCTATCGACTGCAAGGCACTTTTAAAAAAGCTGCAAATATAAATACCCCTAATTATCGATTAAATAATACTGCGAGTGAAGAGTATAATTTTTCTCTCACAGCCGGGTGGCGAAAGAATAAATTTAATACAGAACTATTTTATAGTCAGTTCAATACTAAAATTGGCATTTTTACAGGATCGCATACTGGCAATTTAACCGATTTGCTCAATGCTATGGAAGCGGCCAGGCCTGCTGAAGTATTCTTAAATCAAAATACGTATTCCATTGAAAGGCCCCGGCAGGAAGTAACACATCACTTATTGAAATCAAAATCTACCTTACAAGTGGGGGGGCATAAATTCAATGCCCTGCTATCGGTACAGCATAATCGCAGAAAAGAATTTGATATTGTAACCAGTAATACTAATAAAAATCCTCAAATGGATCTCTCCATTACTACCTTGTCGCAGGATTTAACCTGGGAACATCCCCGAAAACATAATGTAACAGGGGTAGTGGGGGTGTCAGCCACACAACAGCAAAATGCCTACGGCGGTCGTTATTTTATTCCGAATTATAATTCATGGGTGTTGGGTGGTTATATGATTGAAAAATGGGCAAAGCATCAGTGGGAAATTCAGGGGGGCATTAGATATGACAATAAGCATATTCATACCAACAGGCTTAAATTCAACGGTGATAATATTAACTATGATTTTCAATTCTCTACGGTAGCCTCTTCCTTCAATGTCGTTTATAAACATAAACCTAACTGGAACACCAATGTCAATTTATCACTTGCAAGCAGGGCGCCGTATGTAAATGAACTATTAAGCAATGGTATTCATCACGGAACAGCTACTTATGAGGAAGGAAATATTTTTTTAAAGCCGGAGCAATCCTTCAATATTGCTGCTTCTACAAAATATCACAATACAAATAATACTTTTTTATTCGATATAAACATTTACAACAATTCCATACAAAATTTTATTTATCAACAACCTATACCGGATTCTCCGGTATTAACAATTGCCGGAGCTTTTCCAAAAATCCAATATAGGCAAACCAATGCCTTATTGCGTGGTATGGATGTAGCGGTTGCTTTAAAAATTGTTAAGTCATTACAATGGACAACAAAATTTTCTATGTTACGGGCAACCAACAAAACTATAAACGATTGGCTAATTTTAATGCCGGCAGATAGATTTGTCAATGAATTAACTTATTCATTTCCGGATAAAAAAATATTCCGGGAAAGTTATTTGACGGCAGAGATGCAAAGTGTGTTGCGGCAAACACGAGTGCCGGGGGAAGCGAATGGTAAATATGATTATAAGCAGCCCCCGGACGGATACATGTTAATAAATGTATCGGGATCCACTACCCTGCATTTGAAAAAAGCGCCTTTCGTTGTTACTATTGGAGTTCGGAATCTCTTAAACAAAGCATACCGTGATTATTTAAACAGCTTCCGTTATTTTACTGATGAAGTAGGACGTAACATTTATATGAGTATTCGAATACCTGTCATACAATAATCTTATTAATTTATCTAAAAAGCAAAAAAAATGAAAAAACAATTTGTAAAATTAAGTGGTTTATTATTAATTGGTTCTATTCTTTTTTCCGCATGTAAAAAAGATCCTGTTACAGAGACAAATGAAGAAGAAGTTATTACAACGCTTATCCTGAAATTAGTGCCGCAAGGCGGAGGTACAACCGTAGAAGCTAAGTTAGATGACCCTGACGGCCCGGGAGGAACTGCGCCAACACAGGATGCTATTACCCTTGCGCCTAATAAAGTATATGATGCGGAAATTATCTTACTAAATAAAACAGTTAATCCGGTAGATACCATTTCGAATGAAGTGAAAGAAGAAGCAACAGCACACAGATTTTATTTTGCCCCGACAGGCGCTAACGTTACAATATCCAATCTCAACACTGATGCCAATGGCTTACCACTGGGATTGACAAGCAAATGGACAACCGGAGCGGCTTCCAACGGAAAAGTACAAATTACTTTGCGGCATTATCCCGGCAATCCACCTAATAAAGAACTAAGCGATCCGGTAGATAGCCCGAAATCAGGCACCGATATCGAAATACCAAATGGAGGCTTTACCGTAACTATTCAATAAAATCTAATAAATATGCGGCAGCCAATTATGGCCTGAGTACAAATTAATTATATTTGCGTTTTATTAAAAAATAGTTAATGACCACTAGTCACAATTGGCTGCACGAATATCTGCCGGAAAAAATAGAACCTGAAAAATTAAGCAAAATATTAACTTCTATTGGGCTTGAAGTAGAAAGTCTGGAAGCATATGAAAGCATAAAAGGAGGGTTGAAAGGGTTGGTAATTGGGGAGGTTTTAACCTGTGACAAACATCCGGATGCCGATAAACTAAAACTAACAAGCGTTAGTATTGGGGCCGATACCCCATTGCAAATTGTTTGCGGAGCATCCAATGTTGAAGCAGGCCAAAAAGTTGTGGTGGCCACAGTCGGAACAACCATTTTTCCTGTAAATGGGGAATCCTTTACAATCAAAAAGGCCAAAATAAGAGGAGTTGAAAGCCAGGGAATGATTTGTGCAGAAGATGAAATAGGCTTGGGAAATAGTCATGCCGGCATTATCGTTTTGCCAAACGATATAAAAACCGGAACAGCTGCGAACGAATATTTTAAACCGTATCAGGACTATATTTATGAAATAGGCCTTACACCCAATCGAATGGATGCTATGAGCCATTTGGGAGTAGCCAGGGATGTGTGTGCTTATTTATCACACCACAACAAAAAGGAAACGGTGGTTAAATCTCCCTTTAAAAGTAATTTTAAAGTAGATAATCATCACTTAAAAATGGAGGTTACTATTGAAAATACAGAGGCCTGTCAGCGATATGCAGGTGTTTGTATTGAAAATGTTAGCATAGCCGAGAGTCCGCAGTGGCTGCGGCAGCGATTAGAAAGTATTGGCCTTCGGCCGATTAATAATATTGTAGATATTACCAATTTTATCTTGCATGAAACGGGTCAGCCATTACATGCTTTTGATGCAGATGCTATTCAGGGAAATAAGGTTATTGTAAAAAATGTAGAAGAAGAAGCCGTATTTGTAACGCTGGATGGTAAAGAGCGCAAGCTCAGCAGCGATGATCTGATGATCTGCAATGCAAAAGAACCTATGTGTATTGGAGGAGTATTTGGCGGATTACACAGCGGCGTTACGACCGATACAAAAAATATTTTTTTGGAGAGTGCCTGGTTCAATCCGGCATCCATTCGTAAAACATCTATGCGCCATAGCCTCCGAACAGATGCGGCTACCCGTTTTGAAAAAGGTGTTGACATTAGTAATGTAGTCAATGTATTAAAAAGGGCAGCAGAAATGATCAAAGAAATTGCCGGAGGGAGTATTGCCAGTGAGGTGATAGATATTTACCCTCATCCAAAGCCAAAAACGGAAGTATCTTTAAAATACCATTACCTAAAAAAACTCAGTGGTAAAAATTACCATGGAGATACGGTAAAAAACATACTCAGCAGCCTTGGTTTTGAACTGATTAAGGAAAGCATTGATGAAGTACGAGTGAACGTGCCTTACAATAAGCCAGATATACAGTTGGCAGCAGATATTGTAGAAGAAATCATGAGAATTGACGGGTTGGATAATATTGATATCCCTTCAACTATTAGCATTGCACCTTCTACAGAAACGCTGGCACATGAAGCTGCCAATAAAGAAAAAGTTGCCAATTATTTAGTAGGACAGGGCTTTCAGGAAATATTCACCAACAGCATTACTGATAAAGCATTTTTTAGTGAAGAGGTGTTGCAACATGCGGTAAAGATGATCAATAGCCTTAGTGCAGAATTAAATATACTACGACCTGCTATGTTGGAAACAGGTTTAGCGGCTGTGGCCTACAATCTAAACAGGAAAAATAGTCAAATACAGTTTTTTGAATTTGGTAAAACATACAATACTACTGCTGTAGGCAAGTATCATGAAAAAAATCACTTATGCCTCTACGTTAGTGGCAATAAGGAAGTGCAATCGTGGAATAGTAAAGCTGAAAAAGCTGATGTTTACTATTTGAAAGGAGTTGTCAATAATTTGTTTCAACTGCTTGGCTTACATGTTGTAGAATCATTGGAAGAAAATAATGAAAAGCTTGATCATTACATTGTGTTCAAAGCCAGGAATGAAATGGTTGCGGCAATCGGATCGGTAAATAAAAATACATTGCAACTATTCGATTGCAGGCAAGCTGTTTTTTTTGTGGACATTGATTGGGATAAAGCTTTACAAATAATTAAAAACAATACTATTCAATTTAAGGAAATACCTAAATTCCCTTATGCACAACGTGATTTATCCATCGTGGTAGATAAATCCGTTCAATATCAACAAATTGAGAAGGCAACGGCAGGTGTCAGGTTGCCTAAACTAACGGCCATGCATTTATTCGATATATTTGAAAGTGAAAAATTAGGGATGAATAAAAAGTCAGTATCAATCAACTATACTTTTCTGGATGAACAAAAAACACTTACAGATAAAGATATAGACAGCATGATGGCAAAAATTATTACCACTTATGAGAAAGAATTATCCGCCGAGATAAGGAAGTAAGGTTGAATGGTTGTTTTGTGAATAAATATAAATATAATTCGTCTAAAATTTGTGTAATTAGTGTTATAAATGAAGGAACTCGAGGAACATATTATCAGAGTTAATAAAAAGCTGCAGCAATTATTAAAGCAGTATCAGCTTTTACAAAAAGAACATGAGCGGCAGAGCCGTGTTATCGAAGAGCTAAAGTCTAACCGGGAAAAAGATCAAAATCAAATAAAAACTTTACAACAGCAGGTTACCATACTAAAAGCAACTACTTTGCAAATGGATGATGCTGATAAAAAAGCGTTTGAGAAAACAATCAATCAGTACATTAGGGAAATAGATAAATGCATCAACTTATTAAGTGAATAACCATGTCAGATACACTCATTCCCATCAATATAGTCATCGGCGACAGAACCTACCGAATCAAGGCACGGCCGGCAGATGAACAAACCATTCGAAGCGCTATTAAAGTCATCAACGATAAAATTATAGAGTTTAAAACCCAGTTTGCCGGTAAGGATATGCAGGATTATATTGCCATGGTTATGATTTGGTATGCTACTCAGGTTACTTCGCAGGGCAACCCGGCTTTGGAAAAAAATCTGACCGAAGCCTTGCTAAAGATGGAGGCCCAACTTAATCAATACATTTAAAATAATTATAATATTAACCTCTCCCATTTATATATTATATTTAAATATAAATTGTATATAAATCGCTTACTACCACCGCAAAAGTTTGTATCTTTGCAAATTATTTAATCATTTCACTCCTAATTACAACGATGAGTATAGAAAGATTATGTAAGATTGTGAACCATATTAAAACCAAAACATTGAATGGAACCATTAATAAACATCATTATAGGTGCTATAGCACTCATTGTGGGCATTGTACTGGGTAAAATTATATTTGCTAAAAACACACGTAAACAAATAGAAGAAGCCAATTTACAAAGTCAAACCATCATACGGGAAGCAGAATTAAGAGCCGAAACGCTCAAAAAAGAGAAGGAACTGGAAGCGAAGGAAAAGTTTGTTCAAATGAAAGCAGCCCATGATAAGGACGTCATGCAGCGCAATCAGAAAATTTTAGAAGCGGAGAACCGTATCAAACAAAAAGAGCAGTCCATAAATCAGAAAGAGAGCAATCTTGAAAAGCAGATAAAAGAAAATGATGCCATCAAAACCAACCTCAACAGGCAATTGGAAGTGGTGAGCCTCAAACGTACAGAGTTGGAAAAGCACCAGGAAGAGCATATCCGCAGGTTAGAAAAAGTAGCCGGACTTTCTGCAGAAGATGCTAAGGCTCAGTTAGTTGAAAGCCTAAAACAGGAAACTCAGACTAAAGCATTGGCGCTTCAGCAGGAGATTATTGAAGAAGCCAAATTAAAAGCTAATAAAGAAGCTCGTAAAATTATCATTCAAACCATACAGCGCACAGCAGCGGAGCAGGCTATTGACAATGCCATCACGGTATTCAATCTCGAGAGTGATGAAATAAAGGGTTCCATCATTGGTCGTGAAGGAAGAAATATCAGGGCTATAGAAGCCGCTACCGGTGTGGATTTAATTGTAGATGACACTCCGGAGGCCATTGTTTTATCGTCTTTCGATCCCCTTCGTCGGGAAATAGCCCGTTTGTCTTTACAACGACTTGTGGCTGATGGCCGTATTCATCCGGCACGTATTGAGGAAGTGGTGGAAAAAACCAGGCGTCAGTTGGAAGATCAGGTAATCGAGATCGGTGAACGTACCGTGATGGAGTTAGGTATTCATGGTCTTCACAAAGAGCTCATCCGCATGGTAGGCCGTATGCGTTTCCGCTCCAGCTATGGACAAAACCTGCTCATGCACAGCCGTGAAACAGCCAATCTTTGCGGTATCATGGCGGCCGAACTCGGCTTAAATCCCAAGCTGGCCAAAAGAGCCGGCTTACTACACGATATTGGCAAAGTGCCCGATGAAGAAACAGAATTAAGTCATGCGTTGTTAGGCGCCAAACTGGCCGAAAAATACGGTGAAAATCCGGCTGTTGTCAATGCCATTGGTGCTCACCATGATGAGATGGAAATGCAGTACGTTATTTCACCCATTATACAAGCTTGCGACGCCATCAGCGGTGCCCGTCCTGGCGCCAGAAGGGAGATCATGCAGCAATACATCCAGCGTATCAAAGATTTGGAAAACCTTGCTATGGCTTACACCGGCGTTGAAAAAGCTTATGCCATACAGGCCGGCCGTGAATTGAGGGTAATTGTGGAAGCCGACAAAGTAACCGATAACGACAGTGATAAACTCAGCTTCGAAATAGCCCAAAAAATTCAAACGGAAATGACCTTCCCTGGGCAAATTAAAGTAACGGTTATCAGAGAAAAGAGGTCTGTGAATGTGGCCAGGTAAGAGTTGGGTGTTTAGGGTTTGAAGTTTGGGGTTTTTGGTTTATTGTTTGATTTGCAAACCAATTCCTAATTCCCAATTCCAAATACCTAAATACCAGCAGGGGCATTCATCATCAGAATATTATTTCAGCATTAGCAGCGGCTGCTTCGGGCTTCGTTTCACTCCGGCCGTCGCCTGGCCTGTCTCGGCCCAGACGAGAGGCTCCGGCCAGGCCCTACGCATCCGCCTGCCCGTCGGCTTTAGTGCATATTTCAAGGTGGTCGACCTTGCCAAGGTCGACCACCTTTTGTACAAATTCTTTCCGTCACCTCGGGGCCTTTTTGCAAAAAGACCCCGAGGGAACTACAGAGATAAGGCTTCTCTGTTAAAAATAATCTAATTCTTAACATTTAAAATCTTCCTACTTAAACATGAGCTAATTTTATAGTAATTATATTGAAACCACAAAAGCAAAGATTTTTATGAAGCATACATACTATCATTTGGCAAGCTATTTTGTTGCTGCTTTATTTTCTTTGAATGTAAAGGCACAGACAAAAACTCCTGAAATAAAGGTCTATATGCCAAAAGACTCTATAAAACAAGAGCCCCAAAAAGCTTTACAAATTGGGCAATCCAAAGATTTTCATCTATATGCTCTTCCACAAGATCGTATGGGTTGTCTAGTGCCGAAAAATAAAAATATGGATTCCATGAATGCTCATGAGAAAATGGATAGCTATGCAGCAAAAGATCGCATTCCTAATGCTTCTCAGCTTCATCAGGTTATTCCTTCAGCTGCGCCTGTTTCCATGGCAGTGAAAGGGTTTGCTTATAATAATAAGCAACCTTGATAATTCGGCTGTACACAACAGTCTGCATTCTTCTTCCATCTTCTCGGATGGTTTTTTGCAAAAAGACACCTGAGAGGGCTATAATATTTCAAGGTGGTCGACCTTGCAAAGGTCGACCACCTTTTTGTATAAAATTGTCGGTAGGCTATTATTGACAGATAAAGTTTTTATTTTTTTTCTACCTTATTGCAAGCTTTTTAGCCATTTGTCATAAAATTCTTTTTGCTCCTTAATTGTAACGTATTCCAGTTCTTTATTATAATCAAATATATTAACCGTATCAATCATTTTTGCTTTTTGGCCTAAATATAATTTGTATGCAATACTGCCTGTACCCATTGATAATTGCATAACTGAAGGATAAACATTTTTTGCAGAACCACAACAACATATTTGCATGTTGCTATTTTCTAATTCTTTTCTTACTTCTATTAATGCAGAAAAATAATTATCATTCATGAACCTGTATTGTTTATTATTTAACTCGAATTCAATCATAACTTTATTAGGATCGTCTTCTGATTCATCAAATAACTTAAAAGCAACCGTATTTTCAATGCCATTAATTAAAATTCTTAATTTTTTAATCTCGAATTCTGTCATATACACTTTTTAACGTAAGCAGACTTTTAGCATCTACTTTTTTTTCTTTTTAGTTGTTTTCTTGTCACTTTCATTTAATTGCAAAGCCGATTTAGCATTGAGAGAAGTAACTACCTTTTTTCCTGTTTTAGCTTCCAACTCTTTCCGAGCCACTTTAGCAACATTGCCGCCTTGTTTTGCCACCTTCTTGCTTTCTTCAAAATTTTTCGGATTGGTTGCGGCAGAAATATCTTTAGTGGATGCTTCAGCAAGCATATTTAAAATGAGTTCCGTATTGGTCATATTATCCCTTAAATTTTCTTTTTTCAGCCCCTTCAGAATTTTATATTCTTTGGTAGTTTTATCACTCCATGCTTGGGTGATAATGTCGGTAAGCGTTGCAAACTGAGAGCCTTCTTTCAGTCCTCTCTTTTCCCATTCATCTGTCAGTTCTTTTCGTATTTCAATACTTTTCAGCCGTTGATTTATCCAGGTTTCTGAATATCCAAGTTTCGTGTATTGTTCCAAGGCTCTATCGATAGAAAGTTCAGGGTCTTGCATTTCGTCTAATCTTTCTGCTGCTACCTTAGCAAGCCATTGTTTAAAAGGTTCTGCTTTGGGGGATGGTATGGATTGAATAAGCCTAAAAAGTTGTTCGGTATCAGCTACATCGGTTAATCTCATTTTCCCGTCAGGAGCAGGCATTTTCAAAGCGTTACAATTTGTAACGGTTTCATTTCCCTCATCTTTTAGCCTCTTTTTCAAGACCCGCCAATAGACTTGCGGATTCGGACTGCCGGTTAAAATTTCAATAACATCAATTATCGAAAAATACCATTTTTCCTGTTCTGCATCCCAAACTGTTCTAACCTTTTGTTCCTCAAATATCTTTATTTCACTTTGCTTTTCCATTTCAATTATATTTTTTGAGTTGACTACATTTTGAAGTCAACTGATTTCAATTTCCGTTACCTAGGGGTCTTTTTACAAAAAGACACCGAGGGAGCAAAATGCCGCCTGCCAACAGATATAATAAAGTACTCTGCATCAAGTTACATTATTGCCTTCTAAAATTGATAAAAACTTATTGTATATAAGTTTACAGAAAAGACTTTCTTTAATATCACCGGGTAGAACCAAGGTGTACTCCCAAACATTTATGAGCGAAATATTTGTTGTATATGGAGCAATATTTCTCAGTTCCTCTGGCTGGCTCCAAGATATTACTCTTGCATCGCCTCTTATGAACGGAAATATCCTTCCATAAAACATAACACTCCCTTCTCCATTTTCATCCAGTATATATCCGTGTTCATATTGGTATGCACGCATTTGTTCATCTTTTGCTATGAATAATTCTATAAAATCTGGTTTTCTTTCATAAATATCAATTATAGTTTTCCCCCAAATCTCTTCAAGCATTTTAATAACCAGAGGTACAACAGTCTCACTTACTAAATTGGATATAAAAGTATAATCTACACCTGTTATCATTGTACATTATTAATTTTTTTCGTTCCCACAGGTTTTTTTGTTGTGTCACCTCGGGGTCTTTTTTGCAAAAAAGACCCCGAGGTGACAAAGATTAAAATAAGAATTTTTAGCCGCTATTGCCAATATTTGAAGAATTAAAGTGTTGCAATTGCATGCCGTCCAACCCAAAAATAGGCGAAATCCCCATCACTAAAAAAATACTGCATTCATTTCCCGAGTGTCTTCACCTCTGGCGGAAGACATTCGAGAAAGCTAGAAGCTACCGTTGACTCCTGCACATAGGCAATGTTACATTTTCAGCCCTGCTATTGAAAATACTTTTATTATATGCTGTTAAATAGATTTCTTGGGCCGTTACTAAAGTATTTCATATTAATTTCGTCCGCTAATTTTAAAACTTCATATGAGTATGTCAATTCAGGGTTGAATTTTTCAATCAGTTTTCGTTGGTATGATTCATCTCTATATTCATCTGTTCCATAAACATCAGTTTCCTGCAAAAATTCTGCCTTAAGTGATACAAAGTCTTCAATTAGTTTCTGTGTCCCAAGTCTAACACTTTCTTTGTCGCCTATGAAATTTGTAGAAGTAACCTGCATTATACCTAATGTGTGAGGTTTTTGGTTGAAATAATGGTTTAAATACTCGATGAGTCTAAACATCTTGGGTCTATTGAAACTTTCATATATTATTATCGCTAATGCAATTTGTCTAAGCCTAAGATTGTCTGTCAGTTTTGTAATAATTGGACTATACTTTCGATTGATTGCACCAAATTGAACTTCTACATACTTATCTTTTCGCTTTTGTGCATTCTTATCTGATGGTCTTATATTGTTTATAAAGTTGTAAAGAAATATTATTATAATTATCCAAAGTTCATTGGCCATATTATTGAAGTCTGGAAAAATGTTAGACTTTGTCACAATAAATTTTATATAAACAAAATAACTTAGTCCAACAATCGCAATTGAATATAGAATGTACTTTATCCAATTAATAAGTCTTGTACGATTAATTGCTATATTAAAAAGTGTTCTAAAAGAAACGTAATAAACGCTTACGAGATAAATGTTTGCTGTGAATTTGTCGAGCTTGAGAGCATATAATAATGTACTTATCAAAATAATGAACACTGTTGGCGTAAGAACCCTTATTACGAAATTAAATGCTGGGGCTTCTTCTGTTTCCAAAAAAGTTGTCAATTGGAAGTACCCCAAGTTTGAGGGACTGTCTTGTCCAAGTAGATTCACTCCAAAAAAAAGGATGATTGCTAATATAATATGTATAATGATTATTAAGGCCATATTAATGGCATATAACCCAAAAATAGGCGAAATCCTCATCACTAAAAAAATGCTTTATTGCTAACAATCAACTTCTTCTACTTTTCCCCCGAACGTCTCAGTTTCCGGCGGAAGACGTTCGGAAAAATGGAAGAAGAGCATTAGTAAAGATAACCTTTAATCTTTTTTGCTGCGCTTAAGATGGTTTTCCAAAAATTTTTCCATTGCCCCGTAAAAGTCGTATTGGTTATCCTGATTATGAAAGCCGTGGCCTTCATCATCCTTAACCATATATTCTACATTTATACCACGTTTCTTAAGTGAGTTTACTATTTGATCACTTTCTGCTTTGTTAACCCTGGGGTCATTAGCGCCCTGTGCAACAAATAATGGTGTTTTTATCTTGTCTGCATGAAGCGCTGGTGAAATGGATGCTAACAATAAACTATCTTTCTGATCCTTCGGATTACCTACCATTTCATGGAACTGATCAAGGTAAGGTTTCCAATAAGGTGGTATGGTGTTCATGAAAGTAAACATATTGCTTACGCCTACATAGTCTACAGCAGCTGCATATAAATCTGGTGTGAAGGTAACTCCTGCCAAAGTCGCATAACCGCCGTAGCTGGCTCCGTAAATAGCAATACGTTTTGAATCTGCAATGCCTTGCTTTTTTAACCACTCTACTCCATCCGTAATGTCATCCTGCATTTTTTTACCCCACTCCTTAAAACTTGCTTCCCAGAATTTTCTGCCATATCCGGTGCTTCCCCTGAAATTCATCTGTAGCACAGCATAGCCACGGTTTGCCAAAAATTGAACTTCATTGTTATAGCCCCAAATATCTCTTGCCCACGGGCCTCCATGTGGATTTACCACCACCGGAAGATTTTTTGGTTCTACACCAACTGGTAATGTAAGGTAGCCATGTATTTCCAAGCCATCCCTCGACTTATAGGTAATTGGTTTTACATGGCTCATTTGTTTTTCATTTATCCAGGGATGGGGATTAGCAGCTTCTTTATAGTCCTTAGTTTTCAAATTATAAAGATAATATTTTGCAGGCATACGATCGCTGCCTATCCATACAATGGCTTGTGTTCTTGCATCATCATAACCCACTATATTAGCTTGGTAGCCTTCAAATTTTTTATTCAATTCTTTTTGTATTTCACCCCATTCTTTATCAAAGAAATATCTTTCTGCTTTTTCAGCATCCCATGAAACTGATACCAGTAATTGTTTTTTCCTATCGTAGAAAATATTGCTTAAGTCATAATCCTTGTTGCTATAAATTTCTTTTACTTCTTTGTTAGCTATGGGGTCATATTCTACTAAAGTAACTTTGTCTCTTCCAATGTTGGTGAGGGCATAAATATTTTTATTACTTTTATCAAAGGATGCGGCATAGAACTGTTCTTTAAAAGATGTTTTGAGTAATGTGGAAAATGTGTCTTTATCTGTATTGCGGTAGTTCCATGTAATGTTTACTCCATCTGTTTTTGAAGCAAGCCGTATAGTGCCGGTGTTATCTGTTATCCATGAGTCATAATTTTGCTTATTGTCATAAAGTAGTTTTAATTCACCAGTTTCTATGTTGATTAGGTAGGGGTCAAAATATTCTTTTACTCTTTTGTTAATGCCTACGATCATTTCTTTTTCCTTGCCTGGAATTTCAAGCAGTGCGTCGATAATATCAGTTCTAATGCCTGGAAATGGCGTAAGTGCCTTTGAATCCGTTCCATCGGGGTTGACAGAATAAAGCTGAAAGTTCTCATCACCACCAATGTCCTGTAGATAAACAATTCTATTACCTTTCCAAAAATAACCACCTATGCTTCTTAGTGTATCATTGGTAACACGAACAGCAACGGTGTCACTGGCCTTTTGTACAAAGATGTTCATTTTACCTTTATAATCGGCTCTATAGCTGAAATAGTTTCCGTCGGGGGAAATACGGAAGGTACTTTTTTCGCCATTTTTGAAAAATGTTTTCATATCAAGTAAGGGAGCCGGAATTTCTTTTTCTTCCTTTTTCGATTTGCATGAAGATAATAGGGTAATTGTTAGAGTTAAAGTGAACAAAATAGATCTCATGATTTAGTTTTAAGGTTAATAATAGATAATGGTTATATCCAACATTTAATTTAACATATCCTGTAAAATTGTTGACAATAATACATAAAATGTTGTAATTGTCATAGCTAAAGCGCTCTTATAAGTTATAATTGATATTTTTTCCCCCGAACGTCTCCGCCTCCGACAGAAGACATTCGGGAGAAGCCCAAAATGCCCAACAAGGTTACTCCCGGCCACTGGCTGCCGGCTGCAGAAGGCCGAACGTAGAGAGGGCCCGCCGCAGGCGGGCCGTAGCGAAGCGTAGCCTGTAGCAGCCGGCAGCCGCCAAAGGCGGACAGGCTACTGCTGAAGAATGAACAAATGATGAAAGTCCCCCAATAATTGATAATGGGTTAGTTGCCTGTCTCGCCTCTGGCAAGAATAATTGATAATGTGTTACTTGAGAGTAGTTTTATATATGATAATTATCATTTATCCATTATCCATTATCAATTAATTTACATTTTTTAACTTTTAATTGAAAAAAGTGTTACCTTTGCACTCCGATAAAATTAAAAGATATGAACGCAGTAAATTTTGTTCATGAGCAGTTGACGGCAAAACCGACTGTGCCAAGCTTTAAAGCAGGTGATAATATCACTGTTAACTATAAAATTGTGGAAGGTAATAAAGAGCGTATTCAAAGTTTCAAAGGCGATGTAATCAAACGCCAGGGAACAGGAGCTACGGCTACTTTTACCGTTCGCAAAATCAGCGATGGTATAGGAGTGGAGCGTTTATTTCCTGTATACTCTCCTAATATTGAGAGCATTACCGTTAATAAAGTGGGTAAGGTAAGACGTGCAAAACTGTACTACCTGCGTGAAAGAAGCGGTAAAAGTGCTCGTATCAAGGAAAAAAGAATGGCATCGTTGGCTAAATAAATTATCCAAACAAATAAGTAAAAAGCGGACTGTAAAATTTCCGCTTTTTTTATTGCATATATAAAAAATATATACTATGTTTGTCCTGCTTACTTTCTCTCTCGCGGTAAAAAATCCTTTATTTACTTGACAGAACCATTTTCAGCAACATTGCTGGCTATTGTTCATTTTTTAAATTTTTAACCATGAGAAAAATTGTTCTGTCTACACTGCTGCTTGTTACCGTAGTATTTTTTATGTCCTGTGCTCACGGCATCAGCCCGTTTGAAGCCGCTAATGGTAAAGCAAAATGCCGTAAAACTTATAATAGATAAATTTATTATATATCTATTTTATTTACTCTCAATAAATTACATTTTTATCAGTTTTATTTGGTAAAATTTGGTAAAAATCAGGCTGCAAGTAATATTTAACCTATCTTTGCAGTACAAACATGCATTATGATTTTAAAGCCATTATCTGTTTTTTTAATTGGCATGCCGGGAGGATCTGAATGGATCTTTATCATTTTAGCAATAATACTGCTATTTGGAGGAAGAAAAATTCCTGAATTGATGAGGGGTTTGGGAAAAGGAATTCGTGAATTTAAAGATGCTAAAGACAATGTGAAAAGCGAAATTGAAGAGGGCATGAAAGAAAAAGATACCAAGGAAAAACAGCAATTGCATTCATAATAACTGGCAATGTGCCAACAACCTTATTTCGGCTGAAGTGTACAACATTTTATGTTGGGGGCAAGCACTTCGGCCGATTTTTATTGGGAGCTTCCAGCCCACAGACCATCAGCGTTTCATGTTTTCATATCACTCCATACCAGATTATCACCAACAACTGCAAACAGGCGCTACAACCTGTACAGAAGCCGTAAATTTTTATTTAGAGCAAATTGACAAAGCAAAGCATCTCAATGCTTACGTGGAAGTATATGCAGCGGAGGCTTTGCAAAAAGCTCAGGCGCTTGATGCAGCCAGAAACAGCGGTAAGCCTTTAAAAAAGTTACATGGAGTGATAGTTGCCATCAAAGATGTAATCTGTTATAAGGGCCATAAAGTAACGGCGGCTTCTAAAATTTTGGAGAACTTTGAATCGCTTTACAACGCTACAGCCATACAGCGACTGTTAGAAGAAGATGCTATCGTTATCGGCAATTGCAACTGTGATGAGTTTGCGATGGGTAGTACCAACGAAAACTCAGTATATGGAAAAGTATTGAATGCACAGGACAATAGCCGGGTTCCCGGAGGCTCTTCCGGCGGAAGTGCGGTTGCAGTACAAGCCAATACCTGCATGGTGAGCCTGGGTAGCGATACGGGAGGCTCTGTAAGGCAGCCGGCTGATTTTTGTGGCATCATAGGCCTTAAACCCACTTATGGACGTATTTCAAGGTATGGATTGATTGCCTACGCTTCTTCCTTTGATCAAATTGGGATTTTTGGTAAAAATATTGAAGATATTTCCCTGCTTTTGGATGTAATGAGTGGACCTGATGCATACGACAGTACTGCTCTTACAGAAGCAATGACTACTTTTTCATCTTTAAAAAATGAGGATACCGCTGGAAAAAAATATAAACTGGGTTACTTTAAAGAGGCTTTATTTCATCCGTCTTTAGATCCGGAAATAAGAGATGCTATCCTGCAATTAATAGAGCAGCTCCGGGCCGAGGGCCATGAAATTACGGAAATCGATTTTGAGTGGTTGGAATATGTGGTACCGGCCTACTACGTTCTTACTACTGCAGAGGCCAGCAGTAATTTAAGCCGTTATGACGGGGTTAGATATGGTTACAGAACAGCCTCACCAACGAAAGATTTAACAGAATTTTATAAATACACCCGATCGGAAGGATTTGGCAAGGAGGTGCAGCGACGTATCCTGCTGGGTACTTTTGTGCTGAGCACCGGTTACTATGATGCTTATTATACCAAAGCCCAACAGGTAAGGAAAATGCTGATTGATAATATTCAATTGATTTTCAATAAATTAGATGCAATTGTGATGCCAACTGCCCCTACTACGGCCTTTTTAATAGGCGAAAAATCCGATGATCCTATTGCCATGTATTTAGCGGATATTTATACTGTTTTTGCCAATTTGACAGGTATTCCGGGTATTTCTGTTCCGCTCTTCAAACATAGTAATGGCATGCCGTTTGGACTTCAAATTATGTCAAATAAGCAGGAAGAGTTAACTTTGCTGCAAATTTCAAAGTTCCTTATGGAAAGGAATGCTGTTGTTGATTCGGCAACACGCAATAATTAGGCATCATTTTTACGTTAAGTAAATTTGAGTCTAATAATTTTTTAATGCTAAAGATTTAGAAGGTTATGATTATGAATAAGAAAAGTCTACTATTCGCTGTTGTTTTACTAATATTCGGTTTTACAAATGCACAAACGTTAACTGACAATACTCAAATTGTTATTGCTGATAGCAATGGTATAGATCAGGCAGTTGAAAAAGAAACCATTGAAGAGGTTATTACAACCAAAGTGCCACCGGCTCGGGAAAAGGTAAAATATCTTAACCAGATAACCCGGTATGGTTTTAAGAACTTATTTGCCAACTACACATACAATCCGACAGAGCCCTATTCAGCACAAATAAATGCCAATGCTACCAGCTTTATTGATGCTTACGTAAGAACACATAGTTCTTATTTAAATGAGATGAAATCATGGGGTAAACCTTATTTTAACCTGATCGAATCTATTCTGCAACAATATGGCTTGCCCAGAGAATTAAAGTATATTGCTGTTATCGAGTCAAATTTAAAAAGCGGAGCTGTATCTGTAAAAGGTGCCGGTGGTCCCTGGCAGTTTATGCCGGCTACAGCCCGAGCAATGGGGCTGACGATTAACGCCTATACCGACGAACGTACTGATTATTACAAAAGTACCCATGCCGCCTGTAAATATTTGCTACAATTGTATAGCCAACTCAACGACTGGTTGTTGGTAATGGCAGCTTATAATGGTGGTCCGGGCAGGGTTTTTAGCGCTATACAACGCAGTGGAAGCAGAAGTTTTTGGGATTTGCAATATTATTTGCCGGAAGAATCCAGAACCTATGTAAAGCGCTTTATCGCTACTCATTACATTATGGAAGGAAATACGGGAGATAATGGCGAATGGGCTGTTTCTAATGTATCTATGTCAATGCCGGCACCCGAAGCATATAACAATATGGGGGTTAAAAGCGGCGGTACAAGGTATGTGAATCCCTACAATATTAAAATCAACCTGGAAGAAGATGAAATAAATGGTATTGAAATACAAAATGTTTCCGGCAAGTTTAATTCGCTCATTATTGCAAAAAACTTGAGTTTAGATATTCAGGATTTTAACAAGATGAATCCAAATTTTGATTTTATTATTTCCAATAATGGTAGTTACGATTTACGATTGCCTGCAGATAAAATGCAGCAATTTTTAGCTAACAAATACCAAATTCTCAATGAATGTGTGCAGGTTTTGCTAAACAATGACGCTGTACTCGGTACTCCTGCCTCCAATAATAAAACTTTTTACAAGCAGCATCACAAGAAATTTTTTGGAAAAAAAAGGCGTTAGTAATTGCATGGCCTGTATATTGGTTTATAGACTATGGTTTTCATAAAACTTTTGAGAAACCATACCATTTGATACTATTATTTGGGTAAGAACATTTGTACCTTATTCAGCTTTTGTTGTGTCACTCCCTTGTACAGCATATCACTATTCATCTTTTATTCATTTTAAGATACCAAACTTCTAACCATTGTTATATTTAAGATAATTCATCCATTATACCAATTATAAATATTAAATTGTCCAATTAATGAACTAATGTTGAAGCTACAGTAGCACAAAAGCTTAATCAGGGAACGAGGCCGAAAACGGGATGTAATCGTTTTCGGCCGGCTTTTTTGCGCCACTTTTTTTCCGCAAAAAAAGTGGCAATATTTAATCTCAAATATCGGACTATTTATAAATATAAATGGTATTAACAGTAACTTCAAAATAGTATGCCTACGGAAAATACGGCATCAAAAATAGGGTATAAGTACTTGTAACCATCCAGTTAGCCGGCATTAACTTTGCATAATGCTATCCGTACTCCTCTGAAAACTGCAAATAATCTACTATTATAATTATTAAATGACAAGTTATGAAGCGAATTTTTAGGAGTATTAATGTATTAGCGGTATTTGTATTTCTGCTAATTTCCTCTGCCTGTAACAAGCAACATTTATCGTCTGATTCTTTAAATACAAGAGACTACAATAATAATTTTTCTGCATCCACTACTCTTGCAACTCCCAACCCGTTCAACAAATCAGTAGGTGCCCCCATTGATGGCGCTTTAGGCGACAAATGGATTGCCAATTATAAGGCCAAATATGGCTATAATAAATCCTATACGCTTAATAGCAAATACCTGCAGTCAATTGTGAGCCAGGCGGATTGTGCTGGCATTTCGCTTTATTATGCTATCGACAATAATAGCAATACACACATTTTACCAATCGGAGTTGATATCAATGGAAAAGTTATGAAAAAAGATTATGTAAGTACTATGCAAGGTAATATTTCCTGGTCAATGGCATGGCAGTGGATATCCAAACATCCGGGATTGGTAGATGCACATTTTCAAGGGTGCAATACCTATAGTAGGCTAAATCTGGCGACATGTAATGGTATAAAGGTAGATTTTGCAATAGATGATAAGAATAAACCTCAGTTATTATTGACGAATCCTGAAGTATTGAAAGCAGTGAAGCAGTATGAAGATGTGAGTGCTACTTGCCCTCCCTCTTGTCCTTAATTAACCTTAAATGCCAGACATGTTGAAAAATGTTGCACTTATAATATATTATGTTTCAGTTTTTTCGGTTTTTATCCCTATTTTTTCTTTTTTAAGAAGAAATAGGAATTTTCAGCACTCTTTTATTAAACCACTCGGCATTTTATTACTGTTGTCAGCCACTGCGGACCTAAGTAGTTTAATATTATATAAACTAAAAATTCCTAACATCTTTATAGGAAATACCTATATATTTATATCACTTTTTGTGTTTAGCTATATCTATCTTCTTTTTTTGCAGAATAAAAAAATCATTTATGCTACCGCCGCTACTTTTTTTGCATTTTTTCTTGTTAACATTTTTCTGATACAGCCATTTTCCGACTTTCAAAGTTGGCTGTTTTTATTGGAAGCTATTATTGTAGTAATTTATTCTGTAAGTTATTATAATAAACTATTTAAGACTAATATAGATTTAATAAAGTTTCCTTCTTTCTGGTTTAATACAGCTATGTTCACATATTTTACTTTTAACATATTTCTTTTTATTATAATAAATTATATTATTAAAAATGTAAGCATAGAAATAAGTACAATTTACTGGAGCTTTCACAATTTCAATAACGCCCTCAAAAATATTCTTTTCGCTGTTGCCATTGGATTTGCCGGAAGGCAAAAATAAAATATTGCTGCCTTGCGCCATGCCAGGCAATCTGATTTTTTTCCAATAATCTTGGATATTTAAAACTGCAAATACACCGGCATAACAGGTTCAGAGGTTTTTATTTGCATAAACAGGCCTATCATTATTAAAGCAATAATTACATAAAGAACCAAAGGAGCTTTTGAAAGCGCAGTTTTAATTTTTTCCTCTACAGTATGTGGTATAAAATGTAACACAAAGCCAAGGAGCATGATATAAATCACATTATGGTAATTGGCAAAGAATTCTTTCCATACTCCTGCATCGAAGTTGCTAAAAATCTGGCTGATCATTGCTTTGGCATCTTGCAGTGTAGCAGCCTTAAAAAATATCCAACAAAAACAAACAAAGTGAAAGGTCACCAAAATACCTAATAACTTTAATGCCCATTGTTGTGTATTCACTTTTAGTTTTTTAGCGACAAATAATTTGGCTTTATCAACACTCAAGGCTGCCCCGTGCAAACCACCCCAGATAATAAAATTCCAGCTGGCGCCATGCCAAAACCCTCCCAGCAGCATGGTAATAAATAAATTGATATACGTTCTTACTTTGCCTTTTCTATTACCACCCAGGGGTATATACAAATAGTCTCTCAGCCAGCTCGACAATGAAATATGCCACCGGCGCCAAAATTCTGTGATAGAACTGCTTTGATAGGGCGATAAAAAGTTAGGTGGGATTTCAAAACCACACCATTTGGCAATACCAATGGCCATATCTGAGTAACCAGAAAAATCACAATATATTACCAAGGCATAGCCGTACACACCCATTAAGCACTCCAAGCCTACATGCTTCGAGGGGTCGTCAAAAATATATCCTACTAAATTGGTTTGTATAAAATCAGAAATGACAATTTTTTTAAATAACCCTGAAAAAATTAAATAAAAACCGGCAGCGAAATCTTTTTTACTTACAAAATAAGGTTTATCTAATTGTGGCAGAAAATCTGCCGCCCTTACAATAGGACCCATCATTAATTTGGGAAAAAATGATAAAAAATATAGATAATCAATAAACCTTGTTACGGGTTTGAAATGTCCCCTGTAAACATCTACCGTATAACTTAAATTTTCAAAAGTGTAAAAAGAAATACCAACCGGTAAAATTAAGTTTAGAGGACGAATGTTGCCTGATGAAAAATCATTAATAAGCTGAATAAAAAAATTGGTGTATTTGAAATAAAAAAGTAATCCCAGGTTGAGCACAATACTGATAATTAGTAGTAATTTTTTTCTTCCCGGATCTTTTGTTTTGTAAATTGTATTGGATAAAATAAAATCAGCCACTGCTGAAAACAATACCAGCCCTACAAACCAGCCACAGGCTTTATAAAAAAAGTATAGAGAAAAAATAACAAAGGTTAAAATTCTGGCATTGCGATGGTGAGCAACCGATGAATAGATAATTATAAAAAAGGCAAAAAACCATATAAAAAACCCACTATTGAACAAAAGCGGCTCCTTAGGATTATAAGTAAGTGTTTCTACTAATTTATGAATGTCGATTGCAAACATTTTGCTTTTTAAATTATGATGGTGAATTTGACGGAAGTGAATTTTCCATACAGGCAATAAAAGCTTTAAACAACCATCCGGCAAATATATTGTATCCTTTAGCCGTATAGTGCACCCTGTCAGTGGCAGCCAGCTTTTGGCGAAGCCAGTTATTGATTGAATATGTGCCACCCATTATTCGATGCAGATTCCAATAGGCAATATCATGATCATGGGCATATTGAACAAGTGTATTGACTACATTTTCCAAGTCGGGCAAAGCAGTATAAGTGCCCACTGCTTTGTTGTATTTAAGGCCATCGGAAGGAGTAGTTAATAGTATGGAAGCCTGTGGCGACAGCGTCTTTATTTTGGTAACCAAATGATCCACTTTTTCGTAAAAACGAGTTCTGGCTGATCCTGAGAAAGCATCGTTAGTGCCTAAGGAAACAATAACCAAATCAAATTTTTCATTCATCAACTGATAGTCTAACTCAGCCAGCCCGGTGTAGTCAGAATATTTAGTACCTGTTTTGCAAAAAACCTGAAAATTGAAAAAAACATTTTTACCAGGTTGTTGAGCATAATAGGTATTCAGTTTTTCCATAAATGGTTGAGAAAAATAACCGGACTTGATATGAGAATCGCCAATATGGAATACTTTAATAATTGTTAAAGAAGAATCTGCCTGCTGAATCATTTTTCTGATGGGTTGCAAGGCATATCCGTTGCTGATTTGGTTGCCGATTTCTAGCGTTGATGTTTGATTTGAAGTTGTAACAGACGCCTCTTCCTTTATATTGATGGAATAAAAATTATTTTTTATTGTATGAGGAAACAATAAAAAAAGACTACTGATTAACATGCTCTTCATATGTCTTGTATTCTTTCATTATTGCATTAAAAATAATTTCTGCCAATTTCTTTGCGCCCCGATGATTAACATGTGTGTAATCTTTATTGGCCAATGCAGTATCGGCATTTACCCAGCGTACAATAGCATCTTCTCCGCCCATTGCATTGAATAAATTATAGAAATCTACTCCGGTATTGCCAGCAATATCATATTGGGCATCAATTAACGGCCTTACGCCTTTAGCTGTGTGCCAGCTTCCATTGTAATTGAAGCCTTTATCAGCCGTAGATATGAGCAGCAGGCTGGTATTGGGAAACGCATTTTTTAGCTTTTGTACGGTGGGCTGCATTTTTTTAGTGTACCAGCTAAAATCTGTCAAATTAGGCTTAAACAATAAATTAGGGCCATATTGAAAAATAAGTAAATCATACGGTCTCACCTGTTGGATTTGTCGGAGATAATTTTCAGTAAAATAATCCAGCTCTACACCACTTATTCCCCGGAAGGAAAAATTATCCACTACAATACCTGAATCAGCTTCAAAAGCTACACCATAAAACGGAAAATTTCCAGCTTCTGTACTTAATTTTAATTCTTGGGTATTGTTCAAATGCAATTCCAACTTATTGACAGCAGCATTTGCCTGTATCGTATGGTGAATGTCATTTACCGTAATATCTGCGCTGGAGTTTTCGTTATTAGCCGGAGCGCCAAATAGAATTGATATGTCATTGAAATTATCCAGCCTGGGCTGGTTAACAGACTTGTAAGTTACAGTGCTATTTCCGCTGGCAAAAAAGCTATGCCCGGATAAAAATAAACCGGCAGTATTTTTATTATCCGATTTATAATTAACATCATTCCAGTTCGATGAAAAGCTATGGATAATTGTTTGCCTGAAGCCTGCTACAATGGATGTAATAGGTACAAAACCCACCCCACTTCCTCCAAATGTTTCCTGCAACATTCTTCGCAAATCTTGTGTAATAAGATCTCCTTCAATCATAGAATCGCCAAAGTAAGCAATACGTATCTTTTTTCTCTTTTTATTTTTCAAATCATGGAGAAGGGTATAAAAATCGTATAGCGCTGTGGTTTGGCCACCAGTATTGATCAATCCCTGGTAAGTTGTATAATCTCTTTGCGGTGTATTAGGGTTAGTGGTGTTTTTTGAATTAGTCTTGTGGCTGGCTACAGTAGTGTTACCAGCAGCAGTATCTTTTAAAACATCTGATAATATTTCCACAGGCCTAA
Source organism: uncultured Ferruginibacter sp. (assembly GCA_964586215.1). GTDB lineage: Bacteria > Bacteroidota > Bacteroidia > Chitinophagales > Chitinophagaceae > Ferruginibacter. The sequence continues at coordinate 33,193 of CAZPHA010000003.1, forward strand.
AATTGTTGCCGGCAATTCCGGGAGTCCACTTAAAAAGAAAAGTGGCAGCAATAAGAGATAAAATAAAATAGATATTGAATAACAATACCTGTTTTTTATAATTTTTTTGCGTCATCGAACCGCTGTGGCTGTTTTATCGTGTTGACTTAATCTGTGTTTTACAATAATACTGGATACCCTGCTGATCCATACTCCTTTAGCGCCGGCATATTTAGCATGATTCATGGCTGTTAACCATTGTTGGTAACTCATATTATTTTTCAATTTCGGATAAAATTTTTTCCGACTGACTATTTTACAAAAATCAACAAAAGAATCTTCTGCAGTGGCATATTGTTTATATACTGAGCGCCTTTTTTTCAGGTTATTTTTACCGGTAATACCAAAATAGTTATTCAATTGCCTGCAATTAGTACTGGTACCACTACCTGATTCCAAAATGGACACCCCCAATATTATAGATGCAGGAATACCGTATTCTACACATAATTTTTGTGAAACGGGTAAAAATTTTTCTATATAGTTCGTAGTTACCTTTTGAGCATTAACATTTATACTCACTGTTAACAATAACGTAATAATGTAAATTTTAATTTTATTCATAATATTATTTAAAATTATAGTATATAAATTATTGTATATAAATATTTTATATATTATTAAAAATATTTTTAAATGCTGCCATTTTTAGCAGGCATTCTTCATATTCTTTTTCAGGGTCGCTATAATAGGTAATGCCACTACCTACATTATAGGAAAGATATTGATTGTTTTGATTATAAAAAATACTGCGAATGACGACGTTAAAATCAAAATCGTTTTGCAAAGTTATGTAACCTATGGCTCCTGAGTATAATCCTCTTTTGGTATTTTCATATTGCTCAATAAGCTCCAACACTTTTCTTTTGGGTGCTCCTGTCATAGAGCCCATAGGAAATGTTGCCTGGATAGCATCCACCCAATACATATTTTCCTTCATTTCTCCGCTAATGGTACTAATCATCTGATGCACCTGCGGAAAGCTATAGATACCACATAGCTCTTCTGCTTTTACGGAACCAGCCTTACAAACTTTACTTAAATCATTTCTAACCAAATCTACTACAGTAATATTTTCGCTTTTTTCCTTTTTACTGGTACGAAGATAATTTTTATTGGCTTCGTCAATTAAATGGTTCTGTAAATCTCGTTTAGCTGTTCCTTTAATAGGTTGTGATAATAATGTATTACCTGTTTTTTTTAAATAACGTTCCGGGCTTGCGCCTATACAATATTTATTATTTAGTTTATAAAAGGTTCCAAAAGGGCTGGGGGATATTTTTGAGAATCGATGATATAAAGTCAATGGATCTATTGCAATATTTTCAATAAAAAATTCCTGGCAAAAATTGATTTCATAGCAATCGCCATAATGTATATGCTCTTTTAATTTTTTGATGGTTTCAATATATTGTTGTTGAGTAATGGTGTTCTGAATTGTTATTCCTGTTGTAGAAAATTTATGTATGGTATCAGGATATGACAATATCTCATTGAATACTTGTGTTGAGTTATCTCCTTCAATGGTTACAGAATTATTTTTTACCGTAATAATAATTTCAGGCTCGAAAAAAAACATATCCGGAAAACCAATTCGATTGGGATGGTCGGAGCTTAGAAATTCTGTTTCATTTTTTAAGTCGTAGCCTAAATGGCCGAAAAGCCAGCTTGTACGAGTGTTTGCAAAATTTTTTAATTGATCAAATGCTTTCCCGGCTTCAGCCTGCACAAAGTTTTTACAACCAACTGCCAACAGGCATTCAAATTCTGATGGTATAATATTGTGATGGTATTGGTGATTGTCAAGAAAACAAAAAATGTTGAACTGGTTTGCCCAATTCAACATTTGTATTTTGAAAGTATTTAAATCAGCAATGGTGAAAGCAGGTTCCGTTTTCACATAAGCATTTGACATACCGGTAGTCTGCTGATACATTTAGAAGTCGTCTTCGTCGTCAAAGCCACCATCAAAATCATCAAAACCGAGATCTTTAAAATCGTCGTCAATTTTAAAGTCGTCGTCATCGTCTTTAGATGGTTTTTTGCCGGAGCTTTTTTTAGTTTTAGATTTAGGAAAGTCAAATTCATCAAAATCAGGATCCCAGTCATCCTCTTCCTCTACTTTTTCCCAATCATCTTCTATATCGTCAATATTCTCATCATCATCATCCTGTTCTTTTTTCTTCGATGAGGTTTTTCCTTTTGACTTAGCAACAGGTTTTTCATCCAACTCCTCATCTTCTAAATCGTCATCTTCTTCCTGCTTTTTGGGTTTAGAGGTTTTTTTTGCTGCTTTGGCAGGTGTTGCTCCTTTTTTAGGAGTAGCGTTTTTTTTGTTGTCAGATTTTGGAGTCATACGTCAACCTATTAATACTGTAAATTTTCTACGACTTTTTTAATTAGCCAAAAAAAAATGGAACTTTTTTATTTAATTTTTTACAACAATAATTTGGTCCCGGTGAGGGCCATTACTGATAAATTTTACCGGTATTTTTAGAAATTCATTCAAATAATGGATATAATTTTGCATTTTCGCTGGTAAAACCTCATATTCAGTGGCTTGTGTTATATCCGTGTGCCACCCCTCGAAGCTTTTATAGCCTGCTTCCAAAGATACTTTATTCATTTGAAAGGGCACCTGATTACATTGTTTCCCGTTTACCATATAAGTATTTCCAACTTTTAATTCCTGCAAATTGTCCAAAACATCGGCTTTGGTCATGATGATTTGTGTTACACCGTTAATCATGCAGGCAAATTGAAGCGCTACCAGATCAATCCAGCCACAACGCCTGGGTCTTCCGGTAGTACTACCGAATTCATTGCCTTTTTCACGTATGAGAGCGCCAGTTTCATCGTGGAGTTCGGTAGGGAAGGGTCCGCTACCTACCCGGGTACAATAGGCTTTGGTGACGCCGAATACTTCTCTTATTTTTTGAGGAGCAACCCCCAAACCTGTGCATACACCGGCAGAAATTGTATTGCTACTGGTTACAAAAGGAAAAGTACCAAAGTCAACATCCAGCATGCTGCCCTGGGCACCTTCGGCTAATATTTTATTGCCTTGTTGAATTTTATCATTGATAAAATATTCACCGTTTACAATTTGGAATTGCCGTAGAAAATCCAGTGCTTCAAAAAAATCTTCTTCCCAGGCGCTGATATCTTCATAAAAATGCAGGCTTTCCAGTATTTTCTGATGTTTAAGCCGGAGTTTTATATACTCAGTGGTGAAGCTTTTATCCAAAATATTACCTACTCTTAAGCCATTGCGGCCGGTTTTATCCATGTAGGCCGGCCCGATGCCCTTCAGGGTACTTCCGATTTTTTCATTGCCTTTGGCTAATTCGCTTGCTTTGTCGATAGCACGATGGGTAGGAAGAATTAAGTGGGTGCGTTCGCTGATGTATAGATTTTTCTTATAATCCACTCCTAATGCGGCTATATTTGCACATTCCCGCTTTAAGGTTACTGCATCCAGTACCACACCACTTCCGATAAGGTTGGTAGCATTTTCGTGAAAAATGCCGCTGGGTATCTGGTGCAATACTATTTTATTGCCATTGATGTATAAGGTATGGCCTGCATTGGGGCCGCCCTGAAATCGGGCAATTACGTCGTAATTACCTGCAAAATAATCTACAATTTTACCTTTGCCTTCATCGCCCCACTGTAAGCCGAGAATTACGTCTACCATTAAATATTGTTGTAGTTTTTATGAAATTTCAGAAAAAAAGCATCTTTAATAATAAGTGATAAAGATAAAGGGATAAATTATGATGAAAAATAAAATATTGCAAATTTTGTTATTGCTGCTAGCTATTAACATTACAAGTATGACATTTGCGCAATCCCAAAGAAATTCTAATAATTTATCAACTAAAAAATCAAGGGTATTTAAAAACCTCGAGAAAATGTCAAAAGAGGAACTAATCCGCTTGGCTATAAGGCAGATTAACGATTCAGCATTTGATGTAAACAATTTTGATAGAGTAAAGGTAAAGATATGTAAGGATAAGGAAAAATCTGTATGGGTATCTTTTAGAATGTCTTACCAAGTTATTCAAAAAAGCTTAGATTATTGTTATGGAGTAGGTGTTGATTTAGTAGATGGCCTTACTTCCTGGGACCTTATATCTTATAATGATGCTAAACGTATTTCTTCTAATGATGCTAAAAGTATTTACGGAGAAAAGATAAAAATAGTTTTCCCCTCAATCACAGATGGGTATAAGGAAGTAGTACAATTTGTGCTTAACAGCATTAATAAAAGCGATGAGGTAGCTCATATTCCGGCGGGAAAACTTCCAGAAGGTGATTTTATGCGTATTTATGATTATGATAGTTATTATAATATAGAAATTAGATCGGAATTTAAAGTCAGTGGCTATAAGATAGAAAAATCTACTGGTAGGTTGTATGATGTTTATCATGAACACAATATTCCTATGCCTGCTAATACGACTTTAAAGAAAAAATGTTATACTAAAGAGTAGTTTATTTTGGATACTATTTGTAGGTTACACCATTCTTTCATTAATCCGCTGCATAAACTCTTCTTTCTTTTTGGGAGAAATGATGATTTGTGTATCATCTTTAAGAATGATATAGCCGCCGTCGGCTTTCACCATTTTTTTAACTTCATTCAGGTTAATGATATGGGAGTTGTGTACACGCATGAAGTTATGATCATCGAGTAATAGCTCGTATTCTTTAAGATTTTTGCTGACCATTATTTTCCGGCCATCTTTCAGGTGAAAAATGCTATAAGGCCCATTGGCTTCTATTCGAATTATTTTGGTAAGCGGTGTAAACTCTAAGCCGTCGGAAGTAGAGAGCGTAATGGAGTAATCTTCTCCCGGAGGGCGACGTAGGTTTTTTAAAAGCAGATTTAAATTATTATTATCGGGTTGTTGTGTTATTTTTTCAATAGCTTTTTGAACAGCCTCCTGTAATTCTTCCAGGTCAATAGGTTTAAGCAAGTAGTCTACAGCGCTGAATTTAATAGCTTTAATGGCGTAATGATCATACGCTGTGGTAAATATTACATGATAATTGTAATCAGAAGTTTGCTGAAGTACATCAAAGCCTGTCCCTGTTTGCATTTCAATATCCATAAAAACAATTTCCGGTTGGTGCTTTTTAATAGCGGCTACACCTTCTTCTACAGAAGAAGCGGTAGCAACTACCGTTAACTGCTTGCAATAGGTATCTACCATACTTTTAAGTAGTTCACGACTATGCAACTCGTCTTCTACAATGAGGGTTTTATGCATATGAAATATAGGTTTTTTATTGTATGATCAATTGAGTAAGTTAACAAACTATATACCAAATCAACTTTTTATTCCAAATTTTATATTATTGTAAATATATAAATATTTAATATGTAATACTATAAATATGATATTAAAATACTTAATATATTTAACTAATACAAGGATTATGATGTAAAATCTTAAAAATATATTCCAAAAAATAACATTACTCTAAGTAATAGATGACAATTTTATAAAATTTACATAAAGTTCATCTACTATATATATAGTAATTAACAATAAAAAGTAGATTTTATTGTATTAAAATACATCAAATAATTGATTTACTTGAATTAATCATTAATAGGTATTCTAATTTCCACTCTTGTGCCTAGTGGGCTACCTTTTTCATCTTTTAAATCCTGAGTGATAATACCTGCATTACTTTGCATTAGTGCAATTCTTTTTGTATTGATATCGATAGCTCTGCTTTTGTGTGAAATATTTTTGGCCATTTTTAGTTTGGCGGCAGCCTCTCTGCCAATACCATTATCCTCAATTATACAAAGGATATGTTCATGCTGATATAGCATAATAATTTTAAGTAGTCCTACAGTACTCATATTTCGCAAGCCATGCAGTATGGCATTTTCCACAAAGGGTTGCAGCAGCATGGAAGGCATTTCAGTGTTATGCTGGTCAATTTGTTCATCAATAATAAATTCATAGTTAAATCCATAATTACATCTAAGCTGTTCAAGTTCGATATAATAAGATAATGTTTTTAGCTCGTCAGCAATGGAGGCAAATTCATTGGTAGAGTTTTCCAGCACCTGTCGCATAAGCTTTGAGAATTTAGACATATATCCCATAGCCTGAGCAGCATCATTTTGCATAATGAAGTGCTGAATAGAGTTTAAGCAGTTAAAGATAAAATGTGGATTCATTTGAGCTTTGAGCATCTGCGATTTTAATAATTGGTTCATGTTTTCAATTTCGTGCCGCTGCTTATGGATAGATTGAAATTGTGCTTCCAGTTGTTGATTTTTATTAGAGATGATGAGATTTTTTTCTTTTGCATTGTTTAAAATAGCATCTAACCTTTTTTCATTTTTTTTATTGATATTCATTAAGTAAATGAATGACATTATAAAAAAAATCATACTTATAAGGCCTCCCATTGTGATAAGATAAGGTGCTTCTGCATCTGTATCTGCAGCTATTTCAGGTAAACGACCAATGTTATTCGTAATAAAATCATATAACAGAAACCATAATATAATCCATGCTATACCAATATACATTTTGTTTTTTTCTGATAGTTGAAATAAAAGTATAGGGCAGATAATAACAGATATGAGCGAAAACTTATAAGAAGTATTAGGGCCATCGGTCATAAGCCCTCCGCCAATAAGAATAAATATCGGAGGAGTTATAACCAAAACAAAACGTGAAAAATTATACCATTGATATCTATTTAATATAATAGGGGATGCGTATGTAAATGCAGAAATTAGCGATATTATGAATACGGTTGGGAATCGAATAAAGTTTAGTGTACTAAAAAATATTAGGATGCCTGCTAAAAAAGCAATTTTATTACACAAAATAATTTTCTTTTTTAAGTCTGAATTCATATCATTGTTCAGCCCTGAAAAAGAAACATTTTGCCATATTTTTTTGAAAAAAAACCTCATTATTTGTACGTTAATCATTAATAGGTATTCTAATCTCCACTCTTGTACCTAGTGGGCTATCTTTTTCATCTTTTAAATCCTGAGTGATTATGCCTGCATTACTTTGCATTAGTGCAATTCTTTTTGTATTGATATCGATAGCTCTGCTTTTGTGTGAAATATTTTTGGCCATTTTTAGTTTGGCGGCGGCCTCTCTGCCAATACCATCATCCTCAATTATACAAAGGATATGTTCATGCTGATATAGCATAATAATTTTTAACATTCCTACGGTTGGCTTGTTGCGTAGGCCATGCAGGATAGCGTTTTCCACAAAAGGTTGCAGCAGCATAGAAGGCATTTCGGTATTAAGCTGATCGATTTGTTCGTCTATTATGAATTCATATTCGAAGCCATGATTGCATCTAAGCTGTTCGAGTTCGATATAATAAGATAATGTTTTTAGCTCGTCAGCAATGGAGGCAAATTCATTGGTAGAGTTTTCCAGCACCTGTCGCATAAGCTTTGAGAATTTAGACATATATCCCATAGCCTGAGCAGCATCATTTTGCATAATGAAGTGCTGAATAGAGTTTAAGCAGTTAAAGATAAAATGTGGATTCATTTGAGCTTTGAGTACCTGCGATTTTAATATTTGGTTCATGTTTTCAATTTCGTGCCGCTGCTTTTGGATAGATTGAAATTGTTCTTCCAGTTGTTGATTTTTATTTGAGATGATGAGATTTTTTTCTTTTGCATTGTGTAAGATGGCATCTAACCTTTTTTCATTTTTTTTATTGATGCCCATTAAATAATTGAAGGCCATAATGAAAAAGATCATCGTAACAAAGCCGCCTATGGTAATAAGGTAGGGAGTTTCCACATCTGTATCTGATCTGATTTCGGGCAAACGGCTGAGGCTATCGGTAATATAGTCATATAATAGGAAACAGATTAATACCCACATAATTCCAATCCACATTTTAAGCTTTTCGGATAGCTGGAAAATAAGGATAGGGCAGATGATGATTGATATGAGTGAAAATTTGTAGGAAATATTAGCGCCGTCAGTCATAAGTCCTCCTCCCGTTAGAGTAAATATAGGAGGGGATACTACCAGTACAAAACGGCCGAAATTATACCATTTTAATTTATTGAATAAGATAGGTGAGGCGTAAATAAAGGAAGCACTTATCATCATGAAAAATAATGTAGGGTACCTCAAAAAGTTGAGACTGGTGAGTGTAATTAAAATGCCTGCCAACAATGCAATGCGGTTACATAAAATAATTTTCTTTTTCAGGTCTGAATCCATGGAATTGTTTAAGCCTGAGAAGGAAATACTTCGCCATAGCTTTTTAAAGAAAAGTATCATTAGTTTATGTTATTATCTCAATAAAAAAAGAAAATATTCAATGTTCACTACCAAATTATGCTATACCTAAATTTAGATATTTGAGGACCTGTTAAACAGCCAGTTTATTGTTAAATTGATGGCATTGTCATTTTCCGGTTATGTTTTTTAAGTTTTTAAATGACTACCCACCATTTGGAAAAATGGATAAGTTAAAGGGTTTGCGTAAGGGATAGTATTCTAGGTTAATGAAACCACCAAAACTATTATTATATTAAGCTGCTTTTTGGTAGTTATCCACAAACATTTCCCCTCTTTTGACCAAAGCGAACATCCTAAGAATGAGCTTAAATTTTACATTGTTCAATACTATTCCATAACATTTTGTTTTTATTATTTCTCATCATTGCTAAAAATTAGCCCATTGATTCTAATAATATTAAGTTTTGCGTTGTACCCTATTGCAAGTGCTATACCAGGGATTTCCCTGAAATATAATGACTCAATAGGGGCTTTTAAGCTATGAATATAACAAAAAAGGTTCTCTAATGAAAGGATTATTTTTAATTGTTATCATTCTGCATACTTTTTACACAAATATTAACGTTGCTGGTTATCAATTAATTGTGGATTAAAGTATAAAAGGTGGATTACAGGGCATGGAAAAAGAGAGTTTTTGCAATTTAATATTTGAGTAGGAAATCGGCTTTATATTGTTATTTCAGTTGGAATACTTATTGTTACTTTACTGCCGGTAATACGCTGATCGGCAGTAACTATATCCGTTTGTTGTACGGTAACCTTTTTTTGCTGCCGATAGTTAAGTAGTTCTATATGCTCAAAGGCAAAATCAATACCTTTATGAAACTCGTTTCCTTCTCGTTTGGCTAAGAAGTTACTAGCTGCTTCTCCTCCTTCGCCGTTGTCAATAATATCTATCTTAACATAGCCCTCTTTTTTTGTAAAATTGATCACAATATTTCCCCTTTCTCCTTTTTTAATAAGCGCTCCCTGGTAAAGTGCTGCTTCTACAAAGGGGTAGGTAAGCATAGCAGGAATTTCCAGTTGCCTATCAGCCATGCTTTTATCTACACTAATGTTAAAATCAAATTTATTATCAAAACGAAGCTGTTCAAGCTGAAGGTATTGCTGAAGCATTTTTACCTCGTTTTCGATAGTAACAGTTGTTGCTGAGGCGTTATTCAACAATAATCTTAGGTGCCTGGAAAAGTTATTGATATATTTTGTAGCGTTTTTTTTATCGTCCAGAGATACGAAATATTGTATGGCGTTTAAAGAGTTAAAAATAAGGTGGGGGTTCATTTGGGATAATAAGACCTTCATCTCCAATTTTTTATTCATCATTTCTATATCTTCTTTTTGAAGAATAATGGTTTCATTGCGATGTTGAAGTAGTTTGGCAAATTTTTGGTTGGAGACAAACCGACTATATAAAATAGCTATAAAAATTAATACTATAACAACGCCTAATATGATGATGTTTCTAAAAATTCTTTCTTTTTCTGTTTCAATGGCGCTGGCTATTAAACGTTGTGTAACAATTTCTTTTTCTTTGGTTACTAGTTCCAGGTCGTTTTTCTGTTTGATTAAACTATCGGACATAGATACACCAAAAACTAAATCTGTTACATCGTCTCCTAAATATTTTCGGACTATTTTAGTAGTTAATAATTTAAATTCGTTGGTACTGAAGTACTCATTCATAATTGGCGACCAGTCGGTCTTCATGGGCATTACTCCTGCAAAGCCAACTCTTCTACTTATCAGGATATCCTGACGTTTTACTTTGATACCTTTTTGTAATCCTACTATATAAGTACTTAACGGTACATATCCGATAGCGTTTTCATGGTCGGCTACGTAACGCATAATATCATAATCGTCATTTTTTGTGATGATTTTTAATGAGGGTAAAAAGTTCTTTTTCAAATTATTAATATCTTCTTCCATAGTTGTTCCTTCCATGGTGCAGGCACGCATTTCCGGAAGTTTATTCACAAAATCCTGTGCAATAGAATATATGGGCTGGTTATTATCCGTAATTAAAATATTTAAATCCGGCATGTAAGGGGAAGTGAATTTAACCTCTCTTTGTCTTTCGGTTGTTATTGAATAGTAAGACCAGCCAAAAAGTCCCGATTGTTTGCTATTTTTTACCTGAGAATAGATGCTTTCAAAAGACCCGGCGTTTATCCATTCGATATTTAAATCTATAGCATACTTATTTTTTAAATAAACCTTTATTGACTCCATTACCTCATATTCTACACCCATTAGGGTATTATTGTTTGTATATATAAAGGGCTCAATATCATACCAAAGTGCGGTAACAGTACCAGATTTTTTTTGAAATACTTCTGACCAGCTGTCTGCTTTATAAGTATCAGGTTGGGCACGAGAGCTTAGGCAGACAGGAATGGTAAAAAAAATAATATATAATAAACCCTTCAGGGACATTAATTTTGAAAGATTATGATAAAGTTTGGGTTAAAAATAACAAAAAAGGTGCTCTAATAAAAACATCAGGATAAAAATAAGCATACTGCCGGCTATATTTTTTTGATTTATCATAGGGCTAATGTATATTTACTAATAATAATATAATCTATTGAAAAGATTATTTTTTATAATTATACTGCTTTATTTATCAACAACTAGTAGCTTTTCACAGCATTATTTTTTCCGTCATCTTTCTGCTGCTGAGGGCTTATTAAGCGACCGGCAGCTATCTATATCGGAAGACCGTATAGGCAGGCTTTGGATTGCTAGTGATGAGGGAATCAACATTTTTGATGGTAATAAATTAAATTACTACAGTTGTCCGGATAACTCGGGTCTTATTAATAATAACATTCAGACAATTTTTTGCGATAAAAATGGCGCCATCTGGCTAAGCTCTGATGCCGGAATTCAGTATAAAAAAGAATCGGATGCCAAATTCAGCTTTCTTAAAGTTGATGACTCATACGATAATATTAGTACTTCTAAGATAATAGGACAATGCGATAATGGAGATATTGTATTGATATCAAAAAATAATATTTATACTATCAATAATTTATTGCAGGTAAAAAAAAGTATCATTTTCAATAATAAACTCACTAACACATATCAAGATATTTTAAGTTATTGTTATCTGAATAATAGTAAATGGCTTTTGGGGTTTAAAGAGAAACTAATTTTGATTGACGTACAGAAACGAATAATTGAGCAAGAATACAGGCATAGTAACGTTGTAAGTATATGTAAAATTGATAGCAACAGTGTAATCCTTGGAAGCGATGTTAATGACAATCTTACTTTAATGGATATTCGATCTGGTGATCTTGAGCGAATTAACGATTGGAAAACGAGCGATAGTTTACCTATTAATGGAGATATCTGCGATATAAAATCATTAGGAAAAAATACATATTCGCTTGCAACCCGTTATAACGGGGTTTACATTTTGAATACTCAGGATAAATATGCCGAGCATCTTTTGCATAACCCTGCCGATCCCGGCTCTTTAAAAAGTAATTTTTGCAAAGGCCTTTTTGTATCTAAGGCAGGTGTTTTATTTGTACAGGCAAATGGTTTGTCATACACTTCTACTCAAAATAAACCTGTTTCTACTCAGAAATATTTAATCAATAATAAGGGCATTCAGTATGATGGAAATTTTAATGATGTTGTAAAAGATAGAAAGGGTAATGTGTGGATTGCTACTGATAATAGTGTTGCTTTATGGAATAGGCGAACGGACGTCAGTACATTTTATCCGTTTGCTCAATCTAAAATAGCTGTGGCAAAGACGAAGCCAATACATTGTATTACTGTAGACAAATGGGATAGAGTGTGGATAGGTAGTGAAGGAGACGGGATGGGAATGTTACTACCTGATGGAACGTTTGAGATGCTGAAACATCGACCGAATGATATTGATAATTCGATTCCGGACAATGATATTTTGAATTTGGTAAATGATCATCAGCAGAATATTATAATTTGTTCAAATAGAGGCTTTGCGTTATTCAATCCTGCAACAAAAAAGGTTCAAACCTTTTTTAAGCACTCCATATTGGGTAAAATTGCTTCCAATACTACATTTTACGCAATAACAGATGCAAAAAATAATTGGTGGCTGGCACAGAAAAATGGTTTGTACTATTATGATAAAATACATGATAGCTTATATCATGTAGGTAATTTACATCAACCCTTTCAGGCGTTAGCTTTGGCGCCAAACGGTGATATTTACGCCGGTAGCAATAATGGATTATTTTTAGTTAATTCCGGTAACCTTATAACCAAGCTGCTATTAAGCAAGGCCAATGGGCTACTTAGTAACAATATAAAAGATCTGGTTTTGGATGATAAAGGGATGCTTTGGATACTTAGCAATAGGGGATTATGTATGTATGATACCCACAGCAGAAATTTAAAGAAAGTTGACGCAAAAGATGGCTTAACCTTTCATAATTTAAATAATTTGTATCTTTCACAGGATAATGAAATGTTAGTGGCCGGCACTGAGGGGCTTAATTATTTTTATCCTGAGCAATTAGAATATACACCTGATTCTTTAAATGTAGTTATTGCCTCAATTGAAATGCAGGATTCAATTATCAACTATCCTGATATCAGGCAATTAAATTTAAGTTATAACCAAAATAGTTTAACCTTTTCATTTCTTGCAGTAAATTATAATACGGCAACTTCCATTCAATATAGATTTAAATTACTGGGGTTAGATACGACTTATACATACGCTGGTGATCAGCGGCAGGCTCGCTATACAAACCTCCCTCCGGGAAATTATACGTTTATAGTGCAGGCTTCTGCTGATGGAGAAAAATGGTTTTCTGCCAATCAGCAGGTGCATATTAAAATTCTACCTGCATTCTGGAATCGATGGTGGTTTAGGTCCATCATTCTGCTACTGCTTTGGGCGCTTATTTATGCTGCTTACAGGTATCGGGTAACACAAATCAATAAACAGGCACAATTACAAACTGAATATGAGGTAAAGCTAAGCGAATTAGAAATGAGCGCTTTACGTACACAAATGAACCCCCACTTTATTTTCAACAGCCTTAATACTATAAATTCTTTTATTAGTCTTAATAATAGTGAGCAGGCCAATGTCTATATCACTAAATTTTCCCGTTTGATAAGGTTAATTTTAGATCACTCCCGAAAGAGAAAAATTACTTTGGAAGAAGAAATTCAGGTTGTAGAACTGTATATACAAATGGAGCAAATACGATTTCAGAATAAATTTATTTACTCCATTGAAATTAGCGATGATGTAGAGGCTGCCAATACAGAAGTACCTCCGTTAATTATTCAACCATTCGTAGAAAATTCTATTTTACACGGACTATTACCTTCTGTTACAAAAGGACTGCTAAAAGTATCAGTATTTAAGCAAAATGATAGAATAATATGCACAATTTATGATAATGGTATCGGCAGGGAAAAGGCTAAAGTATTAAGACACCATAATAGAAATAAGCTGGAAAAACGTACTTCTCATGGTATGGAAATTACGCTAAAAAGAATTGAGCTATTTAACAGGCAAAATGCCATCAATGATAAAGTGGAAGTGATTGATCTGGACAGCCCGACCGGCACCATGGTTAAAATATCTTTGGCATTGCAGGAAAGCTACTAGTAAGTTAGATGACAGTTGATAGATGATAGTTGATAGTGGAAAACTTTTGGCTTTAATAAAAATAAACAGCAAGCATTAGAGAGTTGGCTGTCTATCACCTGTCATCTATGAACTATCATCTATCATCCAATCTACACACTTCCCATCATTACAAAGTAGGCTGTAAAAGCTACTAATAAAGAATAGAAGACAAGGGTTAGTACTAATTCGCTAGTTTTTTTCATACGGGTGGATTTAGAGGTTGAATACAATAACGAAATAATTAAATTTTTAGTATGTATTACTATTTGAAAATCAAATTAAAATATCAGTTTAGCCGTAATTGATAGGTAACAGATCCCAAAATTTCAGCATAACTGTCAAACTTTTTAGAATTTGTATTAATAAGGGTGGTGTTGAATGTCAAAAAATGGTGGCTGCTAATTTCATAACTGGCTGATGCTGATCCATTAAGAACAGATCCATCCTGTTGGCCGTCTACATAACTAATATTTAAATTGATATTAACATTAGCATTTATTTTTCTTTGAAGAAAACTTTGGCCATATCCTAAGGTAGCGCCGATTTGAACATTATTTCCAATAAATGATTTTATTTGATTCAAGTTAATTCCACTATTGATGCTATTGTTTGCAAATAAAGATGAATGATTGAAGCTGCACATAGCAGTTCGCATGTTGCCGAATTTTTTGGTGAGTATATTACGATCATTTACATCATTATAATTGGCAGTAAATGAAAACGTGTGTGTGGTGAGTGAATCCCTTACCACATAGGTGGGCGTAAAAGAAAATGTTTGGTTAACCTGCCTGAGTAGAAATGAATCCGAAATAGGTTGTAACGCAAACTCCCTTGTCATGAAATTATTGTAGTTGGCGCTTAATATCCATTTTTCAGTTGGGTTATAAAAAATATTACCGCTGCCAATAAAGCGATGCGTTGTTTTGATTTTTGTTTTGTCCAGGTTATTTTTCTGAATGCCAAACGATACATTATAATTGCCTTTACCTTTTGAAAAAGTACCTGCCGGAGAAAGGATAATATTTTCAATATCATTATTAAAAAAATAACTTCCTAAAGTGGTGTAATCAGACACTACCCTTTCATAGTTGGCGCTAATTGTGAAATCCTTTATATTGTAACCCAGGCTAGCCTTACCGGCATATTGAAGCTTATTGGTGTTAGAAATATTAATTCCTTTGGGTTTTGTTTGCTGTGTATCTGCAATGTTTTTATTTAAAAAAGTAATACCACCATCCATATTAAAATTTAGTTTATCTGTTAACGCTAATCTGGAAGAAAGCCCCACCACATTATTTTCCTGTGGAGTTAATAAAGCAGCGTCCCCCAGCTTTTGTTGAACTTTCGGATCCTGCCAACTGGTAATGGATGTTTTAGCATCTTTTGCATGGAAATATATCAGATCGATGAAATTTTCTCCATTCCCATAGCCCATTTTTACACCGTAGCCTATACGCCTGAAAGAAGCAGGTCGCAAACTGTTTCCTGTAGTATCAATTTCTACGGCAGGAGTTAATTGTCCGTATAGGGCAGAAAATCTAAATTTTCCGGGATTCAATTCAGTACCTATGCCCCAAAAGCTAATACCCGCCAAAGTATAAGGATTAAATGTGAGATTGATATTGCCTGCATGGAGCGTTGCCCATCTATAGTGTGGGCTAATATTACATTGCAAAAAATGACTTTCCGATGAGTGTTGATAGCTGCCTACCGTAAAACTAATAGGAACATCTACTACTTCAGCAATATTCAGTGTAAGATTGCTATTCAGGTTAGCGCTTAAAGGATTACTTTTATTAAAGGTACTATTGGTGCCATAAAAGGTGGTGTTAGCACTTACAACGCCATCCCATTTTATTTTTTTTGATGTGCGCTGGGGGGGAGATACCAAAGGCTGAGCTTGTATCCAGTAATACATCATCAGGAAAAATATAAAGGATAAGCTTTTTTGCATTGTTATTTTATTCCCTTTTCTAAATAAAATTATACAGTTTTTGCTTTTAAATTCTTTATTATTACTCGATATTATTACTATTTTTCAAAAGTGAATCTTTTGCCATTTCTGTATTTACCTGGCTAACTCCCTTTTTATAAGTAAACACTATAACCTGGCTATGGCCATTATTTTTATATAATAAAGTATTATGAAGATCGTAAGCGGTAATTTCTAATGCATATTTGTGTCCAATGATCAAATTGGGCTTCGTATGATCATACACAAAGGTATTGGTTATAATATTTTTTTCTTGAAAAAAAGGAGTAAAATTATTTATAAAAGCGTCATTAGGGTTGTTCACAGGAGTGATATCAAGGTCTACCAGTTTTAAGCTGTACCTTGTTCTGCCGCTCATACCTGTAGGTGTCCAATTGATTAAAATATTTTGTGGTTGTAAAGCTGATACCATATCGTTCTGCTTTGGGTTTAATATTATTGGAGGGTCATAGCCGCTAATGGAAAAAGTGGTACAGCCTGAAGAAGGGTTGCTAATATCATTATCTATAATTAAACTGATACATGCTTTGTATAGCCCTTCGGGTAAGGTTCCATTATTAAAATATTGCCTTTTATTATATCGTTGAAACAAGATATCATTGATGCCTGGAATACCGTTGTAGCTTTTCAACTGTTCTAAGGTGAGCACTTTTGTTTCACCTGGCATAAATGTTAAAGGGAGCAATGCTACATAGCTTGGGTTTAACATGATCTGTACGCCATTGTTTATACCTTCCAGGTAAGTAAATACTTTGGCTTTTTTTACCATGGCCGTGGTATTGATCATGGTGATAACCACATTATTCCCCTGCTGAATATAATTCTTAGCCTCCAGGCTGTAAGGTGGTCTTACATTTACCATGACTTTTATTAATTGTGAATAGCTACTTTCTATCCACCCTGTCATATAAAATGCCAGTATAATGATTAATCTTAAGCTGCTAGTCATATGTAAAAATTATAAGTATGTAATATGCTATGCAAATACCATGCTATAATGGATAGTTGATGATTGGTTAATGGAAAATGTTTGTTATAGTGGTTGGCTATTTACCTATTTACTCGCCATAAGTTGAATCGTGAAGACAGGCTATAATTAAATCTGGAAAATTCGTATAATTTCCTGCCTGAAAGATGTAGTTGGTGAGGGTAATAATTTGTGTTATTAAAATTCAATTAGAATTGGAAATATAAAATAAATTTATTATATTTATAAAGTATTACGAGTACATTCGAGAGCCTAAACCTATAAATCACAGGTATGAACCACGGGGCAAACCCCGAACCCTTCTTCTGCAGCCAGTTGCAGGGTATTATACCTTCCGCCAAAGGCGGGATTGTTCGACTTACAATTTTTGCTGCTTCGCCTTCGGCGAATTACAAAAATTTAGTCTCACAAATAAAAATGGGGGTGTATAGAAATACTCCCCCTTGTCCTTATCCATGAAAACCTAAACCATGTTTAAATATCTTTATATAGATAGCATAAATATTATTTATGCCAAACAAATCTTGAACTTATTTCTTTTGGACATACAAAATGTAAATTAGCATCATCGATCTTAAGCAAATTCTCATTTTGTGCCTTAATATGATCTTTCAACTCATTTATCAACTCCATTTCGTTATGAGGGGTATCCAAATAGAAGATATTACCTAAATAATTCTTTTTGTTATATCTTCCCACCCGAATGGTCCCACCATTAACAGAAACAATTGAGTCATTGGTTTCTATTCCCGGCCAAACCTCGCCATTTTCTAAAATTGTCAAATATTTCATAAGATAGCACTTAAAAAAAGCTTTTCAATAGGCAAAAGATTTAAAAAAATTCAATACTTTATATTTTTTTATAGTTATTATCTAATCTAACTATAATTTAAGATATTGATTTTGTTGCTTAAATATCTTCAATAATTATGCCAATTATGCTTTTTTTTTAACTTTTTTTAAAAATTTTTTTCACGCCAAAATCACAACTTTATTTTTATTATTTATAATAAAATGATTATTAATTTTTTATAAAAATTTATTATTTTTTATATGTAAATATGTAATTACAAATCATTAAAGCTCTTCCAATAACTGTGTTTTTTTCTTGTCGTATTCCTCCTGTGTAATCAGCCCCTTTTCAAACATGAGTTTTAGCTTTTCCAATTTAGCCATAATATCAGTTGGAGCAGCTTCTTTGGAAGAGGTGTTTTGCATAGAACTTGCCATTTGGAGCCCGGAGGCTATCCCAGCCCCTATACCGGCCAGGCCATTTTCGTTTCTGGCGGCATCCCTCATCATTTCAATTTGTTGTAGTTCGCTGTAATTTAAGCCGGCAAGTTTGGCTGCATAAATATCTGCAGACACATTAGAGATTTTATTAATTCTTTGCTGTGTATCCTCATCAAAGCTGGTACCTTCAATTCTGAAATCTTTCATTTCAAATCCTAAGGCATCAAAAATGGATATCAGCCTGCTTGCCAGGTCGTTTGCAATCAGCTCCCGGTTAGCATCAATGTCGGCATATGAAAACTTTGATTTGGCTAAATAATCAGCAAATGGTTGACTTATTCTGGAGTTGATTACGATCTGTATGTCATCTGTATCATAGCTATTGGCTGAAGCCACCACTTCTTTAAAAAATTCAGCAGCCCGGGTAATTTTAAAAGAGTAATTACCAAATGCCCTCAGGCCAACCGGAAATTGGTATACCGGATCCTGATATTTAATCGGACTTGGTGTACCATAACGAGCATTCAAAATGGAAGCTTTTCTAAAAAAGTAAATACCTACTTTATGCTCACTTTCCATAAGCTGCATCCACTTTTTCAGATCTGTAAGAAAAGGAATATTGGCCGTTTTGATATCATATAAACCTTCGTCTTCTAAAACCTGTGCTACTTTACCTTCATATACCAAAATACAGCCTTGGCCGGGATTGATAATTAGTTTAGATGCATTTTTAATTTCATCACCATTATCGGTCCATTTATAAAATAACTCGTAAGGCTGTGGGTTTTCCCACTGAATAACTGAGCGAAACTGATCTTTGATGAATTGTCCAAGTCCCATAAAACAGAGTGGTTATAATTGATTAATTATTGGGTTGCTGATCTGAAGGCGTATTTTTAGGCTTGCTGGCTACCCAGTATAAAATGCCTCCGCCAACGGTAAGGCCAATTTTTATGATCCATGCTGTACCATCGCCCCAATTATATATCCACATCAATACACGGGGTACTCGATTAAAAAAATCTAAAACAATGGCCAGTATGCCTAAAAGTGCCAAAGTAGCTCCTAATTTTTCTAAAAAATTCATATAGTTTTTTTAAAAAGTGAAAAAATATTTTCGAATTAAAGATATTATTATCGTTTACTAACCCATTGATTATTCATTCTACGAATATCTTTCCATACCCATTCCATTTTATTATCAATACCACTTTGGGTGTTGGGTGCATAGTCGGCAACCAACTCTTCCCGCTTTTTAAACCAGATGTTCCAATAATGTAGTGCGGCAGCCTCCCATTTATCCAGGGTATCTATAGTTGATTTTTTGCCGCCATCGGTTTCTCTTTCTGCCTGTCGGCGGATCCATTGCATTTTTTCCCATGCTTCAAAAGCAGCTTCATTGCATAATGGCTCTACAGCAAAGGCTTCTGCCATACGCATTTTATCGGCGGGTTCATAACTATTTACAAAACTGCAAAAGTTACATTTTAAATTAATTGCTTTGAATATTTGTTTATTTAAATCCAGCGGAGCGCCACAACTGCTACATGCAAACTGCTTTACGGTATCTTCCTGCAAAGCGTTTTGCCAGATTTTTTGCGCTGCTTTGGCTAATACTCTAACGTAATACCGTTGATACTCTACTTCAAGCCAGTGGTTGGTATCATCTCTTAAATTTCCTGTTTCTTGTAAATCAATATCATCCGTAGTAAGGTCTGCTTCATCGGTGAGGTCGCAAAATTTGTCCCATTTTTCATCCACTTTATCTCCAAGGCTGCGTACTGCTTTATGTTCAACAGCGCCCCAGAATTGATGGATTGCCTGGGTGTCAAACAAAGTGTCGTTAATAAAAGGTTGTGATTTTTCTTCAGCGTCCTTTAAAATTTCGGTTGCTTTGTCCTGTATGCGTTTGAGGGCATCTTCCAGTTTTGTAATCAGTTCTTTTGCTTTAGGACTGGGATTGACAGGGCCCCGATTTTTTTCGTCATCATTGTTTTCGTCGTCATCATCATCTTCATCATATCTGTTACTTGTTTTGGGTAATGGAGTGGAAGTATTATTTTTTTCCTGCTCTTGGGGTTGCTTATCTTTCTTTTTAAAAAATCCAAACATAGTAGTGTTGTGTTAATTTTATTTGTTTAACCTTTCATTATTTTTCTGCTTGATTTAGCAGAAGCAATCTATTTTTCAATTTTTTCAAATAAATCGCTACCACAGAATTTGCAGTTATCATACTGATCAGTATGCAAACGGGCAGCGCCGCAGTTTTTACAACGAATCATATAGGAGGTGGCTTCATTTAAGTTTGACGACCATTTGTTTTTATTGTCTTCGGCATGATTTAACGCATTATCTAATGAAGAGCTGGTATCTTTTTTTATCTTTTTGATATAACGCCTGGTCTCTTTTTCCGCCATTTCTTCAAGTGTACGATGTTCAAACTCCCATAACTTTTCTTCTATTTCATCTTCATCTCTTAGTGCCTGCTCATGATTATTTCTTAACAGCTTACACTCCTGTTGATATTTATTCTGTAAAGCTACCAGCACTTCCCTTACTTCTACGGGTAAAGCGCCGCCGGAAAGCGGTATGCCGTTTTTAATATCGTCTTCTCTTTCTGTTATGCTTCGTGCTGTGATATTCCAGGATAATAAATACTCATCCCATTCTTTATTGAAAAAATTTTCTATTGATAATGCCTGATTGATGACAGATTGTTTTTCCTGATCAAACTTTTGTATTAAATTATTAACGACGCTATCCATATCAATCGATTTATTTTGAGTAGAAGACTTGCTTAAATCCGAATCTCTTTTTCTAGAAAAGAACATGTGTAAATATTTTATGGAGAATCGGGTAGAGGTTGATCTACCCGATGTAATTATGTTAAAAAATCATAATGATGAATTCTACAGATCGTCATCATCATCGTCGTCCTCGTCGTCATCTGCATCATCTGAGATGCCATATTTAGCCTGATATTTTTTAGTGTATTCAGTATCCAGTTCATGATAATACTCAGCGTTTTGCTGCCATTTTTTACTCCAAAACATACCAATGTTTGACCAGTCGATTGTTTTTAATCCGAATTGTGCAAAAAAGGCATCATCTACATTTTTTCCCTGTCTGCTGGCAGCATCCATAGCCACCATAATTTCTACATATTTTTCATAAGAGATGGGTTCTTCACTCAAATCTCCTGCTACACCTTGCGAAGCTGCATGTTGGGCTGCAGCGCCGGTAGCGCCTTGTGCAGCAGAGGCAAATGCATTACCGTAAGCAGTTGTAATGGCAAAGCTGGTATCTTTGCTCATTCTGTCATTCCATTCGGCCGTTACTCTATCCCATTTGGCTCTGTCTATTCCTAAAGCAGCAATTAATTGATTTAAATCGCCGCCATTAAATATTTTAGCGTTGGTTTGTGCCCATTGATCCATGGTGATACCCTCTACAGGTTCTAACAAACCACCAGCGCCGGATTGCTGCTGTATATCGGCTCCAATTAGTTTCTCTCTGGCAATACCGCCCATTCTAAATTCAAGATTGGTTGGTGATTCTCCGGTTTCCTGTGACCATTTTAAATTGGTCCAGTTTCTAAAATGTTCCCAGTGACCTCCATTTTGAAAACCAAATTCTTTGATTAAAACTACTTCTGCAGCGTCTAATTCGTCACCATCTTCATCGTACATGGGTTCCAGATTTAATTCATCAGCTTTCATCAGCCGATCTCGAATTTGAGTCATTTTCATGTACCAGTCTTCCATGGAAAGACCATCAAATCCTGCAGGCATGGGAAATACATCTCCGTCGTAAGTGAATGTTTGCATCTTTTTTGTTTTGGGTTAAAATATTAAATTAAAATTAAATATAGTTATAATTATAAATTTAAACTTAAACTTATAATTCATAATTTATATGTTGCCACTTCATGTATGGGAGATGCTATTTATCTCATAATTACATAAAAAAATGTTAAAGAAATTTTTTGGGCTGCAAAAAGCCTATTTCTGATATTTATTAATTGTTAATATTGGATGTAAATGTGTAAGGGTAAACCAGGGAAGGAAACTGTTAGTAGCTATTCAAAACAGTATGGCTGATAAGGTAAGAAAAAAGAGGAAATACTATACCTATATTATTTGTTATAAAATTTATATATAAATAACTTATTTTCAAATTCTTAATTTTTAATTCTTAACTTTTAATTGTTGACAATTAATTATTACACAATTGCATAATATCTCTTAATACATATTTATTTTTTGTATGTGAGCACTGATATGCACTGGTTTCTGTCAATTGGCAATCATACACATAGGCTGTATCGATTACATAAGCGGCATATTTTACTTTTGAATCGGCTTGAACGGTTCTTGTTATTTGTAATACTGCATTGCGTAATTGTGGAGTAGAAATGATAATTTGTTGAAAATCATCCCTTTCGCTATTATTAGAAATTACTACTCCGTATACATTTATTTGGCTGTTGATTCTAATGTTCACTTCTTCACCTTTTCCAAACTCAAAACTTCCTTTAATTTCTTCTTCGTTAAATGTTAGGGGTGTAGGAAATACATTTAATTGATTTTCAATGCTATCTGTATTTGGGCTTGTAAAATTATCATTATTTGCAGATGCATAAAATATGAAGAGTAATTCGCCTATTTTGATATCTTGTTTCATAAAAAATTTATTTAATTGTTATGATACAAATATGCTATTGCGAAATACCCGATGAAGGGATAATTTAATAAATATGGCCTTTTGGTTAACGGAATATAGAAAAAGGTTTATAAATATTTTTTTTATTTAAAAAATAATTTATAAACGACTCTAAAATATTGAAAAACACTATGTATCAAGGCATTTAATATGCCAGAAAGGGGTTGTATTTCTTTTCTTCAACAATAGTGGTGATGCTCCCATGGCCACTATATACTTTTGTATCATCTGGTAAAGGCCAAAGCTTATTTTTTATGCTGTTAATCAAGGTGTTATAATCGCCTCCCGGCAGGTCTGTTCTACCGATACTTCGTTGAAATAATACATCACCACTGATAACAAAATGTTGTTGGGCACAATAAAAGCAGATGCTTCCCGGTGAATGTCCGGGAGTGAAAAGTATTTCTAACTGATCATTGCCTAATGTGATGATATCTTTTTCATCTAAAAAGATTATTTCACCCTGATAGCTGTCAAAAGGCGTATTGTATATTAATCCCGTTGCCGGGGCCAATTCAAGTAATGTTTTTTCTAAGGCATGCATATGCAGGCTCAGTCCAAAAGTGTCATGCACAAATTTATTACCGAAAACGTGATCCAGGTGGCAATGGGTATTGAGCAGGTATTTGGGCTGCAAATTATGATTACTAATGAAAGATTCAAGTTGTTCTTTTTCTTCGCTGAAATAGCATCCGGGATCAATAATGATACATTCCTTCAGCTCATTAAAAAGGATATAAGTATTTTCCTGTATAGGATTAAACGTAAAAGCCTGAATTTGGAACATTTAGCAATATTTTCGACATTTAAAGGATATTTTTATGATCAGGTTCAATAAAGAATTAATTTTATTGTTAAATACCCATTTTTAGTATGGCAAAGTACCGCAGAATATTTCTCATTTCCATATTTGCAGGTTTATTTTTTAGTGTTGCTTCAGGGCAGGTAAACGCTGTTGAGTTTGGGAAAAACAGGATTCAGCATAAAAAATTTAAATGGCAATATTATCAAAGCAAAAACTTCAATGTATATTTTGCTCAAAATGGCCAAGAGATTGCTAAATATATTGTTCAGGCTGCAGAAAAAGAACTTCCCGATATTGAAAAAAAGGCAGAATACAGCCTGCAAAGGCGTGCCAATATAGTAGTGTATAATCAGTTTGCCGATATGCAACAAAGTAATATCGGCTTAGGTACCGACTGGCAAAATACAGGAGGAATTACAAAACTACTGGCTAATAAAATGGTGGTTTACTTTGAAGCCGATCATCAAAAATTACTCAAACAAGTACGGGAAGGGATTGCCAGAATACTAACGGAGAATGTACTTTTTGGTGATGATTTGGGCGAAGTAGCCAGCAACCAGGCTTTGCTGGATTTACCGAAGTGGCTTACCGATGGTTATATCGCCTATTTGGGCGAAAACTGGAGCACCGATTTAGACGATGAGCTTAAAAGTGAAATTTTGAGTGGTAACTATAGTAAATTTTATCCGTTTGCTTTTGATAAGCCACTGTTGGCCGGACATGCCTTTTGGTACTATATTGAAGAGCGCTACAAAAAAGAAAATGTTACCTACTTTTTATATTTAACAAGAATCTACAAAAACCTGAATAAAGCCAGCCTCCAAATCTGCAAGAAGAAATTTAAGGATCTGCTAAAAGAATTTATGGAGTGGAATGAAGACAAGTATTACAAAGATATTACCAGAAGAAAGCCATACCCCAAAGGAAATTATATTGAAGGATTTGATATTAGCAAACGTTTGAATTATTACCGCTTCAATGTGAATCCTAATAAGAAAAATAATTCTTATGTAGTAACACAGTATAAAAAAGGTATTGTAAGAGTATTGTACAAAGATGAAGATTATAACGATTTAACCTTATTGAAATTTGGTACAAGAAGCCAGCAAAACGAAGTAAACCCTAATTATCCATTATTAGCCTGGGATCCGAAGGGTACACAAATTGCCGTGATGTATAATCAGGAGGGGCAGCTTAAATTTTTTGTGTATGATGTTGTTAAAAGAATTAAAACTGTACGATTAACACTGACAGATAAGTTTGACCTGGTGCAGGATATGAAGTATATGCTGGACAACAAAACTTTATTGCTGAGTGCTGTAAAAAATGGGCATACCGATATTTACTCCATGAATGTTCAAAATGAAAAGGTTACGCAGATTACGAATGATGTATATGATGATTTGGACCCATCTTTTGTAGCTTTTCCGAATAAAACCGGAATTATATTCGCCAGTAACCGGCCGTCAGCACTGGCATCTTCATCAGCAACCGTGTTGCCCAGTGATCATCGCTACAATATTTTTATGGTTACCAATTCAGGCGATAAAGCGGAGTTCAACCAGATTACACAGCTATCTAATTTAAAATACGGAAATGCCCGTTATCCCATGCAATACAACGTCAATCACTTTACTTTTGTAAGCGATGAGAATGGTGTGGGCAACCGTTATGCCGGGTTTTTTACTACTGAAAGAGCAGGAGTAGATACTTTAGTGGTTATTGGAGATGAAATTCTTAGAAACCCATCCGAAAAAGAAGTAGACAGCACATTAAGGGTATTTAAAAAGACTGATATTGATAGTGTAGCCATTGTTTCCATCTCCAACGATAGTGCTTATACGTTTCCGTTAACCAATTATCAAAGTAAGTTGGATGAAACCAGAATCGCCGGTGCTAATAACCAGGTAAGCGAAGTAACCCGACAAAGTGATGAAAAGATTTTGTATAAATTAAAGATTGATGAGAATACTCTTCGTAAAAGAAATGTTACCGCTCAGCCGACGGCATACATGAAAAAAGTAATGGCAGAAAGTAAGGATACTCAAATACCTGGGAAAACATCGCCTTTACCGCCTGCCGGCGATACATCAACCAACAAGAATGATATTTTCCAAAATGAATTTAGTAATGAGCAAAAAGATAGCGATCTGATTGGAAAAGTATTTACTAGTACAACACCTGCTGATGAAAACGTATTGGGTAATGCCAAACTATATGATTATAAGCCACCAAAATTTTATGCTGAGTTTGGTTCTGTTGGGTTTAATAATTCTGTATTAGTCAACCGCTATCAGCGTTGGGGTGGCCCTAATCAACCTGGGCCAATTATGCTCAATAGCAATACTCCTCTGAATGCATTGATACGATTGGGAACTTCTGAATTGATGGAAGATCTTAAGATTACCGGGGGTTTTAGACTTTCTACCAATTTAAAAGACAACGAATGGTTTGCCAATTTTCAAAATTTAAGAAAAAGAGTTGATTGGGGCCTTAGCTATTATCGTAATGTGCAGCAGGCAGGTGACCAGTTTGGAAATTTTGTAGGCAGAATATTTACTAACCTATACCAGGCTAATATTGCTTTCCCTTTTGATATTCATAAAAGTATTCGTTTGAGTAGTGGAATAAGATCTGACAGAGGGGTGGTTGCTTCTGTGTCGCCGTCTTCATTAATTGAGCCGGATGATAAAACGTTGTTTTCAGTATCTCATTTAGAGTTTGTATATGACAATACATTTAATCCCTCTTTAAATATTTGGGATGGGTTGCGTTATAAAGTATATATTGACTGGAACAGACAGATTAATAAAGTGCTTACAAAAGATGGACCTACCACCTTCAATGCCGGATTTGACGCCCGGTATTATTATCCTATTTTTAGAAACTTCATTTGGGCTGGAAGGGCTGCCGGTGATTTTAGCTGGGGTAATCAAAAAGTGATTTATTACCTGGGGGGTGTTGATGGATGGCTGATGTTTGGTAATAATCAAAAATTAGATGAGAATGGTAATGTTATCAAAGAGCGTTATTTTAATACCAGTACTCCGGTAGCCACTGATCAAAGCTATACTTTTCAAAGCCTGGCGGTGAATATGAGAGGTTTTTTACAGAATGTTGCCAATGGGAATAATGCATTGGTAATCAACAGTGAGTTCAGATTGCCTGTTTTATCTACTTTCTTAGACAGACCAATCAACAATGCTTTTTTACGAAATTTTCAGTTGGTTCAGTTTATTGACCTTGGCACTGCCTGGAATGGTAAGTACAACTCTCTGAAGCGTCCATCAGTTGCTTATAATACGCCTCCGGGGCCAGTTACGGTACGTATTAAGGCCGGTGGGTTGGGGCCATTTGCCGGTGGATATGGCTTTGGTGCCAGAAGTATGTTACTGGGTTATTTTGTAAGATTCGATGCAGCGTGGACTATGAGCGGTCTATTTAGAGGCAAACCTATGTACACCGTAGCGCTGGGATTAGATTTTTAGCAGGTGATTGTTTTAATTCTTGCTCTTAAAAAACTAAAAATATTAAATAAGCTAAGGTATATCTTTAGGAGTACGCCCAATAATTTATTTTTAATATATAATCGAATCATATATAATTTATTATGATTTAATAATTTTTTATATAAAATTTTTCAAGATTATTTTTTGAATGACCATTACACATATTTTCTCATCCTTGCAGCTTCTATAACAGGGCCTTTATTATTAAGCTTTGACAAAAAAGTGGCTTTTTATAAAAAATGGAAATATCTTTTTCCCGCCATGACAATCCCGGCAGTTTTGTACATTATTTGGGATATATATTTTACTTCCCAACAAGTATGGAGCTTTCACGAAAATTATATTGTCGGGATAAAATTGATCAATCTTCCGATAGAAGAGGTACTTTTCTTTTTTGTGGTACCTTATTGTTGTGTTTTTATATATGAGTGTATACGTTGTTATTTCCCTCGTATAGAAAATCAATGCTTAGCTGATGTGATATTAAAAGCAATAGGTATCGTTTTAGCCATTGTTGGATTGATTTTTTATAAGAATGATTATACTTCCTGGACATTTATTTTGTGTGCAGCTTATATTGCTTTTTTATACGTTTTAAAGCAGTTTTTCAAAAGTTTTCAGGCACATTATTTTTTAATAGCTTATGCTGTAATTTTAATTCCTTTTTTGGTGGTAAATGGTTTTTTAACGGCAATACCCGTTGTTTTATATAATAATGATGAAAATCTGAGAATTAGAATTTTTACTATTCCTTTTGAAGATATATTTTATGGAATGTTGTTAACTTTGATGAACATTTCTATTTACGAAAAACTACGGCAGAGGGCTATACGCTGACTTGTGTATTATTAACCTGTTATTAAAATAGCTTGTATGGATTTTGGAAAAGTACCTCTTAGCCGGATAAGTGCTATCAATTTCAACCTGCCTTCGGAGCCTGATTTTAATAAATTAGTATTAAAAGGAACGCCTGCAAAAAGTCCGGCTATTTATGTGGGTTGTCCACGATGGAGTATTAAAGAATGGGTAGGTAAGATTTACCCTGAAAATGCAAAAGAAAAGGATTTCTTAGACTATTACACACAAAATTTTAATTGTATTGAATTAAATGCTACGCATTATAAAGTGTACAGCGAGGCAGGTATAAAAAAGTGGGCAGAGAAAGCAAAGGGCAAAGATTTTATGTTTTGTCCAAAAATGTATAAAGGCGTTACACACGAAGATGGGTTGTTAGGAAAAGAGACAATCGTAGCTGAATTTTTACAAGGCATTGCAGCATTTAAAAATCATTTAGGACCTGTTTTTATTCAGTTGAGTGAAGCATTTATTCCCTCCGGGAAGAAAGAATTATTTACTTTTTTAAAATTACTACCAGCCGGATTTCAGTTTTTTGTAGAAGTTCGTCATTCGGATTGGTTTGAAAAAAATGATATTAGAACAGAGTTGTTTTCAACCCTTCATAAATTGAGTATTGGGGCAGTCATAACGGATATCAGTAGACGAAGAGATTGTGTGCATATGCATCTTACTGTTCCTAAAGCTTTTATTCGTTTTGTAAGCAATAGTTTGCATCCTACAGATTATACACGGATTGATGATTGGGTAAAACGTATAAAAATTTGGTTAGATACCGGTTTGCAGGAATTATATTTTTTTATTCACATGCCCGAAGAGCTACATTCTCCTGAGCTGGCTGTTTATCTAATAGATCAACTAAATGCTGTTTGTGGTTTGCACTTGCAAAAGCCTACATTTATTGCCACACAACCCACCTTATTTTAGCCATAATCCATCTCAACATTTTAACACCTACACATCTTAACTATTTCACTTCACACAACTCTTCCCACCGTGTAGTATAGCGGGGGCTTCTCATTTCCTGCCGCATTTTCCAGTTTCTTGTAGTACCCGATCGGGCAAATTTTAAAATATCATCTCTCATAGAGAAATTAATATTATCAATCATGTTCATTAATAATTTTTTATTGTTATCCTGCTCAGCTGCAAATAAATTAGATTGTATCGAAGTATCTGCTACCAGCCCATTGAGCATTACGCCTGCTTTTTTATACAGTTTGCCACTTTCGAATAATTGATCAACTAAAATCACTGCATGTTTTATCAAATCATTGGTAGCAGAAGTAGCAACAGGTAAGGTGGTATAAGTGCTTTTGCTTCCTCCATATCTAAAATCTGCATCATGCCGGTCCTCTTTCTCCACCACAAAAACACTGATGATGCTGGCAGCACTTTTTTGTCTTCTTAATTTTTCTGCTGCCCTGCTGGTGTAAGTAGCAATGGCTTCTTTAATATCGGTTATATTGTTCACCGCATGTCCGAACATTCGTGTGGTAGCAATCATCTTTTTTACAGTAAGCTCTTCCTGGAGGTCATTTGTAGGCTTTCCCTGAAGTTCTCTTAATAAACGGATACCTACCACACCACCCAGGTGCTTCTTTGCCCAATCTTCTTTTTGATTACGCAAATCGAGTGCTGTAAAGATAGCATGTTGCTCTTTCAATTTTTTTGCATATTGCCTGCCGATACCCCATACATCGTCAATAGGCGTGTTGTGGAGGGCCTTTATTATTTTTTGCTCATTGTCTAACACCATTACGCATTGTGTAGCCGCCTTATTCTTTTTAGATAGTCGGTTGGCAACTTTTGCTAAAACTTTAGTGGGAGCTACTCCCACAGAAACTTTTATGCCGCTCCATTGCTCTACTGTTTTACGTATGTGAAGCGTAGCATGCGATAATTGATTCTGAGGAAACATGCTTACATCTAAAAAAGCTTCATCAACCGAATAGACTTCTACATTATGTTTGCCCAACATCATTCGCAGTGTTTCCATTACCCGCCAGCTCAGATCGCCATAAAGATGATAATTGGAAGAAAAAACAGCTACCTGATGTTTGTGGATAAGAGGCTTTGCCTTAAAGTATGGGCCTGCCATTTCCACTCCCAGCAGCTTAGCTTCATCACTACGAGATATAATACATCCGTCGTTATTACTCAACACTACAACTGGTGCATTGTTCAGTTCTGGCCTGAACAGCCGTTCACAGGAACAATAAAAACTATTACAATCAACTATGGCTTTCATATTATTTTATTGATGTCGTTGTTGGGCTAAAGCCTAGATATTATTCATTTTTAATTCTACATTTTTCATTTTTAATTGTTTAAGAACCTAAAATCCTTATCACACTAGTCACGATACCCCATATTTTGCAGTCGTTAAATTCTCCTACGTCTATGATTGATAGCCGGGCTGTTTCAGGAATTAATCTCATTTTATTCATGGTGATTTCTAATCTTCTGATAAGCATTTCTCCATCCACGATAGCAATTACAACTTGTCCGCTTTTAGGGCGAATACTTCGATCTACAATCACTACATCTCCGTTGTAAATACCAGCATCAACCATGCTATCGCCACTTACCCTCATAAAAAATGTAGCAGGTTTATTTTTAATAAGTTGCTCATTCAGGTCAATGCCTCTTTCCATGTAGTCGTCCGCAGCAGCGCCGAACCCCGTTGCATTAGCCGTAGGGATATTATGTTGGTTAAATTTTTTGCTTCCTTTATAACCGGCGTTAAAAATTTTTTCTATTTCCATAAATAAATATTTTGTTTTACTAAATTTTTTAGTAAATTTATGCTAAAAATATTGTCATTAATAATTTTTTTAAATAAAAATTTAATATGTATACAATTAATAACCTGCATACTATTGGATATAATACGGCTAAATATATGTTGATACTCCATCCCCATGAAGAACTACAAAGTAAAATACTGAAGGTGAGGGAGTCTTTTAACGAAAAGTATCATACCACTTTGTCATTTATTAAGCCACATATTATGCTGGCAAGTTTTGTCACGGTGGAGGCGATGGAGAAAAAAATCATACAGCGTCTGCAAACATTAAGTATGGGAACAGCGCCCTTTAAAGTCGATTTAAAAGATTATGGAAGCTTGCCGACACACACTATTTTCATCCAGGTGGTTACTAAAAATGCCATTCAGCGATTGATTAAAGAGTTGCGTACAGTGCAAAAGCTGATGAAATCTCCGGATCATGATCCCTATTTTATTGTAGAGCCATATATTAGCATTACACAGAAACTTACCGATACACAATATCAACAAGCCTGGACGGAGTATGCTCATCGCCATTTTACGGGTAGTTTTATTTCAGATAGTATGTTGCTGCTCAAAAAAAAGCCAGGCATTATGAAGTACGAAATTGTACATCGATTTAAGTTTCAAAATATGCCTGTATGTGTAAAGCAGGGGGAACTATTTAGCTAAGAGGTTCAAGAGAAAAAGAGTTTAGGAGGGAAAGAGAAGAGGGGATAATGAGGAGAAAGCATAATCTGAAACATCATTCTTTTAATTCTTTTCCTCTTGGCTCTCTTCCTCCCCTACCATCTCTTAGCCCTCTTTTTCTCTTTATCTCTTAGTCACACTTAGCAATAATGAAAAACCAACTTCCACAAGACCACCATAAAATCGCTGCCAGTCAAAAAGCTGAAGCAGATCAATACCTGCAAGGCCGTGGGGCACAGTTCAATACCAAAAACCGATTTCTCAAAGATGAAAAAACTAAAGAACACATCGAGGGCATCGATGACTGGGAAGAAGAAAACCTGCCAACTCAGTATTTGGAACAGGAAGCTAAAACCATAGTCAATAAAGTAGAAAGTCCGGATGTAGGTATGGGTTACAGTATGAATCCTTATGCCGGTTGTGAGCATGGATGCATCTACTGTTATGCCCGTAATGTTCATGAATACTGGGGTTACAGTGCAGGTCTGGATTTCGAAAGAAAGATTTTAATAAAAACCAATGCACCGAAATTGTTGCGAAAATTCTTAATGAATCCAAAGTGGCAGTGTGCTCCCATTATGCTCAGTGGTAATACCGATTGTTACCAGCCTGCAGAACAAAAGTACAGGCTTACCAGAGGTTTGCTGGAAGTGTGCAATGAATTCAACCAGCCCGTGGGGATACTAACTAAAAATTCTTATATACTACGAGATAAGGATATACTGCAAGAAATGGCCAAAAAGCAAATTGTATCAGCCATGGTTTCCATTACTTCTTTCAATGAAGAGTTACGCCGTATGATGGAGCCCAGAACCACAACAGCCAAACAAAAATTGAAAGTAATTGAAGAACTCAGTAAGGCAGGCGTACGCATGGGTATCATGATGGGGCCGATGATACCCGGATTAAATGAGCATGAAATGCAGCGTATCATGAAAGCCGCCGCAGATTGTGGCGCTACTTTTACGGCCTATACTTTTATTCGTTTGAATGGCGCTATCAAATTCTTATTTCACGATTGGTTGTATAAAAATTTTCCTAATCACGCTGATAAAGTATGGCATTTAATACAGCAAAGCCATGATGGCAAGGTAAACGACAGCCGCTGGGGCGTACGCATGCGTGGCGAAGGAAATATTGCTCAGCTGGTAGCACAGCAGTACAAAAAATATGGTAAGCTGTACAAGATGAATGCGGAAGAATGGAGCTTAGATACTTCTCTTTTTAAAAGGACAGGGCAGCAGGGGAGGTTGTTTTGAATGATACTTTTTAATACTAACCCCGAAAATCTAAAATATAATTTTAAGTTTTCAGGGTTAAAATTATATTTTTGGGATGTTTTTAGCTAATCTATATTAACTAGTTATGAATCAATTTGGTGGAAATTGGACTCAACAAAAAATCGAAATGGTTGTTGCTTATGCAAAAGCATATTTAACCATTATGAATAAGTATCCTCAATATAAAATTCTATATTTTGATGGATTTGCAGGTTCAGGGGATATATATAAGAATGATGAAGCAGATTTAGAAATTATTAAGGGTGCAGCTATTAGAATTTTAGAAATCAATTATCCAAAACCTTTTAACACGTATTATTTTGTTGAAAAGGATGAAAATAATAAGACCGAATTGGAGAAAATAATTAATTCATGTTTCCCTGACAAGAAAACGTATGTTGTAGCTGATGACTGTAATAAGAGATTAGAAAGTATGGCAGAATTTCTTCGGAAAAACTGCAGTTATCGAGCCATAGCTTTCATCGACCCTTATGGAATGACTGTTAATTGGAGTTCAATTGCTTGTTTGAAAAATCTAGGTGTTGATTTATGGATTCTAGTTCCTACTGGTATGGGTATCAATAGGTTATTAAAAAACAATAGGGAGATTTCGGATTCATGGTTAGAAAAGCTAGAAAGATTTTTAGGGTTAACAAAGGAAGATATATTAAATCATTTTTATAAAGAAACTAAACGTATTACATTATTTGGTGAAGAAACTGTTTTTGAAAAAGAACAAAATGCAATCCAGAAAGCTGGTATTCTATACAAAGAGAGATTGAATACTATTTTCAAATTTGTATCAGAACCTTTTGTAATGAGAAATTCTACTAATTCTATCATGTATCATTTTATGATGGCAACAAATAATCCTGCAGCCTTAAAAATTGCAAACGGTATAGTTAAACCAAAATATAAGTAATATATGGCACAATCTAGTATAGAATGGACAGAAATGACATGGAACCCAACCACCGGCTGCAATAAAGTATCGGCTGGCTGTAAGTATTGCTATGCAGAAGTTATGTCCAGACGTTTAATGGCAATGGGAATTGATAAATATAAAGATGGTTTTAAAATAAAAACCCATACTGATGCATTAAGTATTCCTTATACTTGGAAAAAGCCAAAAATTGTTTTCGTAAATTCCATGAGCGATTTATTTCATCCTGAAATACCCACCGAATTTATCAAAGAAGTATTTAATGTAATGAATGATAACCCACAACATATCTTTCAAGTGCTTACTAAGCGTGCCGAAAGATTATTTGAAATTCATAAGCAATTAAATTGGACTAAAAATATTTGGATGGGGGTTTCTGTAGAAGATGAGAGAGTAGTTAATCGTATTGATTTTCTACGACAAACAAATGCTAAAACAAAGTTTTTGTCATGCGAACCATTAATAGGGCCTTTGACAAATATGAATCTAAAAGATATCAATTGGGTAATTGTTGGTGGTGAAAGTGGCCGAAAAGCGAGACCAATGAAAGAATGGTGGGTTTGGAATATAAAACAGCAATGTCATGAGCAAGAAGTTTTATTTTTCTTTAAGCAGTGGGGTGGCATCAACAAAAAGAAATCTGGCAGAATGTTAGCTGGTAAAACTTATGATGAAATGCCAATAAGGGAAATTGAATATGCATAAAACACTTACCTCACAAGCGTCCCCACATTCTCACCGGCAACTACTTTCAATAAATTTCCGGCCTTATTCATGTCAAATACGATGATGGGTAGATTATTTTCCATGCATAAAGTAAAGGCAGTCATATCCATCACCTTTAAGTTTTTCTGGATACACTCTTGAAAAGAAATAGACTCAAATCTAGTGGCAGTAGCATCTTTTTCAGGATCGGCAGAGTAAATACCGTCTACCCGTGTGCCTTTTAAAATTACATCCGCTTTTATTTCAATGGCCCTCAGCGAGCCTGCCGTATCAGTAGTAAAATAAGGATTGCCCGTACCTGCACCAAAAATTACCACTCTCCCTTTTTCAAGGTGGCGAATAGCACGTCTGCGAATATATGGTTCTGCAATTTGTTCCATTTTAATAGCGCTTTGTAATCGGGTGTATACGCCGGCTTTTTCCAATCCACTTTGCACTGCCATGCCGTTAATCACCGTAGCCAGCATGCCCATATAATCGCCCTGCGCCCTTTCAATACCACTTTCTGCTTCGTTCATGCCCCTGTAAATATTACCGCCGCCAATTACCAATGCAACCTCAACGCCAAGCTCAGTAATTTTTTTTATCTCCTGTGCATACTGTGAAATAATAGTAGAATTAATAGGATCAAAACTATTTTTATCACCCATTAATGATTCGCCAGATAGTTTTAGTAAAATTCTTTTGTATTTCGGTTGCATACTATATTTTTTGCGTTGCGAAGATACAGGTTTGATTTTTCTAAAATTATTTTATTTGACTAAAAAAAATGGGGGCTTTCACCATTAGCACTTTGTTCAACATCAGTCCCGGCTGCTCCGGGCTTCGGCCATGTGTCGCAAAGCTCCACATGGCTACCCCTTCGCATCCGGCAGCCATTGAACATTTAATCTTTTCTCAACATTTTTTCGTTATCAATTAAATCATTAAAAATTACTTTTGTACACCTGTTGCAAAAATATTTTTGTTAAAATTTTGTTTATTCAAAAAAAATCGATCTAACTTTGCACCGTCAAAATAACATTTAATATGCGTCTCAATCAATATCATATCAAATCAACAGCCTGGTTTAGTCCGGTAGGAGGTGATATAAACCTTGGGGCGCCCTATGTCGAACAGTAATTAATTTTACCATAGATTATAGAAACCCCAAAAAAAGTTGGGGTTTTTTTATGTAAAAAAATGCAAACCTGCATCTTAAGATTAAATCAGGTAATAAAATGAAAAAAATGCGGATATATCAATCACCCGGCGGCAAGCGCTTTAATGCTGATCATAGCATTCCAACATGCTTTGATGCAGTAATGGGTAAGCTATATCCCTATAATATACGACCGAGTTTACAAAAAAGTTGGTTAGCTTACTACTAAGTAAGCAAGCGAATAAATGAAACCCGGTCAAAAAAAATGATCGGGTTTTTTGTTGCACAGTTGTGCGGCACCATATAATTGTCGGATAACAGTGGAATATCTAAAAAAAAAAAAAAATAAAAATATAAAAGAAATTTTTTTTTTTTTTTTTGTTCCACTGTGCCCCCAAAATTTTTTGGTGTCGGACAACTGTCGAATCTCTAAAAACAATACCAATGAAAATGATAATAGCGGTAGCCGTAGTAAGAATGGTAATAAGTATGTTGAATAAAAAAGCAAATAGCAACAAAGCCAGCGATAGCAGAAAAGTGGCTAACCCGGCTGAAATGAGATTAAGATAAACATTATTCCACCCCTCTCCACTTGTGGAGAGGGGCTGGGGGTGGGGTAAAAACATATAACAATGAAAAAAAATTACAAGTTCATAATAAAGAAATCTAATCAACCATCTAACGGTGGTATTTGCCAAACGGTAAAACTAAATTATTATGAACACAAAAATTATTCAGCAATTCGGGCAAGATATACTTAGCTACCGGATTAAAACAAAACGAAGAAAAAAACGTGATCAAAAAAAGGGCGAAGAAAGGAAATTGATTCGATTGAATAGAGAAAGGGATCAAATCAGCGATCAACAAAAGAGCTTAGGATATGTAGACCTTCATCCTCCTATTGTAAGAGGCTGGAAACGATACTTTGTATTAAGAGATGATGTAGCCAGGAGTAGACATGGACTTTTTTATCAAAAAATACTGGATAGAATTAATACAACACAATTCAGCTGGAGAAAAGATTTTAAAAAGAAGAAACGAAAGGGCGGAAAGAAAAATTGGGTTGTAAAAGAACAGCGGCTTCTGGAATTGAATGAAAGACAATTTGCAAAAGCAAAATTTACAGAAAAAGAAGCTGTGCTATTTGATGAAAAATATGTTATAAAAAAGTGGTGGAAACATCCGGAAAAAGTATTCGTTTTCAAAGAACCCTGGCGTTTTGTATTGCGTGTTAGGCCCAATTTAATCACTAAAGTAAAAGCAGTAGATATTGAATTGGAGAAGAGAAAAAAAGAAATTGATGACTACTTGGATTGGAATGGAATTGGAGGTAGATTTTGGAGATTGATTAATGGTAGTGCAAATAACGGCTGGGGAAAATATTTTAACAAAAAAAGAGACAAATCGAATCCCAAATATCAGTTCAAATCAAAATCATTGCAACAAATTTTAAACGAAGAATGGTATAATCAACCAAAAATTGTAATCAATGAATAATCAACAAACAACCTTAACGGGTGATACCATTTTTGGAAAAGGATATTTTGAACCCAAAGCCTACTTTTTTCAGTGTTTTGGCGAAATACCCTGTATTACCTGGGTCAGCAAAATTGATGCTGAAAATGCCTTTAAATTTTTAAAGGAAAAATACAAAGATTTAATTGAGGCTATTTATCAGAGTGCAGAGTATAACAGAAAAAAACAAAAAACATTATTCAGTACAACCCTTTGGAGGGGTTAGGAGAGGTATTTACATAATTGTTGATGCCGTAATACGCATCAACGAAAAAGCTTCCTCAACGGGAAGATGGATGTTTTCGGCTGATAGCTGTAAACCAGACAAGGGTTTCTGTATAGCCCTGTAGTGCAGTAATAGTAATATACTGTATGCTGTTACATGCATCGGCATGCGTCCACCATCACTCTGTGGGTCAGAGGTTCGACTCCTCTTCCGATTGCGATCGGTATAGCTCAGCTGGCAGAGCAACAGAACACACTGTAGGTTCGAATCCTACTTCCATCGTAAGCTGGAATGACGAAATGGTAAACGCACAAGATTTCAGATCTTGCATTTAGAAGAAGTACACCGCTTCTATAAAAATGGTGGTCATTAATAAAGCAAGTGTTGTTTGCCGGCAGCCTCTTTAAATCCTTCCTTATTAGGAGGTGATTGAGAGAGGTTGCAATTCGGTAAACACCTGAAGGTAAGTGTATACATTGCTATTTCGGTAACACTTAATGTATGTTCCTTATCGGTCATTAACCGATAAAAATATATATCCACTGCTACCAGAAGATCAGTTGAAACTTACTTCCGTGAATATGGAATGGTGGACAACACAGGCTTTATTTTAAAAATTATTAATCAGAGATAAAAAGAAGAATTATGAAAAAAATTACAATCAATGCGTACCAGGTAGGTTTGGTATTTAAAAATGGTATGTACAAAAAAATGTTGAAAGAAGGTAGCCATTGGTTATGGTTCGGCGAAACTGTACAGGTATACGATATGGCAAAGCCATTTGTTGCTCCGGTAGAATTGAATATTTTATTGAAGGATACTGTGTTAGCCGAAGCATTGCATGTAGTAGAAGTAGGTGATGATGAAATTGTATTACAATACGAAAATGGTTTATTGAAGCAGGTATTGGCAGCCGGCCGTTACACTTTTTGGAAAGGAGTGGTCAACTATGAATTTGTAAAAGCGGATATCAGTAAAATAGAAATTACTGAAAATATCAGTCGCAATACTTTGTTGAACAGATTGGTATTACCCTACGTTCGTGTGTACGCTGTAGAGAGCTACGAGAAAGCTGTATTGTTTGTAGACGGTAAGTATGTACAAACTTTAGCCAGCGGTGTGTACTACTGGTGGAAGAACAGCATTGCTATCATTGTAGGTAAAGTAGATACCCGTATGCAGCAATTAGAAATCAACGGACAGGAAATATTGACTAAAGATAAAGCTGCTTTGCGTATCAATGGTTATGCACAATACAAAGTGGTAGACATTGAAAAAGCTTTATTGCAAAATAAAGAGTACGACCGCCAGTTGTACGTAGCATTTCAATTGGCTTTACGTGAATACATTGCTGGATTGACCTTCGATGAATTGTTGGAGAAAAAAGAAGCGATTGTTCCTTTTATCTTGGATGCTGTTAAAGCTAAAGCAGATAATTTGGGTATAGAGGTAAGCGGTTTCGGTATCCGTGATATTATATTGCCAGGTGATGTGAAAGACATCATGAACCAGGTATTGGTGGCTGAGAAAAAAGCCCAGGCAAATATCATCATGCGTAGAGAAGAAACTGCCAGCACCCGTAGCTTGTTAAACACCGCCAAGTTGATGGAAGACAACCAGATGTTGTTCAAGTTGAAAGAGATGGAATACATCGAAAAAATAGCGGATAAAATCAACAATATCAGTGTGAACGGTAATGGTGTATTGATCGACCAGTTGAAGCAGATCTTTGTAGCACAGAAGTAAGTAATATATCCGGCATCCCTCCGGTGTCGGGTATATTTTTTTTGTTATTATGTACTAAGCTTCAGTACTACTATTAAACATTGTTGCTGCCTGTCCGCCTTTGGCGGATCACTCACTTCAGCTTTTTCAACTTTATTGAGCATTTTCAATAATTCCTAATTATTCCAAATTTTACAAAAATTAGGAGGTTTTAGGTAAAAATTTACTATATTTATTCCTAATCATTCCAAATTTTACAAAAGCTAGGAGGTTTTAGGATGAAAAAAATAGAAAGGGCTCCTCATATAAAAGAAATTTTACCCCATCTAAATGAGAGAGTGGGAAGTCTTTTACTTAGAGAGGATTTTAATAAGTTGGTAAATAAAGTTAATGAAAACTATTATTACTGGGATAAAGTCAAATATCTGTCTCACCCCACTGATATTAAAGTTGAAGAGATTTGGGCAATGGCTAAAGTCCGACGCTTGAACACACCCTTCAGAATTCAATTTGGGAAATATCAGTTTTACTGGTTTTTAAATACCAGAATTCAGGAGTGGTTGCACTATTTTGATCTAAATATTGGCGGCTCATTAGAATCAAAAGAAATTATTCCAGCAGAAGAAAAAAATAGGTATTTAATCAATTCTATTATGGAAGAGGCCATTGCTTCCAGCCAGATTGAGGGAGCCGTTACAACCCGAAAAGCTGCTAAAGAGATGTTGCGAAAAAACAAGCATCCTCGTAACAAATCGGAGCAGATGATCGTAAATAATTACTTGTCTATACAAAAAATTTTGCAATGGAAAGATAAGCCTTTGACACAGGAAAAATTATTGGAGTTGCATCAGCTGGTGACCAGTAAAACTTTAGATGATCCAGAAGATGA
Source organism: uncultured Ferruginibacter sp. (assembly GCA_964586215.1). Classification (GTDB taxonomy): domain Bacteria; phylum Bacteroidota; class Bacteroidia; order Chitinophagales; family Chitinophagaceae; genus Ferruginibacter. The sequence goes on from CAZPHA010000003.1 coordinate 73,249, forward strand.
AGGAAGATTTAGAGATAATAATGAAATAAAAGTAGTAGATGTTATGGATGGAGAAGTGGTACATTATCCTCCGGATTTTTCTGAGTTACCGAATTTAATGGAAGATGTGTACAGCTTTTTTAACAATACCCGGGAAGATGTTTTTATACACCCTATTATCAAGGGCTGTATTCTACATTTTTTAATTGGGTTTATTCATCCTTTTGTAGATGGGAATGGAAGAATGGCGAGGGCATTATTCTACTGGTATCTATTAAAAAATGATTATTGGTTGACAGAATATTTATCCATATCAAGGCTGATACTAAGATCAAAAAATCAGTATGCAAAAGCTTTTGTTTATAGTGAAATAGATGACAACGATCTCACTTATTTCATAAACTATAAGTTGCGTACGATGAAACTGGCGTACGAAAGCTTAAAAGAATATATTCAAAGGAAAATAGAAGAAAAGCAAAGAGCAGTTGATTTTATCAGGTTAGGAAATATCAACGAAAGACAGGCTTTGATGTTAAAATGGATACAGGAGGAACCGAATACTATTTTATTTGTGAAGGAAATAGAAACCCGATTTTCTGTCTCCAATCAAACAGCCAGGACAGACTTACAAAACCTGGCAGATGAAGGTTATTTAGAAGTAGTTTATTTAAATAAAAAGAAGCAGGCTTTTGTGAAATCGAAACAGTTTGATGAGCTGGTGAGTAAAAATAATTAGTTTAAGGTCGACCACCTTTCAAAGGTGGTCGACCTTAAAATCCGCTTCGATAAAAGCCCAACGTGAAATCTAAGTGGTTTGAAGAGTTGGTAGAGCAAATAAAGTAATTCTTAGGCATGGGTCGACCACCTTTCAAAAGTGGTCAACCTTAATATCCACTTCAATAAAAGCCCAATAGCAGTACTGTCGATGAAAGGATCTAGCCTTAGGCTAGACGATGATGCCACAAAGAACTGAAGCTGGTATCAAAAAAAAGCTAAGAGTTGCAAGAGCGAAAGAGAAAATGAGATAAAAGAGTAAACAATGAGTAAATTAAAATTAACAGGAAAACAAATCAGAGCAATCGGCTATCCGGAAGGACCGGTGGTTAGCATTGCCATGCATACTATGAGTACGCATTACAAGCATCACTCGGAAGAAGATGCTATACAAATATTAAAAGAAATATTAGCATCACCGGAAGCATATGTGTCTGATGAAATACTGGGGAAAATTGCCGAGAGACTGATTGCATTAAAAGCCCCTCCTTTGGAGGGGTTGGGGGAGGTCACTCCTTTGAATGAGAAAGGCATACACTACAATATTTTTGGTGCAGAGCATATTGAAGAAGGGGCTATTGCACAAATGGAAACTGCCAGCAAATTACCTGTTTCTGTAGCAGGTGCTTTAATGCCGGATGCTCACCAGGGCTATGGATTGCCTATAGGAGGTGTATTGGCTACTAATAATGCAATCATACCTTATGCAGTTGGGGTGGATATTGGTTGCAGGATGTGCCTGAGTATATTTGATATTAATGCAGAAGAACTCACGAAAAAGCAGTCCTTTTTTCAGAGAGAGTTAGTGGCCCATACGTTATTTGGCGCTGGTAGAGAATTCTCCGGAATTATTGAGCATGAAATTCTTGATAGAAAAGAATTCAGCGAAATTGAATTGTTGAAGGGACTACAAATCAAGGCAGCCAGACAATTAGGAAGCTCCGGTAGCGGTAATCATTTTGTAGAGTTTGGAATTGTAGAAATTATGGATGGAGGAAATCCTTTTGGTGTGGAAGCCGGTAAATATGCAGGCCTGTTAAGCCATAGCGGTAGCCGTGGTTTGGGAGCTAATATTGCCAATCAGTACACCAAAATTGCGATGGAGAAAACAGTGCTTCCAAAAGAAGCCAAACACCTGGCCTGGCTGGACTTAAATTCTCAGGAAGGTATGGAATACTGGTTAGCCATGAATTTGGCTGGTGACTATGCCAGCGCTTGTCATCATACCATCCATCATAAAATTGCTAAGGCTATTGGAGAAAAACCATTAGTCAGAGTGGAAAATCATCACAACTTTGCCTGGAAAGAAACGTATGAAGGAAAAGAAGTGATAGTGCATCGTAAAGGTGCCACACCTGCAGGGAAAGCTGTGTTAGGAATAATTCCCGGAAGTATGACGGCACCTGGTTTTATCGTACAAGGCAAGGGCGAAGTAGCATCCATAAGTTCAGCAAGCCATGGTGCTGGCAGAAAAATGAGCCGTAGCAAGGCTTTGGCTAATATTACTCAGGAAGCATTAAGAAAGCAGTTGAAGGAGCATGGTGTGACATTGCTGGGAGGTGGGCTGGATGAAGCTCCGCATGCCTACAAAGACATTGAAGAAGTAATGAAAAGCCAGCAAACGCTGGTGGATGTAGTAGGTAAATTTTTCCCAAAAATTGTGCAAATGGACGGCACTTCTGCCAAAACATTTGGTAAAAAAGGGAGGAATAGAAATAGAGATGAAATAATGGGGGAATAAGTGCACTATTGTAAAAGAGGCTGTAAATAATTTTTACAGCCTCTTTACTATGTTTTGCAGCAGTTTTTAAGGATGGAATAATTTTTAGTGTGGTAGTTTGGTTTTATTTATTCTGTTGGCAATTATTATTTCTACAACAGGAAATAATAAAATAATGCCGAACAATAAGAGAATGTTATTTTGTACTTTTCCTAAAAATTTATCGATTTGTATACCCAAAATTTTAGAAAATAAACCATTGTCGAATAATTCATTTAATTTTGTATTCATTGCCTGCTGAGTAATATCTTCATCAAATTTTAGTTGTTCATTTAAAATTCTCTGTATACCCTTTTTTGTTTTATTCCCTACGTCATAATCTTTTGTTATCATATACAATAATGAGGCTGAATTCTTTTTAAGACTATTTTGGCTTTTAGACGTTTCCTCCAATAAACGTACATATTGTGTATAATAAATAATAGACAAAGCATTGGCCACATCATTGGTTGAGAAATTTAAACTGTCAAGCGTATTGCCTACCAGGGAGGCATAGGTCGAGTCATTTGTTATGGAGTTTTTTAATAGCAGGTTTAGGTCTTGTGTGTTTTTAATTAAGTGTTCTTTAATATCGGATCTAACACCTTTTACTAATCCCCACTTAAATCCAAAAAAACCAGCTACAAGTGGGAGTACAAAGAAATAACTGATCGCCAATACCTTTAATAATCTATATTTTCGCTTTACTAATATTCTTTTTCTTAAGAAAATAAGAATAAGAATTACACTTATGCCTGCCAAAATTGCGTATATTATTGCAGAAGATAGGATTTTTACAGGGTTTGTATATTGAGTAAGCAGATCCCAATATTCCGATAAATTAAACTTCATAAAGTTTTGTTTATGTTAAAGATAACTAACTTCCGACCGATAGTTAGCATAAAAGTACTGCTTCAATAATTAATGAATTATATTGATGAGCAAAATACTCTATTTTTGCAGCTAATGAAATGTGTAATAGAAGATATCAGACAACTGTTTAAATCATACAGTAAAGATAACATCAGCAGTATTGAAAAAATCCCTCAAAGTGGTAGCGATCGAATCTATTTTAGGATTTTTTCTGATAATCAGCATAGTTATATAGCTACTTATAATACCAATACGAGAGAGAATAATACTTTTATTAACTTTAGCAAGCATTTTAAAGCCTGCAGTTGTCCTGTGCCTGAAATATATGCAGCAAATGAGGAAGGTACCATTTATATTCAACAGGATTTTGGCAGCATTTCTTTGCTAAATGAGCTGGAAAAAAATGGACATAACGATCATGTGTATTCGCTTTTTAAAAAAAGCCTGAAAGCATTAGCTCAATTGCAAATTGTCGGAGACAAAGATTTAAGTTACGATTGGTGTATCACCAGCAAAAAATTCGGCAAACAGGCAATAGTGAGTGATTTGTTATATTTCAAATATTATTTTCTTGATACTTTAAAGATCCCCTATGATAAAGAGCGACTGATGGAAGATTTTGAGGCATTGAGTACGTATTTGGCACATGTAGATCATACGTATTTTATGTTTCGGGATTTCCAGAGTAGGAATATAATGGTGAAAGAAAGTGATGTTTATTTTATTGATTTTCAGGGAGGTATGAAAGGTGCTTTGCAGTATGATGTAGCTTCTCTATTGTGGCAGGCTAAAGCAGAGCTTAGCGATGACTGGAAAAATAGTTTGCTTGAATATTATATCAGTTGTGTGGAGGATTTTTTGCAAAAACCGATCGATAAAATGCGGTTTATTGGCCAATACAATGGTTATGTTTTGATTCGACTGTTACAGGTTTTGGGAGCCTACGGTTTTAGAGGACTATTTGAAAGAAAAGCACATTTTTTAACCAGTATTCCTCTGGCATTGAGAAATATACAATGGTTTTTAGGTAATAAGCAGGTAGGGATAAGTGTGCCTGAGTTTGAAAAATTATTGCACTTAATGACTACTAACGAAGTTATACAAAGATTTGAAAATATAAAAGCTACTGATGAAACACCGTTATTAGTAACTATCAACAGTTTTTCTTACAAAAAAGGTATTCCTGCAGATATTTCCGATAATGGCGGAGGATTTGTATTTGATTGTAGAGGTATCTTAAATCCAGGAAGGTTTGAGGAGTATAAAACAAAAAGTGGCCTGGATAAACCTGTAAAAGATTTTCTGGAAGAGCAAACAGAAATGCTTATTTTTTTGAATAGTGTTTACAATATCGTTGATATTTCTGTGAGTGATTATATTAAAAGGGATTTTAAGAATTTAATGGTCAATTTTGGATGTACAGGCGGTCAACATAGAAGTGTATACGCAGCAGAAGCATTGGCCAGACATTTGAGAAATAAATTCAAGGTAAAAATTCAATTAACACATACTAATAGAGAGAATTGGTTGTGTTGAGTTTGAGGTTTGGAGTTTATTGTTTGTGGTTTATAGTTTGATGTAATTTTTATTGAAGTACCTCCAACCCCAAACCCCAAACCCCAAACCCCAAACTCTAAACTCCAAACACAATTATGAAAGCAATGATATTCGCTGCCGGCCTCGGCACTCGCTTTAAACCCTGGACAGATAAGCATCCTAAGGCATTAGCCTTGGTGAATGGGAAATCTTTGCTACAGCGCAACATTGAATATTTGCAGCAATATGACATTACCGAAGTAGTTGTAAATGTGCATCATTTTAGTGATCAAATTATTAGTGCAATAAAAACAAATAATGGATGGGGTAGTAAGATAATCATAAGTGATGAAAGCGATGAAGTATTGGAAACAGGAGGTGGATTATTAAAGGCAAAACATTTATTGCAAAACGATCAGTCATTCATTACTTTAAATGTTGATATTTTAACGGATTTAAATTTAAATAAGCTGCTTGCCTTTCACTCACTGCATAAACCATTAATTTCATTTGGAGTTACCAATCGAAAATCATCGCGGTATTTTTTATTAGATGCTGATAATCGATTATGCGGATGGCGCAATACTTCAACAGGGGAAGAAAAAATAGTTACTCCAAAAAATGATTTACAGCCAAAAGCATATAGTTGTGTAGCCATCTTCCAGCCAGAAATGTTTTCGTCTATCCGTCAGCGTGGTAAGTTTTCTTTAACAGAAACTTATCTGGATTTGGCAGCTGATCATTTAATATTAGGGTATGATCATTCCGGGGATCATTTGGTAGATGTAGGGAGGCCAGAAAGCGTTGCTGTTGCGGAAGCTATTTTTAAATAAGTACTCACTTCGTATCAAATAGCTCCTTTTTATCCACCACTTTTACCTTTTCTTTATCTTTTAATTTTTTACTCACAATATCATAGGGGCCGGTAATTATTTCGTCACCTTCTTTCAAGCCTTCTACAATTTCAATATTCGAAATGTCCTGAATATCTGTTCTCACTTTTACCTTTTTAACTGTTTTATCACTTTGTAAAACAAATACTACTACTTCCAAATCATCATCATTGGAATTTGCTTTAATATCGTTCTCATTATTTTTTGCGGTTTTATTTACGGCGCTGTCATTTTTTTCTCTGGTAGTAACCGCATTAATAGGTACGCTTAAAACATTGGTGTGAGTTTTTGTTTGAATATCAGCACTAGCGCTCATGCCTGGTTTAAACGGAAAAGAACCCTTCCCGATTAAATCCATATAACTCTCTGGCAGTAAGCGAATATGCACTTCATATTCTGTCACATCCGTAGTGTTATTACTTATTGCATTTTGAGCAGCTGCGCCGTTATTACTGCTGGCGATTTGCGTAACAATACCTTTGAATTTTCTGTTGCCATAAGCATCAACCTCCACCAGTGCGCTGTCACCCAACTTTACTTTGGGAATGTCATTTTCGCCAACATCTACTCTTACTTCTATTTTTGCCATATCCGCTAATCGTAATATTTCAGTTCCTGCCATCATATTGCTTCCCACTACCCGTTCGCCTTTTTTTATATTAAGCAAACTTACAATGCCATCCATCGGAGCTACTACTGATGTTCTGCTCAGGTCTTTATTCGCTTTACTTAAATTCGCCTGTGCACTCTGTATAGTTGCCTGTCCTCCACGGATTCCCTGTAAAGCTGCATTGTAATTAGCTTTGCTGCTTCTTAAGTTTGATTCTGCAATATTAAACTCATTAAGGCTAATGATTTTTTCATCGTATAATTTTTTTTGCATGTCATACGTACGCTGTGCTTGATCCATTTGAGCTTTAAGTGCGTCTATGGATGCCTGTGAGTTAGCTAATTGTGCCTGGCTTTGTGCTACTCCACTTGCTGCCTGATCACGCTGAATACTATAAATATCTGCGTAAATTTTGGCCAATACCTGCCCTTTTTTTACAGTATCTCCTTCCTGTACAGTCAATTCTGTTATTTCGCCGCTAATGTCCGGACTAACTTTTACTTCTACTTCAGGGTAAATTTTTCCGCTGGCATTTACTATCTCCACAATGGTTCTTCTCTGTACTTTTTCAGTAGTTACTTTTATCCCTTCAGCTTTACCGAATACACCAGCTTTTGACATTACTACTAAACTTACAACTAATACCCCTACACTAATAAGGGTCCATTTTAACGACTTACTCATGGTTTTATAAGCATTTATTTTTTGGGGCAGTCACCTGCCACTTCTCTTATCAGCTTCGGCAGCGGCTATCCACAGTACTCCTCGTTCGGCCGTACATACGGCCTCACTGCGGGGTACTTGCTTCTATCCGCCTGCCCTTCAGCTTCAGTAATTCTATTGAACAATTTTAAAAATTGGTAATTAAACTTTCTTAAATACCTAAATACCCCATTACCTCAATACCAAAATCACAGTTTCAGCCCTTGTCCTTTGTAAAATTCTAATACCTTCATTTTAAACACATAATCAAATTGGTTAAGAGCGTACTCCAATTTAGCTCTAAATAAATTATTTTGATTAGTGATCAACTCTAGGGTGGTAAGCATCCCTACATCATATCTTTTCTGGGCAAATGCGAATGTTCGTTCGGCTGTTGCCAGACTTTTCTTACTGGCATTAAACTTTTCTAAAGCCACCATGGCATTGTTATAAGCCTGGTAAATGTCCTGCTTAATTTTTTGGTTGTCCAGATCTTTTTGCAGTTCAAGACTTTGCATATTTACCTTAGCTCTTTCCCAGGCAGTACGCAAATTACCCCCGGAAAAAATGGGAACGTTAATGCTAATACCAACCGATTTTCTCAGGTTGTCTCCCATTTGTGTACCGAAAGGATCAGTGTATATATATCCCACTTTATCCCCTTGCGTAAAGGTAGGGCTTTGTACATCATAAAAAACGCCACCACCTGCATCGGCTCTTAAGCCGGTAGGTGTATAACCCGAAAGAAGCCGGTCGAAAACAGGAGTTTTTAAATAAATATAGCTGGTATTCATGCTTCCAAAAGCAGATACGGAAGGATACATGGCTCCCTTGGCGGCAGCTACATTTTTTTCTGCGGCTTTTATTTTAAAATCGTTTACACGCTGTTGAGGTAAATTAGCTAAAGCAGAAGCGTACACTGCTTCAGGCTGTAAATCTGCAATATTTTCCACCGGAATTTTTTCAATGGGAGGTACATCCACCTCAAAAGCTGCAGCAGCATCAATGTTCATATTAGCTTTTAAAGCCAATATACTTTGTTCAATATTTCCTTTGGCAGAGATATAACTGGCGCTATCCCGGGCAACCTGTGCTTCCAATTCTGCTGCATTTAGTTCAGGTAATGCGCCGGCATTAACCAGTTTTCTGGTGTTGGATAATTGCTGTTGTGATTGTTTCAGCTGCACTAAGGCTATTTCTGCCTGCTCTCTCGCCAGCAAAATTTGAAGATAAGCATTGGCAATAGTTAGTGCAATATCATTTTTTAACTTATCGGTATTCGCTTTAGCGGCCTCTAATTCCCATTGACTGGCGGCGATAGCATTTCTACGACTGTAAAAGTTAAAAATATCTACACTGGTTTGTAATTGCCCGGTTACAACAAGGTTATTTTGGGTAATTAATGAAAATGAGGTGGGATTTTGTTGACGACCGGAGTTAAAGCTACCACTGGTTCCAAAAGATAAATTGGGGTATTGCGATAGTTTACCTTGCTTATACTGTAGTTCGGCCAGCTTTGCCTGTAAGTCTGTTTGCTTGATAGAAATATTATTAGCAATGGCATATTCCACACATCGCTTAAGATCCCATTTATCCTGACCAAAAGTATTATTCAGCAGTAGTATGGAAAACAAAATAGTTAGTATTTTTTTCATATCTCAAAAATATAATAATTGCAGTGCAGTATTATTTTTATTTTCTTATAACACGAATTGCTCCGAATTACACGAACATTTTATTTTAATTATAGATAAAGATAAAAATTAAACTTCTGATTTTTTAGTAAAAAATTTTACAAAAAAATAAATAAGAATAAAAGCAGTTAAAATACCCAGGCCGGTTAAGGCAGTATTAGGCTGATCTATAAAAATACTGATGGCTATAAATAGGTAAGTAGCAATAAAAATAACCGGTAGCAAGGGGTATAACTTCATTTTATAAATACCCGTATTATCCAGGTGTTTTGTTTTCTTTCGCAAAATAAAAATAGTAGCAACAGAAAGCGCCATCCCGAAACAATCTAAAAAAATGCTGAAACTTAAAATTTTGTCAAATGTTTTAGCCCAAAAAATAATGAGTATGCTGATGGCTGCAAATACACTGAGTGAAGTAAGGAGTGCATCTTTTTTAACGGTTCTTCTTTTAAACGCTGGCGGTAGTATTCCATCTTCGCTCATAGCCTGCATCACACGGGGATTGCTCATGAGCTGTACATTTACATATGCTAAAACCGATAGGAAGAGTAACACCGACATGATATTGCCCGCCATACTACCAAAAATATAGCTTGCCATGGTAGCGGCGATACCTTGGGCGTTTTTTAGGTTTTGAAAGCCTATTACTTTATAGTAGGCATAGTTGATGGTGAGATACAGGCTAATAATGATAAAAATACCCATGAAAATGCCTTTGGCAATATTTTTAGAAGGATTTCTAACTTCTGCACCAAAATTGATGGTTTGCTGATAACCTCCAAAAGTAAACGATACCGCTACCAGGCCAATACCAAAGGCTTTTAAATACTTAGCGAAAGTTGGGTTGATTGGGTGGTTTGTTGATAAATTGACAGGTTGAGTATGAGATGAAAAAAATAATGGCGATATAAGCGCTACAATCATGGTTATTTTAATAATGGCCAAAATATTTTGTGTTTTAGCGCTCATTTTTAAGCCCAATAAATTTACACCATAAAACAGGATAATAGCCGCTATGGCAATAAGGGCTTGTAATGTTTGTGGATTTGCTGTATGGATAAAAATGACCTTAGTAATATATTCAGCACCTATAAGTGCTACCCCTGATACCGAGGCCGCATTGGAGATGAGAATAATACAGTTGACTGCAAACGCAATGGAAGGGTGATAAGCATACGCAAATATTTTGTAATAAGCACCTGTTTCCGGAAAACGACTGCCGATTTCAGCATAGGTAAGTGCGCCGGATAAGGCCACCAAGCCACCGGCAATCCAGGTAGCGAAAAAAATAGCGGGAGTGGGTACTGCAGCAGCAACATTGGCAGGTGTACGAAAAATACCCATGCCAATAACAAGGGTCACTACAATCATCGTAAAGTCAAACAGGCTTAGTTTTGTTTTGGATTGCATAATTGGAAGATAAGGATAAAATAGAAAATAGTAGAATAGATGTAGTATGGTATGAAATCTTTTCTCTAAAATTAAAAAGAGTCCTGAAAAGGACTCTCAAGTAAAGTTATGGTTGATGAACAGCTATTTTGATTCAGATTGTTTTCCTTTACTTACTTGTTTTAAAGACGTAGATGTATCTACTTCGGGTAGAGGGGTGCTTCCATCACCGCCTTTAATTTTACTCAAGGAATTTTTACCAAATACTTTGAAATCAGATTTTTCTTTCATTTTTAATAGATTTTTGATTTTTATATATTGCTTACTTTACGAAAATAGTATTTTTACTATTAATAATATCGAGTATATTTAACCAATTCATATAGTAAATTTACGTATCATGGTTTTTAATTAATATAATAATTTATCATTATATAAATATATTGTATATTAATAAATTAATTTGAAAGTCATTTTTTTCGTAATTTTGCACCCGAAATGGGTTCTCTAACAAGGAGATTAAAAGGGAAGTGTGGTGCAAATCCACCGCTATCCCCGTAGCTGTAAGTTTTTTGCGTCAAAAGTGAAAGGTCAAACGTGAAAATATGATTTCACCTCTCACGTTTCACGTCTCACGAACATCCAACTCCAGGCCACTGTCAAAAAACGGGAAGGCATTGAATGTTAAAACGAGCCAGAAGACCTGCCTTTTTCATTCACAATCATTCAATGCTTTCGGAGGAAGAGCATGAAGTGTAAAAGCCCTAGGCATTTATATTTCTACGCCAATGTTTATGGGATAAACATTTTACCGGAAGCAGTCACACCAAAAATTTTGAAATGAAAGGAAAAATTTTGATGGTGGCTGCTGTATGCTTCAGTAGTCAGTTGTATGCACAAAAAGACAGTACCCGTCTGGATGAAGTGATAGTTACCGCTACCCGCCAGCCTGTTAAACAATCGCAAACGGGCAAAGTAGTGACTGTAATCAGCAAAGATCAAATTGAGAAAAGTGCCGGTCGTACTTTAGGCCAGTTGTTGAATGAACAGGTAGGCATTACTATTAATGGTACTCTTAATAACATGGGCTCGCCACAATCCGTTTTTTTACGAGGAGCTACTGCCGGTCGTACACTTATTTTATTGGATGGGGTGCCTGTATACGACCCTTCACTTATCAACAATGAGTTTGATTTAAATTTACTTTCCTTAAATAATATTGAAAGTATAGAAATCTGTCGTGGTGCACAATCAACCATGTATGGAAGTGACGCTGTGGCCGGAGTCATTAATATCATCACCACAAAAAAAGATGTTGATAAGCCCATCAATGCAAAGGCAATTGTAAGCGCTGGTAATTATAATACGTTTAGAGGGAATGCCCAGCTTTATGGAAAGTTAGGTAATCTTACTTACGGTGTCAGATATACGAAGATAAATACAAACGGATTTTCTACAGCTTATGATAGTAGTAAAAGTAATATTTTTGATAAAGATCAATATAAGGGAGATATAGTGAATGCTTCTGCACAATACCAGGTTACATCTGAATTTGGCATAAAAACATTTGTGCAGCAGAGTAGTTATCATACATCATTTGATGCGGCCATTTTTACAGATGAAAAAGATTTTACAGGGAAAAGTAAAAACTTAATAGCCGGTGCCGGTTTTAGGGTTAACAAAAATAATATCAATATTACAGGCAATTATCAATATAGTGATATCAACCGCCTCTATATTAATGATAGCATTGATAAGCCCGGGTTTACTATTTATTCAAGTGATGATTATTTTGGTAAAAATCAATTTGTAGAACTTTTTGCCAATGTAAAGCTAAATAGCAGTTTTAGTTTATTGCAGGGAGCAGATTATCGCTTTGGTAATATGAATCAACGCTATTACTCATTGAGTATATTTGATCCTAATCCCTATATTAGTACGGTGAAAGATACGGTTCAAAGCCAGGGTTCTTTATATGCATCATTGTTTTATACAGCATTAAAGCAAAAATTAAATATTGAATTGGGTGGTAGGTTAAATGTGCACAGCCGCTATGGCAGTAATCATACTTTTACTTTCAATCCTTCTTATAGCATTGATGAACATTTCAGAGTATTTGGCAGCATTGCAACAGGGTTTAAAGCTCCGTCGATATATCAATTGTACTCTTCTTCTGGAAATATTGATTTACAACCGGAAACTTCAACTACTTATGAGGTTGGATTGCAACATGCTTCCGATGTGTTTAAAAATCGCCTGGTTTATTTTAACCGTACCATAAATGATGGAATTGATTTTGATTATATCAACTTCCGATATTTTAATTTTGTAAAACAAATTGTTCAGGGTATTGAAGTTGAAAGCTCTATTGCGCCTGTGAAAAATTTACAAATTTCGCTGAACTATTTTTATTTAAAACCACGGGAGACTTCTCAAAGCAGAACAACTTTTAACGATACAACGTATCATTATTTATTGCGTAGACCGAATCATACTTTTAATATCAATGCCGGCTATCAATGGGAAAAACTTTTCATTAGCCTTACTACTAAATATGTAGGCGACAGAATGGATGTAGGGGGTTATCAGAAAGATGATATCAGATTAAACGCCTATGTTTTGTTTAATGGGTATGCTTCTTATACTTTCAACAAAAACTTTAAAGTATTTGCCGATGTGCAAAATATTACCAATAAAAAATTCTTTGATTTACGAGGATTTAACTCTATTCCGTTGTTAGTAAATGGTGGAATATATTTTAATTGGTAACAAGCAACTGAACTCAATAGTACTTTTATATTGATGCAACTAAATGTATCTTTGTAAAAAAAATTGTAAATGATTGATTTTGATGAAATTTCTTTCAAGCAGATACTGAGCATTACTTTTACTTTATTTGCGGTAATTGATGTAGTAGGATCAGTACCTGTATTGGCTTCATTAAGATTAAAAATGGGCGGACAAATCAAATCAACACAGGCAACACTTGTGTCTGGGGCTTTGATGATTTTATTTTTATTTATTGGTAGAGAGTTTTTAAAATTATTTGGCATAGATGTTCAGTCATTTGCAGTAGCGGGCAGCGTGGTGATATTTATTTTAGGGTTAGAGATGGTTTTGGGCTTAGAGTTTTTCAAACATGAAAAAGACGCTAAAACATCTACAGTTGTCCCTATTGCTTTTCCGTTAATTGCAGGCAGTGGAACGTTGACTACAATCATGAGTTTAAAAGCGAATTATGATGATATTAATATCCTGATTAGCATTATTATTAACTGTGTTGTTATTTATATTGTTTTAAAATCGCTCAAATGGATTGAGAGAGTTTTAGGGCCTAATGGCATGTTGGTAATCCGTAAATTTTTTGGTGTAATATTGTTGGCAATTGCAGTTAAGATATTTGGTAGTAATATTGTAAAATTCGGAAGGTAGTTTTTTGGCCTCGTAGTACAATGGATAGTATAAGAGTTTCCGAAGCTCCAGATACAGGTTCGATTCCTGTCGAGGCTACCCAGAGTTTTTCTACAAGTTATTTTCCAGCTTCAGGTTCCCTGTCTGACTGGCGTCATCCAGGCAGGGATTCCTGTCGAGGCTACAAAGATTTTTTTAAAAGCAGGTTATAAGCCATAAATGTTCGAAATCCTTAAAAGTACTATCATTTAATTTCAACTGATGAAACACAGGCTTGTTCTGAGAAGGTTTTTCCTGCTTAGCCCCGACCTTTAGGTCGGGGAACCTGGTATCATCTCGAAAGGTGGCTTTAGCCACCAGTTTTTACCAAGAATGATGGCTAAAGCCATGATTAATTAGATTAATCTAATCTCTGCCTTAAAGGGCAGGGCTATGTTTTGAATACTTATGGATTACAAACTTATAATTATATCAAACTCATATTACACTCTATTTTATACCTTATAGGGTATAAAATAGCCCATTTGCCAAATATTATACCCATTGAGGTATAATATCTAGATTTTTTATTAATTTTATACCAGAAAGGGTATAAAGTATGGATGATCTAACAGTATTATCAAGATTTATAAAGGGAAAAAGAAAGCAGGCCAATCTTACGCAAACAGATCTGGCCTTTAAAGCCGGAGTAGGACTTCGTTTTATAAGAGAGGTAGAGCAGGGAAAGGCAACCGTAAGAATGGATAAGGTAAACCAGATTTTAAAGTTGTTTGGCCATGAGTTGGGGCCAATACCCCTTAACCGTCAAACATTAATTAATGAGGAAGGCTAAAGTGCTTATGTACAATAATATTGCCGGCTATCTTTCCGAAACGGAGAGTGGCTACAGTTTTGTTTACGATGATCAATATTTGAAATCCTCACATGCTGTAGCGATTAGTCTAACATTACCTTTATTAGACAAACCTTATATAAGTAAAGTAATGATACCGTTTTTTGATGGTCTGATTCCGGAAGGCTGGTTGTTGGAAGTGGCAGAACAGAACTGGAAGCTGGATGAAAGAGACAGGATGGGATTACTATTGGCATGTTGTAAAGATTGCATTGGCGCTGTAAGTATTGTAGATGTAGAAAATTGATAAAAATGAAATGTTTGTATTGTTATAATAATTTGGAAAAAAATCAGGTAGATTTTCATCCGGCCTGTAGTCGAAAAATATTTGGCAGTTTCCAAATTCCCCTATTACCTTATTCAGAAAAACATATGTTGGAGCTTGCTAAAAAAGTAATTAGAAGCCAGATTGCTGTTACAGGTGTACAACCCAAACTTTCAATAGACATTGAGAAAAATGCCAATACAAACAATCAAGCAATAACAACTCAACGCTTTACTATAGTAGGCTTAGGGGGTAGATACATATTGAAGCCCCCTGTTAAACACTATCCACAATTACCTGAGTTGGAAGATCTTACCATGCATTTGGCAAGTAAAGCCGGTATTGTAACAGTACCACATAGTCTTATCCGTTTGAAAAGTAATAATCTTGCTTATATAACAAAACGAATTGACCGAAATAAGGGAAACAAGCTACACATGGAAGATATGTGCCAGCTAACAGAAAGGTTAACAGAAGATAAATATAAAGGATCCTATGAACAGATTGGAAAGGTAATTGTAAAATATTCAGTCAATCCGGGTTTAGATTTGATTAATTTTTTTGAGCAGGTAATCTTTTCATTCCTGACAGGGAATGCTGATATGCATTTAAAAAATTTCTCTCTTATTATGCAGCCAGACATTGGTTATGTACTGGCTCCTGCGTATGAGATGGTGCCATCCGCATTAGTAGTAAAAAATGATCCTGAAGAACTGGCATTGAATTTGAATGGTAAAAAGAGAAAGATAAGGCGTAAAGATTTTGATAGTGCATTGAATGGATTTGCTTTATTAGAAAAGAAAGCAATCGAAAATATATATGAAAAGTTTGCCGCTGTCATTCCTCAATGGATAGATTTTATTTCCTATGGATTTATTACACAAAAATTGAAGGAACAATACCGAGATTTAATTAAGCAGCGTGCTGATAGACTTCATTTGACTTAAAAATCGACCATTTTTAAATGCTAAACACGCTAATAAGAAATTTTTTTTTATCCAAAACATAACTGCTTTCTCTAATAAAATTTTGTAATGCAATTCATTACGGGTAGTGTTTTTTTGTTAAATAAGAAATATTGATACAGATTACTTATAAAGTGTTAATCTAAAGCATTCTTATTCGTAACTTTGTTATATACTGTTAATCCAAACCATTAAAAAACCCATGATAAAAATTTTAATAGCCGACGACCATATTGTTGTGCGTAAGGGGTTGCGTCAAATTTTGCTGGAAGGCTTTCCGGATTCAGTTGTAGAAGATGTATCGGGTAGCGAAGAACTCTTGGAAAAAATAGGGTCAGATAATTGGAATGTGGTGATTTCAGATTTATCGATGCCTGGGAAAAGCGGGCTGGATATTTTGCCTCAAATCAAACAAACTTACCCTAAGTTGCCTGTACTCATCTTAAGTATCCATCCTGAAGAGCAGTATGCTTTAAGAGTATTGAAAGCAGGCGCATCAGGTTATTTATGCAAAGATGCAGCGCCAGACGAATTAATCAATGCCGTAAATCGTGTGTTGCAGGGTAGAAGGTATATAACTCCTTCCGTGGCTGAAAAACTGGCTAATACTATCCAACAGGACATTGAAAAGCCTGCTTTTGAATATTTATCCAATCGTGAGTTTGATGTTTTTAAACAATTGGCAACCGGAAAGTCGATTTCGGAAATTGCAGAAATGCTGTCATTGAGTGTAACTACTGTAAGTACTTATCGCTCAAGGATTATGACAAAAATGATGGTGAAAACCAACGCTGATTTAACCTTATATGCAGTAGAACATAAGTTAATTTGACAATTAAAATTAAAAATTAAGAATTAAGAATTAAGAATTTTAGTTTGACAAAATATTCGTTTACTAATTTTTAATTTTTAATTCTTAATTCTTAATTGTAAATTCTATCACATACGTCCTTGTATTTTTCCATAATTACTTTTCGTTTAAGCTTCAACGTTGGGGTGAGTTCGCCTGTTTCGACAGTCCATTCGTTGGGTACAAGCTCAAATTTTTTTACCTGCTCTACCTGGTTAAAAAATTTATTGAACGATTCTACCAATTCCTTGTATAACTCCAATATTTTTGGATGATGTATCGCATCTTCATGAGTAGTAAAGGTGATGCCTTTTAGTCGCATCCATTCCTGTAGGTTGGGAAATGAAGGCACAATAAGTGCTCCTACAAATTTTTGATCGGCACCAACTACCATAATCTGCTCAACAAATGGAGATTCTTTCATTTTATTTTCAATGGGTTGTGGCGCTACATATTTTCCTCCACTGGTTTTAAATAATTCTTTTTTTCTGTCAGTAATTTTTAAGAATTTTTCATCTTCAAAAACGCCTATATCACCGGTATGCAGCCACCCGTCAATAATTACATCTGCCGTTAAATCCGGTCTTTTGTAATAGCCCATCATTACGCTGGGGCCTTTTACACATATTTCGCCATCGGGCATTAACTTCACTTCTTGTCCCTGAATTACGGGGCCTACGGTTCCAAACCTGCAGCCTCCCTTATATTGTGAATTGACACTAATAACAGGACTGTTTTCAGTAGGGCCATAGCCTTCATAAACTTTTATCCTGGCAGCATTAAAAATTCTTAGTAATCTCACCTGGCAGGCAGCCCCGCCGGTAATGATGAGCTCAAGGTTATTGCCCAGCGCTTCCCGCCATTTTTTAAAAATCAACTTATTCGCCAATGATAACTGTATTTTATACCAAATACCATTGCTCTTGTTATTGTCATATCTATTGCCTAAAGCCACTGCCCAATCGAATAATTTTCTTTTAATACCGGTGAGTTCCTGGCCTTTAGCCATTATTTTTTCATACACTTTCTCTAATAATCTGGGTACAGTACAAAAAAGATTGGGTTTTACTTCTTTTACATTTTCTCCCACTCTGTCAATGTTTTCGGCATAATAAATGGAATTGCCACTATATATGTAGATGTAAGTAACAGTACGTTCAAAAATATGATTAAGCGGTAGGAAACTTAATGCTTTTCGATAAGTTTTATCTTCAAAGGGGAAAGATTTTTTTGAGTTGATAACATTGCTCACAATATTTTTATGACTAAGCATCACCCCTTTAGGTGTACCCGTAGTACCCGATGTATAAATAATGGTAGCACAGTGATCTTCAGAGATGGATTGTTTTATTTGGTCGAGTCTTTGAAAATCATCCGGCGTAGGCAGAGATAAAATTTTTTTCCAATAATCAACATCTGGTAATTGATCAAATGAATAAACATTCGTTAAAGACGGTATGCGATTGCGAATACTATTTACTTTTGCTAAAAGTTCTTCCCCACTTACAAATACATATTTTATAGCGGCATCGTTAAAAATAAATTCCAATTCATTTGGGTGAGTAGTTGGATAAATAGGACATAATATTGCGCCTATCTGTTGGCAGGCAAGGTCCAGCATGATCCATTCCGGCCGGTTACGAGATATTAAGCCGATTTTATCTTGCTTTTCCGGTGTCATTTCATTGCCGGATACTCCTAAATGTATCAGGCCGGCACTCAATTGATCTACCATTTCTTTAACCTGAGCAGTGCTATAACTCTTCCATTCACCTTCCTCTTTATATGAAAGCATATCATTTTTGGGAAAAGTATTTAATTGATATGTCAGGAAGTCAAATATTCTGGTGATTTCTTTCATCCTCAGTATAATTTTGGTTGAATGATTTATTAATAAAACAAGATTAATTCTTTTTTGTTGTTTATCAATAAAGATAATACAGATTGATGATAAATATTCCTATCGGGTTAATGGGATTTTTGATATTATTTTACGACAATAAGTTATACCATTTATATTTATAAATAGTGCGATATTTGAGATTAAATATTGCCACTTTTTTTGCGGAAAAAAAGTGACGCAAAAAAGCCGGCCAAAAACCCTGCCTGCTTGATGCAGTCAGGCAGGGATTACATCCCGTTTTCGGCCTTGTTCCTTGATTAAGCTTTTGTGCTACTGTAGCTTCAACTTTAGTTCATTAATTAGACTATTTAATATTTATAATTGGAATTATGATTTAATAAAGGCCATCCCTTTAAAAATAGAATTCAGTTTCCCATATAGTCTTTTGCGAAAGGTCCTGAGTGAGCAGTGTTTTTAATCAAT
Source organism: uncultured Ferruginibacter sp. (assembly GCA_964586215.1). Classification (GTDB taxonomy): domain Bacteria; phylum Bacteroidota; class Bacteroidia; order Chitinophagales; family Chitinophagaceae; genus Ferruginibacter. The sequence continues at coordinate 92,167 of CAZPHA010000003.1, forward strand.
GTTTAAACATTAATTATTTTTATGGATGATAATATTGACCGGTTGGAATTTTGAAGATTCTTCCTCGTTGAAAACGGGTAAATTCATTGTACTCTTTTTCATGCACATGGATCCAGTTTTGATAGGCGGCCAGGTTTTGGCTAGCGCCAAAGATCCATTGGTTGTAAGCTTCAAACATGCCTTCCTGAAGTAGTTGTCGCTGTAAACCAAATAGCCTGAAAGGATATTTTTCGTTATAACGATTATACCAGTCTAAAATAAATCGGGTACGTATCATGGTGAGTGTTTCGGGGCTGATGCCTTGTTGTCTGGCGATATCGCTTTGGTTATTGAGGCATTGAATAACAGCTCCTCCGAAATCATCTTTTTCTTTCTTTTTATTTGTTTCCAGGGAGATAAATAATTGCTTGTAACTTTCTAAAAGGAGGCTTTTTACTTCAGCTACCCTGGTATTTAGAGGCTCCAGATTGATAAATGTTTCACCATATAAAATGGCCCATAAGTTGTCTTTTATTGAAAAGTAGTATTTACAGGTATTATAATAATTTTTTGAGTAGGTGGGATCGACCTCAATTCCTTTTTCCCATTTTTTGATGGCAGTTTTATCTTCCTGGATCCATAATAATTCGCCCCACGAATTGTATAGCGGCCCGCTGTTGGGGAATTTTTTTAATCCTCTTTTATACATTTTTTCTCCGTCTGAAAATTGATTTAATGCCAGATTGATATCACCTGCCAGTTGATAGCAGTAGTCATCGGCTTCGTCTGTTTCAATAATGGGTTTTAAAATTTCCAGGGCTTTGGTATAATCTTTTTGAAAATAATAGGCTAATGTTAAATCTTTAATAATGTCGATATTTTTGGGTTCCAGTTGAAGTGCTTTATTGAGCACGAGTGTTGCATTGGAATAATCTGCCTGCTGCAAAAAGGTTTTGGCAGTTTCATGTAATTCTTTAGCATCCTGGCTAAAGGCGCTGGTACTACTGCAAAAAAACAATAACAGCAAGATGATTTTATTCATAAAAGAGTATTAATAAAATATATAGGATTAGGTATTGATTCACAAATGAATACCTATGTTCCTTACCTCTAATTACTTTTTTGCTTTGATGCAAAAAAGTAACAAAAAAAATCAAGGCTGCAGAAAAATAGCTGAAATTTACTGCATTTCGCTATGGCGAAAAAGCTAAAGCCCAACATTTGAATATTTATCAGCCCATACTACTATCAACTTTATATCTATTCTCTTCATTTTCGCCATTGAACGCTTCATTTGTAAATTTCTTAACGCTATTTTTCTGAGGCCGGTAAAAGGAATGTGTTTTAGCTACCTGACCCTAACAATATATGACCTTATTTGATTCTTTATACAATTTATAGAATGACTATTTGCTATTTTGCGAAAATGCATAGATTAAAAAAATTGCGTGAGGGATAGCAGCGGAAAGCCCGGAGCCACGAGGAACGAGTGGCGAGGACTTGCAGCGAATAGCCCGACCCGACTGATCTTTCCCGGCCTGAAGGCCGGGAAAGGAAGGAGGGGCACGCCCAATTTTTCTTAAATATTTCCAAATAGTGTATGGTCATTATTTAGCGCTTATTCTGATATTAAATGTGTTAACAATCCATCCCTAAGTTTAGGCTCAAACCAGGTGCTTTTTGGAGGCATTACATTGCCACTATCTGCAATATCAAACAATTGCTGGATGCTAACAGGATATAGGCTGAAAGCGACTGCCATTTCACCGCTATTCACTCTCTTTTCTAATTCATCCAGGCCTCTGATGCCGCCTACAAAGTCAATACGGCTATCTGTTCGCTGGTCTTTTATCCCCAAAATAGGTTCCAAAATATTATTTTGTAAAATAGTTATATCCAAGACTCCAATAGGATCAGTACTGAAAGTATTGTCTTTGGCGATCAGCTGATACCATTGTTTATTGAGATACATACCTATTTCATGCAACTTGGAAGGTTTTAAAGCTGCGTCTGATTTATTGACAATAAAATCTTTATTGAGTTGATTCACAAAGGCTTCCTCACTCAAGCCATTGAGATCTTTTACCACACGGTTGTAATCCATAATCTGTAATTGATTGGATGGAAATAGTGTAGTTAAAAAATAAGCTGCCTGTTCATCGGCTTTATTGCCTAAAGCTTTTTTGGCCTTGGCTGCGGAGGCAGCTCTGTGATGGCCATCCGCAATGTAAGTAACCGGTACTTTTGTATGAAACAGTGAAGTGATTTTTTGAATAGCTGCTTCATCATTAATGATCCAAATGGTATGCTGTACACCATCATTGGCTACAAAATCATATACGGCACCTTTCTCTTTTTTCCAATTGTCGATCAGCTCATCGATATCCGTTATATTTTTATAGGCTAAAAAAACATTGCCGGTTTGTGCACCCGTGGTTACAATATGATTAATCCTGTCCTGCTCTTTTTCAGGCCGGGTAAACTCGTGCTTTTTGATCAAATCCTTTTCATAGTCAGCCACACTGCTAACACAGGTGAGGCCTGTCTGACTTTTACCATTCATGATTAGCTGATAAATATAGTAGCAGGGTTTACTTTCTCTGAATAAAATTTTCCTGCTTATGAAGGCATGAAGGTTTTCTTTTGCCTTGTTGTACACCTCTGCACTATGAATATCAATGCTTTCTGGCAGATCTATTTCGCTTTTGGTGATGTGTAAAAATGAATTTGGGTTCCCCTGAGCTTCAATTTTTGCTTCTTTGCTGTTGAGCACATCGTAAGGTTTGCTGGCTACCTGTTTTGCTACCCCGGGCTCGGGCCTGAGTGCTTTGAAGGGTTGTATTGTAATCATCTATTGTTTCTGGTTATTTTTAGAAGGCGAAATTACACAATGCCCGGTATGTATGGAAATATATATTATGTAATTTGCTATTAAAATATTTGTTAAAAAGATTATGTATATAATTAATATTTAATTGATAATTTATTATTTTGTAATATATAATATATATAATTAATGTAAAATATTTATTTTGAACATTTTATACAATCTGATATCGTATCTTTATTGTATAAAACTACAACATGAAAAACCTGCTATTATTGACAGTATTAAGTTTCAGCCTCATGGGTTGTGCACAAAATAGAAAAATAACCATGCAATCCAAATATGAAGTGGCAGTAAATTTTACCAGCATTTGCTGTGGTACGCAGGAAAACGATTTTTTGAAATCATTTGTCAAGAAATTTAATAAGGAAAATAAAATAAAATTGACCGCTTTTGAAAAAGGCGGATGTGGGAGAGAAGGTGAGTATTACATATTGTTTTCTTTAAACAAATTAGATGAGCAACTGCAAAAAAAGTTCAATACACAGCTGGAGGAAGTGGTTACGAAAGCGAATGATGCACTTAAGGCTAATAATTCGAGCAGGGGACCTGTACATATTTTGCAGCAGGTTGAACCCTCTCAGATGGAGCATTGCCGAAGTGAAATAGGGGCTTGGGATTATGCCAACTAAGCATATTGATTGCTAAATGCCTTCATTAAATCTACCAGTACCTGAACACTACTAATGGGTAGTGCATTATACAAGGATGCTCTGAATCCGCCTACAGTTCTATGGCCTTTAATGCCTACAATGCCATGAGAGCCGGCAAAATCCAGAAATTTGCTTTCCAGATCATGGTTATTATTCATTACAAAACAAACATTCATAAGGCTTCTGTCTTCTTTAGCGACTGTTCCGGTGAATAAGGGATTTTCATCAATTTCTGTATATAAGAGTGCTGCTTTGGCGGCATTTAATTTTTCCATGGCAGCGGCACCGCCTTGTTGCTTCAGCCATCGCAAAGTAAGTAAGGATACATATACGGCAAATACCGGGGGTGTATTGAGCATACTTGCCTCCCGGATATGGTTGCGGTAGTCCATAATGCCCGGAATGGAGCGATTTACTTTTCCCAAAATATTTTTATTGATTACAACAAGGGTAGCACCGGCTGCACCTATATTTTTTTGGGCTCCGGCATAGATCAAATCAAATTTGTTGAAATCCATGCTTCTGCTCAAAATGTCGCTGCTCATATCAGCTACAAGGCTATAGTTGCCATGAGGAATATGCTGCCATTGTGTACCATAAATAGTATTGTTGGTAGTAATGTGCAGATACTTTGCGCTGTTGGGTACTGTAAAGTTTTTGGGTATATAAGAATAAGTAGAAGATTGTGAGCTGCATACTACTTCTACTTTACCAAATAGTTTTGCTTCTTTGATCGCTTTGGCTGCCCATACGCCGGTATCTGTGTAGGCGGCTGTATCATCTTCATTCAACAGGTTCATGGGTACCTGCATAAACTGTGTAGTGGCTCCTCCGTGCAAAAACAACACTTCATGATCATCGTCCAACTGCATTAATTCTTTTAACAATGCCCTGGCTTCTTGCATGACTGCTTCAAACAGAGGAGTACGATGGCCTATTTCAAGAATAGATAAACCGGTATCATTAAAATTGGTAACAGCCTGTGCAGCCTGTTCTAATACTGTGGCCGGCAAAATAGAAGGGCCTGCGTTGAAATTATGGATCACCTTTGATAGATTAATGGTTATACCATTTAGAGTTTCATTTTGGTATGAACATTTGATCTTTACTCAACATTGTGCCTGTCCGCCCCAGGCGGATCACTCACTTGTACTGCATACCTCTATTCATCCTAAATTTTACTTAGTTTCTAACTGGTATTGAAATGTATTTGATGGGTAAAATTATAATAACTATCCTTAAAATGAAAGATTTACTCACAAATTCGTCCTTTTACCGTGCCTTGATTCCATTGTTCATTTAGATGATCCAACTCTTGTTGTTCTGTATCAGATAGCTTTTGTTGCGCCAAATCTTTTAAATCCGGTTGTCCGGCATTCACCCAGGCAGTGTACCAAAAGGAAGCAATGGAATAAATCGATTGTCGCATTCTTCTTTCCACCATACCATTCAACCTATTATTGAAAGCTGTTGTAAAAGCGGTGGAGTATTGGCGGATAACGGTTCCATTTTTTTCCTCAAAAGCATATTTTTGGTCATCTTTAAATTCTTTACTCAACTCTTTCTCAAAAAGTAATACGGAGTCAGAGGCTTTAGCACTTTCTAATACTCTTTTCCAGATATATTCTTCGGGATTTTTTATGTATTCCGCTTTTCCGATAAAAAGATTAAATTCTTTATCGGCTAAAAGTTCAGGAATTCTGCTTTCCCAAAAACCATGAATACCTTTTTGATTGGTATACTGTCCATTGTGGTTGCTATTGGCATGCAGGGGAACATGTGCATCACCAATATAGTGGCCTATTTCCGTGCTATATTTCATGATGGCTGAAAATTTTTTTTCCTTAAAGGCATTGGTTAACTTGTACAGCATACGTTGAATATGCCAGGGAACAATGCCATAAGCCTGCAAAGAATCTTTCCCAAACCCGGCTTCGGCCTCTTTCCATTTTCTGGGCAATAGCTCAAAGGGATAAGTTCCATAATGATCAATGTCTATATAGTGCCGGGCTGCTTCATCAGGTACAGCATATCTTCTTTTATCAGGATCGGTAGCATGTTCGCTGATAAATGTTATGTTGGGTTTGTATAAAATCATCATTTCCGGAGGTAACAGAAATACCGCATGATAATTGATTTTTTGGTGTGCAAAAAATCCCCAACCCACGGAAGAAGAATAAATCAAACTGAATAATAATAAAAAAGCAGTAGCAGTAAAATGCTGAAAAGTGTTTTTCATTGTGCAAATTTTTAGTGTTAGCGTATGCGAAAGTAGCACTTTTTATAACGTGAAATGTGAGAAGTGAAATGCGAAAGAATATTTTAGGGGTAAGAATGAAGATTTAAGATTTATTATTGAGAGCTTACGGTCTGGTACACCTAAAAATATTACATCTTCAATCTACAATATTACATCTTCTTTTTGCTTACCTGCTCATCAATATGCGTTACGCCACCGCTTACCGCAAATTTCATCGTGTCGGCAGAGCTGTGATTAGTAATTGGTTTTACCCTGTGTTTGGGTATGATGTATACATTGCCGGCAACTGAATAAGCCATGGGAACATATACAGCTACATAATCTTTAAGGCCGAACTCTTCCATATCATCTTGTGTAATAAATCCAATTCGCCATACATCATTATCATCAATATTGGCTAATACATTTTTAGTAAATTTTTTCTTATCACCTGCAAAAGCTTCAAAAAAGTCTCTGGTGGTAGAATAAATATGCTTGATACCGGGAGTTTTTTCCAATATTTTGTTCATAAGGTTTACCAGTCGCCCAGTAAGAAAAAATGAACTCAAATACCCGATTAACATAATAATAAGTATAACGGCAATAAATCCGACGCCGTAATTTCTTACATGTACCTGTCCCTGATAATCTTTATAAGTAAATAAGGGAATCCAGCTATCAATGAAGGAAATAATCCAGTAAATGGAATAAATAGTAATGGTAACCGGAGCTATTGTCAGCAATCCCTGTAAAAAATATTGAAATAAACTTTTATATCTAAATAGCCTTTTCATACCGTTCTTTTTAATATTTAATAGCCAAATTTAGTAGATTCATTTACCATCTATCATAAAAAAATGTTGTTTCGTATAAAAAACAGGTCGGAAACTTTGGTTACTATAAAAGTTTCTATAGTTTTGTGCTATTATGGTGGAAGTAGAAGTTGGTGAACGAATCAAGCAAAAGGCTCATGAGCTTTTTATGCAGTATGGCTTACGTACTGTAAGCATGGATGATATTGCCCAAAGTTTGGGAATTAGCAAAAAAACCATCTATCAATATTTTACTGATAAGGAAGAATTGATTGTAGTGGTGGTTGATGAATCTATCCGGCATAATCAGGCACTTTGTGAAGCTGATAAAAAAGTGTCTACTAATGCTATACATGAAATCTTTTTAGCGATGGATATGGTCGTAGAAATGTTTCGTACTATGAATCCTACTGTTATATATGATATGCAGAAGTATCATCCTAAAGCGTACCAGATATTTAGCAATCATAAAAATCATTTCTTGTACAATCTGACTCGTGAGAATATTAAGAGAGGTATTAGAGAAGGGCTTTACAGAGAAGGTATCAATTTAGACATTATCACACGGTATAGGATTGAAAATATGTTGTTACCCTTCAATCCTGAGTTTTATAATAAAGTAAAAAGTAGCCTGGCAGAAATAGAAGAAGAGTTTATTACGCACTATCTTTTTGGGTTGGCATCTGCAAAAGGGTACAAACTTATTGTAAAGTATCAACATGAAAGACTTAAAAAATTACATAGTGATGCAAAAAAAGAGTTTTAAAGTAATATTTTTTTTAGTCATTACCTTATCGGCTGCTTTTGGCTCCTTAACAGCACAGACCAAACATGAATTTACAGTAAAGCAGGCAGTAGAGTATGGACTTAAAAATTCTGCAAAAGTTAAAAATGCTTTGTTGGATATTCAGATACAACAGCAAACTAATAAAGAAATAACGGCCCAGGCTTTTCCACAGATCAACGCAAGCGGCTCAATCAATGATTATTTAAAAATTCCGGTTAGTATTATTCCGGGTGAAATTTTTGGGCAGCCCCCGGGTACAAAAGTACCTGTTCAGTTTGGTACAAAATACAATGCCAGTGGAGGTATTGATGCATCCCAGATATTATTTGACGGGCAGGTATTTGTAGGCCTACAGGCCAGAAGCGCTTCCATCGAGTACGCTACAAAAACAGCCGAGGTAACGGCAGAACAAATAAAAGCTAATATCTATAAAATTTATTATCAACTGGTTGTAGGAAGAAAGCAGTTGGGAAGTGTAGATGCCAATATTGATCGTTTCGAGAAATTATTACATGATACCAAAGAGATTTTTAATAACGGCTTTGCCGAAAAATTGGATGTTGATAAAGTAACCGTTCAGTTGAATAACTTAAAAACAGAAAAGCAAAAGATTGAGAACCAGTTAATGGCAGGCAACGCCGGCCTCAAATTTTTAATAAATATGCCTCAGGCTGATGAATTGATGTTAACAGATACGCTTAGTGAAACGGAGTTGAAACTGGGCATTTTAGATGAAACGCATAATTATAACGATAGAAAAGAGTTGCAGTTGCTAAATGCTGCCTTAAAACTTAATGAATATAATGTAAAGCGCTATAAGCTAAGCAGAATTCCTACGGTTGTAGCATTTGCATCTTATGTAAAAAATGCACAGCGTACAGAATTTGATTTTTTTGAGAAAGGTGATTGGTTTACCACTTCTTTGATAGGGTTAAAAGTCAATATACCTATTTTTGATGGCCTGGCACGAAGATCAAAAATTGAAAATGCAAAACTTGCTGTACAAAAAATAAATAATAATATACAGGAAATGACAGCATCCATTGAAAATGATGTAGTACAATCCAGCATAAAAATGAAAAGTGCACTTCTTTCAATTGATGATCAAAAAAGAAATATTCAATTAGCGGAGGAAGTTTTTAATACCACTAAGAAAAAATATGAGCAGGGATTAGGTAGTAACCAGGAAATTTATAACGCCCAAACGGAATTGAAAGTAGCACAAAACAATTACTATAATGCTTTGTATGATGCTATCAATGCCAAAATAGATTACCTGAGGGCTGTAGGTAAGTTATAATCATTAAAATTATTTTATAATATTTAATAAAAGTATAATGAAGCAAAATGTTATTATAGCTGCAATTACTTTGCTTTTTTTGTCCTCCTGCGGAAATAGTAAAAAGGAAGTCAATGCTGTGTTGAATGATAAAAAGGCTGAGCTGGAAAAACTAAAATCGGAGAAGGCTAAAATTGACAATAAAATTAAAGAGGTAGAAAAAATCATTGCTACGCTCGATCCTGTTAGCGCCGACATGCAAAATTCGAAATTAGTAGCCGTACAAACCTTGCAGCCCAAGGAATTTGGGCATTATATTGAACTACAGGGAAAGATAGATGCAGAAAATATTAGCTATGTTACTCCCAGAGGAGCTCCCGGTCAGGTTAAGGCAGTTTATGTGCACAGAGGCGATTTTGTAAAAAAAGGGCAGCTGTTATTAAAATTAGATGATGCTATTGTGCGTCAAAATCTGGTGGCTGCCAGACAGGGGTTAGAAACCATTAAAACGCAATTGGCTTATGCAAAAAACATTTATCAAAGGCAAAAAAACTTGTGGGATCAAAATATTGGTACAGAGGTGCAATTGATAACTGCTAAGAATAATGTAGCCAGCTTAGAAAATCAGTTAAGAGCAGCAGAAGAAAATGTTAAAGTAGTGCAGGAGCAGATGGGTACCTCAAATGTTTACAGCGATGTAAGCGGCGTTGCGGATGAAGTAAATATAAAAGTTGGCGAAACCTTTACCGGTAGCCCTATGAGTGGAATCAAAATTGTCAACAATTCCGCTTTAAAAGTTACCGGAACTATCCCTGAAAATTATTTAAGTAGCTTACATAGTGGAACACCTGTACTAATTCAGGTTCCGGACGTTAATCGAAACTTTAATTCATCTGTCAGTTTTGTAGGCGCTTCCATCGACCCCCTTACAAGAGGATTTGTGGTAGAAGCAAAGCTTCCTGCAGATGCCATGCTGAAACCCAATCAAATTGCATTGATGAAAATACAGGATTACGCTGCTGCTAATACCATTGTTATTCCGGTAAATACTCTACAGAACGATGAAAAAGGAAAATTTGTAATGGTGGCAGTAAATGAGAAAGGAAAAATGATTGCCAGAAAACGTCCTGTAACAATTGGATTGTTAAATAATGATCTCTTAGAAATAAAGGCTGGGCTCAATGCCGGCGATGTTTTAATTACACAGGGTTTTCAAAGTGTGTATGATGGGCAATTCATTACTACTCAGTAGAAATAAAATAAAGGGCCAAAATAACCTTCTTCCAATTTTGAAAACAATAATATGAGCGTATTAGAAAACTTTAAAGATAAATTCAAAGATTTTTTTCTGACTACCTGGGCTATCAAAAATAAAACCTCCATTTATTTATTGATGCTGTTTGTAACGTTGGTAGGTGTTTTTCAATTTATTACGCTGCCCAAAGAGCAGTTTCCGGATATTGTGATACCCACCATTTATGTGCAAACTATTTATGTAGGTAACTCTCCAAAAGATATTGAAAATCTGGTTACCAAACCTATTGAAAAACAAATTAAAGGAATTACAGGAGCAAAAATTAAAAAAGTAACCAGCAGTTCACAACAAGATTTTTCTGCTATTACGATTGAGTTTGAAACAAGTGTTAAAACAGATGTTGCACTACAAAAAATAAAAGATGCTATCGACAAAGCTAAAAAAGATTTACCCACAGATCTTACTCAGGAGCCAACGGCTCTTGAAATTAGCTTTAGTGAGCAGCCTATTATGTATGTAAATGTGAGTGGTGATTACGATTTGGTTAGATTGAAAAAATATGCTGATGACTTAAAGGATAAATTAGAAGAGTTGCCACAAATTAATCGGGTAGACCTGGTGGGAGCGCCGGAACGAGAATTTCAAATTAATGTTGACAACTACCGCATGCAGGCAGCTAATATTACATTTGATGATATTGCCAATGCTGTAGCAAGAGAAAATTTGGATATTAGTGGAGGCTTGTTAGATGTTGGTAATATGAAAAGAAACCTTCAGTTAAAAGGGCAATTTAAAACAGCATTCGACATTGAAAAAATTGTATTAAGGAATACCAGTGGCGCTCCAGTTTATTTAAAAGATATTGCTTCAATAAAAGATACCATTAAGGATCGTGAAAGTTTTGCCCGTTTAAACGGCAAAAATGTTATCACCTTAAATATGATCAAACGTGCCGGTGAGAATTTAATTCAAACCAGTGATGATATTAAAGGAATTGTAAAACAGATGCAGGCTACACAATTTCCAAAAGATCTGAGTGTAGTCATTACCGGCGATCAAAGTAAGGCAACCCGGACTTCTTTCAATGATCTGGTAAATTCAATAGTGATAGGCTTTGTACTGGTATTGATTATTCTAATGTTCTTTATGGGTGTTACCAATGCATTCTTTGTTGCGTTGAGTGTGCCGCTAAGTATGTTTGTGGCATTTATGTTTTTGCCAGTGGCTGATTTAATCGTAGGGTCGCATGTAACATTAAATTTTATTGTATTATTCGCATTATTATTTGGTCTGGGAATAATTGTAGATGATGCTATTGTAGTAATAGAAAATACCCACCGTATTTTCATAGAGGGAAAAGGTAAGATTAACTCTGAAAAAAGCGCCATGATGGCAGCCGGAGAAGTGTGGTTGCCCGTTTTAGCAGGGACAGCTACTACATTGGCGCCATTTGTACCCTTGTTATTTTGGCCGGGCATTATCGGCAAGTTCATGGTTTATCTGCCTGTAATGCTCATTTTTACCTTAACAGCCTCCCTGATTGTAGCCTTCATCATGAACCCTGTGTTTGCAGTAGATTTCATGAATCATCCCGAAGGGGCAAAAGAAAAAAAGAGCGCTATTTTCAAAAAGCCCCTTTTCTGGGCGCTTATAGCAGTAGGTATCATTTTGAATGTGATGGGAATGGTAAAAAATAATGCTGTTATAGGAATTGTTCATGGTGAAGATATTGCAATGCCGGGCATGGTATATCACTTTTTTGGAAACTTATTAATATTCTTCGCAGCGCTATTTTTACTCAATCGATTTGTACTGGATGGCTTGATCCATAAATTTCAAAACAAGGCGTTACCCTGGATCATGGGGCATTACGAAAATTTACTTCGTTGGGCGTTGAAAGGCTGGCGACCAGTACATTTATTATTGGGGACAATACTATTGTTTTTTATCTCATTCTTCTTCTTTGGCGCCCGTAACGTGCCGGTAGTATTCTTTCCGCAAGGTGATCCAAACTATATATATGTTTATCTCAAGTTGCCGGTAGGTACATCGGTAAATTATACAGATTCTGTAACACGTGTATTAGAAGCCAAAGTAAATAAAGTACTGGGTACGGAAAATGGCAAAAAAAATCCTGTAGTAGAAAGTATTATTACCAACGTAGCAGTTGGTGCCAGCGATCCACAGAGCGGCGACAGAAGTACTCGTAGCGAATTAGGAAGAGTGCAGATTTCTTTTGTTGAGTTTGAAAAACGCCATGGCGTTTCTACAAAGCCATATCTGGACTCGATTCGGACAGTATTGAAAAATATTCCCGGTAGCGAAATCTCTGTAGATCAGGAGAAAGGCGGCCCACCTACCGATCCGCCTGTTAATATTGAAGTAGCCAGTGAAGATTTTGATAATCTTATCAAAACAGCTGTTTCGCTAAAAAATTATTTAGATTCTATTCATCCATCCGGTGTAGAAGAATTAAAAATGGATGTAGACTTAACCAATCCTGAAATTACCCTTACGGTGGATAGAGAAAGAGCCTTAATTGCAGGAGTAAGCAGCGGTCAAATCGGAATGCAATTGCGTACTGCCCTCTTCGGTCGGGAAGCCTCTAAAATTAAAGAAGGCGAAGACGAGTATAAAATACAAATTCGTAATAACACCTTACAACGCAATAACTTGTCAGATTTATTGAACATGGAAATTGTATTCAGAGATTTTGCCAGTGGGGGAATGGTAAAGAGAGTACCGATCGGTAGTGTGGTAAAAGTTGACTTAACAAATACGTTGGGAAGTGTAAAACGTAAAAATCAAAAAAGAGTTATCACGCTGCGTTCGAATGTGTTAACAGGATTTACACCAACTGCCGTAAATGCTGCGATAACGAAGTACATTGCTGAGTTTAAAAATAAATCAGAAGGAGTAACTATTAAACAAACCGGTGAAGGCGAGCAACAGGCAGAAACCGGCGCATTTTTGGGCAAAGCATTGTTTATTGCATTGCTATCCATATTGTTCATTCTGGTTTTACAATTCAATTCCATCAGCAAATCGGTAATTATTTTAACAGAAATTGTATTTAGTATCATAGGAGTAGTACTCGGTTTTGGTATTACAAGAATGGAAGTATCCGTAGTAATGACGGGTATTGGTATTGTAGGACTGGCAGGTATTGTGGTGAAGAATGGTATTTTGGTAATTGAGTTTGCTGATGAGCTAAGAGCCAGAGGCCTCAAAACGAGAGAGGCGGTAATTCAGGCAGGTAAAACGAGGATTATTCCGGTGTTGTTAACAGCCCTGGCGGCTATACTGGCGCTCATTCCACTGGCTGTAGGGTTTAACATTGATTTTATAAGTATGTTTTCGGATTTAAACCCTCATATCTTCTTCGGAGGCGATAATGCAAAGTTTTGGAAACCACTGAGCTGGACAATTATTTTTGGTTTGGCTTTCGCATTCTTTATGACGTTAATTATTGTTCCCTCCATGTATTTAATTGCCGAAAGATTACGGCGACCCATGAGAAGAATGTTTGGTGGTAAATGGATTAGTATGCTGGGCATTCCGCCATTGACATTAATTTTTATGCCATTGATGATTGTGACGATGATCCGACATCGAATGGATGTAAAACGCAGAAAATCTAAGTTTAACAATGCCGGAGCAACCTGGAATGGAAGTTGGTTTTAGTGTATAGGTAACCGTAAGAATAATTTTGATACCAGCATTTGTTCCCTGATTAAACATCGTTGCGACGCATTACGTTCATCGGCAGTACTACTATTAGACTTTTATCGAAGCGTATTTATTATATATATAAAATATAATATTATATTATATTTTATTAAATTGTATATTAATTTTTTATATAATTATTTATACTTAATAAATATTTATAATTTATAAAATTATACCACCCTGCAATACATATAGCTGTTGACATTTTTGACTAATTTTGCAAAAAAAATATATGATTCAAAATCACGAAATTGATTATAAAATTTATGGTGAGGAGCTTCAGTTTGTAGAAATTGAATTGGATCCCAATGAAACAGCCATTGCCGAAAGCGGCGCCTTTTTAATGATGGATAGCGATATTCAAATGCAAACCATTTTTGGAGATGGTAGCCAGCAGCAAAGTGGTGGTTTCCTAGGCAAATTATTTAGTGCCGGAAAGCGTTTACTCGTAGGCGAAAGTTTATTTATGACAGCCTTTACCAATGTAGGCCAGGGTAAAAAAAGGGTGAGCTTTGCAGCGCCTTACACCGGAAAAATTGTTGCCTTTGATTTAAAGCAACTGGGTGGAAAAATTATTGCCCAAAAGGATGCCTTTTTATGTGCCGCTAAAGGTGTAAGTATTGGTATTGAATTTCAACGGAAGCTGGGAACAGGTATTTTTGGCGGCGAAGGATTTATCATGGAAAAAATTGAAGGTGATGGCTTAGCTTTTGCCCATGCCGGCGGGTATGTGATGGAAAAAGAGTTGAAGGCCGGTGAAATATTAAAAGTAGATACTGGTTGTGTAGTAGCCTATACAGCCGGAGTAGATTTTGATATTGAGTTCATTCGTGGTATAAAAAACTGGATGTTTGGTGGAGAAGGTTTATTTTTTGCAGTGCTTAAAGGGCCCGGTAAAGTATGGCTGCAGTCATTACCCATTAGCCGGTTAGCCGGCCGCATTATGCAATATGGCACTTATAACCGTAAAGAAGAAGGAAGCTTACTGGGAGGCTTGGGAAATCTGCTGGATGGCAGAGAGTAATATCGTTTATTTACATTATTATATTTTTCCCGGCTAAAGGCCGGGATTTTTGTTAAATAATTTTGTATTTTCATTTATTTATCGTATAATTACGATATATAATTTTTATATTTTTTTACCACGAGGTCTTTTTTGCAAAAAATACCCCGTGGAGAGCAAATTTTGCTTAAACATATTAGTTATCTTGTTAGCGGTTTAGTATAAATTTTGTATTCTCAAATATTTATCGTATATTTGCGATATATAATTTTTTATATGGCTATAAATAAAAAAGAATCATTTACGCATAAAGAACAGGAATTGGCAACATTTGCGAAGGCGCTATCACATCCTGCCAGGATAGCTATTTTGAAAGTGCTGGCTCAGCACAATGAATGTATCTGCGGACAAATAGTAGAAGTATTGCCACTGGCGCAATCTACCGTTTCGCAGCATTTAAAAGAATTAAAAAATGCAGGACTGGTAGAAGGAACGATTGACGGACCCAGGAGTTGTTACTGCATTAATTGGAAGGCATTTGAAAAATTTATGGTAGGGTTTAACCAACTCTTTACAAAACTCAAAGTTAAAAATGAGAAAGCTTGTTGTAAAATTTAATACTAAAACTATTTTTTAACCATAAAAAGTAAAGCGATGAAACAACACATGCAAAAAGATCCCGGATGCTGTACAACTGGTGAGGATTGTTGTAACAATCTGACAGACTGGGGTTGTTGCTAAAAACAAAATGCCGGATGAATTGTCCGGCATTTTTGAAAAATTCATTAATAAGTTAATTTCGACTCGAAAACTTCGATAACAATCTTAAAATTTCCAGATACAGCCATACAATGGTTACCAGCAGGCCAAAGGCACCATACCACTCCATGTATTTGGGGGCATCCATTTCTACGCCCGTTTCAATCATATCAAAATCCAATATCAAATTCAATGCAGCGATAGCTACTACCACTAATGAAAATACAATACCAAAAGTAGTACCCTCATGCAGGAACGGCATATTATCATATCCGAATAAACGCAAAACAATTACTAGTACATAAAATAACGCTATTCCTCCCGTAGCAGTGATAATTATGGCTTTGAACTTCTGGGTAGCACGAATGATTTTGAAACTGTACAATAAATACATGGCAATTGCACAGCCAAAAGTCAGACCGACCGCATTGATGATAATGTTTGGAGCTTTTTCTTCAAAAGCAAAATTATAGTAGGCCGAAATAGCGCCTACAAATAACCCTTCCAGCAATGCATAGGCCGGCGCTAAAAAAGGCGCCCATTCCTGCTTAAAAATCAATACGATGGCAACGATAAATCCACCTAAAGCGCCTGTCCAGATAAGTGGTTGAACATCGCCTCCCTGTGCAAACTCTCTCCATGAATAAAAAGCAGTACCCAAAACCATTAAAAAAAGAAAACCAAACTTATTCAGCGTGCCTCTTAAGGTCATGGCGTTGGTGTTTGTAACCACATTGTCTAACACTGTATCCTTAAAACGTTTTTCCGACAAAGTCGGATTTCCGGATTTAAATAACGACATATATTAATTATTTAGAGTATAAAGTTACGAAATTTTAATCAGCATTAGTGAATTCTAATTAATTTGATAAGGCTAATTTGGTCTTAAGAAATGTTTAGCTGAAACTGTTGATTTAATTAGAAATAAGTGTTTTTCTTATTCAAAGTTTTCAATACTACTTTATTATTTCTGATGGCTTGAATTTTATAGGTTTCTATGGTTTCGGAATATTTACGTTGATCAGAATATGATTTTAATATGTATAAGCTAAGCACATTGTTATCAATAGTTGCAGATGTGCTATCTTTTATAACAGAAGCACATATTAGGGGACCTGGCCTGTAGGCTAGCACTACTTGTTTTTTACTTATATCAATTGTATAAAAAGATTCAAAGCCGCATTTTTTTTTAAAGTCTTTTACCAGTAGTGCATTATTATTTCCTTCGTATTTTATTTTCCATTTGCCTATCAATCGTTTGTCAATATTTTGGGAAAATGCAGTAAATGAATAAGTTATTGATATAGTAAATAATAGGATATATATTATTTTCTTCATTTTTTATTTTATTAGTATGATGAGAAAATATAAATTTTTACATAAAAAAGCGCCTGCAAATGAGTAAAATTAGCCCCAATTCACAAAACATTAACATTCTATCCCTCTTGAAACCTTACACTTTAGTAAAAAATTGGGGTCAAAATAAATTATATCAGCCCATTAATGCAATGGAAGAGAGTTGCATAAATTTAAAATATTCCCGACTTACTCTTTTGAACAAAGATTTGGATACTGGTTGATCATTTCAAAATCATATTCATTTTTCTCCTTTAGCTTTTTAATAAATTGATGCAACTGAGCGGAGTCGGCAGCATCGGCGTATACCTGGTCGTGTGCCAATATCACCAGGTGATTTTGAGTATGTGTACGGGAATAAGTAAACATATTATCAACCTGCTTTACCATTTCGTCACAACTTGTTTTTAATTTTAGCTGATCATCAAACTGCCATTCCAGATCCCAGCCTACCGCCATAAACCCTTTTTGTTGTAGACTATCAGCGGCGGGCCGGCTGGCTTTTACGTCCGTACTACTGATGTCGGGCATACGCCAGATGTTTCGGCCGGGCGTTCGAATAATTTTGGAGGTTAAACCAAGGCTGTCTGCACAGCGGATAAAGTCGCTTACCACATTATCGGGTGTTGAGTAAAACTTTGCATATTTGTTGTGAGCATGTGTAAAACTGTGGTTGGCTATTTCAAAAAAAGGATCGTTGGCCAGGCTGTTATAGTCTTTTTTCTGACTTTTACTATCATATACATGCTCTCCTACTACAAATGCTGTAACCGGAATTTGTTCTGCGTTGATGATATCTATTACATGTTGGGTGCCTTTATTGGGGCCATCATCAAAGGTGAGGTAAATGATTTTTTTCTTCTTTTTTACCGCCAATGACTCTCTTGCCATTCTAATTTGCGTAGTCGTAGGCAGGGAAAATGAAATACGTGATAGGGATGTGGCTGTTTCTGTTTTGTAGTTGTTGCAGGCTGTAAATGAAATAATAATGAAGGTAGATTTTAGAATTTGCGAAGCGGATTGCTTTGCTCCCGAATCGGGGTCCATAAAGTGTGTTTTTTTGTTAAAAATATTGTTTAGTTAAAAATTGCTATCATTTTTGATGTTAAGGTTTTTGTAATAATCTGTTTGAGATGGTTATCCCTCAACATTTACAGCTTTCTTCTTTTCCTGATACAACATTGGCGCTGCAAACAGGGGTGGCTAAAGCTGATATGGCAACTTTTAATAAAATGGATGCAAAAAGTATGCGAATTACACACGTAGCGTGAAAAAAAAGTGAAAATTTTTATAATTATTGGTTTTTTCTTTTGTATGTGGCTGCACAAGTCAGGGTAATAAAGTAAGTGGTGAGTCGTTTTCTATTGATTTAGTCAATATTTTTACTAAGAACGAGGGATATTAAGCCAGAATAAAATTAAAAATAGACAGCGTACCAATTGCAATGATCTTTTTAACTTATCTAAAAGACAGGGGTATTGTGAAAAATAACCCTGTCTTAGTGTTTTAGCATTTAGTTTACTTTTTAACTTTGGTTGTTGTTGGTGTATAAATACCACCTGTTAAAATATTTAGTAAACCATCAATAAAAGTATGAGTAACGGTTACTTCATAGTCTGTTGCTCCACCGGCCATTTTAGTTGGATCAGAAGTTTTAAGTGGAGCTAAGCCATAAATTAGATAGTGATTCTTTTCCTTTACTGAAACGCCTGTTTGTGCTCCCTTTCCAACAGAATAGGTTAATGTGTAGCAGGATGTCATTAAAATCGAAAATGATAAAACAAAGACCAGATTTAAAAAATTCTTTCTCATTTTATGTTTTACTTTAAATTTTTGCCCTACTCATATGGCTTTTCGGTTACGCCCCGTTTTTAAATTGGTTTCTGGACTCCACTTTTTTAAAAAATAATCTTGTCTGTGGCAAATAATTGTCAAGACATGATAAAAGTTGGTAGCTTCTTGTCTAAGTGATTCTAATGTTTTCAAACGTACATTAATTTTTTTCAATACACAAAGTATGTATGAAAATGGGAGACAT
>CAZPHA010000004.1:0-29220 GCA_964586215.1 uncultured Ferruginibacter sp.
TATTTTTTTGAAATGCAAAAAAAATGTAATTTTAGGAGGACTGAATAGTTACAAATAATATTGATTTATCAAAATATAAATTATCATTTTATGAAACGTCTGAAAGTGGGATTGATTTTTATAGACGTGAATTTGATAACTTTTATGTTGAATTAATGGTTGCGAATAATATTTATTCCTTGTTTTTGTGTCAACAAGAAAATCAAATAGTAGTAGCAAATAGGTATAAAGTTGAAAATCAGTCTGATTTAGATTTCCTCATTTTCAGAGGTCGTGTCGGGAGCTGGTTTAACATGCAATCTTAACCCTTCAACAACATCTTGAGTAAAATTGCTTACAAAATCTTTAAATTCTGAATAACAGCTTGATTTTGGCCTTCTCTGTTTTGTGCGGATATAATGATTTGCTTGTTTGTCCCTTGTCTGCCTTAAATTATTCAGGTATGGATTTTGGTTCATATCACTATTATAGGAATATTCTATATCAAATTCCACAAGTAATTTTTGATAAATAGTGTCAAAGTTATATTCTCTATCACCATAGGTATTTAAATATTCTAAAAGTTTAGTAAGGCGTTCTTTTCTATCCATAATTGATGTTTATTTACAAACATAGCTGTAATTTTTTGTATTTTTATAGTATGAAAGCTGAATCAAAAAAGAAAGAGAAAACCCCAATGGAAAAATTAACGGAGGGGTACGAAAAATTTATCAAGGATAAAAAAACTGATAAAGGGGGAAAGCAGGCTTTTGAAAAAGCATTAAAAGAAGCTACTAAACAACGTGGCTCAAAATAGTTTCAAACATCGTATCTTGTTTTTCTTTGTTCATATACCTAAAAGCTACTTCATCAACATATTTTTGCAAATGTCTTCTTGAAACATGAATATGTGTACCTTTTATAGTTCTTTTTAATTGCGACCAAAAACCTTCGATTGAATTTGTATGAAATGCACCACGTACATATTCACCGCTTAAATGATTAATAACTACGTGGGCGTATTCTTCTTTTAATTTGCTATAACCTAACCATTCATCAGTAACAACAATTGAATTGTCTTTATCTACTTTGGCATCTATAAGAGGTTTTAAAGTTGTTCCCTTTGTGTCGTCAACAACATGTGCAGATACTTTGCCACCTGTTTTCATTATCCCAAATACAGGAGTTTTATCTTTACAACTGCGACCTTGTGAATTTTCTACTTTCTTGCCTGCATGGCGATTTTTGTTGAGGCCACCAATAAAACTTTCATCACATTGAATAACTCCAGTAAAAGGCTCATCATCTCTGTTAGCCATTAGTTTTTTTATTTGGTGAGACATTCTTAAAGCAGTTTTATAACAAACATCTAATTGTCTTTCTAATTCTTTGGCTGCTACTCCATTACGAGTAGTAGTTTGTAAAAAAATAGCATAAAACCAATGTGTTAAAGGTGTAGTTGTTTTTTCAAAAACAGTTCCTTGTGTAGGATAGATTTGATGAGCGCAAGAAGGGCATTGATAAGAACGGCGGTTTTTAACTCTTGTAAATTTTTTATCACTTTCACATTTTGGACATACTAAATTATTGTAACGTAATTGGAAAATTTTGTCTAAACAGGCATCTTCATTTGGATAAGCTGCTCTGAATTGAGTGATAGTAAATTTGTTCATTATCAATTATTTATGCAAATATGCAAAATATTTTGCAAAAAAACAAAAATTTCTTCAAAAAATATTTTGCAAAAAAACAATTCAATTTACAAAAATATACTTATATTTGTTCCATAAATTAAATATTACTATGATAACAGACCAGCAAATTGAAGAACTTATTGAACCGCATAAACTAGCAATCCGTCAATGGTATAATTCAGCATTACTTAAATTAGAACAAGTAAAAGAAATTATGGAGGTGGAAGTTTATAAAAGACTTTCTGCAATTCTTATAAATAATTATGTTTTGGAGAAAGCGAAAAGTTATTTTAATGATTATAAGGAAGTAGCTGGAATAGTAATAAATGATAGATATAAATCGTTAATTATTTATTTTCAGAAAGATGGAACAACAACACGATTTAAGAAACTCAATAAGGATACACTATTATCAAGTAATATAAAAACTACTCGTAATGTCCAAATGATACAAGGTTCATTATTTTCGGAATACCCTCCGGTTGTGGGTATAGAAATAGGACACATTTTTAATGAAATTGGAACTGCTTACGATAAAATATTAGTTGTAAAGAGAGTAGATGAAAAAATTGCAATACCACTATTTGAAATACCTGAACTTGATAATGTAGATATTACAGTAGTACCTGCACAAGAAATAGAAATTGATTTAAATAAAGAAGAACAATTAAAAATCAAAAAAGCAATCTAAACAATGAGGACAATTAATCCAAAAATGATTACCATAGCGAGAGAATCAAGAGGGTTAAGTCAGACGGAATTAGCGAGTATGTTAGAGGTTTCAGTTAGTAATGTATCTCGTTATGAAGACAGTAGGCTAATAAATGATGCTGCATTAGAAAAAATTGCACTTGCCTTAAATTATCCAGTGAGTTTTTTTTCACAGGACTTTTTAATACAGCCACCAAATATTCATTATCGTAAACGGCTTACACTTTCTCCCAAAATTATACGTAAAGCAGATGCTTTGATGAATATATATAGGAGTAACATAGAAAAGTTGCTTAATACTATTGATATGGATGCAGCTAACCTTCCTATTATCGAGAATCATAAATATGGCTCACCTAGAAAAATTGCGGCTTATTTAAGAAGCTATTGGAGAGTAGAAAAAGGGCCAATTAAAGATTTAGTTGCATTAGTTGAAAAACATGGTATTATGGTAATACTATTTGATTTTGAAACAGACAAGATTGATGGTAGAAGTATGATGACTGAAAGTGGACAACCTGTTATTTTTCTTAATAAATACTTACCTGGTGATAGAGTAAGATTAACTTTAGCTCATGAACTTGGTCATATTATAATGCACCTGAGAACAATACCAACTTTTGAACGAGATGAAGAAAAAGAGGCTTTCGAGTTTGCATCTGAATTTCTAATGCCGGAATCTGAAATCCGATTAGCAGTTACTTCAAGATTAACATTAGAAAAGTTAGCAGATTTAAAAAGAATTTGGAAAACTTCTATGTCTGCAATATTATATTGGTCTGAAAAGTTAAAATTAATCACTCCTAATCAAAGTAGATATTTGTGGTCGCAATTTTCATCTTTGGGTTATAATAAACAAGAGCCAATACCAATACAAATTGATACTCCCACCTTAGTTGCAAGGATGGTTCTTTTATACACTAAAAGTAAAAGTGAGGATTTAGAAAAAGGCTACGAGGATGTAGCAAAAGTATTTAACCTCGATATTGATGAATTTAAAAGTCGGTACATATCTCCAGTTTTCAAACTTAGGGTAGCTTAAATTTTATTGGGCTGTTTTTGCAGCCCAATTTTTTATACTTATTTTTGTGTCTTGACTACACAATTACCTTTTTTAATTTTTTATAAAATTGAGGACAACAGTATGTGCATTTAATGTTTTTAACAATTATACTCTTACTTTCCCCAACCAAACCAGTCGTTACCATTAGCATAAAGCATCAGGCCAAACAGAATCACCATGCCAATTATTTGGGCATACTCCAGGAATTTCTCGTTAGGTTTGCGTCCGGTAATCATTTCTATGAGGGTAAAAAGTACATGGCCGCCATCTAAGGCCGGTATGGGCAATAAATTCATGAAAGCCAATACTATGGAGAAAAAGGCTGTGATGCGCCAGAAAGATTGCCAGTCCCACTGATTACCATTAAAAATATTGCCCATAGCTTTGAAGCCTCCTATACCTTTATAATAGCCTGTAGATGGTTGAAATATAAGTTTAAACTGATCAATATAACTTTTTAAAGAGCTACCAGTAAGTCTTACACCTGCTGGAAAAGATGCGAAAAAACTATATTTCTTTTTTTCGAGCTTAAATACGCCCATGCTGTCGTATTGTTCATCGCTTAAAATTGGTAAGCCGGTTTTGCCATTTTCGTTAGTTAGTACAGGGAGCACTATTTCACTACCATTGCGTAGAACAGTAAATTTCACCTGTTGATTTTTTCGATCGGTAAGATAGGTAACTATTTCGTCAAGAAAGTTGATGGGCGTGCTATCTACTTTGATTATTTTATCTGAGAATTGTAGTCCGGCTTTTTTAGCGTTGGAGGTATCATTTTTTTCTAATTGTCCTACTACTGCCGGTAGTCTTACGAATAACGGAGTTTTATTTTTTTTACCTTTAACCAACTTGGTTCCAAGGTCAACAGGAATATTAATAACCGTGTCTTTCTCCCGGCGATTTACTTTGATTATTCCGCCAGCATTCAAAAATATCTTTGGAGATAAATCTTCAAAATATTTCACTTCATTTCCATTTATTGAAATGATTTTATCGCCATTGCGAAGACCAATGTCGTGCATTAAAGAATCCGTAACCCATATACCGTTTTTGAGGCTGCTGTTAAGTGTTTTCTTTTCTCCCCAAACGAACAAAATCATGGCATAAATTACGAAAGCGAGGAGGATGTTAACCGTTACACCGCCAATCATGATGATTAATCTTTGCCAGGCCGGTTTGCTTCTAAACTCCCAGGGTTGTGGAGGTTGCTTAAGCTGCTCTTTATCCATACTTTCGTCAACCATACCGGCAATTTTTACATAGCCACCCAGTGGTAGCCAGCCAATACCATATACGGTATCGCCGATTTTCTTTTTTACAATTGAAAACCAGGGATCGAAGAATAAGTAGAACTTTTCTACCCGGCATTTAAACCACCTGGCGGTAATATAATGTCCGAATTCGTGTAAAATAACCAATATGGAAAGCGACAAAATTAATTGCGCTACTTTCAATCCTACACTTGACCAGTCGATTGCTAATATTGTCATTTGTTAAAGAGCCTTACGGCTACATTTTTTTGTTTGTAAAAAATTTCGTATATTCTTTTATATATTATAATAATATTTGATTTTATCCATTGTTAAGCAAAAGGCATTTGGTGAATATAAGCATTCTATCAGCGTGAGGGATAGGAGCGGAAAGCCCACAGGATCGCCGAAGGCGAGCCGAGGACTTGTAGCGGATAGCCCGACCCGACTGACTAGCCCCGGCCTTTAGGCCGGGGGAGGAAGGAGGGACACGCCCAAATTTTTATTTGCCAAATTATGGATAGTCATTAAAAATAATATTATACTAAAAACTACATTTTTATTAATGATGCCGCAAAATTACGGGCTTCTCCGTCGCTGTCAAAATATTCCTCCAGGGTAGGGTGTTCGATAAAGTCGATTTTTTGCATGCATTTTTCCACAATTGCAGTAATATCTAAAAAGCCGATCCTGTTGTGCAGAAAGGCCCAAACGGCTAATTCATTGGCTGCATTGAGTATGCAGGGCATATTACCGCCCTTGTACAAGGCCTCTGTGGCCAGCGCTAAATTTCTGAAAGTTTTAACATCTGGTTCTTCAAAATTCAGGGTAGCCATTCTTTTAAAATCCAGTCTCGGAAAGTCATTTTTTATACGCTGGGGAAATCCTAAGGCATATTGAATGGGCAGTTTCATATCCGGCAATCCCATTTGCGCTTTGATGCTTCCGTCTTCAAACTGAACCATGCTGTGGATAATGCTTTGTGGGTGGATGACGACCTGAATTTGCTCGGGGGCTAAATTAAACAGCCATTTAGCTTCAATCATCTCCAGGCCTTTGTTCATCAGGGTAGCGGAGTCAATGGATATTTTAGCGCCCATGGCCCAGTTGGGGTGGCGCAGGGCATGGTCTTTTTTTACATTGACTAAAAAATTAGGTTTTTTACCTAAAAAAGGCCCGCCGCTGGCGGTTAAAATAACTTTTTCAATTTTGTTTCTTCCTTCGCCGACAAGGCACTGGAAGATGGCTGAATGCTCACTGTCAACGGGGATAATGGGTACTCGTTTCTCAAAAGCTGTTTGCATCACAATATCACCGGCTACTACGAGGGTTTCTTTATTGGCTAATGCTACTGCTTTGCCTTTTTGTACGGCTTTAAGAGTGGGTTTGAGGCCGGCAAAGCCTACGATGGCGGCGATCATGATATCGTAGGTATCAAATTCGGCAACCTCATCTAAGGCTTTTTCTCCACAAAAAACTTTAATGGTGGTATGGCTCAGGGCATTTTTTACATTTTCATATTTTTTTTCCTCGCCAATAACAACAGCGTTGGGTTGAAACTCCAGCGACTGCTTTATGAGAAGTTCATCATTAATTTTGGCTGTTAAAATTTCTACCTCGAATAAATCAGGATTGGCTTTGATGACTTCCAGCGCCTGAATGCCGATGGAGCCTGTAGAGCCGAACACCGCAATCCGTTTTTTTAAGGTTGGATTTGACATGAATGATTATTTTGTAGTTGCCAGCTGGTTACACACTATACTTTTAATTAAAGTGCAATTTAAAGGTAATTTTGGTAGCTGGGAAAGATTTTGGACAGGTGGGGCTAAAATAGTTTAATGTATTGGTTGGTAAAATGCTGGAAATATTTTGGAGAAAATTAAATTTTTGGTGGAAACAGTATTATACAAGTCTACATTTGAGTTTTTCTATTACCATTGCCTTTCCTGTTCAATATAGTTGTCTATATTAGTTTTGCTCCAAATTTTAGAACCAATGCCGGATATTTTTGAGAGTTTTGTGGATTTTTTTGTTGTTTCATTCCTGATCATGGCAATAAGCTTCTCTACAAGAGTTAGTTGGGCTTCTTTGTCTAGTTTTTTCACTTTTAGAAGTATGTCGTGTATATTTAAAGCTGTCGGCATGATACAAAAGTAATAATTTTTATAAAAATTAATAGGAATACTCTAAACTTCATTTGGCCGTAAAAGCTTTTAACCCCTCCGCAATCTTTCTATCATTGCTCAATCGAGGCACTTTATTTTGCCCGCCGAGTTTGCCGATACTTTTCATATAATTGATAAAACCGTTTTTTTGAACAACCGTAATGGCGAGCGGCTGCAAAATATTTCCACGAATTAGATCATCATAATAAACATTTTTAGCCCTTAAATGATCGTCAATTTTTTTGGAAAAATTATCCAAATTATTTGGAGTATTTTCAAATTCTACCAACCATTCATGATAGCTTTTGCCTTCATCTGTACTGATATACGGCGCTACGGTAAATTCTGTAATTGCAATATTATCCTGTGCAGCAGCTTCTAAAATAGCGCTTTCCACTTCTTCGGTAATCACATGTTCGCCGAAGGCGGAAATAAAATGTTTGGTACGGCCGGTTACTACAATTCTGTATGGATGGGTAGATACAAACTTAATAGTATCGCCAATATTATAGCCCCATAAACCTGCATTGCTATTGATGATCAAAGCATAATTTTCACCTACTACTACATCTTTCAGGCTTAGCCGGGTTGGGTTATCATTAAATATTTCGGCAGCCGGAATAAATTCATAGAATATTCCACTGTTGGTATTCAACAATAAGCCCGGTTCTTTCTGACTGTCCTGGAAAGCAAAAAAACCTTCACTGGCAGGGAATAATTCTATGCAATCAATTTTTTTACCAATACTTTCAAATAGTTTGGCTTTATAGGGTTCAAAATTAACGCCTCCCTGTACCATCACACTAAAATTAGGAAATAGCTCCACAATCTTTTTGTCACTAACTTCCATTAATTTATCAAAATACATTTGCATCCACGGTGGTATGCCACTGATCAGTGTCATATTTTGATGGATGGTTTCCTGCACAATTTTATCTAATTTTTCCTCCCATTCTTCTATGCAGTTTGTTTCATAAGTGGGTAGCTGATTGGTTCTTAAATATTTGGGAACATGATGGTTTACGATGCCGCTTAACCGGCCGGTAGGTATGTTACTTACTCTTTCCAGTTCAGGCGAGCCACTTAAAAAAATCATCTTGCCATCGGCAAATTTGGTATTGCCGGTTTCTGCCATATAACACAATAAAGCGTTTCGGGCTGTATTGATGTGGTTGGGAATAGAATCTTTAGTAATAGGAATATATTTTACGCCGCTGGTAGTACCACTTGTTTTAGCAAAATAAATAGGTTGGCCTTTCCACAATACATTGTGCTTGCCTTCTTTTATTTTTTCAATGTAAGGCTTCAGCTCCTCGTAGTCTCTAACAGGCACTTTTTGTATAAAATCCTGATACGATTTGATGCTATCAAAATGATGATCTTTCCCAAAAATGGTTTTACTACCTGTTTTTATTAAATGATTAAAAATAGCCTGCTGATCTTCCACAGCATGCTCCATATTTTTTTTAGTCTGTTTATATATATAATTGGCAAAAGGTTTTGCCAAAAAAGATTTTATCTTCATTATGTCGCAAGCGATTTAAACTATTGGCAGCACGGTAAGAAAAGCGCTGCCATATCATTTGCAAGTTAAGCTATTTGTTACAAATTGATTTTTTTAAATTGATATTATAATATATTTATTTATATAAAATAATTAATATTAAATAAATATAAATTAGATAAATATTTAATTGATTTTGATCATACAAAAAGTACCCAATAATTACTAATTTTGCAATTCATGAAAAAATCGGTGGCATTACATACGCTGGGTTGCAAACTTAACTACTCTGAAACTTCTACTATTGGGAGGTTATTAGAGCAGGAAGGTTTTGAAAAAAAGGAATTTGAAGAAGTAGCAGATGTTTATGTTATAAACACTTGTTCGGTAACCGATAATGCTGATAAGGAATGTCGACAGCTCGTACGCAGAATTCAGCGTAAAGCGCCGGAGGCCATGGTAGTAATTACGGGCTGTTATGCACAATTGAAGCCTAAAGAAATTGCCGACATACCGGGTGTGGATTTGGTGTTGGGCGCTGCTGAAAAGTTTAATATTGCTCATCATCTGAAAGATATTACCAAAGGAGATAGCGCTAAAATTTGTAGCTGTGATATTGATGAAGTGAATTTGTTTACAGCTTCTCACTCCATAAACGATCGTACAAGAGTTTTTTTAAAAGTACAGGATGGATGTAATTATAATTGCTCATTTTGTACCATTCCTCTTGCCAGAGGAAAAAGCAGAAGCGATGGTATAGAAAATGTGCTGGCCAATGTGAAAGCGATTGCAGCACAGGGAGCTAAAGAAATAGTTTTGACAGGGATTAATCTGGGAGATTATACCTCACCCCTTACCCCTCTCCTTAAGGAGAGGGGAGACTTTTTTTCGTTGTTGAAGGAGCTGGATAAAATGGATGGTATTGAAAGATTCAGGATATCCTCGATTGAGCCGAATTTGTTATCGAATGATATTGTGCAGCTGGTAAGTGAGAGTCATAAAATTATGCCGCATTTTCATATTCCTTTACAAAGTGGCAGCAATAAAATATTAGGATTGATGCGGAGAAGATATAAAAGGGAATTATATGCAGAAAGGGTAGGGCTGATTAAAACCCTGATGCCTCATTGTTGTATTGGAGTAGATGTTATTGTTGGCTTTCCCGGTGAAACAGACAACGATTTTAAAGAAACAGTTGATTTTTTAAGTGGATTAGATATTTCTTATTTGCATGTATTTACTTACTCTGAGAGAGAAAATACACTGGCAAGTACCATGAAGCCAGTGGTGCCAATGCAGGTGCGTCATGAAAGAAATAAAGCGCTTCGTAACCTGAGCTACCAGAAAATGCAGCATTTTACCAGCCAGCATATTGGTCAAACCCGTAAAGTGTTGTTTGAGTCGAGAAATAAAAATGGTATCATGGAAGGCTATACTGATAACTACATTAAGATCGCAGCGCCTTATAAAAAAGAGTGGGAAAATAATATTGTGGAGTGGGTGGTGTAGAGTTAAAAAAAATTTTGTCAGTATTGTTTAAATCTTATCTTTGCAGTCCAAAATTTGAAAGGGAGCTTAGCTCAGTTGGTTTAGAGCATCTGCCTTACAAGCAGAGGGTCACAGGTTCGACTCCTGTAGCTCCCACAGAATAAAGTCTGCTGATTTAAGCAGATTTTTTTGTTTTATGATATTTCATGTTTACATATTATTCTCACTAGCCAAAAATAAATACTATATAGGATATACTGGTGATAATTTGGAAGAAAGGTTGCGCAAACATAATACTGATCATTCAGGCTTTACAGGAAGGGCTGGTGATTGGAAAATTGTTTACAAAGAAGTTTTTTTTGATAAATCTTTAGCTTATAGAAGGGAGAAAGAAGTAAAGGGGTGGAAAAGTAGAAAAAAAATTGAGCTATTAATTGGTTTAGGGCATTCCGTACAAACGGAAGGGTCACAGGTTCGACTTTCCGAAAAGTCGGAACAGGCTCTGTAGCTCCCACAGAATAAAAGCCTGCTAAAATAGCAGGCTTTTTACTTTTACAATATTCTCTTTATATTTTGTCTAAACAAAAGCCCTTAATAGATATCGTTAATGAAGTTTTAGAGGAATGCATCTTGGCATATCCGGTTTCTTCATTTATAATAAGCTTATACAAACAATATCAACAAAGAGGAAGCCTGAGCAAAAAGCAATTACAGGGCTTGCATGGCAAGGCATCAAAAATAGAAGATATACCAGCAGGAAAGTTGGCAACTTTGGAAGCATTGATAAAAAAAATGCCCACAAGATATAAGTCTGAGTTGCCGGAAATTAATACCCCCATATTGGAAAAAGATAATGTAGTTGGAGAAATGATTGAGTCCATACTGGCAAAATATCCCATGCATAAAAGAGTCCTGTTTCTCAAAGCGAAATATGATAACAATGAAGCAATTTCAGCTGCAGAAATAGCCGAATTAAAAAAGTTTATAAAGCTGCTTAAATAGTTATCCTGGAAAAGATTATAACTCTTTCTTAGGAGGTAAGTCAAAAGCTACAGCCTCGTGTTCAAAATGACCTTTATGTGCGCCATCGCAAAAAGGTTTGTTTTTAGAAAGTCCACATCGACAAAAAGAAATAATCTTCCTGCCTCCCAGATGGTATTGATTGCCGTTTTTATCATACACTTCAAAATCACCTTCTACTTTAAGAGAACCATTGCTAAGTACAGTAATTTTTGTAGCCATTGTATTTTTTTATGTACAAAATTAGCAATTATTAGCAGGTTACCTATCAATAAAAGAAGTAAAGTAGAAGGTAGGTGCCAACTGGCAACTAATTTGTACTATATCTGGTATAATAGTAAGGTATGAAGAAAAATAAAATCACGTTTAAGGCGATTAAGGCAATACTTAAAAATTCATTTAAGGGCTTTAGCGACGACAAGGTAACCAAGCTCAGCGGCTCGTTGGCTTATTCTACGGTGTTTTCCTTAGGTCCGCTGTTAATCGTCATCATATCTTTATGTGGTATTTTCTTGGGAAGAGAGGCAGTGGAGGGAAAAATATATGCTCAGCTAATGTCAATTGTGGGTGCAGACACTGCTGCTCAGATACAGCAAATTATTAAAAATGCATCTCATACCGGGCAGAGTACGATGGCTGCTATAATTAGTACTGTTATTTTGTTAATTGGCGCTACAGCCGTCTTTGCTGAAATTCAGGATTCAATTAATTTTATCTGGGGAATAAAACCAAAGCCCAAAAAAGGCTGGCTAAAAATATTGAAAAACAGATTTCTCTCTTTTTCTATTATCATCAGTTTAGGGTTTTTATTGTTGGTATCTCTTGTTGTCACCTCTTTGGTAGATGGTTTAAGTAGCCGCCTACAGGCATATTTTGCAAATACTACGGTGGTAATCTTTTATATCGTTAATATTGCTATCACTTTTTTCATTACTGCATTAATATTTGCTGTTATTTTTAAAGTATTACCAGATGCTAAAATAAGTTGGAGAGATGTATTAGCCGGCGCTATTGTTACTACCATCCTTTTTATGGTTGGCAGATTTGCTATTTCATTTTATATCAATAAAAGTAATGTAGGGAGTACATATGGCGCAACGGCCTCTTTAGTTGTGTTATTATTATGGGTATATTATTCATCACTTATATTATATTTTGGGGCAGAATTTACCAAAGCTTATGCCGTACAGTTTGGCTCTGATATTTATCCGAACGAATATGCCGTAACCACCAAAATGGTGGAAATAGAAATCAATGGACATTCTGTACAATCGAAAGAAAATCAAGAGGTTGAAGTGAATTTCAGGCCAAAACAGGAATAATATAGTTTTTGCAATTAATTTTTGTTGTAGAACGCTAAAATATTTAGTAAATTAGCAGGCCTAAGTTCTCTCAACACATGTATGCAATTGTAGATATCGAAACTACCGGAGGTTATGCCTCATCACATGGCATCACTGAAATTTCCATTTTTATTCATGATGGTACTAAAGTAGTAAAACATTTTACTACACTTATCAATCCCTTACAATCTATACCTAAATACATTACAGCATTAACAGGCATTGACAATGCAATGGTATTAAATGCTCCACTGTTTGACGAAGTAGCTGCTGT
This sequence comes from uncultured Ferruginibacter sp., assembly GCA_964586215.1. Lineage (GTDB taxonomy): Bacteria > Bacteroidota > Bacteroidia > Chitinophagales > Chitinophagaceae > Ferruginibacter. The sequence continues at coordinate 12,492 of CAZPHA010000004.1, forward strand.
AGTATTTGAATTGCTTCATGATAAAATATTTGTAGCACACAATGTAAATTTTGATTACTCTTTTTTAAAGCATCAGTTGAAATTATCCGGCTTTCATTTAAATACCAAAAAGTTATGTACTGTAAGGCTAAGTAGAAAAGTTTTTCCTCAACTTGCTTCCTACAGCTTGGGTAATTTATGCCGATCATTAGAAATACCTATAACGAACAGACATCGGGCCGACGGTGATGCCAGAGCAACCGTGTTGCTTTGGGAAAAATTATTGACCAATAATGCAATGTTGCATATTGAAACCATGCTTAAGAAAAAATCAGGAGAACAATGGTTGCCGCTATTTTTATCAAAGCAGGTAATTGATGAATTACCGGAAACACCGGGTGTTTACTATTTTTATAATAACAAGCATAAAATCATTTACATCGGTAAAGCGATCAACCTACGTAAAAGAGTAGTGAGCCATTTTGCACATAATGATCCCGATAGAAAACGGCAAAATTTCTTGCGTAATGTACACAAGGTAACTTACAAACAATGTGCTACAGAGCTGGAGGCAATAGTTTTGGAAAGCGCTGAAATTAAAAAATACTGGCCTTTATATAATTACAGCCAAAAGCAACCAATACAAAAATTCGGCTTATACCAGTTTGAAGATAACCGGGGCTATTACAGACTGGCTATTGATAAAAAAAAGAAGAATTTACCTGCTTTATACAGTTTTAACCTGCTAAATGAAGGATTGGTATTGCTAAGAAAAATGATTCAGGAATTTAGTTTGCATGAAAAGTTGTGTTATATGGATAAAACACCGTTTACAGAAGAAGAAGTTGGCCTGCTTGAACCTTTGGATACTTATAATGCTCGTGTTCAACAAGCCCTTGAAGCCTTACAAAATCAGTTGCCTACCTTTGCAGTAGTTGATGATGGAATTTCGGCAGAAGAAAAATTGTGTTTATTAATGGAAAAAGGTTGTTTTTGGGGGATGGGATACCTGCCTTCCACTACAAAGATACAAAATATTTCGGAATTGAAGGAAATGCTGAATCCATACACTGATAACGACACCATTAGAAATAGCATCTATTCATTTGTTAACAATTTTCCCGAGAAAAAAATTCTGCTATAAAAAATCCTGATGAGTTAATCAATTTTTTTATTGAACAATACACCCGTATTTTCGCAACCCTAAAAAATAATAATCTGCCATAAGTATGGCAATTAATTGTTCCGCCCAAAGGGCGGGAATAAAAAATAAAATAAGACATGTATTCTCCAATAATTGCTCAAAAATTAAATGTTAAAATTCAGCAGATAGATGCTGTTATCAATCTTTTAGAAGAAGGAGCCACAATCCCCTTTATTGCCCGATATCGAAAAGATAAAACCGGGGCTTTAGATGAATTGCAAATACAACAGATACAGGATGAATTAAAATTTTTAAAAGAGTTTAATGACCGTAAATCTTTTATTGAGAAAGCTATTACCGATCAGGGTAAAATGACGGAAGCTATCCAGGCTAAATTAAATGCTGCAAATACTTTGGCTGTTTTAGAAGATATTTATCTGCCGTTTAAGCCTAAACGAAAAACGAAAGCACAAACAGCCAGGGAAAATGGATTAGAGCCTTTGGCAAATCTATTGCTGGAACAAAAGGATATTGATGTCAATACAGAAGCAGCTGCATTTTTAAACGAAAAAGTTACCGATGTAGAAGCGGCATTACAAGGTGCCAAAGATATCATTGCAGAAACCATTAATGAAGACAGCATCGTAAGAGCTAAGCTTAGAAAATTATTTGAAGCAGAAGCTACATTGCAAAGTAAAGTGATTGCAGAAAAAGAAAGTGAAGGGATCAAGTACAAAGATTATTTTGATTTCAGTGAGTTGATATCAAATGTTCCTTCGCATAGGGTACTGGCAGTATTACGTGGATTTTTAGAAGGTTACTTGCGGATAGCGATTGCCCCTTCTGAGGAAGGAGCCTTAGCGTTGATCGAGTCTTTGTATGTTAAAGGCATGAGTACTTGTAGTGAGCACATTAAAAAAGCTATCCGGGATGCTTACCGCCGATTGTTGCAACCCAGTCTTGAAACCGAATACAGAACTGCTTTAAAAGCAAAAGCTGATGAAGAAGCTATCAATGTATTTGCAGAAAATTTACGACAATTATTATTAAGCTCGCCTTTAGGTAGTAAAAGGATTTTAGCTATTGATCCCGGCTACAGAACTGGCTGTAAGGTTGTGTGCCTGGATGAAAAAGGCGAACTTAAAAAAACAGATCTTATTTTTCCACATGAAAACAATAAAAAAGAGGCAGACGCTGCCAAAATAAAACATTTGGTAGAACAATATCAAATTGAAGTGTTTGCCATTGGTGATGGTACGGCCGGAAGAGAGACGGAGCAATTTGTCAAACAACTTAATTTGGGCTTACCGGTTTTTCTGGTAAATGAAGATGGCGCTTCTATTTATTCTGCTTCGGAAATTGCCCGGGAAGAATTTCCCAATGAGGACATTACTGTACGTGGGGCAGTAAGTATTGGCCGCAGGTTGATGGATCCACTGGCTGAACTGGTTAAAATTGATCCCAAAAGTATTGGTGTGGGTCAGTACCAGCACGATGTGAACCAATTTAGATTAAAAGAGCGTTTAGACCAAACCGTTATCAGTTGTGTAAATAAGGTAGGAGTAAATCTCAATACAGCCAGTAAACACCTGTTAAGCTATGTGAGTGGTATAGGTAGTACGTTGGCTGAGAATATTGTTAAATACAGAAAAGAAATTGGCAAATTTACCAACAGAAAACAACTGTTGAGTATACCTCGATTAGGCGGTAAAGCATTTGAACAATGTGCCGGTTTCTTAAGGATTAAAGCAGGTGAAGAAATTCTTGATAGTAGTGCTGTTCATCCGGAGGCATATCCTATTGTACAAAAAATGGCTGCAGATATGGATGTCGCAGTAAGCTCATTAATAGGTAATGAAACAGTATTGAAAAAAATCGATCCTAAAAAATATGTAACTGAACAAATAGGCGAACTAACGGTGAAGGATATACTCAGTGAGTTAATGAAACCCGGTTTAGATCCTCGTGAGGAAGTACAGCAGTTTGAGTTTGCCAATATTTTTTCCATTGAAGATGTAAAAGCAGGGATGGAAGTGCCGGGGATAGTTACCAATATTACCAGGTTTGGCGCTTTTGTTGATATTGGTGTAAAACAAGACGGCCTTGTGCATATTTCAGAAATATCTCACACCTATATCAGCGACCCGGGTGAGGTTTTAAAGCTGAATCAAAAAGTGCATGTAAAGGTAACTGAAGTAGACATAGCTCGTAAAAGAATTGCATTATCTATTAAACAATTAGCACAACCTGCTGCAAAGCAGAAAGGTAGCAATGAGCGCTATAAAAAAAGTGAAAAGAAAATAGTTGCCGAAGTGCCTCTGCAGGATGCATTAGCTGCATTAAAGCAGAAGTTTTCTAAGTAATTTTATTACAAAATTTCTTCAGTAATTCAATGAATTGCAACCGTGGTATCATGGAAGCGCCCAGGCTTTCAAGGTGAGGCGTATATACCTGACAATCTATGAGTTGTACGCCTTCTTTTTGTAAAAACTTAACATAATTGATAAAAGCAAATTTACTGGCATTACTCACTTTACTAAACATGCTTTCACCGAAGAACATTTTACCCATTTTGATACCATAAAGACCTCCTACAAGCTGTTCATTTTGCCAACACTCTGCACTGTGGGCAAATCCTAAAAGATGTAATTGAGTATAAGCCTGTATGACATCTTCATTTATCCAGGTACCGGATTGTCCTGCCCGGGATATGGTACTACATCGCTGAATTACCTGACTAAAAGCTTTGTTAATCGTAAATGTAAAGTTGCTTTTTTTCAAAATAGCCTGCATGCTTTTTGAAACCTTTAGTTGATCCGGAAATAATACAAACCGGGGATCTGGGCACCACCAACAGATGGGTTCATCTTCGTTATACCAGGGAAAAATTCCATTTTGATAAGCAAGTAATAATCTTTCCGGAGCTAAGTCGCCACCGAGGGCCAGTAAACCCTGTTCATCAGCTTGTTCAACAGGAGGGAAATAGAGTGTATTGTCAAGTAAATACATAGATGGTGTAGCTTAAGCAGCTACCATTTCAATGGTTGCATTAATTCCTCTGTCTGTAATAGCCTCACACATAGGTTTCAGATCATCGAAGCTTCCATTTTTCACTGCATATTTTCCTTTGCAATGGATAAGCATGGCACATTGTTCAGCTTGCGGCTCTGTATGTCCACAAACCTCTATTAATGTTTCAATTACCCATTCAAAAGTATTTATTTCATCATTCCATACAATCAAGGCACAATTATCTTCTACCATCGTAGAAGTATCATATGCTTCTTCAAATTTTGTATGGTTATCAGTATGTAGCAAAATTTTCTGTTTTCCCAATACAAAATAACAAAATTTTTTGCAAATATTGTGTTAAAGCAACATTTTATGATTTCTTAATGTCTCATTTTTACCCCACAACAAAAAAATGGTGATCTTTGCAATATGTTATGGATCAATGGTAAAAAGAAGGAACAGCTAAATGCACCTGCCAGGCAGGCGATTGTTTTGCCATTGCATACCACCAACAGGGGTCTTGATTTACTAGTAGATCTGTTTGAACAAATCCGTCCGGGGAGCTCTAGAAATTTTCAGGAATCCGAATTGAAATTTAAAGCCATTTTGTATCAATTAGGGCAGGATAAAAGTTTGCTATTTTCCCTTCGTAAAGCTTTGCTTACACAATTGGTTAAAACAAATATTGTAGTAGCACTTACAGAAAATGGAATTGTAAGCAGTCATGGATTTTTACAGGAATTGTGGGGAAAGATGAAACACAAAATTTTACCCGAATTAAAAAGCCCGGAAAATTTCTTATTTGTCATCAATAAAATCTTTTACAAAAAGCGTGACCATATTTGGGTAGAAGGTATTGATGAAAATTTGTGGGTACAATTTTTTGAACGGCTGGGATTTCAAATTGATTTGGAAGAACCAGCACTCATAAAACAGTTACACCAATCTTTACACATACTTAGCTACCGGGTAGCCACACTTGGCTTGAATAAAGATATTGCACAACGTTATGGAAACTTTGAAAATGCTATTTACCCTTTTGTAGAGCAAAATAGATTAATCAATCAATACCTCCATGCCCATCAATTGGGTAAGACTGTTGAGCAACAAAGAATGTTAATAGAAGGTATTACAGAAGCGCTGCATAATTGCAATCAGAGTATTCAGTGGATAAAAGATCAGAGAAAACACCATGGAATTGGGCTTGCGCAAACATTTACCCTTACTATGCTTCAGCAACAGGTAGAAAGAATGTTCATCATTATGGATGTATTAGATGGCAACAATCAATTTAATACGGAGCGATTTGTTGAATATTTTAAAACGCTTGTCCGTAATGAAAACAGGAAGCACTCTATCCGGGAATTCTTAAGCGAAAATACCGGGTATGTAGCGTATCAGATAGCTGAACATGGTGGGAGAGCCGGAGAAAAATACATTACTACCACCCGTAAAGAATTCTGGAAAATGTTTTGGAGCGCCTGTGGTGGTGGAATCATTATTTCATTTATAGGTATCGCCAAAAATTTAATCGGTAAGCTAAAGCTGGCGCCCTTCTGGCAGGCATTTTTGTATAGCAGTAATTATTCGCTGGGATTTATTTTAATCCAGGAAACAGGCTCCACCTTAGCCACCAAGCAACCGGCATACACCGCCAATAATGTTGCCAGCTCCTTTGATGCACAGAAAATAGGAGAGCAACCTGATTTACGAAACCTGGCTATTACGGTTGCCAGGGTGAGTCGTACACAACTGGCTTCCTTTGCCGGAAATTTGCTGGTGGTGTTTCCCTTAACATACGGTTTAGCATGGCTCTATTTAATACTTACTGGCAATAAAATTGCTGAAGGAGCAGCGGCTTATCAGTTGCTAAAAGATCAGCAGCCCATACATAGTTTAGCCTGGCTCTATGCCTGCTTTACCGGTTTCTTTTTATTTGCCAGCGGACTCATTGCCGGCTATGTTGAAAATTATGTAGTGTATGGAAAAATTGCAGAAAGAATAAAAAGTTTATCAGGTTTCAAAAAAAGTTTTAGTGAAAAGCGAGGACATAAAATTGCACGTTATGTAGAAAATAATTTAGGAGCATTGGTGGGTAATATTGCGCTGGGTTTCTTTTTAGGTATGGCCGGTTTTTTAGGAAAAATTTTTGGTGTTCCGTTCGATATTCGCCATATCACTATTTCTGCTGCCAATACGGCCATCGGAGTATTTGGGCTAGGCTTTCATGCCATTACGGTGAAAGAATTAACTTACACCATATTGGGTGTTTTTGGTATCGGCTTTCTGAACTTTGCAGTCAGTTTTGGATTGGCATTTTTTGTTGCCGTAAAAAGCCGGGGCATACATTTAAAAAATTATCCTGAATTTTTAGGAATACTCTGGCGTTATTTTAAAAAATTTCCCAAAGATTTTATTAAGGCACCGGCATCCCGTACAGCGAAAGAACTGCGATAATTTTTTTGGGTACCAGCATTCGTTCCCTGATGAAACTTCAGTGGCAGCCTGTCCGCCTCTGGCGGAACGCTCCGTTCAACTTTTGTACTTCTATTGAAGTTTTATCGAAGCGTATGTTATCAATTTTCAAAGGTCGTCCACCTTTAAAAGGTGGACGACCTTCATATTTTCTAAGCCCGGGTAAATAGCATCACAAATCAACGCATACCCGGTCGACCACCTTTAAAAGGTGGTCGACCTTCACAACATAATCAACTGTCTTTTATACAGCTGCACCGCATTTTCTAAACCCGGGTAAATAGCATCGCAAATCAACGCATGCCCGGTCGTCCACCTTTATAAGGTGGTCAACCTTTAGCCTTTAACCAACTGCCTTTTATACAGCTGCACCGCATTTTCTAAACCCAGATAAATTGCATCACAAATCAACGCATGCCCGATAGACACCTCCAATAAATTTGGAATATTTTTACCAAAATATTGGATATTATTCAAGTCTAAATCATGGCCGGCATTAATGCCAAGGCCCAGTTCATTAGCTTTTTGAGCAGCGGCTATGTAAGGAGCAATAGCGGCCTGTTTATCAGTTGTAAATTGCTTAGCATATCCTTCTGTATAAAGTTCTATCCGATCAGTACCGGTAGCTTTGGCCCCTTCTACCATTTCCACCACAGGGTCCACAAAAATCGAAACCCTGATGCCAGCATTTTTGAAAACGGCAATCATTTCCTGTAAATAATTTTTGTGTTCAAGGGTATTCCAGCCATGATTGGAGGTAAGCTGATCCTGAGCATCCGGAACTAAGGTAACTTGTGTAGGTTTATGGGCCAGTACCAAATCAACAAACTTTTGTTCGGTACAATTTCCTTCAATGTTAAATTCGGTATGTACCACTTTTTTCAATTCAAATACATCGTTGTAGCGGATATGCCGCTCGTCAGGTCTTGGATGTACGGTGATACCATCAGCGCCAAAACGTTGTATATCTTTAGCGGCCTTTATTAAATCAGGATTATTGCCGCCACGGCTGTTTCTGAGTGTGGCTAATTTATTAATATTTATGGAGAGCTTGGTCATGGTGAACATTTTCAATTGATATGAATACAGAACGATTTGAAATGGAGCCTTGTTTCAAAAAAAATTACTCTTAGAGAACTTTATTTAAGGAGCATTTCTATTTTAATTAAAAGAGATGAGATTGGCTCTAATAAAATTTCGACATCATCTTTTTCAAAGTCAAACATATCTCCATAGTCGCCTTTTTGTCTCCAATCCATCAAATCAGTATATAATTTGCCTTCTTCGTAAGTAATTTTACCAGTTTTTACAAAATGTAAATTCAAAAGAGATTTGGTTCCCGAATGGGTTTGAGTATTTAGTTTATTTTTTAATAATAATGCAGAAACTGCATAAAAGCAGGCATAGTAGAGGCGATTGATACATGAATTCCAACTCTCATTTTCCGCTAACAATTTAGCATCTTCAAAAGATTCCTTTGATTTCGCCATTCGATACTTTATATACTCATCTATATTATTGCTCATAAATAAACGCCGTCGTTTTTAACACTTTGATATAGAGGTGTGACAGACATTTTGCCATTCCATTCTTCGAGTGAATATACAAAAGTTGAAATTACTTCTCCTGTTTCCAATTCAATATCGTATAATTTATGTCGGAATTTTTGTTCATCTTTTAAGGATACAGAGGGCTTATTAAGTAAAATTAAAATATCCCAGTCAGAATCTTTTTTAGCATCGCCTCGTGCATGTGAACCAAACAAGATGATTTGAGCTGAATGGTCAGTTGCCTTAACAGTTTCCCTGATTTTATCTGTAATAAGATGTGATTTCATAATTAATAACCTTGCTTACAAATTTAAGTCAAAAAATCAGCATTTTCTATTAACTTTTACAGTAGTTTTTTTGCAAATCGTTCTTAAAATGACTTTTCAGTCGCAGATTTTGAACAGGATCAGGCGCCCTGCTTTCTTACATATTATTTTTGTTTCCACGGCTGTTTCTGAGTGTGGCTAATTTATTAATATTGACGGAGAGCTTGGTCAAGGTGAAACTATTATTCTATAATTGTTAATCCATCTATCCGATCAAAATGTTTTTTATTCAAAGTAGCAAATGGAAGGTTATGAGTTATTGCAGTTGCAGCAATAAACAAATCCGGAAGATCTATTTGCTTGCGTTTTTGTTTTAGGATTCTGTTTATTTCAACTGCAGTATCTACTGTAGCTTCATTAAAAGGGAGTATATGAATTACTCCTAACACCTTATTCCAAAAGTCAAGCTGATTTTGAGTAGCTCCTGAAAGAATTTCATATTTGGTTATCGCTGAAACTGCAAAAGTATATTCCTTTTTAACCAATGCAGTCCAGGCAGTATTCGTTTTAATTGTCTTTCGATAGTAGTCGATAAGTATTGATGTATCAACCATTATTACTTTGTTCGCCATTGGTTGATTGCTTTTCTATTGTTTGCTATAGTTTTCAATTGTTTTTTTGTTGCAATAGGGCCATTTAAAAGTAAAGTCAATAATTCAGAATCTTGTTTATCAACTGTATTCTCTACTTCTTTCTTAAGTTTAATCCATTGAGGTTCTGGTAACTGCTTTACCAGCTTTACCAATTGATCAAATCCAATATCTACCTGTACTTGCATAATGCTAAATTTACGAAATTTTGTTAAAAAGGTCTCTATTTGTGATAAGGCTTGTTTTTGTGCGACTATAACTTCATATACAAATTTAAGTCAAAAAATCAGCATTTTCTATTAACTTTACAGTAGTTTTTTTGCAAATCGTTCTTAAAATGACTTTTCAGTCGCAGATTTTGAATAGAATCAGGCGCCCTGCTTTCTTACATATTTTGTAAGGATTACAATTATTTGCCCCTCAATCTTACCTTCAATTTGTTCGGTGTTATCTTCTACCAGTCGGATATTTTTTACAACAGTACCCATTTTAGCATTGAGTGTGGATCCTTTTACATTCAGAGATTTAATCAGTACAACTGTATCGCCATGCTGCAATATATTTCCATTACAATCTTTGTGCAACTCAACGGTTGCATCATTTTCATGGTCGCCGCTGGCCTTCGCCCAGGTTAATGTTTCATCATCCAGGTACATCATGTCAAGGTTATCCATTGCCCAGCTCTCATTTTTAAGGCGGTTGAGCATTCTCCACGATACTATCTGAACAGCCGGTACTTCACTCCACATAGAGGTTGTTAAGCATGCCCAATGGTTATTGTCGAGTGGTTCCTTTTTTTCAACTTGAGCCTTACATTTTTCACATATCAAAATATTATTATCACCACTATTATATGCGGTAGGCCCTACTTCATAAACACTCAATGAATTGTCCGATTGGCATAATTCACATTTATTACCACTTCTTGCTTTTAATGATGCATCTATACTCATATCATTTTTTTTATTATAACGGCAAAGGTAGGCATTCGTGTGGGCTTAAAATTAGATGCGCTGATTTTCAGGAAACTGCTAACTGTAATTAAGCTTTCGTATCTATTTCAGCTTCTGTGGCTGATAGTCTGAATTTAACAATTTTTTTAATCAATGCAGCAGGAAAAGATTTATTCAAAGGAAACTGTATCGCCCCTTTTGAAGTTTTGTATTTGGTAAGCTCTTCTTTAAATACGGTAATCGGTTGTGAAGTGGGGTAAAAACCAATATGATTTTTATAGGCTGCATAATATACCAATACTTTAGAAGTTTTAAATGCCGGCATATTGTAGCTGATAGTTTCTTCCGCATGCGGTGCAGACTCTTTTATTATCTTTCTTAACTTTTCTAATTGCTCCTGCACTTCAGGTGGAAACATGGCATGGTACTCATCAATATTTTTAAACTTTACTAATTGTTTAGGGATTTTATTTTGCTTAGACAGATTCATGTTTATTATTAATTGTTCACTTCACAGATGTCATTTTATTTATAAAAGTAAAATAATCTCAAATGCTGACCAAAGGTATGCCGATGAAATGATCTAGCCTTAGGCTAGACGATATTGCTATGAAGGATTGAAGTTGTGGTTAGACTAAAAAGAATTTTTTAACAAAGGCAGTAACACTCTGTCAGAGAATGATGCAAAAATGCATATTATATTTGTAATCAAAAAAATAGTAGTCCCGACAAGAATCGAACTTGTATCTAAAGTTTAGGAAACTTCTATTCTATCCATTGAACTACGGGACCATAATGTTATGGTGGATGCAAAATTAATACTTTCTATTTACAAAAATAATAGAATCACGGCATTACGCTGTTATACTCTACACTTATGGGAGACGTCTTAAAAAAATAAGATGTTGCGAATTTTATACCCATAAATCAATTGGGTACCGGGCAAGTTTTAGTATTCAGGTGTCTTTTTCATTAAATCAGACATGTCTTTCATTAAATGCAACACCCTTTCTGTTAATTTATTTTCATTATTTATGATAGTAAAAATACTATTTCGTTAAGTATAAAATACTATTTATTAAGTATAAATACTGTTTTATTAATTAATGTAGGCAATCAGGTAAAGGCATTAATATAATTGTATTCAGATAACCTTATACCATATTTCAAAACCTTATTACCATGAAAGAGATCGTTAATATTTGTGCTTATAAAGCAACAGAAAATAATTATAAAGCTAATCGCCTGCATAATAGCCATGTAAAAATAATGGACAGGGTCGGATTAAGCAAAGTTACTTCGCTCGACAATAGTTGGATCGATGATCCCGAAGCGTATTTTATTACTGCAGAATTAGCAAGTACCAATGAGATTATTGCCGGAGCAAGAGTACAATTAAAAAACAACAATATTTTACCCATTGAAGAGGCATTAAGTAGTATTGGGAAAAATTTTAGTAGCTTTTATTCCGGCTCTGGGATTGCAGAATTTTGCGGACTTTGGATTTCCAAAAAATTCGCTTCGTTGGGGTTTTCATGTGTGTATATTGCAAATGCTACGATTGCCTTAAGTGTCAACTTGAATGCTACGTCTCTGGTAGGAATATGTGCCAAAAGAACTGCTGATATAGCCTTGAGTTGTGGTTTTGACTATGATTACTCGTTTGGTAATGATTTAATGTATCCCTTTCCCGATTTGCCGGCATATGTAATTGCCATTAAAAACCTGAAATATCTACCCCTAAAACTTTTTGAACAGAGAAGCCAGACAATTGAGCTCATAAACAGTCCTGTTTTATCCAAGTCTGTGAAGTACAATGATCGGGAAGTTGAGGTAAATTACGACTTATCATTGTACTACAATGAAAAAGCAAATATAGCTGCATAAGTGTTTAATTATTATTTTACAATAGGTATTGCATTTTTGATATACGTTAAGTATTTTTAAAGCCTGATTAATCTATTATTTACTTACAGCCCTGATAAAATTCACATTTCCTGACTGAGTAATCGCTGTCGAATTATAAATAGATTATAAAACCTGCAAATTATTGTAAACTTTTATGCCAGTACTTATCGATGATTTACCCAATTTAATTGCTGTCTCAAAGGACGATTTACAGATATATCAGCCTTTAATTTTTAAAATTAGAAGTAAAGAAGAGAAAGATGCATTTTATTCCTTCTTCTCAAAAGTAAAACACACTGTTCAGGTATTTGATCAAATTGATTCGCAACTACGGGAGCTTATAAAAATTAAATTTCCTGCAGAGAAAAAGAATAATGAAGAAATGGAAGCTGCAGTTAATGCTCATTTGAATGGTGTCCGTAAAGATGAGTATGGAGTGTGGATATATTATCCCTGGTCACAGCATCTGATTCATTCGGTTGATGAGGAAGAATTTATTCACATAAGAACTAATAGAAATTTATATAAAATTACTCCGGAAGAAAGGACGCTGTTGGCTACAAAAAAAATTGCCATTATCGGCATGTCGGTTGGCCAATCAATAGCTGTTACATTAGCTACTGAAAGAGTTTGTGGAGAATTAAGGCTGGCGGATTTCGACTCTTTGGAATTAAGCAATTTAAACAGAATAAAAAGTGGGATTGAAAATCTCGGAGTGTCCAAAGTAATTATTGCTGCCAGAGAAATTACCAGGCTTGATCCTTTTTTAAAAATCAAGTGTTATTTAGATGGAATTACGGAGAATAACGTTGATGAATTTTTGCTGGCAGACGGAAAAGTTGACTTGTTGGTAGAAGAATGTGATGGAGTTGACATAAAAATTTTGAGCAGGCAGAAAGCAAGAGAGAACAAGATACCTGTTATTATGGATACCAATGACAGGGGAATGTTAGATATTGAAAGGTTTGATTTAGAGCCTTCCCGTCCTTTATTGCACGGGTTGATTGAAGAGGATGCTGCAAAAAATTTACAACAATTATCTCCGCAGGAACGCATGACATTATTACTGTCAATGGTTGATGAGAAAAATATTTCTTCCCGCTTACGGGAATCCATACCCGAAATAGGTAAAACAATTACCAGTTACCCACAGCTGGCTTCTTCTGTTACATTAGGTGCAGCATTGTGTACCGATGTAGGAAGACGAATATTATTAGACCAATGTAATATTTCAGGTAGATTTTATATTGATTTGGACATGTTGATAAGTGAGAACGCACTTATTGAAAATGTACAAACGATTTGACCAGTTTGATTTTCAAAAGGTTTTCAAAATTTATATACTTAGGAAACCACGAAAACCCCTGGCAGCATAATAGGAAGATGCACCATTATGATACACAAAAACATGGCCGTAGCGAAAATCTGCAAAGAGAGCTCCGCCGAGTTTCCGAATATTATGTGGCGTTTGTATCCAGCTGGAAGTTTTTGTATCAAAATTGCCCAGTTGCTGTAACGTCCGATATTGCTCTTCCGTTAAAAGTTCGATGCCCATAGCTATTGCCATATCTACAGCATTATTTGCTGGTTTAAATTCTTTCCTGGATTCCAGCGCTTCACGATCATAACAGATACTTCTGCGGCCTTTTGGACTTTCTGCTGAACAATCAAAAAAAATGTATTGCTTCGTTTTTGTGTCGTAGCCGACAACATCAGGCTCTCCGCCTGTTTTTTCCATTTCGTTGAGCGACCATAGCTTTTCGGGGGTAGCTTCCAGCTTAATTTGTATAGCTTTCCATTCAAGACCTTTATGGCGATTTATATTTTTTTCAAAACGTGTTTTCAATATTTTGAGCAGCTCTTCTCGTTGCTTTGATGGAAGCTCTTTTTTATTTGCTTTTCCCATAGTGTGTTTTTTATTCATGAGACTCAATTTTTGCAATTCGCCGAAGGCGAAGCAGCAAAAATTGTAAGTCGAATCCGCCTGAGGCGGACCGAATACGGAAGGTATAATACCCCACAGCTTGCTGCGAAAAAAGGGTTCGGGGCTTGCCCCGAGGTTCATACCTGTGATTTGAAATTCAATAAATTATACTATTATTTATTCCGAACTCAGTGTATTAATATAATCGGGAAAATATAACCTGAAAAGCTTTGCAAAATTGTATCTTAATTGGGGTCTTTACTTTTTTCAGCAGATTTTTCCCATATGTTTATTTTGCTGCTGCTTTCAATCGCTTTAATAGCAATGTCTTTAACATTTTTATCTGCAGTTTCCGCCTTGTTTTGTTGTTGTTTAAGTAAATCTTCCAGTTCCCTGATACGCTGTTGTAGTGTAGTGATTGTCTGCTCTTTTAAAGATAGGGTGCCTTCGTGTTCTTTTAATAACAATTTTTTATCAAAATCGTTTTCTCTTTGTAAATGGCTTATTGCTTTTTCCTGAGCTTCTTTTACGGCTTTTTCCAGTCTGGCAGGAAAATTTTCATTTTCTTTTCTTAATTGAAACAGTTCTTGTTCAGCATCTGTTAGTTGCTTTTCCCTTTCGGCAATTTCTTTTTCAAAAGAAATCTTTTTTTCTGCTAATTCATTTTCAAGCATCTGCTTGTTTGCCTCGTAGGCATCCTGTTCTTTTTTTCGTGTCAACGCAAGGTTATATTTGTATTCATCTTCCTCTCTTTTTTTTATTTTTTCTAAACGTTCCTGTTCTTCTTTTCTATTAAGTTCATAGGTTTTACGCTCTTTTTCCCAGTCGCTTTTTATTTCGAATATTTCATTATTTAGTTCATCTTTTTTATTACTCATTTCTGTTTCAAATTGCTCCCGTTTATCTTTTTGGGCCAGGATAAGGGTAGCCAATGTATCAGTTTCTGCTTTGATAGCGTATAAATCTTCCAGGTGTTTGGTTTCGATGTCTATCGCCTGTTGTAAATTGCTGAGGCGGCGTTGTTCTTGTAAAAAAAGTTTTTCGAGTTTATCAAAAGATGCGGCAGTATCTATTTTTAAAGTCGACAGTCGGGTTACGATATTTTCTTCATTTTCTTCCTTAGCTTTATTCACAATTGCCTTATTTTCTTCTGCTTCACGTATTTGTGCAGGTTTTTCCTTTTCGGTCGTTTTTACTTTTTTAAGTAAATTATTATAAGCTTCCAAAATTTCATTTTTGGTACTTTTGATAGATACTTCCTCTGTCATTTTTTTTAGTTTAAGTGATTTAAAGGTATGATTAGTTTATATTCAAAATTTTCCCAATTGGTAATTATTTTCAAGAAAAATTGTAGAGAATAAAATAGCAATCTTATCAAAATTTCCGTATTGGTTATTAGTCTGTTTGTCCACCGGCTTTTTTTGATTGCCAGCTAATTTATTTAGCAAAAATACTAAAATATTTGGCAATTCCGTGATGTGTTTATTTTTTTTAGAATTATTTTTAATAATTGAAAATTTGCATTGATTATAAAATATTTACCATTATTTTGGAATACTCCAATTTTTTTGAAAAAATAGCCTTAAACTTTGGCATATTTTGGGTATTAAAAGCCTCCAATAAAATGCTTTCCATTCGCTGTATTTCATTGAAAAGTTTTGGGAAAATAGCATTTATCACATAAGTCTGAGTTTATGTTGACATGAACCTTAGCAGTAAAAAGTAAATCGCTATTTTATAGTATACTGTGTTCCTGAGCCGCTACCATGTTTTTCAATAATGTTTTTAGCAATCAATTCCGAAAGTAATCTTATAACAACCATTCTGGAGATACCCAGACTTTTCACAATGTTTCCGGATTTACAGCCTGGATGATTTTGTATAAAATTAGCCACAAGTTTTTCACGGGGAAGTAACTGCTCACCGGTTGTCTCCATAATCTGAAGTTTTTGCATTAACTGTTCTTGAATATTCTTTAATGCGTCGAAAAAAAAGTTCACCCAATCACTGATATTTTCATGGGGGCGTTGTGCCTGGCAACTTCTAAGTACTTGATAATATTCAATCTTCCTGCTTTCTATTTCATGTTCAAAGCTTACGTACTGAATCCATTTATATCCATTTTTTAATAATAGTAATGAGGATATTAGCCTGCTTAATCTTCCATTGCCATCCTGGAAAGGATGTATGCTTAAAAATTCATAAGTAAATATGGAGCATTTTACCAGTGGGTGAATTGAGTTTTCATTATTATACCATTTAATTAAATTACCCATTGCAGTTTCTGTATTTATTCCCGGCTCTGTTGTATGAAATATTATTTGACTTGTTCCATCCGCATATTTTGCTTCAACAGTGTTATGATGTTGTTTATAATCACCCTTATGCCATTCGTCTTTGACACTATATTTCATCAAAATGTTATGTAAGTTTTTGATATCTCCTTCGGAAATTTGGATATCCGGATAAGCTGCGGAGATGATATCCAGGGCTTCAAAGTATCCTACTACTTCCTGGGCATCTCTGTCTTCGAGTTTAGTAATATCAATATTATGTAGCAGTACATCAATTTCTTCATCAGTCAGTTTAGATCCTTCAATTCTGGTAGAGGCACCTACACTTCTTACGGTTGCAATCGACTTTAATTCTTTTAGATTTTGCATTTCTCTTCTCTCAATAGATGTCCAGGATGCATCAAATCTGTCAATCTGGCTGATCACAGAAACCAATCGCCAATCTAAATTAATGCTGAATGTATATACCAGATTTTCCACCATTATTTGTTATTACAAAGTTACAAGATACTACAAAATGATACAAAATGATACAAGATGATACAAAATGATACAAGATGATACAAGATGATAC
>CAZPHA010000004.1:29320-107579 GCA_964586215.1 uncultured Ferruginibacter sp.
AAAATGATACAAAATGATACAAAATGATACAAAATGATACAAAATGATACAAAATGATACAAAATACTATAAAACTTCGCAATATACTACAAAATATTATAAAAAGTTGGGCTGAAAAAGCAGGGAAGGAGAATTTAAGTAATTGAATTATAATTAGTTATAATGTTTTGTTTTTCGGTAATATATATCTTATATGAGTGTATTCCATTTATCGCAAAAGCCCAGGTTCGTGTCCACACGAACCAAGGCAGAGCATGGGGAGAAGAAGGGGCCCTTATAATTGCACAACTTCAATAGTTCCGTCCTTGGTTAGAACAGCAATTGCAGCAAGCTCTCTGTTAAAACAAATCTGTGGAACATATTCTTTATTCCATATAATAGAAGAACATTGTGTACCGCTATCAATAGTTTCAATCTGGTCAGCTATTTCGCCTGTTTGTATATTAATAAGTTTAGGATGTTTATACATATCAAATGCCCATTGATCATTGATAGCAAATAAGTTTCCAAATTTGCCATTTACAGTTGCTAAATTTTCATAAGAGTTTGTTGATATATTCCATATGCCTATTTGCCCCTCTTGTAATCCATCTTTAATGTCGGGGTCGAAAGGCTCAGAAACATCTGCAGCGCCTAATAAAATTTGGTGATCACTTATAAAACTGGCTGTAGTAATATCGCAGTTGGTGTTAAGATCAAAATTTGATTTATCTAGTAATGCAGGATTTTTAATACATGCATCTATGTCAAATATGTAAACATAATCCATAGGATGCCATATCCATCCTTTACTCATTAAATATTTATTATCGGGGCTTACCTCTAACCTGGAATGAAAAAAAGCATCAGGATTTCTTTCACAGTGACTGGTAATGATTTTTCCGCTTTCCACATCTTCAATATCTATTCTATCATAAGATAATGGACAATGAATTAAATAAGTTTTATTGTTGAATTCTAAAAATGCTGCCGGGTACTCATATGTTTCCGCACGGTAATATGAGCGATTAATCTCTCTCATAATTTCTCCATTTTTCAAAAGCAAGCCTTTGGTTCCAAGCTTTTTAAATAAGAAAGCATATTTATCATTTTTTGATGTAATGCAGCTGTCAAAACTATAAGCAAAATGATACTTGCCAATACGAGTGGCAGCATCTTCTGTTAAAGAAATAATTTGACCTGCAGACATCCAATCAACCAATTGATTGCTCAGCCATGCAATTGTTTGTGAATTTTTATTTGCTAAAGTTATATGCTTCATAAAAGGTTGTAGGGTTTTCGACCCATAGAGTCATTTTGCAAAAAACGTGTAGGAATCGAACAAAGAAAGTAGGTAGTTTAAATTATTGTATAAAAGCACTGTTCTTTTAAATAGAAATCATTCCTAGCCAATTCCTTAATAGAGATAGTTTGTCTTAACAGAGGTGCATGGTCAAATTCACCATCCCAGCAGGCATATAATTCGACCTTGCCTCCTTTTTTAATAATATCATCTACATATTTATACAGTTGCTGCATATTCTTTTGATAATATTCGATATCCTCAGTTATAATATTCATCCAATTTGTATTATTTTCAATCAATGCTTGCTGAAAACCACATCCACAGCCTTCGGATGAACCAATATATAAAACATAGCTTGTCGAAAAGTGTTTTGAAACTATTGCTTCATTTACACCAAGCTTTTCGGTATGTAAAGCTGGAGAATCTTTATTAAAAGTTATTGTAGCTAGTGGAATATCTGAACCAATATACAGCATCATACACATAAAAAATAATATTACTATATTTTTATCATTAACAAATCAAATAATAATTATAAATAATACAAAAATATACAAAAAAGCCCGAATCCACTTTACAGATTCGGGCCTCAATATTGAAAGTCTGGATAATTAATTCACCTCCACTCCCTCATGATTACTCTTACCCATCACCTTTTCAATACGCTCTTGCCTTTCCTGTTCAATTTTATGGTGGTGGAGGTTGGCAATTGTAGGAGCGATCACCAGCGATACAATGCTCATCAGTTTTATCAAAATGTTCATCGATGGGCCGGAAGTATCTTTAAACGGATCACCAACGGTATCACCTGTTACAGAGGCTTTGTGAGGTTCAGATTTTTTATAAAATGTTTCACCATTGATGTCTACACCTTTTTCGAAAGATTTCTTTGCATTATCCCAAGCGCCGCCGGCATTGTTTTGGAACATACCCATCAATACACCACTTACGGTAGCACCTGCTAAGAAGCCTCCCAATACTTCAGGGCCAAAGATAAAGCCGATAGCCAAAGGAGTTAAAATAGCGATAGCACCCGGCAACATCATTTTTTTCAAAGAAGCCTGCGTAGAAATAGCCACACATTTGTCGTACTCCGGCTTTCCGGTACCTTCCATAATGCCCGGAATGCTGCGAAACTGGCGACGTACTTCTTCTACCATTGACATGGCCGCTTCACCCACCGCACGGATAGCTAACGAAGAAAATATAAACGGAATCATACCGCCTACAAAAAGTCCGGCCAGTACATCGGCACGGTAAATATCAATACCATCAATACCTGCAATACCTACAAACGCTGCAAACAATGCTAATGCTGTCAATGCAGCAGAAGCAATTGCAAAACCCTTACCGGTAGCGGCAGTCGTATTACCAACAGCATCCAGAATATCTGTTTTTTCACGTACTTCTTTAGGCAGTTCACTCATTTCTGCAATACCACCGGCATTGTCGGCAATAGGACCGAAAGCGTCAATAGCCAATTGCATCGCCGTGGTTGCCATCATACCGGCAGCGGCGATCGCCACACCGTACAAACCGGCACAGGCGTATGAACCATAAATACCGGCTGCTAACACAATGATCGGCATCATGGTACTTTCCATACCTACGGCCAGGCCACCAATAATGTTGGTTGCATGTCCGGTAGCAGACTGGCGAACGATACTCAACACCGGGCGTTTGCCCATTGCTGTGAAATATTCCGTGATGATGCTCATTAATGTACCCACTGCCAAACCTACACCGATAGCGCCCAGTACGCCCCATTTGGTAAATTCATGACCTCTGAGGCTCATGGTTTCAGGTAAAATATAATATACCAGTCCAATGCAGGCAACACCAGTGAGGATGATCGATCCCCAGTTGCCCATATTGAGTGCATTTTGTACTTTTTGTGTACTCAGCCCGGCAGATTCAGAAATTCTCACAAACCAGGTACCTATGATAGAAAATATAATTCCAATACCGGCGATGAGCATCGGTAATAAGATAGGAGAGAAGCCGCCAAAACCATCTGCTAAGGCAGTGCCTGTAGTATCCGTTACTTCATGTCCTAATACCATGGTAGCTAATACAGTAGCTACATAAGAACCAAATAAGTCGGCACCCATGCCGGCTACGTCACCCACATTGTCGCCTACGTTATCAGCAATAGTTGCCGGATTGCGGGGATCATCTTCCGGAATGCCAGCCTCTACTTTACCCACTAAGTCGGCGCCTACGTCGGCCGCTTTTGTATAAATACCGCCACCCACACGGGCAAATAAGGCGATACTCTCAGCGCCTAAGCTAAAGCCTGTCAGTACTTCAATAGCTTTGGCCACCAGTACACTGTTAGAAGCTGCGCCAGGGGCAAACAGGCTGATCAAAGTAATGAATAAAGCGCCCAATCCCAACACCGCCAGACCGGCCACACCTAAGCCCATTACAGAGCCACCGGTGAAAGAAACGGCCAATGCTTTTTTCAGGCTGGTACGGGCAGCATGTGCCGTACGTGTGTTGGCTTTGGTGGCAATACGCATACCGATAAAACCGGCCAGCGCACTAAAAATAGCGCCCATTACAAAAGCTATGGCAATGCTCCAATGGCTGTTAGCATTGCTATAACCCATCACACCCAGTAACAGGGCGGCTATAATCACGAAATAAGTAAGAATTTTGTACTCAGCTTTCAGAAACGCCATCGCACCTTCTGCAATGTAGGTGCTGATTTGTTTCATTCTGTCATTTCCCGGATCCTGGCGGGATACCCATGCAAATTTTATAAACGTGTACAAAAGACCAACAATGCCTAATGCCGGAACTACATAAAACAATTTATCCATGATATTATAGTTAGTTATAAATTTTGGGATGGCAAAAATAGGGTAATTGAAGCAAAAACGGTAATTAGTTGATAATTGATTAATTGATAATTGATAACGATTGGGTGTGTATATTTATTTTTTGTGTATAAATATTTAATTAAATTATCAATTATCTCTCGCCAGAGGCGAGACGGGCATTAACCCATTATCCATTATTTGGGGCTTTCGGCATTGGATTATTTTTCAGCAGTAGTTGCGGCTACTTCAGGCTTCGTTTCACTACGGCCCTTCGCTACGCTCCGGGCCTCTCTAGCCTGAGGCTAGATCGCCTTCCGCATCCGCCAGCCCGTCAGTATTAGTGCATATTCCAAGGTGGTCGACCTTTGTAAGGTCGACCACCTTAAAAGTAATTTAACCCAAAATACCATATCAAAAAATTTCGTAACTTTGCACAATATTTGGACAATTTTATATCCTCTCCGTATTATTGAATAGATATTATACCGCTGACTGGCTGCCGGATGCGGAAGGCGAGCCGCCTCAGGCGGAGAGGCCGGAGCTTGCGACGGCCGTAGCCTGGAGCAGCCGGAACAAATGTTGATCGGTATTCTGTTGTTGACAGCCCCCCATAATTTTTTATTTTCTACAACAATATTCAAACTTTATGGTAAAAGTTTTGTTTTACATTGTTGCAACTTGTAATTTTAGGCCCTCACTTTTGAGGATAATTTTGCCTGCTAAATAACTGTTGGGCACTTCGATATATCAATTAACTAATTTTATACATTATGGGAATTATTAAAGATAGATTTAAGCTGAAAGCAGACCAGGTAGCTGCTGAAATAAAAGATTTATTAAAAGAGCACGGAAATAAGAAAATTGGAGAGGTAACCCTGAGTCAGATTTACCAGGGTATGAGAGGAATGACAGGACTGGTAACGGAGACATCACTACTGGATGCTCAGGAAGGTATTCGTTTCCGTGGATATACCATTCCGGAATTGCAGGAAAAATTACCGAAGGCTCCCGGAGGTTCTGAACCATTGCCGGAAGGGTTATTTTATTTAATGCTCATTGGTGAACTGCCTAAAGAAGAGGATGTGCAACATCTTACTTCTGTGTGGCAAAGACGCAGTCATGTGCCCAACCATGTATTTGCTACAATTGAGGCATTGCCTATCAATACGCATCCCATGACACAGTTTGTAGTGGCTATCATGGCATTGCAGACGGAGGGTACCTTCGCCAAAAAATATGCTGCCGGTATGAGCAAGAAAGATTACTGGGAAGCCGTATTTGATGATTCAATGGATTTGATTGCCAGACTTCCACGAGTTGCTGCGTATATCTATCGCCGTAAGTATAAAAATGGAGATCATATTCAGCCGAATGGCTTGTTGGACTGGGCAGGTAATTTTGCACATATGATGGGCTACGATAGTGAAGATTTTAAAGAGTTGATGCGTTTGTACCTTACTATCCATGCTGATCATGAGGGAGGTAATGTATCTGCACATACTACTCACCTGGTGGGTTCTGCGTTGAGTGATCCATATCTATCTTTTGCAGCCGGCATGAATGGCCTGGCAGGTCCGTTGCATGGATTGGCCAATCAGGAAGTGATCAAATGGATATTTGAAATGAGGCAGGATCTGAATACGGAATCACCCTCTAAACAACAAATTGCTGATTATGTAAGAAAAACGTTGAACGAAGGAAAAGTAGTGCCTGGCTATGGTCATGCAGTGCTACGCAAAACAGATCCCCGCTTTTTGGCGCAAATGGATTTTGGTAAAAAACATTTGCCCAATGATCCACTGGTAAATACAGTTTGGAATATTTATGAGGCAGTACCACCCATTTTAGAATCTTTAGGTAAAATAAAAAACCCCTGGCCGAATGTAGATGCTCATAGCGGCGCTTTATTAGTGCATTATGGCATGGTAGAATATGAGTTTTATACAGTTTTATTCGGTGTTTCCAGAGCGCTGGGTGTATTGGCGAGCTTGTGCTGGGACAGAGCCCTGAACTTCCCCATTGAAAGACCGAAGTCTGTTACTACAGAGTTGGTAAAATTATGGCTGGAGGGTAAAGATGAAATTTGGGGTGAGTAGAAGTTTTTATATATTTGCAGCCATTTAGGGGAATTAGCTCAGTTGGCTAGAGCGCTTGCATGGCATGCAAGAGGTCACCGGTTCGACTCCGGTATTCTCCACCATTTTAATATTGCGCTCAAGAGGTCACCCCTGCCTGGCTGACGCCAGTCAGACAGGGGTTCGACTCTGGTATTCTCCACCATTTTAATATTGCGCTCATGAGGTCACCCCTGCCTGGCTGACGCCAGTCAGACAGGGGTTCGACTCCGGTATTCTCCACCATTTTAATATTGTCCGTGGCTAAGCCCATAAGTGTTCGAAATATAGCCCTGCCCTTTAGGGCAGGGGTTAGATTAATATAATCATCATGTCTTTATAGCCATCAGTATTGGTAAAAACAGGAGGCTAAAGCCACTTTTCGAGATAATACCAGGTTCCCCGACCTAAAGGTCGGGGCTATGCAGGAAAAACGGTCGCAGAACAAGCCTGTGTTTCATTGGTTGAAATTATATGATTGTAATTTTTAAGGAGTTTCGAACATTTATGGGTTAAGCCTACGGACAGATATTTTTACAACCTTATATTTAACCCCATCATACAATTAAAGCCCGCCATAGGGAAGTAATAGTTTTCAGTCGTTACATTTCCATTGCTGATGTAACTAAAAGTATAGCCGTTGGGCTCGTACATTTTATTAAAAATATTGTTGAGTTGAATGATAATGCTTGTATTTGTTTTCAATAACTTCTTTTCTAACGAATAACTCAAACGTATATCTTGTATATAAAAGGGATTTAAACTTCTGCTTTTTTGAAAAGTATTGTCTAAAAATTGCCTGCCTACATATTTACTCAAAAAACTAATTTCAGCATTTTTAACTGGTAGAATATTTACACTTCCATTCGCAATAACATTGGGAGAAAAAGAAATATCTGTATGGGTATAATTTTTCGTTTGTTGATCACCGTTATCATAGTCATCAATATATTCGGTAAAATTTTTAATTTTATTCCGGCTTACGCTAACACAGCCTGCAAGGTTTATCCATTCAGATAATTTTACTCCTGCCAGTAACTCTATGCCTGCCCGATAGCTTTGAGGGATATTGGTTCTGGTGTAAGCACCTACATCATTAATTTTTCCGGTAAGAATCAATTGGTCTTTATAGTTCATGAAATAAAAATTGGCTGCCAGGGAATACCTTTTGTTTTTCTTTTCTATACCAAGCTCCCAATCATGCAATATTTCCGGCTTAGGCTGTTGATCAATCCCAGCTTCAAAATCATCTCTGTTGGGCTCTTTTTGAGCTACTGCAAACGAAGCATAAGCCTGCCAATCGTTGTTAAAATAAGTAATACCTAATTTAGGATTGACAAATGTGTACTTGTTAGCAACTTTTAAAGTGGGATTTTTTCTAAATCCGTTGATGGTGTAATCTACATTTCTTAGTTGTACATCTACATAAGTTTGCCAGTGGGTAGACAACTGTTCCATCCATTTGGCATAAACGGATAGATCTTTTTTTGCTGCAGTTAAATCATACCAGCGATGGTTAGCCGGTACGGCCTCGGCTATTTTCGACCAAATGATATGTCCAAAATGATGCCCATCATATTGATTTAACCCACCTCCGAATATAAATCGTGTGTTATTCTTTTGATGTTGAAGGCTGAAAATAGTACCGTAAAAATCATTGTCCAGCCAGAGCTGCCGGATGATGTCTGTTTTTTTTATGGTATTAATGCCATCGAAATAGTCAGGTAAGCCATAGTTACTTAGCTTTTCATCAGCTTTATATTGTTCATAATACCCTTTTCCTTTGGTTAGAAAAAATGCTGTATTAAACTTCCAGTATTTTTTTAATTGCCTGTTAAAAAATAATTGATAATGTGTTTGTGTATAGTTATCAGTTTCATTATCATAAGGTTCGTCTGGTTTTTCCATACCGCTGGGATTATAAGTTCTATCGGTTTTTAATAAACTTTCCGGTACACCGTTCCATGCCTGATAAGTCTTTTCTTTTCCTGAAAAAATATTCAATCGCAATGATGTCAGGGAATCAATATAGGCAGTGCTCACGTAAAATGACTTTAAATTGCTGGAAGCTCTGTCGATATAGCCATCACTAGTGATATTACTCAATCGGCCATCAAGGGTAAAGTGGTTGCCAATAATGCCGCTACCCAACTGTAAGGTATTTTTTAAAGTATTAAAGGAACCATAGCTGTTGTTCAGCTCCAAATATCGTTGTTTGTTAATTTCATTGGTGGAAAAATTAATACTGGCTCCAAAAGCACCGGCACCATTACTGGAAGTGCCAACACCACGCTGTATTTGTACACTATTCACCGAAGAGGCAAAGTCTGGCAGGTCAACAAAGAATGTACCCTGACTTTCTGCATCATTGTAAGGAATGCCATTGAGGGTTACATTAATACGTGTAGCATCTGTACCTCTTATACGTATATTCGTATATCCTACACCGTTACCTGCATCTGAAGTGGTTACCACTGAAGGTGTTTGGTTTAATAGAAAAGGTAGATCCTGGCCTAAATTACTTTTTTCGATTTCAGTTTTACTAATATTCGTTTTAGCAAAAGGAGCTTTGTCATCTGCTCTTACGGCCTGCACTTCTACGGGTTGCATAAGAGAAGTGTCATTGAACTTTTTACCATTTTGTGCATGGGCCAGGATACCAATCATACATATACCTATTGTAACATACAATGCTTTCATTTTTTTTCTATTTTTTCTGAAAACCGGAGCAGGGGAGAGAGTAGTTGATAAAACTACTACTTGAAAGTATTATTTCTCCCTTCGCAGGCATTATCCTGATCAGGTATCGGGTATTATCTCAGCCTCTTACAGAAGCACCCCGGAAATTCAGCGATTAATAAAATATATCACAAAAGTACATGGATTATCCGGGAGATTGGCAAAGTTTTTTTGCCGGGAAATGTAACATTTTTGTAGGTTTATCCGTATTTCTAATTACTGCACTACTATTTTTTTAAATATATATTATAAATTATTTATTATGAATAAGATACATATTATTTCCTTCTTATTTTTGATTGGAACTTTTAGCGCATGTGCACAAAAACAGGTAATTAATGATCCTAATGCAGAAGTGCGTAAAGTAGATCAGCCTTTTAATAGCATCAAAGTGTCTAATTCAATTGCTGTTTACCTTAGTCAGGGTAATGAAGAGGCCATTGCTGTAAGCGCTTCCAAAGAAGAATACAAAAATGCTATTAAAACGGAGGTTAAAAATGGTGAATTGAATATTTATTACCAACCAGAAGGAAATAGTTGGAGCTTTAAAAGTAAAAATTTGAGGGTGTATGTTTCTTGTAAAAATTTATCTAAAATACAAAGCTCTGGTTCTTCTAATGTATATGTAGCCGGAAGTCTTAGTGCTGCTTCGCTATATATTAATTTATCTGGTAGCAGCAATTTCAAAGGAAATATTAAAGTCGATAACCTGGCGATCAATTTGAGTGGCGCCTCGGATGCAAAAATTGATGGAGTAGCAAGTAATGTCAACATTGAAGCTCGTGGTGCCAGTGATGTGGTAGGGAAAAAGTTAATCAGTGATGTATGTAATGTTAATATTTCTGGCGCTTCCGATGTATATATTACTGTTAACAAAGAATTAAGTGTGCATGCCAGTGGCGCCAGTGATGTATCTTATAAAGGCAATGCAGTCATTAAAAAGATGGAAGCAAGCGGCTCCAGTTCAGTTAAAAAGGGGAAATAATATTTATTTGGCCACAATATAAAAAATACTTAACTTTGCACCGCGAAGTAGAGCAGTCCGCCAGCTGGCGGATCGGGCTCATATCTGCTGCTAAATAGTTGGAAGCCTTTTCTATCAGTAGAATTCTCACAATTTTCCTTTTAACATATAAGCTTAATACCTTAATATATTGTATGTTTACTGTGTATATTTTGTATTCAGATAAATACAATAAGATATACATAGGATTTACTTCCAACCTGGCTGAGCGATTTAAATCACATAACGAGTTATCAAAAAAAGGTTGGACTAGGAATTTTCGACCTTGGGTAATTATTTATACAGAAATCTTTACAGATAAATCTTTAGCAATAAAAAGAGAAAAGGAATTAAAATCAATTAGATTTTCAAGATAATATAAAATGAATAAAGATGAATAGTGGTATGCAGCACAAGTGAGTGACACAACAATGTTGGGTAATGAATAAATGTTTGTACCAAAATGATATTCTAAATGGCATAAAATCATCAAGGGGGAGAGAATTTATAAAGCATTTGATTATCACTATAAAAAATCAACATCCGTAACCTTAGAAATAAATATTTATTTGGTTGGAATATAATTATAGCGTAACTTTGCACCGCGAAGTAGAGCAGCGGTAGCTCGTCGGGCTCATAACCCGAAGGTCGGAAGTTCGATCCTTCCCTTCGCAACAAAAGAGTAAAAAGTTAATACTTGAGGAATAAGAAAGTTAAGCGTTGATACTTTCTTATTCCTTATTTTTTATGTTGAATAGCTGATGTTGTAAAATGAAATCGGGATTTGTAAATATTTTTGGTAAACCCAATGCTGGTAAAAGTACATTATTTAATGCGCTGGTAGGAGAGAAGCTGGCAATTATATCCCATAAAGTACAAACAACACGGCATCGGATCAAAGCTATTCTGACCACTGACGATTATCAGATAATTTTTTCAGATACTCCGGGTATTATTGAACCCAAATATAAGCTGCATGAGAAAATGATGCAGGCTGTAAAAACCAGTCTTGAAGATGCAGATGTTGCTATACTAATGGCTGATCTTACGGATGATTTTTTGGAGCTGGATGCTCTATTTGAAAGTTTACGTCAGAAAGTTCCGGCCATAGTTGTATTAAATAAATCAGATAAAGTAAGTGAGGAGGTCAGGCAGCAGGCAGAAACATTTTTCCAACAAAAAAAATATTGTAAAGCAGTAATTGTTTTATCAGCGCTTAAAAAAACAGGAATTGATCATTTATTATCGGTTATAAAAAGTTTTTTGCCTGAAGGAGAGCCTTTTTATGATACGGATGATTTAAGTGATATGCCTACGAAATTTTTTGTTGGAGAGATGATAAGAGAGAAAATATTTTCATTTTTTGGAGATGAAATTCCATATCACACAACAGTGCTGGTACAGGAATTTAAGGAAAAGGCTACGCTGACAAAAATTTCAGCTGATATTATTGTACAACGAGATACACAAAAGGGAATTATTCTCGGCGAAGCCGGAAAAATGATAAAAAAATTAGGAACAGAAGCCCGAAAAGAAATTGAAAAATTTCTGGGGCAAAAAGTTTTTTTAGAGCTATTTGTAAAAGTACGCCCTAAATGGCGGGATAATGAAATGTATTTAAGAGAATATGGGTATTAATTGGTTTGGAGTTTAGAGTTTGGAGTTTGGTGTTTATGGTTTGTAGTATTTTTAATTGAGTAAATTATTTTAACCCTAAAATCCTAAACTAAAAACCATAAACCATAAACCATAAACTCTAAACTCTAAACCCCAAACTATAAACCTCAAATCCCAAACGTCAAACTCAAAACAACAAAAATGAGTTACACAGTCGCAATAGTAGGAAGACCGAATGTAGGTAAGAGCACATTTTTTAATCGTTTGCTGGAGCAGCGTAAAGCTATTGTGGATGATATCAGTGGTGTTACCCGTGACAGGCAATACGGCGAAGCAGAGTGGACGGGCAATAAATTCAATGTAATTGATACAGGAGGTTTTGTACCTGATAGTGAAGATATATTTGAAAAAGAAATACGTAAGCAGGTACTGATAGCTGTAGAGGAGGCCAATGCTATCGTTTTTATGTGTGATGCTGCTACGGGTATTACAGATCTGGACGAAGCGATGGCCGATATTTTGAGGAGAAGTAGTAAACCTGTTTATCTGACCATTAATAAAGTTGACAATCATGAGCGCTTGTTAGAAGCCAGTGAGTTTTACAGTTTGGGTTTTGAGAAAATATTCTTTTTGTCATCCATCAGCGGTAGTGGTACGGGTGAGTTATTAGATGCCATCGTGTCTGAAACTAATTTTAAAGTTGAAGATGAGGTAGTAGAAGAAAATAAATTGCCCAAATTTGCTATAATCGGCCAGCCTAATGTGGGAAAATCATCTTTACTCAATGCTCTAATTGGTGCCGAAAGAACTATTGTAAGCGATATCGCCGGCACTACCAGAGATACGATTCACACACACTATAATTTGTTCAACAAGGAGTTTATTTTAATTGATACGGCAGGCATTCGAAGAAAGACCAAAGTACATGAAGATTTAGAGTTTTACTCGGTGATCAGGGCTATTAAAGCCATTGATGAGGCAGATGTATGCTTGTTGTTATTAGATGCTGGTAAAGGCATCACTGCTCAGGATTTAAGTATTTATGCTTTAGCCGTAAAAAAAGGTAAAGGCATGGTGGTATTGGTGAATAAGTGGGATTTAATTGAAAAAGAAACAAATACTGCTCGTGATTATGAAAAAGATTTGAAGCAACGCTTAGCTCCTTTTAATGATGTGCCGATTATTTTTATTTCGGTAATGAACAAACAGCGTATCTTCAAAAGTATTGAAGCTGCTTTGGAAGTGTACCAAAATAAAAGTCAGAAAATACCAACATCAAAATTAAATGATGTAGTACAAGCAGCGATGGAAGCTTATCGGCCTCCGGTAGTACGTGGCAACATTATTAAAATTAAGTACGTAACTCAATTGCCTACCTATGTTCCTTCCTTTGCTTTTTTTTGTAATTATCCGGATGATATCAAAACTCCTTATAAAAATTACCTGGAAAATCAGTTAAGGCAACAATTTAATTTTACAGGTGTGCCCATTAGGCTGTTTTTTAGGAAGAAGTGATTATTGACGACCGACGACCGACCACGGACGACTGACCACGGACGACCGATATTAGATTATGCAGAACCGACTATGAACTATGAGCCATCAACTAATCTACTTATTCGACGATGCTCTTTTTAGAAAGGATCTGCCGAACTTATTTTTTATATCATCGATGGCTTTGTAAAGGTTTGTTTTTCTTTCTGCATCATTAAAAATGCTCATCTGTACGGCATCATTGGTTAATTCGCTGAGTCGTACTCCCAGCAGTCTTACCGGTTCACCTTTTCTATAAAGTTTGTGAAACAGCTCTTTTGCTATAGGGATAATTTCATCATCGGCGGCTGTGTAAGTGATGGTTGTTTGTTTAGAAGTAGTATCAAAATCCGCATATCTTATTTTTACGGCAATGCATCCGGCTAATTTGCCTTCCTGTCTCAATTCAAAAGATATTTTTTCTGTTAATTTTACAAGCTCTTTTAACAGGAATTGAACATCCGTTTTATTTTCTTCAAAAGTATGTTCGCTGGATATTGATTTAGTTTCATGATAGGGGGCTACTTCACTAAAATGCAGTCCCTGGCTTTTACTCCATAAATCGGCGCCCCATTTGCCTAGTCTTTCCTCTAATTCATTAATATTTTTTGTATGAATATCTTTAATAAAATGGATGCCCATTGATTGTAGAACTGCAAAAGTATGATCTCCAACTCCTGGAATTTTATTAACAGCCAGCGGAGCCAGAAACTCTTTCTCTTTGCCGAAGGGTACTTGTAAATATCCATTTGGTTTTGCTTCACTGGTAGCAATTTTTGCCATCATTTTGTTCGACGACATACCAAATGAAATGGGCAAATGTGTTTCACGGATGATTTGTTCTCTTAACTCAATAGCATATTGCAGGGGGTTGAAAAATTTATCCATACCTGTTAAGTCGATATAAAACTCATCAATACTTGCTTTTTCGAACAGGGGTGCTTTGCTGGCTATAATCTGTGTAACCCACCGGGAGTATTTGCTGTATTCAATTCTGGATCCTTTTAAAAAAATAGCTTCCGGGCAAAGCTTTTTAGCTTTACTGGAGGCCATGCCGGATTCGATGCCGTATTTTCTGGCTTCATAACTGCAGGCAGCTACTACGCCTCTTTCTTTACCTCCAACAATCACAGGTTTACCTTTTAATGTTGGATCGTTTAATATTTCTACAGATACAAAAAATGAGTCCAGATCGAAATGTACAATAATGCGTTGTTGGCTTGATGACATAGTAGATTATTGTAAGATCAGCTATAAATATCTAAAAGCCCTTCAGGCAGGCTCACCCACACTTTCCTGTTTTTTTGATCAATTTTTTGTAAGGTTTCCTCATGCAATGGGATGAGAACTTCTTTTTCATTTAATATTATTTTGCAAAGGATTTGATGGGGCAACTCAATGACTTCACTTATTTCTCCTAAATCTTGATTGTCATTGATAACAGAAAACCCTAATAATGTAATGGTGGCACTTTTAGCTGTAAACTTTTTAAAGTCTTCTTCTGCTAACCATGCTTCTTTGGGTGTTAGTAATCTGGCGGTCTCTTTGGTATTAATTTCTTCTAACTTGATATAAATTTCTTTCTCATTTTTTATTTTGGTACTGGTGATAAAATAGGGTAGAAAACTATCTTTTTTTTCTTCAATAAAAATAGTCTGTAAGCCTTTAAGGGAAGTTTTTTTGCCCATATTGTGTTCCAGTATCAAATCACCTTTTAATCCGTGGCTTGCAACGAACTTTCCTATCCTGAAATATTGAGCCATTTGTTTGTTTTTTGTATCAATAGCAATAGTTTACCTAATTTATTACCTTTTCCAAAAAATAATTGTTGAATACTAAGACGCTAACAAGATTTATAAAATAATTATTAATTTTTGCCATTTGAAAAGTGAAATTTGGGCGTGTCCCTCTCCGCCTTCGGCGGATCGGGTCGGGCTTTTCGCAGTACTCCTCGTTCGGCCGTACATACGGCCTCACTGCGGGGTACTTGCTCCAATCCCTCACGCTTTTTAGACTACCGACCACAAAACTTTTATTTTGTTCCCACGGGGTCTTTTTTGCAAAAAAGACCCCGTGGAGACCCAAAATTTAACTAATTTATTACCTACTTCCAAAAAATAATATTAAGCACACATTGCCTCAGCTTTGAGTTATTTATATAATATTAATTATTTAAGCGTAATCAACTTGTAATCATTTTTTTATATATTTTAAAAATTAAAAAAGCAACCCTGTAAAGGATTGCTTGAAAAATAGCATTTGCTAATTAATTAATTGTCTGATTTGGTTTCTTCAGCCGGAGCTTCTTCAGATTTTGCTGCAACCTTTTTTACTACGGGTTGGTTGCGTCTGTCCATACGTGCTTTTTTGTGGGCACCCTGGCGTTTTGCAACGTTAGCATCATGCTCGGCACTCCATTTAGTAAACTTCTCCATTGCTGTAGCTTCGTTAAATAAGCCGAGGCCTACACCACGTAACAGATGCTTGAGGTAAAGTACACCTTTAAAAGATAGTATACGGCGTACAGTTTCAGTGGGTTGAGCACCTTTTTGTAACCAATCAAGCGCTTTTTGGCGATCAATTTGGATAGTTGCCGGAACAGTTAAAGGATTGTAGGTACCTAGTTTTTGGATAAATTTACCATCACGAGGACTTCTGCTATCTGCTACAACGATGAAGTAAAATGGTCTTTTTTTAGAACCATGACGTTGTAATCTCATCTTTACAGCCATAAAAAATAGAAATTTTCTTGGGTTGTTAAAATTGGTTAAAAATGTTGTTTTTACCTTATTAAGGTACTGCAAATATAGTATATAGTGTAGCAATCTCCAAATTAGTACTCATAAAATCGACAAATTATTATTTTATTCTCAGAAATCTCACCTTTTTCCGAAGCCGCCCATGCGTCCCATGGGCATTTTATTCATCATTTTCATCATATTTTTCATTTGCTCAAATTGCTTCAAGAACTGGTTCAATTCTGTAAGATCTTTACCGCTGCCTTTGGCAATCCGGGTTTTTCTGCTGGCATTGATAACATCGGGGTTTCTACGTTCTTCCAGAGTCATGGAATTGATCATAGCTTCTATGCCTTTGAAAGCATCATCATTTACATCTACATCCTTAATTTGTTGGCCTACGCCCGGGATCATTCCCATAATATCTTTTAATGATCCCATTTTTTTAATTTGTTGTAGCTGGGTTTTAAAGTCTTCAAAATCAAACTGATTCTTCCTGATTTTTCTTTCCAGTTTGGCTGCTTCTTTTTCATCAAATTGCTGTTGGGCTTTTTCTACCAGGCTCACGATGTCACCCATTCCTAAGATACGCTGGGCCATTCTGTCGGGGTGAAATACATCCAGTGTATCCAATTTTTCACCACTACTAACAAATTTAATGGGCTTTTGTACGGTGTATTTTATCGATAGGGCAGCACCGCCTCTGGTATCACCGTCCAGTTTTGTTAAAACTACTCCGCTAAAATCGAGTCTTTCATTAAAAGCGGCCGCCGTATTAACGGCATCTTGCCCTGTCATGCTATCTACCACAAATAATATTTCAGTCGGGTTGACGGCTGATTTTACGTTAGCCACTTCGGCCATCATGGCTTCGTCAATAGCCAGTCGCCCTGCAGTATCAATGATAACTACATTTTTATTTTTTGTTTTTGCCTCTTTAATAGCATTCTGGGCAATAGATACGGCATCTTTATTCTCTCTTTCACTGTGTACATCTACACCAATCTGATTGCCCAATACTTCTAACTGATCAATGGCGGCTGGTCTGTAAATATCAGCAGCTACCAATAAAGGCGATTTTCCTTTTTTTGTTTTAAGATAATTGGCCAACTTACCGCTAAAAGTGGTTTTACCGCTACCTTGTAAGCCTGCGATTAATATTACAGCCGGATTCCCGGTGATATTGAAGTCGCTGGCGATACCACCCATTAAATCTGTTAATTCATCCTGTACAATTTTCACCATTAACTGTCCGGGACTAACCGCTGTTAGCACTTTTTCACCCAGCGCTTTTTCTTTTATTTTGTCGGTAAATTCTTTGGCTATTTTATAGTTAACGTCAGCATCTACTAAGGCACGGCGTATATCCTTTACCGTATTGGCAATATTTAATTCGGTTATTCGGCCCTGCCCTTTAATATTTTTAAAGGCTGATTCTAATTTTTCTGATAGTGAGTTAAACATATTCTTTAGTATTTATTCGCTCAATTTCTTTTTTCATTTCTGCGATCAGTTGTTGTTCCGATGGCAGGTATAATTGATATTTGCTGGCTATGATAGTTTTATTATTTTCCGGTAGTGTGAACTTAACCATCGTTTCGTTCTTATCTGCACACAATAATATGCCTATTGTATCATTTTCATGAGGCAGCTTTTCGACCCTGTTATAATAATTTACATACATTTGAAGTTGGCCAATATCCTGATGAGTTAGTTTATCCGTTTTTATTTCAATAATAACAAAACATTGCAATATTCGGTTATAAAAAACGAGGTCAATAAAAAAATCATCTCCTTCAATATTAATTCTTTTTTGACGGGCTACAAAAGAAAACCCGTTGCCCAGCTCTAATAAAAAGTCTTGAAGATGAGTAATAATAGCGACTTCGAAGTCTTTTTCATAATAAGAAGCGTCTTGTTTTAAACCTAAGAATTCTAATATCAGGGGGTCTTTAATAATCTCCTTTGGGTGTACCGGCTGTTTTTCTTTTCTGGCAATAGCTAATACGGATTCTTTATCAGAGCTTATTAAAAGCCTCTCAAATAACTGGCTGTTAATTTGTCTTTCCAACTGACGTACAGTCCAATGATTTTTGGTAGTTTCAGCGATGTAAAACTCTCTTTTATCTTGATTATCAATTCGAATGAGTAATTTATAATGGGTCCAGCTAAA
Source organism: uncultured Ferruginibacter sp. (assembly GCA_964586215.1). GTDB lineage: Bacteria > Bacteroidota > Bacteroidia > Chitinophagales > Chitinophagaceae > Ferruginibacter. The sequence continues at coordinate 47,348 of CAZPHA010000004.1, forward strand.
TTGCGAATACAGTGCGTTCGCAATTGGGAATGTACGATAGAATTGTCGGAAGAGTTCTAGTTGCCTTACAGAAAAGCCACTACCAAATTCCGGTTGTAGCTGTTGGGAAAGGTATTTGATTAAATATTTGCCGTACTCAGCTCTTTCTTTGCCCTGTTGTTCTTCTTCAAAAATAATCTTGCCAATATTCCAGTACATTAGTACTCGTTGGGTGTCTACAGCACGGATAGCATTATCTCTGGACTGAGAAATAATTTTTTTTACCTGAGCAATAATTGACTCATTAATTATCATTTAGATAAAATATTAGATATTAAAAGCTGTGCTGATAATTTGTTGCTGTTCCTGTGCATGAATTTTCCCGTAACCAGTTGCGGTAGAAGCGCTGGGCTGTCTGCTAATGATATAAAAATTAATCGTTTTTAAGTTCATTCTTAAAAAAGTGGCAGCGCCCATATTCAATGGTTCTTCCTGTACCCAATACCAGATGGCTTTACCGTACTTTTTGTACAGTTCATCTAATTGTTTTTGTGGTAAAGGATGTATCTGTTCCAATCGAATGATGGCAATATCATTTCTATTTTCTTTTTTCTGATGTTCGGTTAGATCAAAATATATTTTACCTGAGCAGAGTAATACTTTTTTGATTTGATTAGGATCATTCACATTGATATCGTCTATAACTTCTTTGAACGATCCTATTGTAAAATCGTCCATTAAGCTGTATGATCCAGTGTGGCGCAAATTAGCTTTAGGTGAAAAATTAATCAATGGTTTACGGAAAGGCCATGCCAGTTGTCTTCTCAGTAAATGGAAAAAGTTAGCAGATGTAGTGACATTGGTAATAATCATATTTAATTCGGCACACATTTGTAAAAATCTTTCCATTCTGCCACTACTGTGCTCAGGGCCCTGACCTTCATAACCGTGTGGAAGCAGCATTACTACTCCGTTCATGCGTTGCCATTTTGTTTCTGCGGCAGCAATAAACTGATCAATCATAGTTTGAGCGCCGTTGGCAAAATCACCAAACTGGGCTTCCCAAACTACCAGTGCGTTTGGATTGGCCATAGCATATCCATACTCAAAACCCAACACGCCATACTCACTCAATAAAGAATTGTATATTCGGAAAGAAGGTTGGGTGGTTGTAAAATGGTTAAGTCTGTTATAACCTTTGTTGTTTGTTTCATCATAAATAACAGCATGCCGATGGCTAAACGTGCCACGTATTACATCTTGTCCACTCATACGTACATCTTTTCCTTCAATCAGCAGGCTGCCATATGCCATCAGCTCTCCGGTGGACCAGTCTATCTTTTTTTCTTCATTAAAAAGTTTTATTTTATCCTGGATTAATTTTTCAACTTTTCGCAGGGGCTTAAAGTTTTCCGGCCACTTCATCAATCCGGAAAATAAAAGATTAAATTGTTCCCCGGTAATGGCCGTAGCAGGAGAATGCTCAAAATCTTCCACCGTTGCTTTACGCATGCTTTGCCAAACCAGTTCCGGAGGTTGGTGTGTGTACGGCAAAGGGTTTTGTTTTACTTCGTCCAGGCGTTCCTGTAAGTCGGCTAAAAACTTTTTCTCCATTTCTTTCGCTAGTGACTGTGCATCGGGCTCGCCATTTTGAATTAAATATTGAGTATAAACTTCTCTTGGATTTAAATGTTTATCAATCAAAGCATATAGCTGTGGTTGTGTAAATTTGGGTTCATCACCTTCATTATGCCCATGGCGGCGGTAGCAGACCATGTCAATAAAAATATCACTGTTGAATTCCTGGCGGTATCGGGTAGCTATTTCTGATGCTTTAACAACCGCTTCGGCATCATCACCATTGATGTGTAATACAGGCGCCTGTACCATAGCCGCAACCGAGGTGCAGTAATCAGCGCTTCGGGCATCATCAAAGTCAGTAGTAAAACCAATTTGATTATTGATGACGAAATGAATGGTGCCGCCGGTGTAGTATCCTTTCAGATTGCTCATTTGCAATACCTCATATACAATACCCTGGCCTGCAATAGATGAATCTCCATGAATCAGGATAGGTAAGATTTTATCAAAATCGCTATCATACATAATATCGGCCTTACTTCTGGCGAAGCCAACTACTACAGGATCTACAGCTTCCAGATGTGAAGGGTTGGGACACAGTTTTAAATAAACTTTTTTTCCGTCGGTAGTGTTTACTTCACTACTAAAACCGAGATGATATTTTACATCGCCGCTACCCATAGTTGTATCAGGAGTAGCAGTACCTTCAAATTCGCTAAAGATCTGTTCGTAGGTTTTACCCATGATGTTTGCCAGCACATTCAACCTACCTCGGTGAGCCATTCCTATTACTACTTCCTGAACATCATGGTTGGTGGCAGTATTGATAATAGCATCTAATGCTGCAATAGTTGTTTCACCGCCCTCCAAACTAAAGCGTTTTTGGCCGATATATTTGGTATGTAAAAATTTTTCGAACATTACCCCTTCGTTGAGCTTTTGTAGAATGCGCTTTTTTTGCTCAAGAGAAAGAGGTTGTAACATGGTGTGCTCTACTTCATGGGCTAACCATTCTATTTTTTTGATATCATTAAGGGCGCTATATTCTACACCGATATTTTGGGTATAACATTTTTGAAGATGTACCACAATTTTTTCCAAAGTTGTTCTGCCTAAACCAACAAAACGTCCGGCCTCAAATTCCGTATGCAGGTCTTCTTCTGCCAGACCATAGTTTTTGAGGTCCAGGTTGGCATGGCGATCTTTACGTTCTCTGATCGGGTTGGTTTTAGCTATAAGATGGCCTTTTTTTCTGTAGGCTTGTATCAGTTGGTACACACCAAATTCTTTGTCGAGCGAAGTACTTGCTACAGCTACACCATTAGCTTTAGCATGCCCATTACCGATGGCAGCAGCGTGGTTGGAAACGGCAAAATCAAACCCTTCAAAAAATTGGCGCATATCGGCTTGTACACTGTCGGGATTTTTTACAAATTCCTGGTATAAACTCTCAATGTAGCTTGGGTGGGCATTTGTGATATATTGAAAATCTTTCATATGTTAAATATATGTTATTCTGCAGTTAATTAAAGCGGTAACTTTTCAAATTGTTAATTTGATATTACGATGCAAATATCGGTTATTTATGTGGTGAAAAGTGGGGTGGGAGGTGATTTTTTGAGAGAATTTAAGGTTAGAGATCTTCATGCAGGTCAATCGTCAATTCGATTATCCTGGCCATAAAGTATTGCAGATCCTTCTTCTTTTTTTGCCATAGTAAGCAGCTCTTTTTGAAAATTATCAATTGCGTTGGGTTCAACAATTATTTCTAATTTTAACTTATTTTTTTCCTCCTGTCTATATTCTGTGGGGACATTGCTTTCAATATTCACTTCAACGCCGATGTATCCAAAATAATCGACAGGATAATATCTCATAGAAAAGTAGGCATAACTATCTTTTGTTCCAGAATCATAAAATAATTCTTTTTGGTTATGGGGGAAACCTTCTAACTCCGCTGCAAATTCAGCCAAATTTTCTGCCTGATCATATACTTTCGTTTTGCCGAAAAACTCTTTATTTGATGCTATTATACTTAACTCAATCATATCATTATCTTTCCAGATAACTTTTAATTCTAAATAAGATTTGAGACTGTATGATGTCATAGTTGTTTTATTTTTCAAAGCCTAGGTTTGTGTCGACTCAATCCTGTTCAGGAATGATAACATATTATCAATCATAATGAAACCTGCATTTCGCAATCAGTATTGCATCTTCGCTTACTCTATATATCAATCGATGCTCATTATCAATTCTTTTTGACCAAAAACCTTTGTATTTGTATTTCAGCGGCTCCGGTTTTCCAAATTCTGTGAAGGGGTTTCGAGATATATCTTTTAACAGATCATTGATTCTGGATAAAATTTTTTTATCGGTTTTTTGCCAGTATAGATAGTCCTCCCAAGACTCATCTACAAAAATGTATTTCATTATTTAGTGATAAGTTCTTTGGAAAAGGATTTGCCTTTAGAAAGCTTTTCAATGGCTGTATCAAGCCGTTTTTCGTTTTTTTGGGAAGATAATTCATGGTTGGTTGCTAATAAGGAGTTGTATTCTTCCAGGGACATGATGACTACACCGTTATTTTTGCCCCGGTTGATGATTAAAGTTTCAAAATTTTTCACCACATTGTCAAGATATTTTTTTATATCCTTTCTAAAATCTGATATGGTTGTTGTTAGCATTTTACGTACATTATTATGTACAAAATTACGTACTTTTTTGTTGTAAAACAAATTGTGATTTTGCTAAAAATTTTAGTAATAATAAGTTGTTAAGCCTAAATTTGAAACAAGACCAGATATAAAACAAAGTAAATTGGTAAAATTTCACTTATAAATAAGCAATAGCAGCTGGGCCGGCTTCAACTACTTTCCAATTTTCGATCAACACTCCTAATCCGTGTTCCTCATCCCACGTACAATCAAACTCGATGCCTATTGTTCCTTCTTTACATTCATCTGCACTTTGTATGTAAACAGTGGCAGGTATTATAAATTCCTTCAATGCACCAGGTGTGGTTGGATTTGGTAAAAAGTCTTCCAACTCATCCTCATTCATTCCACCTGAAAGCCATCCTTTTTTGTATTGAGGATAGGCGGCTTGATAGAATTCAAAAACTTTATTCAAAATTTGTGGCGCTAATTCATTTTGCTTAGAAATAAAGCCCTCATAATTTTTCTTTTGTGTTTCATTTGGCATTGAAAAAGTATCTGTAAATAAAACTTCTACAGTTTCCTGAAAAGCCTGGAATTCTGTTTCCCATACCAATTCTTCATTAGTATTACTCATAATGCTTATTTTTTATATATGTGCAAATTGCTAAAATTATTAGTAAAAAGGTGTTAATGTTAATGACTATTTATGTGATTAAATGCTTTTAACATGAGTTAATTTGGCTGCATATTCTAAGCAGGCAAGGAAGTCTTCCTTTTCTAAATCAGGATAATCTTTTAATAATTCTTCTAAGGTCATACCAGAGGCCATGAGCTCGAGCATAGAATCTACCGGATAACGAAGCCCACGAATGGTAGGTTTGCCGTGGCAAATCTTTGGGTTAATAACAATTCTATTCAAAAATGTTTGTGTCATCAATGGTTCAATTAATATGCGTAAAGTTAATCATTTATTATAAAATTCTATAATTTTCCGCTTCGATAAAAGCTCAATAGTAGTACTGCCGATGAACGGAGCGTCGCAACCAAAGTTTAATCAAGGCTCAAATGTTGGGTCCAAAATAAAAAACACCCTGACGTAGCAGGGTGCTTAAATATAAAATTATAATAGATTAATACCTATAATGCTCCGGTTTGAATGGCCCTTCTTTTGGAATACCTAAATAGGTAGCCTGTTCAGTAGTTAATTCATCCAATCGAACACCGATTTTGGCAAGGTGCAAACGGGCTACTTTTTCATCCAAATGCTTAGGTAGCACATATACCTTATTCTCATATTGGCTGTTGTTGATCCACAATTCAATCTGAGCCAGGGTTTGATTGGTAAAGGAGTTGCTCATCACAAAGCTGGGGTGCCCGGTAGCACAGCCTAAGTTCACCAGGCGGCCTTCTGCTAATACAATCACATCTTTACCGTCAATATTGTACAAATCTACCTGTGGCTTAATGGTATCTTTTGTTTTACCATAATTATTATTTAACCAGGCCATATCAATTTCAATATCAAAGTGGCCGATGTTACAAACAATGGCCTTATCTTTCATGGAGCGGAAATGTTTTTCTGTAATGAGGTCCCTACAGCCGCTGGCAGTCACTACGATATCTGCTTCTTTTACAGCTTCGATCATAGGTTTTACTTCAAAACCATCCATAGCGGCCTGCAAAGCACAGATAGGATCAATTTCAGTAACGATAACCCGGCAGCCGGCACCTTGTAGGGAAGCGGCAGAACCTTTACCCACATCACCATAACCTCCCACTACCGCTACTTTTCCGGCCATCATTACATCGGTAGCACGACGGATAGCATCTACGAGGCTTTCTTTACAGCCGTATTTATTGTCAAATTTGGACTTGGTAACTGAGTCGTTCACGTTAATAGCGGGAACAGGAAGGGTGCCTTTCTGCATTCTTTCATACAAGCGGTGTACGCCTGTTGTAGTTTCTTCGCTGATGCCTTTGATATGCTGAATCAATTCAGGATAGATATCAAGCACCATGTTGGTAAGATCGCCACCATCGTCTAAAATCATATTCAGGGGTTTATCGGCGCCACCAAAAAATAAGGTTTGTTCAATGCACCAGTCAGCTTCTTCCAGTGTTTGTCCCTTCCAGGCAAAAACACCAATACCGGCTGCAGCGATAGCAGCCGCTGCATGATCCTGCGTACTGAAAATATTGCAGGAACTCCATTTAACTTCTGCTCCTAATTCCACTAAAGTTTCGATTAGCACAGCCGTTTGGATGGTCATATGCAGGCAGCCGGCAATTCTGGCGCCTTTTAGTGGTTTGTTAGCACCGTATTCTGCTCTTAAAGCCATTAAACCGGGCATTTCTGCTTCTGCCAGCTTAATTTCTTTTCGTCCCCACTCAGCCAGGCTGATATCTTTTACTTTATATGGAAGGCTAAAATCAATGGATTTTTTAGTAACTGTTGACATAGTATATTTTTTGCAAAGATAAAAAGTAAGTGTGTAAAATTCTAGTAAGTAGCCAATTCTTTTTGGCAAAATTATCTCCCTCTCTTTCCCTCTTAGCTCCTCTTAGCTTTAGCGTATGATCACCTCTTTTATTGCAACTTCTCCCAGCATTTCATTTACCCGTTCCATGATTTTTTCTTTTTGGTAAAGCAGTTCATTTTTTAAAGGAGCGACATTGGAAGTTATAAAAAGTGTATAATGGATGATTTCGATTTTTTCAGTGTATTTAGCAATTGTTTTTCCCATCATCTGTTCCCATATTTCTTCAATACGGAGGGCCTGAATACCGGTATTGAGCCTGCTTTTTTTTAAAAATTGTTGTATTGCATCCTGTAAAGAAATCTCTGCCATGTGGCAAAGGTAATAATTGTAGGCCTTATAACTCGATGATCTGACAATTAACACCTAATTGTTCAAAAGATTGGATTAGGCGGTCTTTATGAGTGTCGGTAATAAATATCTGTCCGTCATTCTTTTTACTCACCCAGTGTAGCAGGTTGCTCATTCTTTTTTCATCTAATTTTTCAAATATATCATCTAATAATAAAATGGGGGCAAAACCTTTATTTTGCTTCAACATTTCAAATTCGGCCAATTTAAATGCCAGCAATACACTTTTTCTTTGCCCCTGAGAAGCAATGTTCTTAAATAACTGGCCATTTTTTTCTATGATGATGTCGTCTTTATGAATGCCGGCATTGGTACGTTCGGTGGCAAAATCTTTCTGCCTGAATTGATTTAACAGACTGTAAAAATCATTATCGTGCAGCTGGCTGTTGTAAGATACTGCAATGGTTTCTCCTCCATCGCATATTTGCTCATAAAATTGGTGCAGAATAGGTATAAATTGTTCGGCAAATTCTTTTCGGGCGGTATAAATATAGTTGGTGGGTGGTACTAGTTGCTCATCCAAAGTTTCCAGAAGCGTCCAATCTGTTTTGCCCTGTTCGGCAAATTTTTTTAAAGCGCTATTTCGTTGCAGGAGAATTTTATGGTATTGGATAAGTTGGTGCAGATAGGGTTTATTAATCTGGCTGATCAGGGTATCTATGAACTTCCGGCGACCATCACTTCCTTCCGTAATCAAATGAATATCGTCAGGGGCAATCATCACCGCCGGAAACTGGCCTATATGTTCTGAAAATTTTGTATATTCTACGCCATTTAGGGAAATTGCCTTTTTTTCCGTAACTTTGCACACGCAAACAAGCTTTTGCAACTCTTCATTCTTACGGAAAATGGTTTCAATTCTAAACCCGTCTTTTTCGAATTGTGTAATCAGCAAATCATTTTTGGCAAAATAACTTTTTGTAAAGCAACTATAATAAATGGCATCGATCAGGTTGGTTTTTCCTTTGCCGTTTAGGCCACAAATACCAATTACTTTTTCATTAAACTTAAATGAAGAAAAATCATAATTTTTAAATTGTGTAAGGGAAATCTGTTCAACCTGGAGCATAAGGATGCAAGATAATTGGTGGTATTTAATATTTAAGATTTTAGATTGAATATTTTTCCTCAATCTTAAATCTTACCCCTTAAATATTAAATCTTAAATAAACATTTCCTTATCTTTGCGGCCTAAATTTTATCATCTTGACTAGCAAGTTTTCTAAAGAAACTTATTTATATTGGTACGAATTAATGTTATTATTGCGCCGCTTTGAAGAAAAGGCAGGGCAGCTTTATGGCATGCAAAAAATTCGTGGCTTTTGCCATTTGTACATCGGTCAGGAAGCCGTAGCTGCCGGTTGTATGACGGCTACGCATGCAGAAGATAAATTCATCACTGCTTATCGGGATCATGCTTTAGCTATTGCGAAAGGCGTAAGTGTAAAGTCTTGCATGGCCGAGCTATACGGTAAGGCTACCGGATGCAGTAAAGGCAAGGGAGGCAGTATGCATTTTTTTGGGGTAAAGGAAAACTTTTTTGGTGGTCATGGTATTGTAGGGGCACAAATTGGTACAGGTGCAGGTCTGGCATTTGCCGAAAGGTACAGAGGCACTAATAATGTAGTGCTTTGCTTTTTTGGCGATGGCGCTGCCAGGCAGGGTATGTTGCATGAAACATTTAACATGGCCATGCTATGGAAATTACCCGTAGTTTTTATTTGTGAAAATAATAATTATGCTATGGGTACTTCTGTAGCCCGTACCAGCAATGTATTGGATATTTATAAATTGGCCGATGCCTACGATATGCCAGGTGACAGTGTAAACGGTATGAGTCCGGAAGATGTACATAATGGTGTATTGAGGGCTGTAAACCGTGCCAGGGAGAAAGGAGGTCCAACTTTATTGGAGATCAAAACTTATCGCTATAAAGGCCATAGCATGAGCGATCCTCAGAAATATCGTTCTAAAGAAGAAGTAGAAGAGTATAAAGAAAAGGATCCTATTGATCATGTATTGAATATTTTAAGGAAAGAGTTTAATGTATCAGATCCGGAGATAGAGGAAGTTGATCAAAGGGTGAAAAAGGAAATTGAAGAATGTGTGCAATTTGCTGAAAACAGCCCATGGCCGGATGATAGCGAATTATTAAGGGATGTATATGCGCAGCAGGATTATCCATTCATTATGGATTAAAATAATTTATAATACATTTATTTAAAATAATATATAATTTAAAATTTTTTAATATTATTGATAATGGCAGAAAAGAAAACGGCTGCGAAAACAAACGTACAGGAAAGCGATGTAATGCAAAAAGCAAAGGGTTTTTGGGCGAAATACAGCAAAACGGTTATTTATGCAGGTGTAATTATTATCGTCCTGGGCGGAGCATACGTTGGGTATAAATATTTTTATAAAGCCCCCAGAGAACAGAAGGCGAAGGACCTTGTTTTTGCAGCGGAAAGAATTTTTGATAAAATGGCAACTACCAGCTTTTCAAAAGATTCGGTAAACCTGGTATTAAACGGAGGTACAGATGCTGATGGATATAAAATAACAGGATTATTGAAAGTGGTAAAAGATTACAGCGGAACTGGTACAGCTAATCGGGCGGAGTTTATCATTGGAGCCTGTTATTTACATCTGAAAGAATTTGATAAGGCCATACAACATTTGAAAAAGTTTGAAGGTAATGGCGCTCATCAGGTGCAGAGTAAAGCCTATATAATGTTAGGACATGCTTATGCTGAGCAAAATAAAAAGGATGATGCTTTTACTTATTATAAAAAAGCTGCAACGGTGAATGAAAAGGATGAAGCTATTACGCCGGATGCGTTGATGACGGCAGCTATGTATGCTGAGACAATAGGAAAAATTAAAGACGCAATAGAACTTTATAAAAAAGTAAAAGAAAATTATCCTTTGAGCCAGTTGGCACAATCAGGGGAGGTAGATAAATACCTGGCAAGACTGGGAGTTGTTAATTAATTTATTCACGTTATGTCTTTTAATACAGAAGACTTATACAATATTTCAGGCATCCAACTACCGTCGGGTGCCTGTGTTGTAATTGTACGTACCGAGTGGAATAGCTTTATTGTTGATAAACTCCAACAGGGTTGTGTGCAATTACTAGAAAAGCAACAAGTCAATTATAAAATAATACACGTGCCGGGCGCTTTTGAAATTTCTTTTGCCATAAAAAAATATTGGGAAAGTACTTTGATGAATGAGGAAATGAAGCCTGATGCTTTTATAGCTTTGGGCTGTGTAATAAAAGGTGGCACGCCACATTTTGATTTTGTATGCAAAGCAGTAACAGATGGAATTGTACAACTAAATTTGTTGTTGCCTATTCCAACTATTTTTGGCGTATTAACAGTTGATACGGAGCAGCAGGCATTAGAAAGGGTAGGCGGAGCGGCAGGCAATAAGGGTGAAGAAGCTGCAATTACTGCTATAAAAATGATTGGCTTGGCTCATACACTGGATGTTGAGATGAAAAAAAACTAAAAAAATTTCTATTTTTAGGTCTCCACGGGGTCTTTTTGCAAAAAGACCCCGTGGGAACAAAAACTAATAAATTTTATTATTGTTCGGATAAAATTAATACTCTTGCTGACATTGACTATAATAAATTGAGTCCAGTTAGTAAAAAAAATCTGCGAAATTTAATACTAGCAGGATTTTATTGTTTGCGAATTTTATCCGGTCATCAGTGATATTATTTCTATTTTTTAAAGGCGCTTCATGAAGATACAACTTTTTGTTCCATGTTTTATTGATCAGCTTTACCCCCAAACGGCATTTAATATGGTAAAGGTATTAGAGAAGGCCTGTTGTGATGTTCAGTACAATACCAATCAGACCTGTTGCGGGCAGCCGGCTTTTAATGCCGGTTTTTGGGAGGAAGCCAGGGAAGTAGCTGCAAAATTTATTAAAGATTTTGAAGGAGTAGATTATATTGTTGCACCGAGCGCCAGTTGCGTAGGTTTTGTGAGAAATTATTATGCTAAATTGTTCGACAATTCTTCCATACACAACCAGGTGAGAGATTTGAGTAAAAGGATTTATGAATTTTCAGAGTTTTTGGTAGATATATTGCATATTGAAAATTATGGTGCTGTCTTTAACGCAAAAGCAACTTATCACGATAGCTGTGCAGCTTTAAGAGAATGTAAAATTAAAGAGGCGCCACGGAAGTTGCTAAGTCATGTAAAAGGTTTAGAACTTCAGGAAATGAATGATGTGGAAACCTGTTGCGGTTTTGGAGGCACTTTTGCTGTAAAATTTGAAGCGATCTCTATCGCTATGGCAGATCAAAAAGTGAACAATGCCCTGGAAACTGCTGCAGAATATATTATTTCCACAGATATGAGCTGCCTGATGCACATAGATGGATATATTCGAGGAAAAAACCTTTCTTTGAAAACGATTCATATTGCAGATGTACTAGCGAGTGGATGGGAATAGGTGAATGGATAATTGTTTAATTGATAATTGATAATGAGATTTGTGTGATGTTAAAATATTAAGATGTTGAAATGTTGAGGTGTTAAGAGCAATAAAAAAATATCAATTATCAATTAACCCGTTATCCATTAATTTGGTGTAACAACAAATTATCAACTATCAATTAATACAATGAACTATTGGTTAGTAAAATCAGAGCCTTTTAAATATAGTTGGGATCAGTTTGTAAAAGACAAACAAACATTTTGGGATGGGGTACGTAATTATGCTGCCCGAAATAATTTGAAAGCCATGAAGAAAGGTGATCTGGTTTTATTTTATCATAGCAATGAAGGGTTAGAAATCGTTGGAATTGCTAAAGTGGTAAAAGAGTTTTATCAGGATCCTACTACGGAAGAAGATGCCTGGGTGGTAGTGGACCTGAAACCCCATAAAAAATTAGGCAAGCCCGTTAGCTTATCTCAAATAAAAGCCGATAAAAGATTAGCCAATATGGCACTTGTACGTTTGGGTAGATTATCAGTACAACCGGTAACCGATGCCGAGTGGAATGTAATTATGGAATTGGCCGGGGAAAAATAAAAATAATTGTCTAATAGTGAGATTATTTTATCGACTGGCGTATACTAAATACAGCAAACCCACAATACTAAACTCCTAACAAGATAAGTAATATATTTAAGCAAAATATGGGTCTCCACGGGGTCTTTTTTGCAAAAAAGACCCCGTGGGAACAAAAAAATTAGGCAAGCCCGTTAGCTTATCTCAAATAAAGGTTGATAAAAGATTAGACAATATGGCACTGGTACGCCTGGGCCGGCTATCTGTACAACCGGTAACCGATGCTGAGTGGAATGTAATTATGGAATTGGCGGGGGAAAAATAAAAATAATTGTCTAATAGTGAGATTATTTTATCGACTGGCTTATACCCCATACAAGCAAACCCGCCAGTAAAATGGGGCCAAAGGAGGCTAAAAAAATGAGAAGTAGGTAATGTAATTCTATCTGTATTTTCTTTTTCCTGCTGATATCTCCTTCGATATTTATGTGCCTGAATTTGCTAATTATTTTAACATTATATTTATTTTCTATATAATTGTGAATTTTAGCAAAAATTTGGGTGTTATATTTAAAAATAAATAATATATAAAAGAGAATAATCAAGCCTAACAAAACAATGTAGGCCAGCGGTACATGCACCCACCTGCCATCAACATTAATCTCCATATTTATGAATTAAAATAAAAAATCTCCAATATTATTGGAGATTAAATATACGTAAAAATTTGCCTGCTTTCTTTAAGAATTTGTAGTTGTTAATTTTTTACGTCTGGAAAATATATTTTTTACTTTGCTGTAATAATGCCTCAATTCATCATCTGTAAAGAAAAATCCATAAACCATGATATACAGAATTTCAAAATCATGGATCATCATGAAAATATAAATGCCGATATGTAGCAAAATGCCCATGATGAGCATCGGTATTCGCCATTTTTTCATCCATATTAAGAAACAGAAGCTAATTTCCCAGAAAATGGTAAAATAAGTAGTGAGCGTTACAAACACACCATTTTGAACCAGATATTTATTATACTTCGTTCCTGCAAACCGGTCGCTGGCAAAAGTATAGTAGGTGGCTACGCCATTAAACCATACATCGGCATGGATTTTATGAAAACCAGATAAAAAGTATACCATACAAAGGTGCATCATAATACAGATGACTCCTAAATTGGTAATAGTATTCACTATTTTCTGTACTGTTTCACTTTTGTAACGTAAGGGTTTGAATGAAAAATAATTATAACTATCCGCCAGCATGGTATACATTAATAAGAATACCATCAGGTTATCGCCACCATTTAAAATGTACTCATTCATTCTTTGGAAAATTTCCAAACCGATAAACAGCAGTAAGCCCGTAATTTGTTTCCCAATGCCGAATGCGTACAATACGGCAAGCATCATAAAAATGTAAATCGTAATGCCCAGATTATTTCTAAAAAAATCAAGATTTAAGTATCCAAAGTAAGTAGTAGAGCTAGTAGCTACCAGCGCTTTTTTATACAAAATATCCGTAATATTCCACTGTAAAAAAACTCTTTTTAAAATGTGAAAAGCCACATATACTCTGAATATGGATAAATATATAGAACGATTGGTTGGCTGTGACAGCCTATCCATAAAATTGGTAAATCTGGAAAGCATATTATTGTGAGTTTAGAGCACTTTTAAGCGGTAAAAAATTAGATTCAAAAACTTTTTCTTCTTTGCCAACATATTTTGGGTCTAAAATCTTGGCTCTGTCTTTAAATTTTGGCATGGCTACTTGTGTAATGACCATTTTTACAGAGTTACTGTCCAAACTAATATTTTCTTTTTTGGCAACCGTAACAGCATAGTTAAATAATGTTTTAATAGGGGGATAGTTTAAGCCCAAATCATTAATTTGTTTATGAGCCTTCATCAGATGATACATGTCATTCGAATCCGGGAAAGATACTTTTGAAATATCTACCATACCACGGGCTTCATCATTGATACCGGTGATGGCGCCCGACAGTATATAATCGATAGCTTCTTCTTTAGAATTAAAAGGCGCTGCCTGTTGTTTTTTCTGCATAATGGGTACCAGGGCTTCATATACTCTTTCCCGTCCATTGACGGTATCACTGAAAATGTAATATAACCTGTCATTGTGTTGCGGCGGCGGAGCAAAAAACCCCCATTGCTGGTAAAAGAAATTCTCAAAAATAAATATTGCCTTCCCGGATTTTATCCTGATATAATTGCTGGGAGAGCAATATAAAAAAGTAATACCCCAATAAAATACAAATAGCAATAAAATGAGCACCTGGAAAATGCGGAGGGTTGTATTAGATTTTTTCATCTAAATTATATATGAATTATGTTTAATAATTATAATTCGCCGCAAAGTTCCAGATTTTCTGTATAATGTACAAATGAAATATTACCTGTGCAAAGCTTCAATTGTAATAAAGGTTAATCCAGCTTCTCCATTTTATAATTTTCAGAGGTAGATGACAGACCGTAATTAGTAGAAATGCCGCCCACAAAGTTACCAATTGTGTGCGTTGCTACAACTACATCCATTACTACTACTAATACTACAGCTACTGGTGTGACCTTTACTAAATGATTAATGGAAGGATTATCAGAATTGATTGTATTTTTTTTTAATGTTATTGTATCAATAATACCTATTGAGTTAGGAAAACCTTTTACATTTAAAATTGTAACGGCAGTAATAAAAGTTATCAGCAGTAATTTTGCAAATTTTTTTTTCATTATTATTTTGTTAGTTTGGCACAGATTAAATGCAAATATGCACATTTCTGCTATTCTGAAAAGAAGTAATTAATAAAATAATATTTTTGTTTAACCAATAGGTTATTTCTATTAACGGTTAAGTATAAACGAAATATTGTTAACGGCTTTTCGCCTAAAAAATAAAAATAATTATAAAATGACTATCCGACTACTACTTTTTTTTCTATTTTTTTATAATTTTTCTTTTTGTCAACCACCCAAAAAAATATCTACTTCAGCCGGAGACTTTACTTATTTGAAGTATGCTGAGAATATTGTAAAAATCACCTTCACTCCGAAAAATTATCATACTAACGAGCACATCAGTGATGCGGTAATCTTACAACCGAGAAAAAATAGCCATTTGTCTGTACATATAAAAAATGATACGCTTTACATTGGCAACAATAAAATTAAATTATTAGGATTATCCAATAATGTTGGATACAAGGGTTTTCAAATCATATTGGCAGATGATGAAAAAATTTACGGTGGCGGAGAAAGGGCTTTACCACTTAATAGGAGAGGTTATAAATTTAATTTATACAATAATCCCTGGTATGGCTATGAGAAGGGCGCTGATAATTTAAATTACGCTGTCCCTTTTTTTACTTCGTCTAACGGTTACGGTTTGTTTTTTGATAATGTATCTAAAGGATATGCAGACATTGGAAACACAACTCCAAATATTTTGGAGGTCGGTTTTGTAAGCGGCGAATTAAATGTATTTGTCATTTTTGGGAAAGATTACAAAGAAATTTTATCATCCTACCATAATCTTACAGGTACGCAGCCGTTGCCTCCACGTTGGGCTTTAGGAAACTTTATGAGCCGTTTTGGGTACACTAGTGAACAGCAGGTAATGGATATTGCCGGTAAAATGAAAAAGGAATATATTCCTTTTGATGCCATTATTTTTGATTTATTCTGGTTTGGCGATAGCATCAAAGGAACCATGGGAAATTTAGAGTGGATTAATAAAAGTAAATGGCCCGATCCTAAGCGAATGATTCAGCATTTTAAGAAACAAAATATACAAACTATATTAATTACTGAGCCGTTTATCTTACAATCATCCCTTAACTATAATAACTCTTTACCTTACCAGGCAGTGGATAGTACAGGTAAACCGTATGTGTTAACAGATTTCTATTTCGGCAAAGCAGGTTTAATAGATATTTTTAGAAAAGATGCCCAACAATGGTTTTGGGAAAAGCATGCCGCTCAAATGAAAAATGGAGTAGAAGCCTGGTGGGGAGATTTGGGAGAGCCTGAAAAACATCCAGCCAATCTGTATCATCAGTTAAAAGACTATGGTTACCAGCGTTTGTTTGGCGCAGATGAAGTGCACAATATGTATGGTCATACCTGGACAAAATTATTGTACGAACAATATCAGAAACAATACCCGAATAAAAGATTATTTAGTTTAAATAGAAGCGGCTTTGCCGGAACACAACGGTATGGTATTTTCCCCTGGAGTGGTGACGTAAGTAGAAGCTGGAATGGCCTAAAAGCCCAATTGCCCATCATGCTGGGTATGAGTATGAGCGGCGTGCCTTACATACATGCAGATGCAGGAGGCTTTGCCGGCGGTGAAGGTGACATCGAATTGTATGTTCGCTGGTTGCAGTTTGCCGCTTTTACGCCCATTTTCAGGCCGCATGGTACTGCTTTATTCGAAGTAGATAAAAATGCGTTCAGCTATCCCAGTGAACCTGCCCTAATGGATGAGCCTTATCGTTCTTTAGCAAAAGCGTCTATTCTTCTACGTTATCGCCTGTTACCTTACAACTATACGCTGGCTTATCAACAAGCTGTCAAAGGAGCACCCTTAGTGGCGCCTTTGTATTACCATTATCCTGATGACAGTTTGGCCAAACAGGTAGAAGATGAGTATATGTGGGGAGAAAATATATTGGTAGCACCCGTTATAGACAAAGCAGTCACAACAAAAAAAATATTTTTTCCCGAAGGGAAATGGTATAATCTATGTATTAATTCGAATGATAGTGTAAAAATATACGAGAAAGGCGCTGAGATGCCTGTTGACTTGAATACGATGCCCGTTTTTGTTAAAGCAGGAAGTTTTATCCCTATGTGCCAGGTTACAGAAGGTAGTACAAGTCATGACTTTACAACTGATAGCTTAGTTATCCATTATTATTATGATAAAAAAACATCTCAATACACTTTGTTTGATGATGATGGTGAGACGAATAAATCTATTGCAAAAAAACAATTTGAATTGATTAGCATGAATGCTTCTACATCAAATGATAAGCTGATCTTTCAATTCCAATCCAATAGAGGAAAATTTAATCATCAACCTGCGAAAAGAAATATTCAGTTAATGATACATGGAAAAGATATTAGGGGAAAGAAAGTGTATATAAGTGAGGCAGGAAGCAAAAAGCAGTTAGCCGTTAACGTTAGTAGTCCTATAAATAGTTCTGATCAATTAATATCTTTTGATTTGTCAGACAAATTTGTTCAAATTGAAATAAAGTAAAAATGAATTATATAGAAATAGATTTTGAAACAGTCAATGAGGATCAGTTAAGCCAATTAGTGGCCTTGCTTAGCGAACATGGTTTTGAAGGTTTTGAAGAAGAGGGCAATTTGTTAAAATCATTCATTGCAGAAAATCAATTTAGTCAGGAGAGCCTGGACGAAGTGATTCGGATCTTTGAAAACATCAGTTATACAAAGTCAGTTGTAGAAAACATCAATTGGAATGAAGCCTGGGAGAAATCTTTCGAACCCGTAAAGGTTGGCAATTTTGTTGCCATTCGGGCTGATTTTCATACCCCTATTAATGACGTGAAGCATGAAATAATCATTACCCCACAAATGAGTTTCGGTACCGGGCATCATGCTACTACCTATTTAATGTTACAACAAATGGAACAGCTTGATTTTACCAATAAATCGGTTTTAGATTTTGGGACAGGAACTGGAGTATTGGCCATTGTGGCGGATAAAATGGGTGCTAAAGAGGTGGTTGCCATTGACTATGATGAGTGGAGTATTCGGAATGCCCAAGAAAATATTGCAGCTAATGGTTGCTCACACATCACAGTTAATCAATCAGATGTCGTTCCTGGCGCTCAACAGTTTGACATTATTCTGGCGAATATCAATCTCAATGTTATTGTACAAAATATGTCATCCATTGCAAAAGCCGCCGGAAAGCAGGCAATGATATTGGTAAGTGGTTTTTTTAAAACGGATGAGCCTGCAATATTGGAGTGCATCCGGACGTTTCATTTGACTCATGTGAACAGTATACAAAAAGGAGAGTGGATGTGTTTGGTTTGTAAAAAGTAGTTGATAGTTCATAGATGATAGATGATAGTTTTTTTAGTTCACCGGGGGCTTTCTTGCAAAAAAGACCCCGGGGTGACATCCATAGTTGAGTGGGATAATATGAAATGTTTTATACATATTATTATTTATTAATATTAAGTAATTGTTAGCAAATCGGGAAAAATTTGTAATTTTGTATAGCCATTTATGAAAGAATTAGTACTTATTATACTTGCCTATTGTATTGGATCGATTCCTACCGCCTTGATAGTCAGCAAAAGATTTTTCGGTATTGACATAAGAGATTACGGTAGCGGTAATATGGGAGCTACCAATACTTTTAGGGTCCTGGGGTCCAAATATGGCACTATTGTAATGGTAGTGGATATTTTAAAAGGTGTTGCAGCGTCAGCGCTATTTCTCTTCATTCCCTATTATTATCATAATGAGCTAGAGCGGATCAACTTTATGATAGGGCTTGGGATGGCTGCTGTAATTGGGCATATCTTTCCTGTTTTCGCCAACTTTAAAGGAGGTAAAGGAGTTGCTACACTTTTTGGGATGATACTCACTTTACAACCTGTAATTGCATTAAGTTGTGTAGGAGTTTTTTTACTGGTATTGTATCTTACCCGTTATGTATCTTTAAGTTCCATCCTGGGAGCTGCTATGTTGCCCATCTGTGTTTTATGGATATGGAATGAAAATGAAGTGTTGTATAGAGTTTTTGCTTTAGCGATAGCACTACTGGTAGTTATTTCTCATCAAAAAAATATCGGCAGGCTGTTACGGGGCGCCGAAGGCAGAGTTCCCATCTTAAAACACAGAGATAGAAGGAGAAATCGAAGAAAAACTGATTCCTGACCTCATCTCTCAGCCCTTTCTCCTGAATGAGAAGGGGAGTAAAAAATCTTTTATAATAAAGCGTTAATATTTTACTATTGTATCAGCAAAATAAGTAAGAGTGCTAATTTTGGTATACCAATTGTTTGTAGCGTATCAGACATATTTTTTAAATTAACAGTCATAAATAAAACAGTTTCCATGAAAAAGTTTGCTCTGATTATATCTATAGTTGTTTTGGCAATTTCCTGTACCCGAAATGCAGTTACGGGAAGAAAACAGCTGGCATTATTTCCAGAGAGTACCTTGCAGCAGGAAGCCATCACTCAATACAGAGGCTTTTTATCAGAAAATAAGGTGGTAAATCCTGCTACCAGTAAAGATGCTGAAATGGTAAGAAGAGTGGGTAATCGTATTGCGAAAGCAATAACTACCTATTACGCACAAAGAGGTTTGCAAAATGAGTTATCAGGATATAATTGGGAATTTAATTTAGTAAGCTCTAAAGAGGTGAATGCCTGGTGCATGCCTGGTGGGAAGGTTGTTGTATACACCGGGTTGTTACCCATTACACAAAATGAAGCCGCTTTGGCCATTGTTTTAGGGCATGAGATCACACACGCCGTAGCCCATCATGGTAATGAGAGAATTAGTCAGGCTGCTTTGGCACAAGGGATCGCCATAGCCGGCGATGCATTTACTTCAGGAAATCGTAAAGCTAATAATTTGTTTAATAGTATTTATGCTCCCACTGCACAAATTGGGGTACTGTTACCTAACTCCCGTAACCAGGAGTTGGAAGCGGATAAATTTGGTTTGTTTTTTGCCGCTATGGCGGGATATGATCCCCGTGAGGCCGTTGCTTTTTGGGAACGGATGTCCCAATCCGGTGGCCAAAAACCGCCTGAATTTTTAGCTACTCACCCGGCAGATGAAAGACGCATAGCGAAGTTGCAAAGCTATATGGATGAAGCACTACAATATTACAAGGCTGCCCGCCCTTAATAAAATAAAATCCTTTATTTACTTGGGAATTCCACATTTTTATAGTACCTTTGCATACATTTTAATGATCCTTCCCTAAAACCTAATGGTGGTAGTTTGTTGTTGTATTCTTATGGGCAAAAGCTATTTTTTGTCTATTACTTTATAAAATTTTAACTGCTATGCTTCTTACATCATCTCAATCAGTATTAGAAAAACTTGAATTAAAAGATGAAAAGAATTTATTGATCCAGGGTTTACCCTCCTCAGTCGAAAAGCAGTTTTCAAAAGTATTTTTTGCAAAAAATGTTACTCCTTTATTAAAAGTTAAAAAGATAGATTTTGCATTGGTGTTTGCGGTGAACCATAAGCAATTGAGTGATATATTGAACGATGTTGTACCTGTATTACAAAAAGGAGGTAAGTTGTGGGTAGCTTATCCTAAAGTAACGTCTAAAATAGTAAGTGATTTAAGTAGGGATAATAATTGGAATTGTACAGCCCATCATAATCTGGAAGTAATCCACCAGGTTACGTTAGATAGTGTGTGGACGGCTGTTAGGCTGCAAAAACCTGAAGTGGTTGATCGGAAAAGCCCTAATATTGTCGCCAGTAATCCTGCTAGCAGGGTGGAGTATAAAAAGCGCAGTGGCCGCAGTGGAGCAAGAGTGGCGGTGGGAGTGTAGGATATTTTAAATGTTTTAATTTTAATTTGCTAAAAGTTATTACATTTTTTTAACAAAAAAAATGAAAAGTCATTGGAGAAAATTATATTCCATTTTACCCCGGTCATTAGAAAAAAAGTTATACAAGCGTTATTTTATACGGAAACATCATCAATGGATTTCAAATGGTTCAGTGAATCCACCTTCGCATTTGTCTAAACAAAATATCTTAAAAGAATATGCCTCTACGTTTGGGATTGCTACTTTTGTAGAGACCGGAACATATTTAGGTGATATGCTATATGCTTTGGAAAGTGATTTTGATCGTTTATATTCGATCGAACTTAGTGAGTTATTTTATTTAAAAGCAATAAAGCGGTTCAAAATATCTAAAAAAATACAGGTAATTAAAGGCGATAGCGGACAAAAATTAACGGAAGTCATGAAAGACATAAAGTCTTCGGCCCTATTTTGGCTTGATGGGCATTATTCTGGCGGAAATACGGCAAAAGGGAATAAAGAGTGTCCAATATATGAAGAACTACAAATAATATTAAAGTCAAATCATAAGCACATCATTATTATAGATGATGCAAGATGTTTTATAGGAAAGAACGACTATCCAACTATAGAAGAACTAAGGCAATTTATTTATGAAAAAAATCCTCAATATAAGTTTTCAGTCTACAATGATGCAATACATCTAACTTAATGGAATTTAATGCAGGAATATATTTATACTTCCAAAGTAATATATGGGAGGGTAATATTGAATTTTTTTATTGTAATATATTTTGTAATCTTGTACCTTTCCATAAAGAATGATTGTTTATGTCAGTTGCATTAGTAAGTGGTTCAACAGGATTAATTGGTAGTGAAGCAGCAAAATTTTTTTTGGACAAAGGATTGCAGGTAATAGGTATCGACAACGATATGCGTTCGTATTTTTTTGGGCCTGAAGCTTCTACCAAAAAAAATTTGAAAACATTACAATCCTTCAAAAATTATGTTCATTATAGTGTTGATATCCGTAATAATAATGGGGTTGAGGAGATTTTTAAAAAATATGCAAAAAATATCTCCATAATTATTCATACTGCAGCCCAACCATCTCACGACTGGGCTGCAAAGGAGCCTTTTACCGACTTCAATATTAATGCTAATGGTACTTTACACTTATTGGAAGCGACGAGACTGTACTCATCGGATGCAGTTTTTATTTTTACTGGTACCAATAAGGTATATGGCGATACACCTAATTTTTTACCTTTAATAGAAAAAGAAACAAGATGGGAGGTTGACACTAATCATCCATATCATAAATTTGGAATTGATGAACAAATGAGTATTGACCAATCCAAACATAGCCTTTTTGGAGCAAGTAAAGTTGCAGCCGATATTTTAGTGCAGGAGTATGGTAGATATTTTGGAATCAAAACGGCTGTTTTTAGAGGAGGATGCCTCACTGGCCCTGCACATTCAGGCGCCGAGTTGCATGGCTTTTTATCTTATCTGGTTATATGTGCTGCTACACGAAAGCCTTATACAATTTTTGGATATAAAGGTAAACAGGTACGGGACAATATTCATAGTAAAGATTTAGTGAATGCGTTTTGGCATTTTTACTGCAAACCTCGAATTGGCGAAGTATACAATATTGGTGGCAGTCGGCATAGTAACATTTCTGTAATAGAGGCTATTGAATTAATTGAAAAGCTGGGAGGAGGAAAAGTAAATTATTTAATATCTGAAAATGAAAGAAGTGGAGATCATATATGGTATATAAGTGATGTAAGAAAGTTTCAAAGCCATTATTCTGAATGGCATTATGAATATGATATGCAAACTATTCTAAAAGAAATGATAGCAGTTGCTAAAGATAAATTATGATAGTTGTAAAATTACAAGGTGGATTAGGTAATCAGATGTTTCAGTATGCAGCCGGAAGAGTTCTTTCTTATAAATATAATGTGCCTCTAAAATTGGATATAAGGTTTCTTTTAGATCGTACGCCAAGAAAAAATGCTATTTTCAGAGACTTTGATTTAGATATATTTCCCAATATAAGTATTGACTTTGCTACAAAAAAAGATATTGCTGCTTTTACAGTTCCATTTTCGGCAAATCCTTTTTTTTATTTTTTGAAACGAAAATTGAAGCGAGATAGAAATGTTTTTAAAGAAACATCTGTTAATTATCAGCCTGAATTTAATAGTATTACAGGAAATGTATATTTAGATGGGTATTGGCAATCAGAGAAATATTTTAAAAGTTTAAATGAAATTATTAGACATGATTTTTCATTTGGTACTTTTGCAGTAGAAAAAAATTTAAAATTAAAGGATGAGATACTTTCACAAAATTCTGTTTGTATAAATGTACGAAGGGGCGACTTTGTAAGCAATCCTAATTCCAGTGGCTTTCATGGTTTTACAGGATTAGACTATATCTTAAATGCTGTAAAATTAATTACTAAAAAAATTAATTCTCCTCATTTTTTTATTTTCTCGGATGATATTGAATGGTGTGAAGAAAATATTAAATTGGATTTTCCTTTAAGAATTGTTGATCATAGCCATGCCGGGTATAAATTTAGCGATTATCTGCGGCTAATGACTTATTGTAAACATTTTATCATTCCCAACAGCTCATTTGCCTGGTGGGCAGCCTGGTTAAGCAATTATAAAGATAAAACTGTAATTGCTCCTGTGCAGTGGTTTAAGGATGATCGTATTGATACTAAAGATTTAATACCGGAAGGTTGGATAAAAATTTAGTAGAGGTTGTATCAGTTGAATAAATTATAATCGTAATGTTTTTTAAGCACTTATTTATACAGACCGCAAAGGATATACTTATACGTTGGCCAAAGAAGGTTTATTATTTATTTTTACTCTTTTTCCAATATCCCTATTTTAAACGGAAATCCAAAGGCCGTTTTTTAATGAAAATGCAAGATTTTTATCCGTGCCTTAATGATAGAGTTAAATCTACACCGGTTGATCAACATTACATTAATCATACTGCATGGGCTGCAAGGATATTGTCAGAAGTTAAGCCAACGCTTCACATTGATATTTCTTCTCTAATATATTTTTCCACAATACTTTCTGCTTTTGTACCAGTCAAATTTTATGATTATCGACCTGTTAAATTAAATTTAACCAACTTTGAATCAGACTTTGCCGATCTTAATCAATTGCCCTTTGTGGATGGGTCTATTGAATCCATTTCTTGTATGCATACTGTAGAGCATATAGGTTTAGGGCGATATGGTGATATATTAGACCCTGATGGAGATATTAATGCAGTAAATGAACTAAAACGAGTTACTAAACTAAATGGCTCAATACTTTTTGTAACACCGGTCGGTGTTCCAAGAATTCAATTTAATGCCCATCGAATTTATAGCTATGAACAAATTGTAAATTACTTTTATGGTTTTGAGTTAATGGAGTTTTCTTTAATTCCTGACGATGGAGGTCTGATTAGAAACGCTAATCCAACTTTGGTAAAAGAACAAAGGTATGCTTGTGGTTGTTTCTGGTTTAAGAAAATACAATCTTTATAAAACAAAAAATTAGCTAATGTGAATTGGCTAAACAGCAAGGCTGAATTAATATGTTTCTTAAAACCAATAAATATCAATAAATTTAAATAAAATAGCCGAATATGCTTGTAGGTAGTACTAATGAAAGTTTTAGGGAAAAGTGGATTGAAGAAGCTCTTAAAAAAATTCCTTCAGGATATAAAATTCTTGATGCCGGTGCAGGGGAATGTCAGTTCAAAAAATTTTGTTCTCACTTGGATTATGTATCACAGGATTTTGCGCAATACACAGGAGAAGGAGATGTAGGTTTACAAACTGGAACTTGGGATAACTCTAAAATAGATATTGTCTCAGATATTACTTCAGTCCCCTGTGAAGATAGCTCTTTTGATGCTATCATGTGTACGGAGGTATTAGAACATGTGCCTGATCCGGTAGCCGCTTTAAAAGAAATGAATAGATTATTAAAAAAAGATGGTTACTTGTTAATAACAGCGCCATTTGCCAGTATTACTCATTTTGCACCCTATCATTTTGCAAGTGGGTTTAACAGATTTTTTTATGAATATCATTTAAAAAATATGGGGTATCATATCATTGATCTAACATTCAATGGTAACTATTTTGAGTATTTAGCCCAAGAGGTGAGAAGAGTTAATACCGTTGCAAAAAAATATTCATCATCTCAGTTGAATTTAGTGCAACGGGTCTTCAGATATTTTTTTCTCAGATCTTTACAACAATTATCATTAAAAAGTAAGGGGTCAGAAGAGCTGTTAGCATATGGGCTACAAATTTTTGCAAAAAAAATTAATTGTAGTTAGCTTGTATTAATGGTAAATGACAATAGTTATTTTATTACATTTTTATGGAAAAAGAAATTAATTTAGCAGACAAAGATACTGCAATAGATTTCTATGATAAGCGCTACCATGATGGATACATGGAGGAGTGGGATACAGCCAAAAAGAAGCAGGTAAAGGAAATTTTACAATTACTCAACCTGCCTCCCAATGGCAGGGCCTTGGACTTTGGTTGTGGTAATGGGGTATTTACAAATATCATAAAAGAAGCTTTACCTGAATGGGAGGTGTTTGGTGTTGAAATAAGCCCTAAGGCTATTGAGAATGCACGAAATAGATTTCCTCATTGCCACTTTTTTGGACTTGATGAAGTAGATAAGTATGAACATTTTTTCGATTTATTATTTAGCCATCATGTAATAGAGCATGTACAAAATCTTACTGAAACTTTTCAGGTAATTAACACTTATCTTAAATCACATGCATACCAGCTGCATATTTTACCTTGTGGAAATAAAGGAAGCTTTGAATACGATATTTGTAAGTTAAAAAAGAATGGAATAGAAAAAGATAGAGATAATCGTTTCTTTTTTGAAGAGCCAGGGCATCTACGCAGGCTTGATACTATAGCATTTACTACACATGAACAGTCTATTGGATTTAGTTTAAAAAATGAGTTTTATGCTAATCAATACTACGGTGCTATTAATTGGATAACCAAGAGCTCTCCACGATTTGTAAAGAGATTAACGAATCCTTCTGATGCTATTAATTTTGAAGCTATAAATAAATTGGCTACACTAAGAAAAAGGCTTCTATTTTTAACTCTTCTGCAGTTTCCTTACTCAAAGTATCTTGGTATAAAAAATAAGTGGCATAAAAAAGCTAGTGATTATAGTAAGGTCATTTTTTTATTTATCCCCGCTATGATTTCGAAACCGATATATATGTGGATGGAGCGAAAGGCGATAGCAGAGTGGACTAATTTGAAGCATGACGCTAAGGGGAGTGAAATGTTCTTATTTTTTGAAAGATAAATATATTTATATATAATTGATTGTATATCAATAAAATATACGAGCATCTAAGTTATGTAAATATTTTTTTGTATCTTTATTAATAATATTTCTTTTCTCATATTTAGGTATTTTAACAATCTTTTCCCAGCCATCAAAAAATCCCCTCCAGTGAAACTTTGTTTGCCGCAAATAATATAATGACCATAAGATGGCAGTTGAAACGAAGTAGATTAATGGCAAATATCTCCAGGCTACTTTCGCTTTATTTACCCACATCATCTTAATTTTTTCATTTTTGGGCTTTCTGCCAAGAGGAGACTCTTTATGAAGCATTACAATACTGGCATCGTAAGCAATGGAATAACCACTGTTAAGTATTCTATAGCTCAGGTCATACTCTTCCATACCATAAAAAAAATCTTCAGGGTAATTGCCTGCCTTGTGGAGCACTTCTCTTTTAATAGCATGAGCCCCCCCAGCGTAGAAGTATGTTTCAAAAAAATCTAAGTCTTTCTTCTGGTTGTATTTTTTATGTGGGAGAGCATTTGCCTGCATTTGTAAGGTATCATGGTACAATACTTTAAAAGAAATGATAGCCAAAGGATATTTCGTACGTTTCTTTTCAAAAGCTTCCATAATTTTTATAAGGCTGTTTGTATGTTGTAACACAGCATCATCATCAAGCATGATAATTATTGGTGCTGATCCTTTGCTAATAGCGAAATTACGTCCTCTGGCTACACCTAAATTTTCCGGGGCTTCAAAATATTTAAATGGAATATGAGGTGTTGAATAAATAAATTCTTTTAATTCCCAATAGTCTTCTGTTGATTGGTTGTTTACTATAATTACTTCCTCTAAAAGTTCTGAACTTTGTTCAAGCGAAGCAATATTCACTGCCAGCTCTAGCATATCTTTGGGTCTGTTATAAGTAATAATTACAAAGCTGAGCGGTTTCACTTAGTTTTTTTATTGAGTGTATAAGTCAAATAATTGTTGATATGTTTTATCAAATTTACCAATTGAAAAATTATTTATGGCATATTCTCTATTGCTAACACTTATTTTTTTTAGTAACTCTCTTTCTGCGATTAATTTTTCAATAAATAAAATTGATTTTTCCAAAATGGCTGTTTCATCGTGTACTTCATTTATCAAAAAGTTTTTATTTTCATTCATTAAGTGTATTGGGATATCTCCAACGGCAGTAGCAATTACAGCCAAGCCGTTTGCCATTGCCTCCATAACAGTTAAAGGAAATCCTTCGGTAGTAGAAAGAAGAATCAAAATATCTGCATTTTCATATTCTTGCTGAATTTCGTTAGGATCATTTTTATTTCCTATGCATTTACAGTAAGGAAATAAACCTTCAGGAATAGATGCGGCAACATCCCCCATAAATGTAAAGCTTACCGGTAAGTTTTTATCATTACAATTCTTTGCTAATTGTGCAATTAACGGTACTCTTTTCTCGGCAGTACCCCGGCCAACATAAAGTATATCTAATTCTTTTTTATAGTAATTTCTTTCAGATATATCTTCTGGAATGGGTATGCCATTTATAATGTAAATAATATTATGTGTAAAATGTGAAGGTATTGATTGCTTCTTGTAAAAAACAATATGTTCATCAATTTTTACCTTACTAATCATTATCGTTTTGCTGTAAAAACCTATAAAGGGAATTCTTATCCATGAAAAACTATTAAACGAGTGTATAAGCTCTATTTGCGGAATACTTTTTTTTAGCCAGGGAGAAATTTTATAACCAAAGTTACATTGACCATTGAAAACTAAAGTTTTTCCTCGCTGTTTGTTAATATATCCACTAATAATCCCTCTAAAAATAAAATTGTTAAAATACAACCATTTATTATCTGTGTAAATAGAGATATCTTTAATAATACAACCAGATTGCTTAAACTGTTGGTAGAAGAGTTTATTGTGAGACTTTTTTGTAAAAAAAATAATGCTTTTTTTTAAGCCTGCTACTTTTGCAATTTCTGCATGAACTTTTTCGGCTCCTCCGATATGGTAAAATGGAAAAAAAAGAAAAATATCATATTCTTCTTTAATGGGCTTTAAAAGTGCGATCCACCTCCCCATTAAAATAAATGGAAAAATAAAAATATTTTCAATCAGTCTTTTTAGTATAAAAAATTTATACATGGGGTTAAAAAAAGATTTTTTATTGCTTTACCTATACCCTTAAATATATCCAACATTGTATATAGAAAGATCTTTATGGTATAAATATTTAATCGCCTCTTTTTTATTCTTGTACATAGAAATTTAGCTTTGCAATTAGCGTGTTTAAAGAAAAAATTACTTTTTTTTAAAGTACTATGGGTAATAGATTTTTCATGTAATCTGTAATATAGTACTACAGTTTTTAATTTTTCAATTTTATGTCCATCCGCTATTAATCTGAGCCATAGATCATAGTCCTCAATATTTTTTTGATTATGTTGGTAAGGATATTGCTGAAATATATCTTTTCTTCCCATTATTGTAGGGTGAGCAATACAATTTTGCTTCAATAAAGCTTTTTTAATTTCTTTAGTAGTATTTGTTTTTCTATCGAGCTCCCAGGCTTTGTTAATTTTATTATTATTGTCATCAATAAAATCAATCCAGGCAGCTGTGAATGCTATTTGCGGGGACTTATCTAGAAACTCTTTCTGTAATGCCAACCGATTAGGGGTGCATAAATCATCTGAATCCATCCTGGCTATGTATTGTCCCTTTGCTAATTGGATACCTTTGTTTAATGTGTAAACTAATCCTTTATTACTAGTATTCTCGTGATATTTTATACGGGCATCCTCATAAGATAGGATAATATTTTTCGTGTCATCAGTAGAGCCATCATTAATGATGATTAATTCAAAATTTGTAAAAGTTTGAGTAAGAAGGCTATCAATGGCGTTCCGTATAAATAAGGCTGCATTAAATGCAGGAAGAATTATACTAATGTCAGGATAGCTCATCGGATGGTTTGAATTTATATTTTTATCATTGTTTTTTAAGGTATATAAAAATGCTTCTGATAAAATATATGATTACTATTATAGCAATCATAATCATAAATATCTTCCCCAACTTGCTACCCATCAAATAACCCCACGGCTCAAATCTGAACTCGATAGTATGTTTCCCGGGAGAAAGTGCTAAGCCCCGTAAAACATAATTTACTTTAACAATGGGAGCTTCCTTACCATCAATCAAAGCTTTCCAGCCACTTTTATAATAAATTTCACTAAATACTGCAAATTGATTTTTGCCGGCATTAAATTGATAGGTAACTATATCATTATCATTTTTTATCAGCCTAATATTCGCTGTAGAATCTGTTTCGGGTAAAAATGGAATATCTTTTTTAAAAGTCTCCTGAATAATGGCTGTATCCTTAGGATTAAAATTATTCAATGCTGCCATTTCTTCGTCAGCATTTTTTACAAATTGAATGTGCTTAACCAGCCAGGCAGTGCCTAATGCGCCATCATTTTTTTGATATTGACGGGTAACACCTGTACCATCTTTTTGTATAATATACTTGGCATTGAGCATGTTTAGTACATTGATGTTAGGTTGTGCCAGACTGAGCTGTCTTTCTATCAAGTCCTGATAAATTCGTAACTTTGCAGGATGATAGCCACCAACTGATTTGTATAAATACGAGGTAAAATTCTCCTGAAACCTGTTGCCACTCATATTGAAAACCCGATAATCCGACTTGTCAGCTAATATCTCATTATCAACCGGTGATGCTGCTAAAGATACTTCATTGGTTTCCTTGTCCTGATAGTTTTCTGAGTTTAAATAGGTTGTATCTACTAACATTACATCTATAAAGGCAAATAAAGCTATGCCGGCAATAGTTACCCAGGAGGGTATAACTTTTTTTATTAATAAAAATATTAAAACTGCAGCCAACACAATAAAACCTAAACTTCTAAAAATATCACCCAGCATCAGGCTTTGTCTGTCTTGTTTTAATCCATCAAAAAAGGTTCGTACCATTTCTGCTAGTTGTGGCTGATTCATTTCCCTGATTTGTTTTAAGATTGCTTTATCACCTGTGCTCAAAAAATCAAACGAAAAGTAGAGTAAGAATAGCAATAGAAAAATACTTCCTGTTATAGCAAGCCCCTTTATGAATGGCTTTATTAAAATTTTTTTATCTTCCGTATTGATTATTGTATCAACACACAAAACAGCTAATGTTGTAAGCAGCATTTGTGGTATTACCATAATCATAGAAGGAGCCCTGAATTTATTATAAAAAGGCAAATATTTATATAATAAAGTATTGAAGGATTCAAAATAACCGCCCCAACTCATCAGGATAGTTAGTAGGATAGCTGCCAACATCCACCATTTGTATTTATTATCCAGCAACACCATACCTAAGATAGCCAAAAAACAGATAATAGCGCCAACGTAGGGTGGGCCGGAGGTACCCACGCTGCCTGCATTGCCTATACCTCCCCAGTAATATGATAATGGTAATTGTTGTTGTAGCTCCTGGGGCATGCTGCTCATGGCTTCTATGGCCTTTGATTTATCCTGTGAGACTTCTTCCTTATCGCTACTGCCACCAAGCATACGAGGCACCATCAATACAAACGGTTCGGAGATACCCATACTGTAGCTAAAGGCATAATCTTTGTCCAGTCCATTGGTTGGTAAAGATTGCTTTTTAGTTGTATCGCTCAAAGTTGATCCGCCTCCCCGAATGGTTTCTTTTTGATATTCATAGGTGCTCATTAGTATCTCAGCATTGCTGAGTATACCGATGGCAATGGCTATGGAAGCTAAGGCAGCCGTAATACCTATGTGCTTAAAATTTTTCTGTCGTATATATCGTACCACTAAGAAAAAAGCCATTACACCAATTGCAATAAATAAATAGTACACAATTTGCAAGTGATTTACAGCAATAATCATCGAAGAAAATAAAGTCGTTAATACAAATCCCAGCCAATATTTTTTATTGAAAATTAAAAGTATTGCCCCTAATAGTGCAGGCATAAGGGCAATGGCAAGCATTTTTGTGTCGTGACCCACCGCAATAATAATGGGATTGTACGTAGCGTATGCATAAGCCAGTGAGCCGATAATTGCTACAAAAGGTCTTACCCGAAGGCACATACATAAAATATAAAAACATATAGATGCCAGGAAGAAGAAATTAATTGGTTTAGGCAGGCCTAATGATAAAATCGTTTGAGCATAATAGGCTACCAAATTTCCTCCAATACCCCCAATTTGAAAAGCCGGCATACCACTAAACAAGCCATTGGTCCATAAGGGGTATTTACCATTATGGGTTTTACCATATTCAACCGAGTTTTGAATAGCACCCTGCCACTGTGTAATATCATGCTGCTGTAATACTTTGCCTTCCAAAGCAGGTTTGCAATATATTACTGCTATCACCAGAAATATAATAACAGCAATCAGGTGGGGTAAAAGATTCTTGATATTAACTTTTTTCATTATAAATCATTTCAGGCAGCAATTTAAAACTAAAAGTCAATAAAAAAGCTGCTTTTATCAAGCAGCCTGTTTAAATATTGCTAAAAAATTATGAAAATAACTTTATTAAGCCAACAACCAATCCTACAATGGCGATGCTGGTGACAACCAGCCATTTGATAATGTCAATTTTAGTTTCAGCTAAATCTTGTATAGCAATTAAAGTATTTTGTTTTTCTTTAATCATCATTACTATACTATAAATTTATGTCCATTTTGACATTTTAACAAATCAACATTTCAACATATTAGCGCTCCAACATCCATTACTGTCCCATACCCGATTGCATATTTTGCATATTCTCCATTTCACCTTTTATATTTTTACGTTTAAAAAGTGATACATCAAGTTTTCCAAAACGCCAGTTGAAATTAAGTCTTACCAATTGGGGGTCTCTTCTCCGTTCATTATCCTGAACAAAAAATGGAGATTCGGCATGTGTTGCAAAAAGCCTTGTTCTAAAAATGTCATTTACCTGTAGGGTTAAGGAGGCTGCATTATTTTTTAAAAATTCTTTCTTCAAAGCAATATCAAAAGAATATATAGGTTTGATAAAACCCTGTGCACTAACCTGCGTTTGTCCAAAACCACCGCCGCCACCAAATATACCACCCATACCACCTCTGCCGCCTCCTCCACCGCTAGGGGGAAGTAGTGTTTTGGCTGTGTAATCGCCTGAGAACTGAATGGAATAATTTTTGGGAAGTTTAAAGTTGTTATTAATCTTCACAAACCAGCTAAATTGAGAATTATCTACACCTCCACTTAAATTGCCGGCTTTGATAGTGGCATCAAATAAATTAATGCTCGTAGTGATATCCCACCATTTACCAATTCTGTTTTTACCGGTCAATTCAACGCCGTAGGTATAACTTTTATCTGCATTGGCAAAAGTGCTGATAATCACACTGTCCGTTTTTATAGGATTAGGGTTTTTATCTTTGTATTGATATCTTGTTATTAGATTATCTGTATTTCTGAAATAAGCTGTAATCAGAAACATGTTGTTGTTTTTGTATTGATTTTGATAAGACAGTTCAACCAAATTGGTAAACTCTGGTATTAGATCCGGGTTGCCTTTAGACAAGTTTAAAGAGTCACTATAATCGATAAAGGGAATAAGTTGAAAAAAATTGGGTCGGTTAATTTTCCTGGAATAGTTTAATTGGATATCTTCTTTATTGCTCAATTTATATGAAAGAAAAGCACTGGGGAATAGACTAAAAGGGAATTCATTTTCAAACTTTTGTTGTTGGGTGATCAATTCGCCATCATATTGGCTACTCTCGACTCTTAAACCAAGCTGGTAATTAAAGTTTTTGATTTGCTGAGCATAAGTTAGATATGCGGCATATACTGCATCATTAAATTGATAATTATTGCTGAGGCCATCAAGTAACACAAATTGGTCGAGATTATTTTTTATATAATTATCGTTGAAGCTGGTAAACTTTCTTAAGGCGGCTCTTATACCCATTTCTATTTTAACGGTTTTACTAATAGGGTTGGCAAAGTCAGTTTGGGCTGTAAAAAAACTGGTGGTACCGCCACCTTTTGATTGTTCTACCGCTGCAGGGAACTTGGGATCATTATTTAAATAGAAATATTGTGTATTGAAGTTGCCTGTATTGTCATTCTTGCTGTAATTATAATTGATATCCGCTGTGAGTTCTTTACCGGATTTGGTAAAATTGTGCTTAAAACTTAGCGTTGAACCATAGTTTCTAAAATTTGCAATACTCTTACTCGTTCTAAATCCTTTATCATAAGTAGTGGGGTAATTGATAAAATTGGTGTCTCGGAAGATATTGATTTCATCATTGCTTTTAAATTGCCCTCTTACAATATTTCCGCCAATGGTAAGGGTGTTTCTATTATCAATAAAATAATCCATTCCAAGTCTGCCAAAAGCAAAAAAACCTCTGTTGATAGGGTTATTATTTTGTGATAAATGAGCAGTTGCCGTATCCAAAAAGTCAGTTCGTGTACTCATTACCGTACTAATAGATTTACGCATACCTGTCTGTGCGTTGGCAAAGAAGTTCACTTTTTGTTGTTTGATATTGAAGTCGCCACCCAGGCTGGGCCGGAGGCGTGAATCTATGCTGGATCTGACACTACCATTATAACCTGCTTTTCGATTTTTTTTCAATACAATATTTAAAATACCACTTCCTCCACCACTGGCATCGAATTTAGCAGAGGGGTTGGTAATAATTTCAACAGATGCAATGGCATCTGCAGGTATCTGTTCCAGCGTTAAGGTAGAAGGACGGCCATCTACAAATAGTTGTGGTGATGCATTGCGTAATGTTACATTTCCATCAATATCCACATTTACTGAGGGTACATTTTTCATTACATCAATGGCTGTACCACCTTCGCTGGTTAAATTTTTTTCAACATTAAATACTTTACGGTCGATACCCATTTGTAATAAAGGCTTGCTGGCTGCTACGGTTACATTATCTAATTGCTGAACATCGGCTTCTAATTTTATATTACCCAAATCCTTATCTACGCCACCAAGCATACTGCTGAAATCTCCATTTTTGGCGCCGGCCATATTCAGTTCAAAATTTACTTTTTGTTCAATAGCTTTATAGCCAATCGCTGTTATTTTAAGTTTGTAAGATGCCATAACGGGAAGATTTTCTAAACTAAATTCACCACGTTTGTCTGTAAGCATACCGGCCACTATTACATCTTTTCGTGTTTTGGTAATTGTATCCATTTTATTTTGGATCAATTGGATAGATGCAGCCTCGATAGCCTTTCCGGAAGATGCATCTAAAATTTTACCATAAAAATGCCCTAAATTCATATTTTGTCCTCTGTTACCCATGCCTGGTGGTTGGGCATAACTGCTAAAACCTACAGTGATCACAATAATTGCCAATAATACTTTTAAAAGATTCATTTAATTTTTTTTATAATGTTTTGCAAAAAGCTTTAGACAAAATTCATTATGAATAGTTTATTGCTTTGTTTTATACATGGATAAACGGTGAAAATTAGTGTTGAACGGTTCCTGCAAATGATTAAATAACCAAAATCAATGCATTAAAATACTAAAAATCACCTGTATAATTCCAATCAAAAACCCAAAAGCTGCGCCGACCAGCTCTAAAAACTGAAATTCTTTTTTTGTGATTTGTTGTAAAATATTTTCCAGCTTATCAGAAGAAAAACCTGCAACTTTTTCTGTTACGATTTTTTCCAGATCGAGTTCATGTTCCAGTTTCGACATATAATTTTTCATGAGTATCGGAAACAGGTTTTCTAATTCTGTTAAAAAGGCTTCTTTAACCTGCTGAATAGTTTTATCGCCAATAAACATAGACAGCATGGGGAAAATATCTTTAAGTTTTACTTTTAAAAATTCTTCTATATGATTTTCGATGTCTGGCCATAATTTTTGAATATTTTCCGGGTTAGTTATTTTATGTTCAATTTCTTTAAAAGATAAAAGTTCATTGCTTACAACCTGGCCTAATTTCTGTGCAATGCGTTGTTGATTATGTGGAAAAACGCCCTGAATCGTGATGCCAAAAATTTTTGTAGGGCTTCTGGGGTGAAACAACATTTTAATGGCTATCCAGGTAGTTATCCATCCGGTAAAGGTTGAAAGAAGGACCGGTAGGATATAGTTTATAATATGCATATTAATTGAATTGACGCTGCAAAGTAATTGTATTTAACGCAGATAAGCGATTGAAATAGGGGATATTCGAATATTTTTTGTGGAAAGTAGCTTTTTTTGTAACTTTGCAATCCAAATGGTAGCTGTAGCTCAGTTGGTTAGAGCATCAGATTGTGATTCTGAGGGTCGCCGGTTCGAGCCCGGTTAGCTACCCTGAATTTCAACCTTCTATTTTGTAGAAGGTTTTTTATTACCACCCATCCAATTTTAAGAAAATATTGGCTTTCAATCATCTATAAATAATAATAAAAACCTCATAATTTTTGTTATTTTTACCTTATGCAACAAATTGCAAAAATTATGACAAATAAGAAATTTATACCTGTGATTTTGGTACTAACGGCTGTTAGTTTATTTATTGTTTTTAAAAGTCAGGGAAAAGCTGAGACAGATGATAATCCAAAAGTTAAATATGCTAAAATTTTGCGGAATGTGGGATTGATTTTGGAGGAAGGTCATTTTAGCCCTAAAAAAATAAATGATGAGTTTTCAAAGGCAGTATTGAAAAAGTTTGCAGAAGAATTAGATAATGATAAAAATATTTTCCTGCAATCAGATATCAATACATTTAAAAAATATGAAAATCAAATTGATGATGAAATACACGGCAAAGAGATAGAATCTTTTTTCACAATTAATGATATTTATACAAAACGAATAAAAGAAGTTTCCGGGTTTTATGAAGATTTGTTGCGTAAACCTATTGATTTCTCAAAAGATGAATCCGTAATGCTTGATGCGGAGAAATTGGACTATCCCAAAACAGAAGCAGAAAGAAAAGACAGATGGCGTAAAAGATTAAAATATTTGGTGTTGAACAGATATACTGATATGCTTGATGAGAGAGAAGCGAATAAAGATAGCAGCGGTTATGTATTCAAGGCAGATTCTACACTTGAAAGAGAAGCCAGGGAAAAAGTGAAAAAGCAAATGGACAGGTATTTTACCACCAAAAAAAACAGGGAGACGATGGAAGAAAATTTCAGCACTTTTGTTAATGTCATTACCAGTGAGATGGACCCTCATACCAATTATTTACCCCCTGTAGATTTGCGCTCTTTTAACGAATCGATGAGTGGCAGGTTTTATGGTATTGGAGCACAGCTAAAAGAAGATGACGGAAAAATTGTGATAGCCACGCTGGTAAGCGGCGGCCCTGCCTGGAAAAGTGGCGAGCTAAAAGAAAATGATGAAATTATTAAAGTGGCGCAGGGAGCCAACGAACCGGTAGATGTAACTGGCTATGCTGTAAGTGATGCCGTAAAACTGATACGAGGGTCTGAAAAAGGCTCTGAAGTAAAATTAACTATCAGGCGTATAGATGGCTCCGTAAAGGTAATAAGTTTATTGAGAGATGATATTAAATTGGACAACACGTTTGCAAAAAGCGCTATTATTAACGGGGAACATAAAATTGGATATATTTATTTACCGGAGTTTTACGCTGATTTTGAACGGCCTGATGGTCCCAGGTGTGCGGATGATGTAGCCAAAGAAATTAAAAAATTGAAGGCAGAAAATGTAGAAGGAATTGTACTGGATCTGAGAGGGAATGGCGGGGGGTCATTGTATGATGTAGTACAAATGGCCGGATTATTTATCGAAGACGGACCTATCTGCCAGGTGAAAGGCCGGGATGAAAAAGCCAAAATTTTATACGATAAAGATAAAAATATTTTATACAGCGGGCCGCTGGCTGTAATGGTAGATGAGCTAAGTGCATCTGCTTCGGAGATATTTGCTGCCGCCATACAAGATTATAAACGTGGGGTTGTTATTGGCAGTACTTCTACCTATGGTAAAGGTACTGTACAACGCAATATACCCCTAAATCCTCAGGCAGAAAATAGCTTGTTTAGTAATGCCAAAAAAGAAGATGATCTGGGCAGTATTAAATTGACGCTTCAAAAATTTTACAGGGTCAATGGTGGAGCTACACAATTGCGAGGCGTTGTTCCTGATATTATTCTGCCTGATCGTTATGATTATCTTAAATTCAGAGAAAAAGATAATAATACTTCTTTAAGCTGGGATGAAATTGATAAAGCCGCTTACCAAACATGGACTAGTACTTTTAGTACTGATATGGTTGCTACTACGGCTAATGATGAAGTTCGGAAAAGCAGCACTTTTGAAAAAATCAGAAAAGAAGTGAGTTTTTTATCTGCCAAAAGTGAAAAAGAAATTCCTTTGAACTTACAAAAATATCGGGCTGAACAAAAGGAATTGAAAAACACTATTAAGCAATTGGATGATTTAGCAAAATTGCCTAAAGCATTAGATGTAAAAAATATTGATGCTGATCTATTAGCGATTAAAGATATTAAAGATAAGGAAGACAATAATAAGCAGTTTATCAAAAGAATTAGCAGTGATATTTACATCGATGAAACAGTAAAGGTGATGAATAACATGATTAAGCAGAGTGCAACGGCTAAAGCGGAGTAATTTGAGTTGGATGATGCTAACTGAACTTTGGCAAACTGTAATAGAATAACAGATGAGAGGTAATTTATAGCTTTTTCAGTAGGCATAGAAAATCTATATAAATACATTCAATATATTATAAAATATTCATAATCAATTTAATTCATATTGTTTTTTATTGTGTTTTGTTTTAAGAGTATAAAGTAAATCTTTTTATAAAGAAAGTTATAATAAAAATTTTGATATGTAGAATTTAATTTATATATTTGATGTAGCTTACTTTAGGCTTACCAATCCACATATCTCACGGAATTCTTACTCTTTTTTTTGTTTACAATATTCTCCCGAAAAATTTTATGTGATAGTAACGCATCACAAGGTGTCCTGTTAAAAGCCGCCCATTTTTAACTCTAAACCTTAAGATCGTGAACAACTTTACCTTTTTGCGAACACTCGTAAGAGTTACTCTTGCGGTTTCCTCAACAATTATCTTCTTAACCGTTTCACATGCACAAATTGTCAGACCTTATGGCATGCCGATTTATTCTGATAATTTACATGGTGGCCATACTATGTTTGGCAATTCAATATTAGCCATGCATGATGCAGCCGGTTCCGTTGATTTAGCCAAAATGAATGATTTTGGATCCTATTCAAATGGTACAACGAGCCAATACTTAAACGATAATTCTGACATGGAGTATATTGATGTAGACGGGAGTGGTGGCCCTGCAACCACACTGATTGCTCCGGGATCGGCCTGGAGTTATTCCAATGCTGCCAGTGCTCCTGCCGGTTGGCCCGTTGTGTCGGCAACCTTGCCCGGCGGCCCTGGTAATGCTCCTCTTGGTTATGGCCCTACCGGCTCTGTAGGTACTACATTAGCTGATATAAGAACTTATTATTTTGAGAAAAAAGTAGTAATGAACCCTTCGTCTTACGGAAGCTTTACATTTAATCTTACTGTTGATGACGGGGCTGTAGTATATGTTAACGGTACTGAAGTGGGCAGAGTGAATATGCCTGCCGGAGCTGTGAGTTTTACAACCAATGCTTCTTCCAATCTTGAGCCCGAGCAATCGTACAGCTTTACCGTTGGGGCAGGAGCTCCCTTTATTAATGGAACCAATAGTATCACTGTGGAAGTACATACTTCTGCCAGTAATGAAAGTGGTACAGATGATTTATTTTTTGATCTTCAGCTTCAGGGAAACGCCAGCAATATAACTTCAAACTCCTCATCAGCTGATTTGGTAATTCCATCAGGTAGTACTATTAAATTTGCAAGAGTATATTGGGGTGGCAGAATAAAAAGTGGCGATGGTGGCGCTGATAATATCAATTTGAGAAGCGTAAAAATTCGTAAAGGATCAGGATCTTATAGTTCAATTACAGCGCCGTCTGGTCAAATCGATAAAACTCTTATATCCGGCTCAGATTCTGCTTACCAGGCATATGTAGATGTTACTTCATATTTAGCATTAAATGGCGCAGGCACTTATACGCTTGCTGATCTTAAAGTAGCAGCCGGGTCAATTGGCTCCGGTGGTTATTTCGGTGGGTGGAGCATGGTGGTTGTATATGAAAACCCTGCACTACCATATTCAAGTGTAAGAGTGTATGATGGATATTTGCAGGTTTATAACGGTGGTTCGGCAACAACACAATCCATTACACTCAATGGGTTAAACGCCCCAGCTACTCCATTGTCGGCTTCTGATGCTTATTTATCAGTTATGGCCTGGGAAGGTGATGCCGGTTTGGCAGCTTCGTCTGGAAATCCTAATGGTGATTTTTTAAGAGTAAACGGTACTATGGTTTCTAATGGAGTAAATCCTGCCGTAAATATGTGGAATGGAACTATTTCAAAAAATGGAACACATGTTACTACCAAAAATCCTGATTATAAAAATCAGTTTGGTATTGATATTGATGATCAGATAGAAGTAGGCGTCGGATATGGAATAGCGGCTAATGCTACTTCCGTAAATGTAGAGTTTGGAACCGAAGCAGATCAATATTTTCCCAGCGTATTTGCTTTTACAATGCTATCAAAAGACCCGGCAGTTACATTGGATAAAACTGTTAGCGATAATTTACAACCATTGGGTGTTTTACAAACCAGCGAAACTTTAACATATACTCTGTCTGGAAGTAATACCGGCGTAGGGCCGGCCGTGAATGCTATGATTGTAGATACGCTTCCTGCAAGTATTACTTACGTTGCCGGATCAATGGAAATTATTAGTTCACCGGGCGGTATTGCAGGATTAAAATCGGATGCTTCAGGTGATGACCAGGCCTTCCAGGCTGTTGATGTTGCCGGAAATGAATATGTAAAATTTTATATTGGTAGCGGTGCAAGCAGTTCTTCAGGAGGTACATTGCAACCGGGAGAAAGCTACTCTGTTAGTTTCAAAGCAATAAGTACTTCTAATTTGAATGAATTGTCTACCGTAACCAATACTGCACGTATTTTTGCTAACTCAGTATCTGGGGAGCCTTATACGGATGATGGTACGGCAGTAATAAATCCTGCAGGAGGACCATTGCCGGTAAAATTATCTGAGTTTAGTGTTAAAAAATCTAGTGGGAATGCCTTACTAAAATGGGTTACTCAAAGTGAAGTTAAAAACGATGGGTTTGCAATTGAAAAAAGCGTTGATGGTATCAATTTTACAAAAGTTGGTTATGTAAAGGGTAATGGTACTACAAACAACGTAAATTACTACCAATTTGAAGATGTACTCAATAATAGTTTAAAGGTAATTTATTATCGCTTACGTGTAGTTGATATAGATGGAAAGAGCTCCTACAGTAAGGTAATTGCACTTCGTGCAGATGGATTAGTGGTAAATAACATTGTTGCCTATCCAAATCCATTTACCGATCATGTTAAATTACAAATTAGCGCTCAGAAGGAGGAAAATGTAGAAGTTCGCTTTAATAATTTATATGGACAAACGGTAATAAAAAGAATGGTAACGCTTCAGGCCGGCCAGAATATAGTAGTATTGAAAGATCTTAATAAATTAGGAGCAGGAACCTATACATTGGAGCTGGTAAAACAAAATGAAATTATTTCGCAAAAAATTCTAAAGCAATAATTAGGTAGAGAGTATACAATCAACAAGAGGCTGCCCATATTTTAGGCAGCCTCTTTGCATAAGCGTATTAATAATATCTTTCCTCAATTACTTTTTTGTGATGATAAAAATGGCCTAGAATAATAAAGCCAAGACTTGCCACAGATATAGTATTATTATTGGCAGAACCAATATAGCTTAATGTATTTTCATTAAAACTACTAAATAATAATTCTGTTGATTTTCTAACTGCTATCAACTCTTCGACTAAGCTTTGCCAGTGTCTGTTATTAGCATTAGAGTTGGCGGCATATACATTTTCATCAAAGCCCGGCAGAGAGATGGTTTCTTTTCGGGCAATGCACAATGCTCTATAACAAAAAACTCTTTCTGCATCGATCATATGCTGCACAACTTCCTTAATTGTCCACTTACCCTCTGCGTAAGCATAATCAGATTTCTCTTCACTAATATTATTTAGAAAAGTGCTGATGATACTATTCTGGTTTGCGAATGCAACAGATAAGTCTGCTTCTGTTATCAGGTTAATGTACCTGTCGAAATAGGAGGGATGGGTTGTCATTGTATTTACCAAAATGTTAATAAATTTAGCAAAATGGCCTTTTTAGAGCAAAATTGCTAAATTTTTTATCCTTTTTTATTGCTAATTATTTTAGATTTTGGTAAAGTTTGTTTAGCCGGTTTTCTTTCGCCCTGAAGAGTGGCAGCCAGTTTTACAGCTTCATAGGCATTAACCAGTCCTCCTGTTTTGGAGAGTTCGCTAAGATCTACTTTTTCATCTGTGCCTGGTTTTTTTACCAATTCGCCGGGATTTTGGGCTGATTTTTCTATAACATATTTTAGTTGCTTAGCGCTCAGTGTTGGGAAGTATTCCAATAGGAGTGCTGCCGTACCGGCTACTACGGGGCAAGCCATGCTGGTTCCGCTTGCGTCTCCATAGGTGTTTCCACCCGGTACGGTAGAATAAATTTTAACCCCGGGAGCAAATACATCTACTTCATTTTTACCATAGTTGCTAAAACTGGCAGTGAGGCTGCCGCTTTTGGCATCGCCGCTGGCGCCAACACTTATCCAGGTGTTACTTCTGCCTTTATTGCCTTTAAAAATCGGATTAGGGAAATTATCTTCCACATCAACATTTTTTGCATCGTTTCCGGCAGCATGTACCAGCAATACATTTTTACTTTCAGCATATTTTACTGCATCATCCACCCATGCTTTTTCAGG
The DNA here is from genome assembly GCA_964586215.1 of uncultured Ferruginibacter sp. GTDB lineage: Bacteria > Bacteroidota > Bacteroidia > Chitinophagales > Chitinophagaceae > Ferruginibacter. The sequence goes on from CAZPHA010000004.1 coordinate 89,449, forward strand.
AGAAAAACTTTTGCCAAAACTCATGCTGATAATTTGTGCGCCATTATCTACGGCATATTTGATAGCATTCGCAATATCTTTATCATGCTCATCACCATCAGGCACAACCCTGATCATCATAATTTTTACGTTATCGGCAATGCCATTGACGCCTTTATTATTATTTCTAACCGCAGCAATGATCCCCGAGCAGTGTGTACCGTGGAAGGGGGTAGAGGCCATTACGTCATTATTCCCATAATACCTGTCGTTGATATTGGATTCATCATCTCCAACAATTTCTTTTCGATATTCTTTCGGAGGGGCATTTCTGCCTTCTTCTTTCTTTTTTTCAGCTGCAATATATTCTTCAAATTCTGTCACCAAATCTTTATTGGTGCCATCCATTTGGTTGTTGGTTTTCATAATGCCCAACATGATGTTTTTTGCCTTTTTTACAGCATTGTCAGCTGTTGCAAACGAGTCAAGGTCATTGCCGGTATATACAGTTTTGCCTAAGGCTATTTTAAGGGTACTATCGCTTTTTGCTACTTCATCAAAAAACTTTATAAGCATGGATAACTCCAAAGCGTTATTTTCTCCATTATCAGCGCCCATTACGTTCTTTTTAGCTTTTTGCCACATATCATACTCTTCCTGGTTGAACCCCTGGGCTGACTCGGGGTTTTTAACATTGTATTTATTTTTTAAATTGTAATAGACCCTTGCGGCTTCATAGCTATCCTCCTTTACATTCCGGCCATCCTTTCCTCCTATAAAATTCCAGCCGTAAACATCATCAACATAGCCGTTTTTATCATCGTCTTTACCATTACCTGGTATTTCTTTGGGATTACGCCATAAAACCGGCTTTAAATCTTCATGAAGCGTATCGATACCACTATCTATAACAGCAACCAATACTGCTTTGCTTTTAAGATTTTTGCTTTTTACGAATGCATATGCTTTATCTAAACTAATGCCATAGGAGCCAGTGGCGCCTTTGTCCAGCAAATGCCAGTCTTTAGGTTGAGCAATTACATTCAGCGATAGCAACAAAATCATGCTACCAAACAATACAATCTTATTCATATTTAAATTAAAATTTATGCTAAAATACGGTAGTTCTTAGTATTACCAATACCACTCATCCTATATTATATTTTTTTTAAAGATTAAATTGTATTCCCTGCGCCAAAGGAAGTTTAGTACTGTAATTAATAGTATTGGTTTGCCTGCGCATGTATACTTTCCAGGCATCACTACCGCTTTCTCTGCCACCTCCGGTTTCTTTTTCTCCACCGAAAGCGCCGCCTATTTCAGCGCCACTTGTACCAATGTTAACGTTGGCAATACCACAGTCACTACCGCTGTGTGACAGAAACTGCTCTGCTTCTCTTAAATTATTGGTCATGATAGCGGAAGAAAGCCCTTGAGGTACCCCATTTTGCAGGGCTATTGCTTCCTCAATTGTTTTATATTTCATGATATACAGAATGGGGGCGAATGTTTCATGTTGTACAATTTCAAAGTGATTTTTTGCTTCGGCAATACACGGTTTTACATAGCAGCCGCTTGCATACTCTTTTCCTTTCAGAACACCTCCTTCTACCACGAACTTTCCACCTTCCGCTTTACACTTTTCAATAGCACTGAAATACATTTTTACAGCATCAGTATCTATCAAAGGTCCTACATGATTTTTCTCATTTAACGGATTACCAATTTTTATTTGTTGATAAGCATTAACTAATTTTTCTTTAAAACTATTATAAATTTTTTCATGAATAATAAGTCGCCGGGTAGAGGTACATCGTTGACCGGCAGTACCTAATGCTCCAAAAACAGCACCTATTAATGCAATATCTATATCTGCATCTTTTGAAATGATGATGGCGTTGTTGCCACCTAATTCCAATAAACTTCTGCCTAATCTTTTCCCTACGGCTTCGCCTACGGCTTTGCCCATTCTGGTACTTCCGGTAGCAGATACCAACGGTATTCGCTGATCATTACTGAGCCATTCACCCACTTCACGGCCACCTACAATTAATCCGCTTACGCCTTCCGGTACATTATTTTTTTTAAATACGCCCTGAATAATATTTTGGCAGGCAACCGCACAGAGAGGAGTCTTTTCGCTGGGCTTCCAAACGCATACATCGCCGCATACCCAGGCAAGCATACTATTCCAGCTCCATACAGCAACGGGAAAGTTAAAAGCCGATATAATACCTACAATTCCTAAGGGATGATATTGCTCATACATTCTATGACCGGGACGTTCGCTATGCATGGTAAGGCCATGTAGCTGTCGTGATAATCCTACTGCAAAATCACAGATGTCGATCATTTCTTGTACTTCACCTAGTCCTTCTTGTAAACTTTTTCCCATTTCATAACTTACCAGTTGACCTAATGGTTGTTTATATTTCCTTAATTCTTCTCCGATCTGTCTTACAATCTCTCCACGTTTTGGAGCAGGCCAGCGGCGCCATTCAACAAATGCTTCGCCGGCTTTTGTGATAACTGTTTCATAATTAGAGCGACTGGCTCCTGTGCAGGTTGCAATTAATTTACCGTCTACCGGTGAATAACTTTTTATTTTCTCGCCTTTGGCTTTGGGCCAGAAGGCGCCTGTTGAGATGCCGTTATTGTTCTGCTGTATTTTTAACGATTTTAAAAACTTCATGGTATAATAATTTAGAAAAGGTAGAAATTTAATATTGTTCTTGTTGGCTGGGGAAATCTTTATTTTTAATATCCCTGATATATTGTTGGGTTGCTCCTGTTACCTGTTCAAATAAGTTTAGATAAGTACGTAAAAATCTGGGTTTAAATTCGGTATTAATACCCAGCATATCATGCATTACCAATACCTGGCCATCACAGGCAGCGCCGGCTCCAATGCCAATAGTGGGAATGTTCAGGCTTTCGCTTACTTCTTTGGCCAATGCAGCCGGTATTTTTTCTAATACCAATGCAAAACATCCGGCTTCCTGTAATAGAAGTGCATCTTTTTTGAGTTTATCAGCTTCTGCTTCTTCTTTTGCTCTTACGGTATAAGTGCCAAATTTATAAATGCTTTGTGGTGTAAGGCCTAAATGACCCATAACGGGAATACCTGCACTTACAATTTTTTTGACAGAATCAATCACTTCTTCACCACCTTCCAGCTTTACGGAATGCCCGCCGGTTTCTTTCATAATTTTTATGGCAGAAGCCAATGCAATTTCCGAGTTGGATTGGTAAGCTCCAAAGGGAAGATCCACCGCTACCAGGCAGCGATCAATACCTCTCACAACACTTTGAGCATGGTAAATCATTTGATCTAATGTGATGGGCAAAGTAGTTTCATGGCCTGCCATTACATTACTTGCGCTGTCCCCTACTAAAATGACATCAATACCAGCCTGATCGAATATTTTTGCAAATGAAAAGTCATAGGCGGTAATCATGGCTATCTTTTCGCCGGTGGCTTTCATTTTTAATAAGGTATTGGTAGTAACCTTTTTTATTTCTTTATGAGTTGACATGACATTGCGAAGTTAAACATTTCAAATTTTTATTGTAATATATTTCTAAGATTTAATAGATATCAATGTTTTTTTGTCAGTTATTAATACAATAAATGCTTACCTAAAGTTTAATGGGAAACTTCGGATAATTAATAAATATCGGGTAATTACCCGATATTTGAAATTATCGGCTTTTAACCCGATATTTTCCTATAAATTGCCTAAAATATCGGGTAATTACCCGATATTTGAAATTATCGGCAAAAAAGCCGATATTTGATAAATGTTAGCTATTATAACAGGAGATATTATTAATTCCCGGCAAACAAAAAATCCGCCACAATGGCTAACCCCATTAAAAAAACTATTATCTTCATATGGGAAAACGCCTAAAACATGGGAAATATTCCGCGGAGATAGTTTTCAATTGGAAGTAAAAAAACCTGAAGACGCCTTGTTCGCTGCTATTAGTATCAAAGCTTGTATAAAATCCATTGATATGCCGGAGCTGGATGTCAGAGTAGCTATTGGAATTGGAGCTAAAACCTATAATGCTCCTGCCATAACTGAATCTAATGGAGAGGCCTTTATTTTTTCAGGAGAAACATTTGAAAACCTGAAAAAGCTCAGGCAGAATCTGGCAGTAAAAACCAGGTGGGAAGATTTTGATGCAGAAATGAACCTGATGATTAAATTATCTCTCATTGCAATGGATAAGTGGACCTCTTCTTCAGCAGAGTTTGTAACCATCTCTTTGAAGAATAAAAACCTTTCACAAAAAGAGTTAGGCGATAAAATCGGTATTACGCAATCCTCGGTAAGCGAACGACAAACGAGGGCACATTATGCCGAAATTATGGAGATGGAGCATTTTTTCCGTAACAAAGTAAAACACCAACTAGAGATAAAATGATTTTGCTTATTCAATTGCTACTGGCACATATTCTGGGAGATTTTTTCTTACAATTTGATAAATGGGTAATAAATAAGGAGCAAAAAAAATGGGCTTCACCTTTTTTGTACCTGCATGTAGCCATACATGGAGTATTAATATTAATTTTTTCGGGGGTATATTTTTGGATGCAGGCATTGATTATTGTCGTACTGCATTTATTGGTTGACGGGATGAAGCTGCAATTTCAAACCAACACAAGCCGACGAACATGGTTTTTTGCAGACCAGTTTTTACATATTTTAACGATAATTATAGTTTGGATCGTTTATTCACAGATAAATATCAGTTGGGATATTTTATCCAATACCAAATTACTGATACTGGTATTCGCTATATTATTTGTAACCAAACCAACATCATTAATCATCAAAATGATTGTGGCGAAATGGTCGCCGGAAGCAATCGGGAGCAGCGATACAGATAGCTTGCAAAGAGCCGGTACCTGGATTGGTGTGCTGGAGAGGCTATTGATACTAACTTTTATGCTCAATGGCCGATGGGAAGGGGTAGGGTTCTTATTGGCTGCCAAATCAATATTTAGATTTGGTGATTTAAGAGAGTCGAAAGATAGAAAATTGACAGAATATATTTTGATAGGAACTTTATTGAGTTTTGGTATTACAATATTGGTTAGCCTTGTAACAATATATTTTTTGAAAACTTTTTTGTAATCAGATTTATGCAAAAAAATATTGCCGGATGGTTAGTAGCTATCCTGATGTTGGGGTGTGGCACATCTAATAAAAAACAACTATTAAACAAAGAAATATTAGGTAGCTGGTTAATATTGTATCCTAAGGAGCAGCTACATACAGAAGCTCAGCGAAACGTATTCCCACCACTGCAAGATTCATTGGTAAATGCTCTGGGATTAAAAATTATTTATTTTGACACAAATAACAGTATTACTGAACTGGATAGTATATATGCCAAAAGAAAAGGTATTTGGGAAGTGATGAACGACTCGATACTTTTAATAAAAAATACAGAAAAAAATTTAACTAATTTAAATACCAAGTGGGTAAGCTTACAAAATGATACCCTGGTTCTGAGAGAAAGGATAAAATTCAAAGGAGAGGCTATTGTAATCGATTGGTACTTAAAAAAAATTAATGATTCGTTTGTAAATGCGAAACTAAACAGCTGGCGAATAAAGCCAAATGCTTCGGAAAGTGAAAAAGACATTATCCGAAGAATTCGTGATATGCTACTTTTTGCTGCAAAATATTACCAGCTTTTATCGGTAGAATCTATTTATTTTATGCCTGATAGAGTTCCATTGCCATTGAAATATTACGCCGGTGGAATTGGATTGAATAATACGCTGAATAAAAATTTCGGATATTATTTTTTTGATGAAAAGGATGCTAAAAAGGCCTATGCTTTATTTACAAAAATATTTAATGAATCAGACATAAAATTTCCGGATGGGAATAATTATGTAGAAGAATATAGCAAGTTCCTGTTTCAGCTTGCCGGAGCGTTCGAAAAAAGATTATAGCTACCCTGGTGCGTTATTTCTTCCCATAAGTGCTTAATGAGGCCATCTGCTAACCCGATTTTGGGAACATAAATAGTATCAGCATTGGTCCATCGCATAGCCTGAATGTAAATTTGCAAAGCCGGTACAATCACGTCGGCTCTGTCTTCTTTTAAATTGAATTTCACAATCCTTTCTTCTAAGGGAATTAAATTTAATTGCTTATAATAATCTTTGAGCAACTCCAGCGAAAGCGGTTTGCCCTCTTTTTTGTTGCTCATGCTAAAGATTTTATTAATATTTCCACCACTACCTATTGCAACCACTTCTTTATTGTTTTTTAAAAATTTTTTCGTATATTCTTTCATTTCTTCCCAATCCCTGCCTTTTACTAAATTTTTTAGCAGCCGAATGGTGCCAATATTAAATGATTTTTTGAAAGTTAGTTTACCATTACTAAAAAAAGATAACTCCGTACTTCCACCGCCTACATCAATGTATAGATAGCTTTTTTCTTTGTCCATTTGCTCGGCGATATGGTTTTCATAAATATAAGCTGCTTCTCTGTCGCCACTGATAATTTCAATTGTAATATCTGTTTCTAATTTAATTTTTCTCACAATATCATCAGCATTTTTGGCATCTCTCATGGCGCTGGTAGCGCAGGCAATTACATGCGATACTTCATAGGCATTGAGTAAATGTTTATATGCTTTCATGGTTTGTAATATCATGCCTGTTTTCTTTTTGGATATTTCTCCTGTTTCAAATACATCAAAACCAAGCCTTAAGGGAACCCTGACTAAATTAAGTTTATTAAATACAGGATCGCCTTTATCGTTTAATACAACTTCTGTGATGAGTAATCGGGCGGCATTGCTGCCGATATCAATGGCTGCTAATTTCACTTATCATGAGATTTAGGTGCAAAGATAAGCAGGCAGTATGAAGTGGTGATTTTTTAGAATTTTTAGATAAAGAAAATATTTTATCACCATATGTTAATGCTTATTGAATATTAAACAACTGCAAAAAACTAACAATCATTAGTATTTAAATTATAGTTAGTGTAATCCGCTTGAATTCGTGTAACTAATTTTACTAAGTTGATAATTTTCTGTGCAAATAATTATATGTTTCTACCTGTGATCTTATTTTTTTTGTATTACGAGGGTTAACATACTTATTATCAAGATCATTATCTAATATCCTGGCTTTAATGTTATCTTTAAATTGAATTTGCAAAATGTCTTTCAGCTCTTGTTGAATATCTTTATGAATGATAGGGCAGGCGGCCTCCACCCGATGATCAATGTTTCTTGTCATCCAGTCGGCAGAAGATATAAATATCTTTTCATTACCACCATTGTGAAAAATCATTACTCTTCCATGTTCTAAGTATTCGTCTACTATACTTATTGCCTGTATGGGAGTTTTAAATTTTTTATTTTCCGTCTGCATGCAAATAATGCCTCTTACAACCATTCTGATTTCGACCCCTGCTTTGGCAGCTTCATATAACTTTTCAATTAATGCCTGGTCGCTAAGTGAATTTAATTTTAATAGAATCTCAGCAGTTTTTTTTGCTTTAGCAGCTTTTATTTCTTTGTTGATTAATAAAATAAGCTGTTTTCGCATGGTTATCGGGCTTACCAATAGCGTTTTGCAGCTGTTCAATATATTTGCCTGTGTTTTGGGATATTCCAGGTATCTGAAAATTTTATTAATATCAGCCATAATGCTTTTATTGGCTGTAAGCAGACAATGATCGCTATATTGGAGTGCCGTTTTTTCATTAATATTTCCGGTGCTGACGAAACCATAATTAATAACCTGGTTTTTTGTTTGTTTTTTTATGATACATAATTTGGCATGAATCTTCAAATTGGGCTGACCAATTAAAACTTTTACTCCTGCTTCCTCCAGCTCTTTTTTCCACTCCAGGTTGGCTTCTTCATCAAATCGTGCCCTTAATTCAATGGCTACCGTTACCTGCTTGCCATTGCGTACAGCATTGGTAAGTGCATTTACAATTTTAGATTTAGGTGCTAACCGGTAGCAGGTAATTTTTATACTTACCACCTCTGGATCAATAGCGGCTTCCCGTAACAAATCTATCAGCGTATCGAAGGAGTGATAAGGAAAATTTAACAAAATATCCTGCCGGGTGATGATGTCTGCAATCCGGCCGTTATTTTTAAATGCCGGATGTAAAAAGGGTTTTTTACGAGTACTTTTCTGTTCAAAAACTGATTCAGGAAAATCAACAAAATCTTTAAAGTTATGTATCCGACCACCGGGAATCAGATTATCTTTCTTTGATAGCCCGATTTTTTTAATTAAGTAGGCTAATAGTGATGCGTCAATGTCCTTGTCGAATACAAAGCGTACAGGCTTGCCGGTTCTCCTGTTTTTTAAACCTTTTTCAAGTTTTTGAATCATTGACGTAGATACATCATTGTCTATATCAATTTCTGCATCCCGGGTTACTTTAATAATATGTCCAATAAAAGTATCATATTGAAATAAAGAAAAAATATGTGGTAAACAGAATTTAATAATATCTTCCAATAAAATGATGTGCTTTTCATTTTTACGAGATGGTAATATTAAAAATCGGGGTACCCGTCTGGTAGGAATAGATACTAGAGCAAATTTTGACGATATGCTTTTATCTTTCCTGGATAGTTTACAGGCAAGGTAAATGGATTTGTCATTCAGCGTAGGGAAGGTTTGGATACTTTCAATCATTAAAGGAACAATATTGCTTCTGATCTCTTCATTGAAATAATTGAGTACAAACTTTTTCTGTACATTATTTAATTGTTTTTCATTGATTAAAAATATTTTTTTCTTTTTTAGTTCCCTTAAAATTTCATTCCAGATTCTTTCAAATTCCTCTTGTTGCTCCATTACTATCTCCTGAATTTCTTCCAGAATGTTTTGTGGGTTGTTTTCTACATGCATTTTGGCTTTACTGCCTACTTCAATCATACGTTTGAGCGTAGCTACCCGTACTCTGAAAAACTCATCCAGGTTATTTGAAAAAATGGCCAGAAATTTTATTCTTTCTTTTAGTGGCACTGTTTCATCGGCAGCTTCCTGCAATACCCTGCTGTTAAAAGAAAGCCAACTAATATCTCGGGCTATAATCTTTTTTTTGCTCATTTTGTTTTGATGATTATTCTTTTAAACTAACAACTGTTAGTTTACCTGGTAACTTATCAATGCTTCATTTTGTCAATAATACTTGTAGTAGAAAAACCTTCTAGTATAGGCGAAATCTCTACTTTACCGCCATTTGCCAGTACTTCTTTGGCCCCCGCAATTTGCTCAATGGTATAATCACTGCCTTTTACCAATACATCTGGTAAGATAGCTGTAATTAGCTGTAGGGGAGTGTCTTCCTCAAAAAGTACTACGGCATCGGTCATGAGCAAAGATGCCAATATTAATGCTCTGGATTGCTCATTGTTAATGGGTCTTGTTGTACCCTTCAATCGTTTAACTGATGCATCGGAATTTACGCCAACAATAAGAATATCGCCAAAGCTGGCGGCCTGGCTTAAAGAGGCTATATGCCCTTCATGTAAAATATCGAAAACGCCATTGGTGAAGGCAATTTTTTTGCCCAAGAATTTCCATTTATGAACCTGCAATAATAAATCAGGCAGTGTATATATTTTATGTGGAATGGCTTGTACGTGCCGCATTGTTTATTTTTTTATTGTAAAATGGTAGTATCAGCAAACAAATAAAACCTATTAGCAAAATAATGGCAAATTGAGCCAGCCATTGTAAAGTGCCGTTTGCAAAGCCATGTCCCTGTTCTACATTATACAAAAGCATTACTTCCATAATAAACAAGGGGTAAGTGCCAATTCCGCCGGGAGTAATGATCATACCGATACTGGCAAATGCCAGCACAGGGAAGGCTGCCGCAAAAGGTAAATGTGAGGTAGCCTCAATAGCATAAAACCCAATATAAGTGCCTGCTACATAACAAGACCAAATTAATATACTATGAAAAATAAAGGCCCATTTATTTTGTAAATTTTTAATAGAGCTTAATCCGATGCCAACACCTTTAAATAAATTTTTTACTTTGCTAATAAACCTGTTTTCCTGATATTTTTTAAATAAATATTTTAACAAAAAATAAATCAATAAAATAACGAGGGCTGTAAGAGCTATTTTTATTGCCAGGTGTGTTGGGTTACCGGATAGAAAATTCTCTGTAAGTGTTTTCTTCGCATAACCTCCGATTACAGAAGCCTGCGATATCAAAGCAATTACAAAAACTATACAGAGTGATACAACATCAACGGCTCTTTCAACCAAAATGGTACCGATTAATTTATCCGGAGGCACTTTTTCATATTTCCCTAAAATAGTACACTTTAAAACTTCTCCTAATCTGGGGATGGCCAGATTGGCCAGGTAACCTATCATTACCGCACAAAAAGTATTAATAAAGCCCGGTCGGTAGTTCATTGATTTCATTAATATTCTCCAGCGGGCTGTTCTGCTAATATGACTAAGAATCAGTATAAAAAAAACAGGGATGAATAAATAATAGTTGGCAGATTGTAAAGCAATTTTACAATCGTTCCAGTTTTTGTCATCCATTTTATGAATACTCCACCAAACCAAAAAAATCCCCAGTCCTAAAAAAAAGATGTATTGAAGTATAGATAATATTCGTTTCTTCATAAAACTTTGTTGCAGTAACGGGGTGCAAAAGGGTAAGGTAAAATTACAACTTAAAGTTTATTATTTTCTTTAGGAAAAATAACTGTAGGCTGGTGATTTTTGGCCTGCTCAAAATCCATGGTTGCATAGCTCATAATCACAACAATGTCTCCCACCATTACTTTTCTTGCTGCCGGACCATTCATACAGATGACCCCTGATCCTCTTTTCCCTTTAATGATATAGGTATCAAACCTTTCTCCATTATTTACATTTACGATCTGAATTTTTTCGTACTCAATCATGTTGGCTGCTTCCAAAAGGGCCTCATCAATGGTACAACTGCCTACATAATGCAGGTTAGCTTCTGTTACCGTACATCGGTGAATTTTTGATTTTAAAACTTCAATCATCATAAAAAACAGGATATAAATTATAAACAATTCGAAATGGTAAAAGTTTTTTCGTTAGGTTAAAAGCATGTTATCAATTAACCGTATTTCATTTAAATAAGCGGCAATTAACGCTACCAGCTTTGTATTACCATTCCAATCCTGCTGCAAAGATAAGTTGTCAGCTCTGGCAATTTCTACATAATCGACAATAAACCCATTTTTTTGTAAAAATTGTGAAGCTTTTATCTTTAAACTTTGTAAACTTCCCGGTTGCAGTTCGGCTTTGATCAAATTCAGCGCTTCATAAATTTGGGGAGCCAGCTTTCGCTCCATTTCATTCAATCTCATATTTCGGCTGCTCATGGCGAGGCCATCGTTTTCTCTGATGGTGGGTTCGATTATTATTTTGGTACTGCTATGGATGATATCTATCAATTTAGTGATGACCATACATTGCTGATAATCTTTTTGGCCTAAAAACAGCCAATCAGGTTGTATAATAGTTAATAACCGATCTACTATCTGGCAAACTCCCTGAAAATGCCCGGGCCTGTGTTGTCCTTCTAAAATGGTATCCAAATAGCCAAGCGGATAAATTTTAGAATGGTTCTCTGTGTCGGGATACATTTCATCTACAAGGGGTAAGAAAAGAATATCACAGCCACTTTCTTCCAACAAGTAAATATCTTTTTCCAGGGTAATAGGATACTTATTAAAATCTTCCGGATTATTAAATTGTGTGGGGTTTACAAAAATGCTGCAAATGGTAAGGTCACTTCTGTCATTGGCGCTTGCAATAAGTGATAAATGCCCTGGGTGGAGGGCCCCCATAGTAGGTACAAAGCCAATTTTTTTGCCATTTTCTTTTTCTGTAGTTAAATGACTTGTAATATCTTTTATATATTTTAAAATTATCATGTGATATAATTTTGTTGCCCATAGGCAGTAAATGCTGAATTTGGTAAATTATTCGTAAATTTGCAGCCCAAAACTGACTCCAACTAATAATTTGCAAATGTCAACAAAGAAACGGATTTTATTTATTGCTAATGAAATGTCTCCCTATTTAGAGCTAACCGAATTTGCCGAAGTGGTGAATAAGTTAGCTGTAAAGGCTAATGATGCTGGTATGGAGGTGAGGTGTATCATGCCACGGTTTGGCGTTATTAACGAAAGGAGGCATCGATTACATGAGGTAGTTCGCTTGTCTGGCATTAATGTATCTATCGGAAATGACGACTATCCGCTTATCATTAAGGTGGCTTCATTACCTAATGCAAGACTTCAGGTATATTTTTTAGATAATGAAGATTACTTTAGACGTAAGCATATATTTCACGATGAAAAAGATAAGTGGTTTGAAGATAATGATTTGCGAACGGTCTTATTTTGTAAAGGCGCTTTAGAAACAGTAAAAAAATTCGGATGGCCACCCGATCTTATACATTGTAGCGGCTGGATGACCGGTTTAATACCTATGTATTTAAAAACCGCCTACAAAAAGGAGCCGGTTTTCAGTCATAGTAAAGTGATATTTACCATTGGACAAAATACTTTTAAGGAGAAATTAGGTACGAATTTTTTAGAGATGGCTGCCATTCATGATAATATTACTAAAAAAGAACTCGAACCCTATAAAATGGTTAATAATACGGCTATGTTTAGAGGGGGAGCTACTTTTGCAGATGCCATCACTTTTGGCGCCGAAGATGTGGATAAAAAATTAGTAGAGGAATTTGCCAAAGTAAAGGGCAAAAAGGTACTTCCGTTTGATCCGGAGAGCGATTTAACAGAGTATTTGCAATTATATGCCGATCTTGCTAAATAAAGAAGTTATATATAATAAATTTTAATTGTGCTAAGAAATATTCACCCTGCCGTTACTTTTGCGATATTTTTGCTTTCCTCTTTTTTGTTGAGCTGTAATAAGCTGGATACTACAGATGTTGGTAGCGATTTGATCCCAACGGTAGATAATATTCATACCTTTGATACGGTATTGACCGTAAATGCGACTCAGGGAATTTTTGACGATACCACTTCGGTCGGACGATCACAAAACCATGTATTAGGGAATATCAGCAATGATCCTCTTTTCGGTACTACCAGGGCCAATATTTATTTTCAATTAAAACCAACTTTTTTCCCTTATTATTTTGGCTCTCCTAAAGATACCATTAACCCTGCCTTCGACCCTAAAACCGGCTTTGACTCTGTAGTGTTGTGTTTAAGTTTCAAAGGTTTTTGGGGCGATAGCGCCCTGCCGCAGCAGTTTATTGTAAAAGAAGTAACAGATGAAAATTTCAGAGACTCTGTTAATAAATCACGAAGTGTAAAATACCAGCCCAATACTGGAGCAGTACTGGGTACAACCATGGTAGATATCCGTCAAATGCCCAATTGGATAAAATTTACAGGAAGAAAAGATTCAGTCAGAAATCAGATCAGGATAAAACTTTCCGATGCATTTGCTAACAGCATCTTTAACTGTGATACAACCGCACCTTCCGGCAATTTCAGAACGGATTCGTTATTTAGAAAGTTCTTAAATGGCTTTGCCGTGGAGGCTGGAAATATGGGCAACGCACTCATGTACTGCAACCTGGATGACGCAGCTACCAGTTTAGAAGTGTATTATCGACGGAAAAATGGCGGGGCAGTGGACACTGCTTTCTCATCTTTCAGGTTAAATGCAATAACTAACTTAACAGCAATTCTTCCTTCGGCTACTGCTAATAATGTAGTGCGAAACAGGGCAGGATTCCCGGTTTCAAACCCTTCGCAGGATGAAATTTATTTGCAAACTTCCCCCGGTACTTATGCCGACTTAACCATTCCTGCTTTATCTACTCTAAGTAATAGAATTGTTCATCGGGCAGAATTGATCGTTGAACAAATCCCTACGGATCCAATCATGGACAATATTTTTAAAGCGCCAACACAGTTATATATCGACTTAAAAGATACAACTGTAGATGCCAGATGGAAACCGATATATTTTGATCTTGACCCTAATGTTCTCTATAATCCCGATGCTGCATCAGGTTTTTTTCCTTCAAGAGGGATAAATTTTAATTATTTTGGAGGCTTTGTAAGAACAAAAAAGGATCAGTTTAATAATTTTATCACTTATTATAACTTTAATATTACCAGGTACGTACAAAAAATAGTTACTACCGGCTTGCATAATTATCCTTTGCGATTATATGCACCATATGAATTATTTTATCCGCAGTATAGCGCTTTCACTTTAGGATACAACAATAGCCTGGCTTTTGGCCGGATAAAGGTAGGAAGCGGTACTAATGCTAATTACAAGATGAGGCTGCGTATTATTTACTCAAAACTTTAGTACACGAATTACACGAATTGTTACGAATTCAACAAATTTCATATTAAGATTTTACACTTAAAACAACAGGGATGAGATAATCTGTGTAGGCCGACACTATTATCCATTATCAATTAACCAATTATCAATTAAAATATTAAGGCCTTGTGTATTATTGTTCACACCCTTATCTTTGCGTTCATAATTAAAAACTAATATGCCATACTTGTTTACATCAGAGTCCGTAAGTGAAGGACATCCGGATAAAATAGCCGATCAAATCAGTGACGCATTAATTGATAACTTTTTAGCTTTTGACCCTGCCAGTAAAGTGGCTTGTGAAACCCTGGTAACTACGGGCCAGGTAGTATTGGCCGGAGAGGTAAAAAGTAAAGCTTATTTAGACGTACAGGAAATTGCAAGAGGTGTAATTCGCAAAATAGGTTATACCAAAAGTGAGTACATGTTTGAAGCCAGTTCCTGTGGGGTTATATCTGCCATTCATGAGCAATCGCCCGATATTAATCAGGGCGTAGATAAAAAGAAAAAGGAAGAGCAGGGAGCAGGAGACCAGGGAATGATGTTTGGATATGCTACCAATGAAACGGACGATTATATGCCATTAGCGTTGGATTTATCACATAAATTACTAGTTGAACTAGCCGTACTTCGTAGAGAAAATAAACAAATAAAATATCTACGACCAGATGCTAAGAGCCAGGTTACACTGGAATATGATGATCATAATCGCCCTGTCAGAATCGATGCCATCGTGATATCCACCCAGCATGATGAATTTGCTGAAGAAGCTAAAATGCTGGATAAAATTAAAAAGGATATCATTAAAATATTAATACCCAGAGTTGTTGCTAAATATCCTAAGTATTCCCGTTTATTCAATGATAAAATTAAATATCATATCAACCCTACAGGTAAATTTGTAATTGGTGGGCCACATGGAGATACAGGTTTGACAGGTCGTAAAATTATCGTAGATACTTATGGGGGAAAAGGCGCTCATGGCGGTGGGGCTTTTAGTGGTAAAGATCCCAGTAAGGTAGATAGAAGTGCTGCCTATGCAACCAGGCATATTGCTAAAAACTTAGTAGCTGCCGGCTTGTGTGATGAAGTATTGGTGCAGGTAAGTTATGCGATTGGGGTTGCCCAACCAACCAGCATCAGCGTAAATACATATGGTACAGCGAAAGTGAATTTAAGTGACGGTGAGATTGCGAAAAGAATCATGAAGATGCCATGCTTTGATATGAGGCCTTATTTTATCGAAAAGCGCTTAAAGCTTCGTAATCCCATGTACAGCGAAACAGCCGCATACGGACATATGGGGCGTAAATATGAGGTGGTAGAAAAAACATTTAAATCTCCTGATGGTAAAACGATAAAGAAAAAAGTAGAATTATTTACCTGGGAAAAATTGGATGCCGTAAAAGATGTGAAAAAAGTATTTGGATTGTAAGTTGAATCATCCCGCCTGTGGCGGAAGAAATAATGCTCTGAACCAGCTCCGAATTTTATATCTGTGATTGGCCGGATATTTTTCAAATCAAATGTCCGGCAATATCATCTGCCAATTGAAAAGCGTACCTTTGCCGGGTGAAAAAATTTCGTCAACAACATCGGCCCAAAAAAAGTAGTTTAATCATAGGTAAAAAGGCCATTATCGAGGCTATCCGGCAGGGTAAAAATTTGGAACGTATTTATCTGCAAAATAATCTGAAAAGTGAAGATGTAAGCGAAATCCGTACACTTGCAGAGCATCATCAAATTCCTATTCACAAAGTACCGGTAGAGAAGTTAAACGGCTTTAATATTACCAATCATGAAGGTTGCGTAGGCTTAATTGCCAAAGTGCAATATCAAAACCTGCAGGATGTCATTTCATTTATTGTAGAACAGGGAGAAACACCTTTATTTTTGATGTTGGATGGTATTACGGATATTCGGAATATCGGTGGGATAGCCCGTAGCGCTTACTGCATGGGTGTACATGCCATTATTATTCCAGAAAAAGGTATTGCTTCATTAAATGAAGATGCAGTTACAACTTCAGCAGGAGCGTTGGAAAAAATTGCCATTTGCAGGGTTTCCAGCCTGATGAAAGCAGTCGATGAATTACATTTAAATGGTATACGGGTACTGGCAAGTGAGATGAATGCTACCTTAGCATTATCGGAAGTTGATTTCTCACAACCATGTGCCATTGTGATGGGAGCCGAGGATCGTGGTATATCAACTTCTTTATTAAAAATTTGTGATGATCAGATACGGATACCCATGCCGGGAGATTTTGAATCTCTCAATGTATCTGTTGCAACCGGCATTATTTTATATGAAGCCATGCGGCAAAGAAATTTTGCCGGATAAATTTAATTAAGAAAATACCAGCATTCTTTTAAAGCCGGTATAGGTATTTCCTTCCATAAGAACTTTACAGGTAATTTCGGATGTAGCTTTAGCTTTGAAATGGGTATGAGAAGGAATATAAATATGATCACCCTGAAATAAATAATGTAGGGTATCTTCTATCATTATCTGGCAGGAGCCTTCTAAAACCAACAGCTTTTCGTAATTTAAATTGATAATTTTTTCTTTCGAAAATGCATTTTTTGAAATAATGTTTTCCATTGTATTTTGATTATTTTTAGTGCTGTAATGAAGTATGCAAAAAGGGGGCCGATTTTTTCAATTCCGAGAGTTGACTTAACCAAACATTGTATTGAGCTAAGGAAAAGACGCTTTTAATTAATATATTTAATTTATATTATTTATTTTATATTAATAATGAATTAATTATAAATTGTAACTATCCTTTATAATTATTATATAAAAATGTATATAATATGTTAAATCAACAACATAGTGCTACAACAATAAAATTGGTTGAATGCCCCAGAGATGCCATGCAGGGATGGAAACCATTTATACCTACTGAAAAAAAGATTAAATATCTTAATGCACTATTAAAAGTTGGATTTGATACACTTGATTTTGGCAGTTTTGTTTCTCCTAAAGCAATACCACAATTGGCTGATACTAAGGAAGTTGTTAAAAAGTTGGATTTAAGCAATGGTACAACGAAGCTATTAGCCATCATTGCCAATCTTCGAGGGGCAGAGGAGGCGGTAGTGTATGATGAAATAGCTTATCTCGGCTTTCCCTTCTCTATTTCTGAAACCTTCCAACGTCGCAATACTAATAAATCTATTCAGGAAGCCTTTGAAACAGTGGAAGAATTACAGAACTTATGCGTAAAAAACAGAAAAAAATTAGTTGTGTACATTTCCATGGGATTTGGCAATCCGTATGGGGATCCTTATCATGAAGAAATTGTAGAACGGGAGATAGATAATTTGATAATGGCAGGCGTAAATATTCTTGCGATTGCAGATACTGTTGG
The DNA here is from genome assembly GCA_964586215.1 of uncultured Ferruginibacter sp. Classification (GTDB taxonomy): domain Bacteria; phylum Bacteroidota; class Bacteroidia; order Chitinophagales; family Chitinophagaceae; genus Ferruginibacter. Next base: position 107,214 of record CAZPHA010000004.1, read on the forward strand.
ATTAGCAACTCCACAACAAGTTGCAGCAGTAATGAAAGTATGTAAGCGATTCCCGAATGTTGAAATTGGGGTACATCTGCATTCTACCAAAGAAAATTGGAAAGAAAAATTAGATGCTGCTCTTGATGCAGGCTGCATGCGCTTCGATGGAGCTCTTAAAGGAATAGGCGGCTGCCCCATGGCAAATGATGCATTGGTAGGAAATATGGATACTGAGTTAATGATTCCTTATTTTACAGAGAAAAATTTATTGTCAGATATTAATAAAGAAGCATTGACAGAGTGTAGTAAGTTGGCAGCGGAGATATTTGTGAAATGTTGAAATGTTGAAATGTTGAAATGTTGAAATGTTGAAATGTTGAAATG
>CAZPHA010000005.1:0-87966 GCA_964586215.1 uncultured Ferruginibacter sp.
GTACATTATATTTATTTTTCTTTACAAAAGCTTTCAGCTTTGCAGGATAAAAAGAAGCTAAATCCAAACTAACAAGCGTTAGTTTTACTTTTTTCGCCGAATACTTTTTTGAAATTTTTATCAGGTAAGGTATCTCTTCTACACAGGGCTTACAAAAAGTAGCCCAAAAGTTGATGACATATACCGTATCAGATGTATTGGTATACAATTTTACCAACTCCTCTATTTTATATGATGGAATTTTTTGTGCCTGTGAATAAATGCTCATGAAGAGCAATAACAATAATAACCACTTTTTCATCATTAAAATTACCAAATTATTCATAACTATATGTAATATTTTGTCAATCAATTACATATACAACATTTTGGTAAATCACTCATTTACAACTAATTTTGCACCCGATTTATTTCAAAATTTAATAAATCGACATCTTAACATATCATCATCTTAACATTATAACACATCATGGCATACGACGTAATTGTATTAGGTAGCGGCCCGGGCGGATATCCGGCAGCCATCAGAGCAAGTCAGTTAGGAAAAAAAGTGGCAATCGTAGAAAAAGAAAGCCTCGGAGGTATTTGTCTGAATTGGGGCTGTATCCCTACCAAAGCCTTATTAAAAAGTGCACAAGTGTATGAATACACCAAACATGCTGCTGACTATGGAATTACTGTTGCCAATGCTACGCATAATTTTGAAGCAGTGATCAAACGCAGTCGTGGCGTAGCTGATAAAATGAGTAAAGGTGTTCAGTTTTTGATGAAAAAAAATAAGATTGACGTAGTGATGGGCTATGGTAAGCTCCTGGCACCCGGCAAGCTGGAAGTAACAGCTGCAGATGGTTCTAAGCAGGTGCTGGAAGCAAAAAATATCATCATTGCTACCGGCGGCAGAGCTCGCCAGCTTCCCAGCTTGCCCATTGATGGCAAAAAAATCATTGGCTACAGAGAAGCGATGGTATTGCCACAGCAACCCAAATCGATGATCGTAGTAGGTAGCGGTGCTATCGGCGTAGAGTTTGCCTATTTCTATAACAGCATGGGCACTAAAGTTACCATCGTAGAATTTTTGCCAAGAATTGTTCCGGTGGAAGATGAAGATATCAGCAAAGAATTGGAGAAGCAATATAAAAAGCAGGGTATTGACATTATGACCAGCAGCGAAGTATTGAGCGTTGATACCAGCGGCAACGGTGTAAAAGCTAAAGTAAAAACAGCTACCGGAGAAGTTACCTTAGAAGCTGACATTGTATTGAGCGCTGTAGGTGTTATAGCTAATATTGAAAACATTGGATTAGAAGCATTGGGTATTAAAACTGATAAAGGTAAGATAGTAGTAGATGCTTTCGGTCAAACCAATGTACCGGGCATCTATGCCATCGGCGATTGTACTCCCGGCCAGGCATTGGCACATGTGGCCGGCAAAGAGGGTATCAATGCTGCGGAGCACCTGAGCGGCCATCGCCCTGATCCGTTGGATTACAACAATATTCCCGGCTGTACCTACTGCACTCCTGAAATTGCCTCTGTAGGCTATACAGAAAAAGCCGCCAAAGAAGCCGGCTATGAAGTGAAGGTAGGAAAGTTCCCTTTTATGGCCAGCGGTAAAGCCAGCGCCAGCGGCGCTACCGAAGGTTTTGTAAAAGTAATTTATGATGCTAAATACGGTGAGTTTTTAGGTTGCCACATGATTGGCAACAATGTAACCGAGATGATTGCCGAAGCGGTAGTAGCTCGTAAATTAGAAACAACTGCTCATGAAGTATTGAATGCTGTTCATCCTCACCCGACCATGAGTGAAGCGGTGAAAGAGGCTACAGCAGCAGCTTATGGCGAGGCGATTGATATTTGATTTCAGGGTAATATTTTTCGAGTACCAGCTTATTGAATAGCCCCGACCTAAAGGTCGGGGCTATTCATATCAAGGCTTCGAATACTCAGGGATTTAAACAACCTGCAAAAAGTATCTTACCTATTTCCTACTATATCTTATAATTTGTAAAAACTCGTTTTACCATCTCTTCACACCCGTATCTCTTCTCAGTATGACCAATATCACCTTTTACGGTGATCAATGTTATTAGTTAAAAAATTAATGATATATACTTTTGATTTTGTCAGCGTGCTACTGACAAAAAATGAAATATTTATTAACCAAAACTAACAACTGTTAGTTAAAATTATCTTCACAAAATCACTCTCAACCTTGCTTATGAGTACTGAAAATCAGCAAAAAACATTTAAACCGAAAGGCGCCATAGCCTTTTTTATACTACTGCTAATCGCTTGTGCAGCCTTATGGTTTGGTTTATATTTTATCATGCTACATAAATAATCATACGAAATGGATAAAATTGAATTAAGAATCATCAGCTGGACAGGTGTTGTAATGATACTATTTATTACTGCATTACTCTATGCTGCCAAAAAGAAAAATGTAGATGTACCCTCCTGCGTACCCTATAGCGGAGCTTTTTCCAAGCCACACCTCAAGCAGATCGACAGTACTACCTATGAAGCATTTATGGTAGCCAAAATGTGGGGCTTCGAACCTAGCGAAATGTATATACCGGTGGGCAGTGAACTGGATATTTATCTTACCTCAGAAGATGTGGTACACGGTTTTCACATTGAAAAAAAGGCATTGAACTTAATGGCTGTACCGGGTGCCATCGTTAAACAAACCGTTCGATTTGACCAACCGGGAGTATACAAAATAGTATGCCATGAATATTGCGGCACAGGACACCAGAATATGCAGGGTGAAATAATTGTCAATTACAAAAACTAACTACAAATAACAAAAGCATGAAGATTAGCCAATCTTTAAAAAAGATATTATTAATAGAAGTCCTATTTCCTACAATTTTACTACTGGTAGGTATTTATCATGGTTTGATGCAGGTTGTATACCGCTCAGGCATTATTCATTCTGCTAAAGAATTACACTTAGATTACTACCAGGGTTTAACACTACATGGAGTAATCAATGCCGTTGTGTTAACTACTTTTTTTGCAGTAGCTTTCGGACATGCCTGTATGGCATTTTTTCTGGGCAAAGAGCCGGGTAAAAAAGCATCCTGGCTTTCATTATGGCTGATGATAATCGGTACACTAATGGCTGCCTGGGCCATGCTGGCTGGAAAGGCAAGTGTATTGTACACTTTCTATCCTCCACTCAAAGCACATCCTTTCTTTTACTTAGGTGCTGCTTTACTGGTAGTAGGTAGCTGGGTTGCTTTTTTCGACTGGATCATCCTATACAAAAGATGGCGTAAAGAAAATAAGGATAAAAAAATTCCCGTAGCCGTATTAGGTACGCTGGTGAACTTTACCGTTTGGTTCGTTTGTACTTTATCAGTAGCCTACGAAATTCTGGTACTATTACTTCCATGGTCAATGGGATACACCGATACCATTAATATTCCCTTATCAAGAATGCTGTTTTGGTTTTTTGGTCATGCACTGGTATATTTCTGGCTGCTACCCTCCTACATCATGTTCTATGTGATGCTTCCCAAACTGGCAGGAGGGAAATTGTACAGCGAAAATGCAGGACGATTAGCCTTCTTTCTTTTCTTAATTCTTTCGGTTCCTGTAGGTGTACACCACCAGTTTTCAGAACCCGGTTTTAGCGCCGGCACTAAATTCTTTCATGGTGTGCTTACATTCGGCGTGGCATTACCAAGTTTTATTACAGCTTTTACTATCGCTGCATCGTTGGAGTACGGAGCCTGGAAAAGAGGTGCAAAAGGGCTGTTTCAATGGATGGTCAAACTACCTTATTTCGACCGGCAAAACGGATTATTCGGATACCTGATTTGCGGACTGATTCTCTTTGTGGTTGGCGGTTTGACCGGTATTATCAATGCCTCTTACTCACTCAATTCGCTGGTGCACAATACAGCTTGGATTCCCGGACACTTCCACATGACAGTCGCAGGACCTGTATTCCTGGCCATTATCGGAATGGGTTTATACATGGTGGCAAAAGCTACGGGTAAAGAAATACGTTTTAAAAATTTCTATACCATGGCCCCCTATTTTTGGTTAATTGGAATTTTGGTTTTCTCTTTTGGTCTTATGTGGGGCGGTTTGATAGGAGAACCACGAAGAACCAATTTGGGAATGACTTATTTAAACCCAACCAGCGATTTATTTAGATCCGATTGGGTGCCTACTACGAAGTTGGCTTTGATAGGCGGCATTATCATGACAGTAAGCTTTATCCTTTACTGTATCTCCTTCATTGCAACGCTTGCTGGTAAAAAAGTAGCGGAATCGTCTATTGAGTTCCCAGCGGCAGAACCTTTGCATGAAGAAAAACCTATTAAACTTTTGCAAACATTTAAACCCTGGTTGGCAATTATGGTTATCGTAATCTTGCTTGCTTACCTGCCTGCTTTATTGGATGCATTTAAGTTTACCGGAAGAGGAGCTCCGCCTTATTCACCTGACAACCCTACTCCGATTGCTAACAAAAAATAATTAAGTCATGGCAGTCAATAAATATTCTACTTTTATTTTCTTAGCTGCAGTAATGCTGTTGTCGCTCGCTGGTTATTTTGCCTGGACTTATGTTGAGAATAATTATGCTGCTCTACCCTATTTTGGGAATAGAAAAATAGGTAATAATTATTCAGATGTTCAACAAAATAATATTACACCTGTACCGGCATTTTCATTTACTAATGAACAGGGAAAAATAATTGATCAAAATATTGTAAAAAATAAAATTTGGGTGGCAGACTTTTTTTTCACCCGATGCGGAAGCATATGCCCTAAAATGAGTAATAACCTCCAACAAGTACAACAAGCATTTGCTTCCAATGATAATGTTAAAATTATTTCCTTTACCTGCGATCCGGAACATGATAGTCCGGCACAGCTAAATAGCTATTCCAAAATGTATAAAGCCAATCCGGATCAATGGCAATTTGCAACAGGTGATAAGCAGTCACTTTACCGTTTTGCCAGAAAAGGATTATATATCGCAGCCACGGATGGTGACGGTGGGCCTGATGACTTTATTCATTCACAAAATCTTGTATTAATAGACCGCAAAGGATTTATAAGAGGCTATTATGATGGCACTGATCTTCAGTCCGTAAAGCAATTAATTACCGATATCAAAAAAATATTATAAAAATGAAAAAAGCATTCATCCTACTCATCAGTATATTTTGCGTAATTAATGTTTATGCATTAGATGATATTGAAGCAGGAAAAAATATTTTCAAAAGTAACTGTACTTCGTGCCACAAGATTGAAAGCAAATTTGTGGGACCCGCCTTAAAAAATGTTGACCAAAGGCACTCAATAGACTGGATTGTGAACTTTGTTCATAGCTCACAGACACTTATCAAACAAGGTGATACCTCTGCCGTAAGGCTTTTTAACGAGAATAACCAAACGTTGATGCCCGACAATCCCGGGCTAAGTGATGCCGACATTAAAAATATTATAGCTTATATTAAGGATGAATCTTCAAAAGCACCTGCCCAGACTGCTCCTTTTGCAAAGCCTGTTGAAATGCAGGGCAATAGCCGCCCTTATGCCCCCAACAATTATTGGCTGTTTATTGGCCTGGGAGCTTTTATCATTTTTATGATCTACGTTTTTAACATGATCATTAAGTCTGTAGATTTAGCCAAGGCCTGCAAGGCGCAAAACCAAAGCACCAAAGAATGTAACTGTACGTGCCAATCTCCATGCCATAAGCAGAGTACACAAGTCCAGCAAGGATTTAGTTAACGGTAAGCCGTTTACGCAAACTAACAGCTGTTAACAGGAGTTTGGAGTTCCTATACCTTTAATGAAGGCAGGTTGATTCCTGCCTTTTTTGCTAGAATTTGCTCCTATCCGAATAATAATAACATTTTTTGCCAATATGGCTGTTTCTAATTAGAAAAATTCGTACAATTCGCCAAAATTTGTGTTTAATAGCCTTCAAAATGGGGCAAAAAACACCAAAAATCAATAATTTTTCGTAACTTTGCATCCCCGTTTAAAAAAACACGGGATTATTTTATGTCAATCAATATTGTTAAACAATTAAACGCAGATGCACAGGAAGGCGCCGCTAATCCGACAGCCGAAAATACTGCGACAACAAACACACCTGTGGCTACCACCTATGAACCTGAAGTAAAAACTGCTCACGACGACTTTGACTGGAGCGTAGATAAACGTAACGTAACCAGTTACAATGCTGATGAAAAAGCAAAGTATGACAAGGTTTACGACAATACTTTCAGACAAATCAACGATGGCGAAATGATCAATGCTACTGTTGTATCGCTCACTAAAACAGATGCAGTAGTAAACATTGGCTTTAAAAGTGATGGACTTATTTCTTTGAACGAATTCAGAGATCTGCCCGGTGGGGTAAAAGTAGGTGATACCGTAGAAGTAATGGTAGTTGAAAAAGAAGATAGAGAAGGTAATTTACACCTTAGCCGTAAAAACGCCAGAATCAGCAGGGCCTGGGAAAGAATTGTGGAAGTTAATAAAACTGGTGAAATTGTTACCGGTTTGGTTACCAGCAAAACAAAAGGAGGTCTAATCGTAGATGTATTCGGTATGGAAACATTCTTACCAGGTAGCCAGATCGATGTGAAACCTGTTACGGATTATGATCAATTTGTAGGCAAAACCATGGAATTTAAGGTAGTTAAAATCAATGAAGCTATCAAAAATGCGGTGGTATCCCATAAAGCGCTGATTGAAAGCGATATCGAGGCACAAAGAGCAGAAATCATCGGTAAGCTGGAAAAAGGGCAGGTATTGGAAGGAACCATCAAAAACATTACCGACTTTGGCGCTTTCTTAGACCTTGGCGGCTTAGATGGCTTACTATACATCACCGATATTTCATGGGGACGTATCACACACCCTGGCGAAGTGTTGAAAATGGATCAAAAACTAAACGTGGTGGTATTAGACTTTGATGACGATAAGAAAAGAATCAGTCTTGGTTTAAAACAATTGACACCACATCCTTGGGATACTTTACCAGAAAATATTAAAGAAGGTGAAATTGTAAAAGGTAAAGTAGTAAATATTGAAGATTATGGCGCTTTCTTAGAAATCACTCCTGGTGTTGAAGGCTTGGTTCACGTAAGTGAAATTACCTGGGCAAATACACCCATCAATGCCAAAGAGTTCTTTAAACTAAATGACGAGTATGAAGCTAAAATAGTTACATTGGATAAAGAAACTCGTAAAATGAGTTTATCCATCAAGCAAATGTCGCAGGATCCCTGGAGCAATATCGAAACCACTTTCCCTGAAGGCAGCAAACATCAGGGCCTTGTAAAAAACATTACTCCTTACGGCGTTTTTGTAGAGCTTGCCCCCGGTATTGGCGGTATGATTCACATCAGTGACTTAAGCTGGTTGAAACGCTTCAATAACCCTAATGAGTACACGAAAGTGGGCAATACAATTGATGTGATTATTATGCACATTGATAAAGAGAACCGCAAACTACAATTAGGTCATAAACAAATAGAAGAAGATCCCTGGAACTCTTTAGAATCAACTTTTGCCATCGGTTCCGTACATGAAGGTACCGTTGTAAAAAAAGATGATAAAGGCGCTGTAGTGCAACTACCGTATGGTTTAGAAGGCTTTGCCCCTAACCGTCATTTGGCCAAAGAAGATGGCAAAACAATCGGCGCTGATGAAATTGCACAATTCATGGTAATTGAATTTGATCGCAACGATAAGCGTATCGTATTAAGCCATACCCGTATTTGGGAGCAGGCTGCAGAAGAGCAAAAGCAATCAACCATTAAAGAGAAAAAAGCAGAAGCAGAAGTAACCAAAAAAGCCGTTAAAAATCTGCAAAGCAAAGTAGAAAAATCTACTTTAGGCGACTTAGGTGTACTAGCAGATTTGAAAGCTAAAATGGAGAATGATGCAGCAGCAGACAAAAAGGATAGTGAAGATAAAAAGGCCGAGTAAGCATTAGACTTATTGCGCAATATTAGAGCTGTCTTTATAGGCAGCTCTTTTTTTATTGGGGCGTGCCCCTCTCCCTTTATAGCCCCTGGTTTAAACCAGGGACTATAAAGGGAAATCGGGTCGCTGTCTTCCAGGCTACGGCCCTCGTTTTGCCTACGGCAAAAACTACGGGCACATGCCTTCGGCATGTCCTTACAGCCAGCTCACGCAGATTTAATTTCAGGTAGTTTGGTGGAATAGTAAAGTATAAAATTGTCTATTACGACTAACTAAATGTTGCTATTTCATTAAAGATTTTCAAGCCCGGCAATAAACTGCCTATACAAATCCTGAGCAAAGGTGTAAATATCTGAGGTTTGAGTTTAATGTAAAAATTTCATTAAAACTCAGGTAAATCTTAGCCCTACTCATCTTTTATTTTTTTGGGGGAAATTAAATAATATACTAGTTAAAATAGGAATAAAGAATATAGCAACGGTTAGAACTGATATTCCTATATCAGCAGTGTGACTTGATAAAAATTGACTTACACTACTTTCAGGATAAAAATGTTCATATAACGACAAGGCTAATTTTATACCTAGAATTCCTATAACTATAAAAGCTGCAGTTTCGAGAAAACTGTATTTCTCCATCAGCTTAACAAACCATTGGGCGATAAATCTCATGGCCAAAATTCCTATAAACACTCCTATACAAACCAAAATAATATTGGGTGTAAATGCTACAGCTGCAAAAACATTATCAATTGAAAATGCCATATCCATTAGCTCTACCAAGCAAACTGTTGCCCAAAAATTTCCTAAAGAGCCTACAGTAGCCCTATACAGCCAATTGCTTTTTTTATCAATCAGATCATCTTCTTTTTCTTCCGTTTGCTTACCTTTCCACCAGTCGTATACCAGATATAAGAGATACAACCCTCCTATTGGTTTTAACCACCATATTTTTATAAGTATTGCTGCAAATATCATAGCCAGTCCTCTGAATATGTAGGCTCCCCAAATTCCATATTTTAAAGCTTTGTTTCTTTGGCTTTGAGGCAAATCCATCACCATAGTTGCCAGTACAGCGGCATTATCAACCGACAATAAGCTTTCAATAATAATCAGATTGCCTATAATCGCCAAGGAAGCTCCCGGATGGTTAATAATATCTTGCCATAAATTAGTAATTTGCTGAATTAAATCGTTCATGCTATTATTTTATTTATTAAATATTGATTAATTTATTTTGATACTCAATTGATTTTCTCAAGTAAAACATTAGCGCTACTACAGAAAAAACACATATGCCAAGCCCGATAAAACTCCACCCAAATACATCATATAGCCCGTGTAATACAGATGGTATCGCAATCGATAACGTAAACATAGATTTTCTGTACTTAGGAAATAAAAAAGCAAGTGAAAGAAAGTAAGAGGCAATTCCACACCATATTGCATGTAAAAAAGGTAGCGACGTAAGCCTTGCAATATTCATAAAAAAGGCACTGCTATAGTCTAGTTTACTGTTAACGATAATTTGATATTGCACTGCCTCTAATATTCCAAAGCCCAAGCCGGAAAGTAAGCCATAATAAACTAAAGTTTGTGGATATAATGGCTTATTGCTTTTTTTTATGATAAAAAGTATAGGCAATGCTTTAATGAGCTCTTCGGTAAAACCAACACCAAAAATAAAACCTATTAACCTGTATAAAAAATTATCTGATTTAATTAATGAGTATAAGAGGCTTAACGGCGGATAGTTTTGCAGATTGACTAATATTATTGCCGTTACCTGAGTTAAAAAAAATACACTAATAGATCTTTTAACTTCCACCTGGCTGGTTCGAAAAAGATAATAGAAAAATACCGCCCAGATAAAAGAAAAATAAAGAGCTATGGTATAAAAAGTAAAATAATTGTTAATGGTAAAACGTATAAGCAATGCCGGTGTAAGTCCGATAGCAGATAGGTATAAAAGCCTTTTGTCGTTTGTAAAGTCTTTTTTAAAAAAACTTATGCTGGGATAAATAAGTGATTTTCCCATTTTCGATATCTGATTCACAATAGAACCTTCATGATTAATGATGGGCTTAATATTGTTTTTTCTTAAAAAATATTCGACAGTTTTTCTTTCCGTTCCATGTTCTTTAGAAGCTTCATCTTTTAATAATATTTTCCCTTCCTTTACATAGGTTGCTAATCCCTGCAATGGATAAGGCCCAAACTTCTGATTATTTCTGTAGATATAATACAACTGACTGATTATTTATTTGCCATTGTTATTAATACTATTCTTCCGCCTTCTTCTTTAGAAAGCAATAGTTTTTTCCCATCAATAAGCTCTACCATTTCATTTATGCCGATTTCTTTATCTTCCGTAAGATCTTTTAAACTTTGCAGCTTTTGATTTACAAATACCCATTTGTTATTGTAAAAATTAAAATATCCAACCGGCACTTTTTGTGCATCTGTTAGTTTCTCATTTCTTACAATATTTCTATTCACATGCCATTGAAATAAATATTGATTGTTATACACCATAATACGATGATTTTCTGGCTTCCAAACTGATGGTTTAAATTGAAAATATAAGTCAAGAATTGGTAACGCACCTTGATACTTTGTGCCGCAGAAAGGACACTTGGGAGTATTGGTATTATCAAAAACGTACCACTTCTGGTCACAACCAGGATTCAGACAAGGCTGTATCAAATCGGTAGTTTTTAATAATGCCTGCTCCCACATATCTGCTGTTGGTCTATCATTTGGATTATGTAATCCTTTTATAAATGCCTGGTCGAATAAATCTTTGAGATATGGGCCGGCGATTGTATACGGTAACTTATTTACATCAGTCCAGTAGGTGTCCCATTTTGATATCTGGTTAATTTTGGGCCTATTGGTTTTATCCGTTGGATGTTCAATAAACAATGCCTTTTCGCCCATACTCAGCAAATCATCTTTTTCGGTATCCAAATCATGTACTTTACCCCCTTTAAGCGGATGCCGGTGTAAAAGGTACATGTACACTAAACAGGCCAATGCATGGAGGTCTGTCAGGCGATTGGGTAATTTTCGGTTTGGATCTGTCTTAGCTAGATGCTTAGTAGCCAGAACTTCCGGTGCGATAAAGTCTGCAGTGCCAATTACTTCTGCAGGAAACAATCCCGGAACCACTAATCCGTCCAGATCTATCATGCAGGCAGATCCGCTGACAGGGTCAACCAGAACATTATTATATGACAAGTCGGAATGAGATAATCCCATCTGGTGCATTTTTTTTACGCCACGAGCCAGGTTAACACATATCTGAAAATAATTCAGCCATTTACCTAATTCACTTGAGTCTAAACTTAAAGGGAATTGCTTATTTCTGAATTTTGCGCCGGCAAACCATTTCCCATTTTTTTCTTCTCCCTTGATTAAATCATTGGCAGCATACCCTTTTTTAAAAAAGAACTTTGAGTTATAAATGGGAACTATTAATCCTGTTTTATTTCCTACTTCAATTAAATCTGTTGGCCATCGATAGATTTCATCCAGGTAGTATTGTCCGGCATCTTTTGTTTGTATTTGTGTTAAATATTTGGTAACAATATTTTTCAGTCTCTCTTTTTGATTAAAATCCTGTTTTTCCTTGAAAATAGCAACAACATATTTTTTGTCAGGACTAAAATAAACATGCTTGGCAGTTCCGCTTTTAGGTTCACCGTCATCTACATACTGATAGGTTGTCCCGTTTATTATTGATTTTACAGTTATTATCGGCATAAGGAATTATTTAAAATACAATTGCCAGTGTTCTGTCATCATGATTGCCAGGGCTCCAGAAATCCATCCATACTGATAACTGGCTTGCAATTGCCTTGTTTTCCGGATCAAAAATTACTTTCACCTTTTCTTCGTTATTTCCTCCAAGATCATCAAAAAAAGCTTTCCATTTATCTATCTTTTCCAAATTAGCTTCAACGACAAATTTAGGGTCATAAATACCGTCAGTCATTAAAACTAAATAAGAGAAATCATTGATCAGCTTAAACCCAAAACGTGTCGGAAACTTTTCACTACTAAATATTTCCGGCATGGTAATGAATCGGGTGCCGCCGCCAAACTCTCCCACATCCAGCCAGTTCATTAATTTTATTTCTGTCATTTCCTTGTTCAATAGTCCGACGGGACAGTCACCTACACCAAATGTGAGTATGGCATAGCCAAAATCATACTTTTTAAAGAGTGTAAAAATGAGAGTTGTATGAAAATCTTTGATAGGATGCGATATCTGGCTGGCAAATACTTCAATCTTCTTGTGTGCTGCTACTGCTGCTTTTGATAGATTATTATATACAAAATGACTAATTGATTTTGCTGTTTCTGCACTACTTTTACTATGATGTTCTAGTAGGACTTTATCGAATTCCTTTAGTGACGCAGCAGTAGTGTTTTCTGAAAAATAATCTATCACAGTATCGCATGCAATTTTAGATCCCTGTCTGGATAGCTTAGCGCTTCCGGCACCATCTGCAACACACACTATACTCCACCCTGTAGTTTCAAAATGTTTAAAAGCAAAATGATCATCTCTGAAAGAGCCTACATTTGCATGGCTCCTGCCCCTTTTTGAAGCGACCACAATATGTCTGCTTCCGATTTTTTTGAAATCTTCTACGTTATCTGGCTTCCAATAATTATTTTCTGCTTGTGTGCTTGGAATATTTTTCCACAATGATTTAGGATCAGCATTAATGACCAGAGAAATTACTTTTACATTTGGCTCTGTACTTTCATCTTCACCATGAAGCCTGAACTTCATTTTTAATTTAAAATCACCATTTTGTATAGGTGTGCCCTTAATAGTTTTTGATTGATCGTCGTAATGCAGGCCATATGGGGAAAGATTTTCAAATTCGATGTAAGCAATCTCGTTATCCTTAATCCCTGCTTTCAGAAAATCCAGTTTTGCTTCATAAGGTTTGTTTACCGTACCATTTGGAATAATTATCTGTGCATTTACAATATCATACACTTTAGTTTTTATTTTCCAATTATCCATAATTCTTTTTTGAATTTCCTGAATTATTTTCACCCCTTCCACGTTACTTTTTTCTGTAACAAATTTTTCAAGCATTGCTGCTTGATTCTTATTTAACGGAAAGTTGTTTTTTTCAAGCAGCGTTACAATATAGTTCTTTATTTCGCTCATAAAAATTATTATCCCTGAGCCCTGTTTACATCAAACCCACCTTCACCAAAGCCATATTTCCCCTGGCTGCCGCACCACGGGCAGGTACTTAAGTCTTCGTGGCCAATGCAATGAATTTTCTGACAGTGACATACAGCCAAACCAAATTGATTACCACAACATGGGCATGCCGGTGCTCCCTGTAGTTCTTCACTGTTTACTTTAAACTGCGTTCCGTTTTCATCTGTTAATTCATAATAAGAATTGTCTACCTGAAAAGCGCCAACTAATCGATAAGACAATGTTTTAAAATCCAGGCCGTAAAGATTAGAAGGGTTCGTTACTTTTCTATACTTAATGAGATAGGGCCTTTTTGTATTCTGACATTTTGCTGCAAGTACAACAAAATTATTATCTACAAACTGTTTTGCTTCGATACTTTTTGTCGCTTCTACTTTTGAAATAGTTTCTCCATCAATCTTTGCTAATTCAAACCCTGATTGATTATTTTCTACACTGATACTACTGGTCTTTATGGAATCCGTTATCCATTTAAAAAACTTTTTATAATCGTCATCAGTTGAATTTTTAAAGTGCAGTACATTTTCAGTAAGCTGGCTTAAAATATTTGTGTCTGTTTCATCACCAAACGAAATAGCAACCATGTTGGCGGTACGTTGCCAGTTTTGCTTCCATTCTGCAATGGCTGCTTTAGTATCGTCTGTGGGGCTACCATCTGTAAATAAGAATACGATTGGCTTCCAATCGCCTTTTTGCTCCATGGTAGTTTTTACAATATTTTTTCTTAATTCATACATCAAATGTCCAAGACCTTTACTTAAAGACGTGCCTCCGCCAATCGGAAATTTCGGCGGATAGAAGCTTACTACTTCCTGTAGAGGAACCAATGTTTTAGCCTGTCCTGCAAAAACGATGATGGATATCCATACTGTTTCTATCGCATGGGGATCAGTTTTAATTGCTTTGATAATTGTGGCCATTCCATCTTCTACTTGTTGGATCTGCTCACCAACCATTGATTCTGAAATGTCAATTAAAAAGTAAATAGGTAGTCGCCTCATAACTGATAAAATTGTTTTAAGTTAATGCATTACTATAGCCTGGATGGCTATTATTGATTGATCAGCAATAAAACTGCGTCCGTTAAATTACCACGGTAATCTCACTAGGCGGCGGCGGTAAAGTCATACTGTCGCCTGTACCCTGGCTTTTATTTCCCTGCTCAATTGTTTCGGACACCCATTTAAAAAATTGTTTTAATGTAGAGCTGTCAGCACTATCTAAATGAACTACATCATTGGTTAGTTCTTTTAATAATGAGTCGTCAGCAAGATTGCCAGCAGCGCAGCAAACGATAGCCCCAAAATTAAGTGCTTTAATTTTGGGGATCATTTCTCTATAAAGTTGTAAATCGTTGGGCTTCCCGTCAGTAAATAAAAATAACAAAGGTTTCCAGTCTCCTTTCTGAGTATCGGTTCCTCTTTGAACTTCTGCCTGAACTTTCTGATGTAAAATTTCCAGCGCTTTCCCGGTGTGAGTAGGCCCACTTTGAGGGCATACTATTTCCGGAAGTTGAAAAGATACCAGTTCCGTAAGTGGAACAATTTCTTTTACCTCTCTGTCAAATGTTACGATACTCAACCATACAGAATCCAAAGCATGGGCGTCAGCTCTGAGTGTATTGACCATACTACTCAGCGCATTATTCAGCGCCTGAATAGGCTCTCCATACATAGATCCTGATGTGTCTAATAGAAAATAAACCGGTAGTCTTCTCATACAATAAATTTTATCAAAATTATTTTTCTGCTACACAACGATATTCAGTTCGGAGGGTGGTGGCGGTAATTCATTAAGGCTTTGTACTTCTTGCCCATTATCTTCCACCTTAGTAGAAGAAACGCCAATTGAAGCTGTTACCCATTGAAAAAACTTACCAATACTGGTACTGTCAGCCGTATCAAGGCTTACCACATTTTCAGTAATTTGTTTTAAAATATTTGTATCTGCTCCGCTACCTGCTGCACAAGCAACTGTGAATGCAGTTTTACGTTTTTTAAATTCCGTTAAACCGTTTTGCCAGTCATCAGTAGGAATACCATCAGTCATAATGAATACCAAAGGTTTCCAATCACCTTTTGTTTCGGTAGTAGTTTTTGCTACTTCCGTATCTATTTTATTGGCAACAAGCTTTAACGCATCACCCAATGCAGTGACCCCTGTAGCTTTTATATCCAGCATCTGAAATGAAGCCAGATCAGTTAAAGGAATAATCTGTTGGGCCGATGTATCGAACGTAATGACACTGATGAATGCAGTCTCAATAGCCTGAGGGTTTTGCCTTAAGGAGCTGATCATTACTTGTACTCCATTTTTAACAGCTTCAATCGGTTCTCCACTCATTGATCCTGAAGTATCAAGGAGCAGGTATACGGGTAGTCTTCTCATTTAGCGTAATTTTTTGTTATGGTTTGAATAGTCTGCAAGAACATATTATCGTCGGTAGGATCGCCTATCGCATCAAATTTCCATTCGTCATTTCTCTTGTACAACTTACCCATAATCAATGCTCTTTTATTCGTAAAGGTAGCATCTGTAGTAATATCATAGCTGGAATGTACTTTATTTACTTTCGTAGATGTTCCTTCATACATCCTGATTTTTGCATAAGGTATTTTAGAAAAATCATGATTTTGGCCTGGATTCAAATAAATGTTTATGAAGAAAAATATTTTTTCAACATTGCTATTTACCTTAGTTAAGTCAACAGTGATCACTTCATTATCCAGCCCGTCATCACCGCCGGAATCGCCTTGCCTGTCATCACCACTATGTCTTAGAGCGCCATCATTGGAAGTTAATTTTCCTAATGGTAAATTATTTTTTTGTAAGAATGCATTATAATCCGGAGAGTAAATATAATCTACCAGATTACCTTGAGCATCTGTCATAATACAGCTTAGATCCAAGTCTACATCTTCAACAATTTTTTTACTTCCAAAAAAGCTTTTTTTAATTGTTTCTATTGCACCCCAGTTTACGCCTACGCAGAAATTAGTAAGCTTTTCGCCTGATTCTTTACGTAGATCAATTTTTTGTCCTTTGGTTAAATTAATTGCCATAATGATTATTTTAGTTGTATTTATTTAAAAAATCTTGTAATCCGCCTTTCATACCCATACCTACAGCTTCGAACTTCCATTCATCGTTACGTTTGTAAATTCTTCCGAATTCTACAGCCGTTTCAACGGAGAAATCTTCACCTAATTCATACTTCAAAATTTCAGTATTTGAATTTGAATCAAAAATTCTTATAAAAGAGTTGCGTACTTGTCCAAAATTTTGCTTTCTATCTTCTGCATCGTGAATGGTTACTACAATACATATTTCTGATGCTTTAGGATCGATAGAAGACAGGTTGACCTTGATTTGTTCATCATCGCCATCGCCATCGCCTGTTAGGTTGTCTCCTGTATGTTCCACAGAGCCGTCTGCTGATTTTAAGTTGTTGTAAAAAACGAAGTGGCTGTCTGAAAGCAACTTTTTATTTTCTCCCAATATAAAAACAGACGCATCCAGATCAAAGCTGGAACCAGTTGATGAGCTGTTGGTATCCCAACCGAGGCCAATTGTAAATTTGGGCGCATTAATGGTTTCACGTTGCCCTTTTTGCAGATTAATTGCCATGTTGTGTGTTTTTTAGTAATTAAATTTTTTTATAAATACTGTATAAAATATTATTGCTATTTTCTTTATTCATTGATAGCGGCATCCCTGATATTTTCCATTAACTCAATTTGCAACTTTAAGCGCTTTAAATTTGTCTGATAAGCTTCGATTGTATGATAGCCGTTCCCAATAGCCATATTATAAAACAGATGAATAAATGCTGAATGCTGATTTTCAATAAATATTTCAAAGGCAGATGAGTCGTAATTTAAAATATATTTCACCACTCTGGTATTGATTGTAAACCTTGATTTTTTGATTATTTTATCAATATCGAAAATAGATTTTACCTCATAATAATTTAAATAGTTTTCAATATTAGGGTGTATGGATTGATTAGCCAGCTCAGCGAAATAAAGCAAATAGAAATCATTTGCAAGGCCATAATCCTTAATCATCTTTTTTATCATTATTTCATGACTGCCGGTTATTCTAATATCATCAAGAAAAAATATTGTCTTGTTATGTAAGAATTGTTGGTCAATATGAAATTTATCATTGCTGATGAGTTTTATTCTTTCTTCGGCATTCAGTTCTCCATAATCTTCTTTGTAGGTAACAGTTCTGTGTATTTTTGTTTCTTCTACTACCGCCAAGTTGTTTTCGACTAGCCATTTGTTTAATTCATATACAAAATAATTCTTCATAGCAAATGTAGCAGTTGGTATAAAAGCATAAGGGCTGGATACAATTACAATCTGGTCGAGAATCGGATTTACAGACAAATGTTTTTGAATAAAACCTTTTGCTAACGCTACTCCAAACTTTTCTGCGATAATATCATCTCCAAATTTAAATCTGCTATAATATGCCGGATTAAAGCCGAAGGAGTTCGTGCTGTAGATTTTGTGTAGTGAGAATTGTTTTTGCATCAGTTGAGTAAATTTGTAATGAATTGACCATTAGTGTTTATTTGAAAAGCTCTCATACCTGCAGCAGTTGCTCCCTGAATATCAGCAATGGGATTATCCCCAATATGCATAATTTCATGTAGCGCAATGTCTTCACTTTTTCTAACTTTATAAATGTTTTCTAAAAGTATTTGATACATCCGGGTACAAGGTTTGGAAACCCCCACTTCATCGGAATAAATTTGAAAATCGAAATATTGTGAAAGGGATAGATTATCCATAATTGTTCTTAACGTAGAGCCTTTAATAAAAGCAGTATTACTTAAGATATTTATGGTAGTATTACTTTTGTGTTTTATTTTATCTAAGCAATCATAAGTTTGAGGGGTAAAAATTGTAGGACCAAACTTAAAAATTAATGCTTCCATGTCTTTATAAAGTAAATTCAAATCGATTCCTTTCTTAAGTTCTAATGAGTTATTCAGTTGATAAATAACCATTAAATACATTTCTTCTGCATCAATATTTCGACCTGTTTTTTCATTGATTGCATTACATATTAGATCTACATTACGAAATATTGTTTCAACCTCGCTAATTGTCTTTTTATGATCATTAAAATTTTTATAGAAATACAAAGACCTTTCTTTTTTAAAATCCGGGTTAGATTTAATTAAAGTAAACCATAGGTCAAAGGAGAAATGCTTTATGTTATACATTTTCTGGCAGGCTGTTTATTTTTATTTTATTATTTGCCCTTTAAAATATCTTGAAAGGAAAAACTCTAAATCTTCTTTGTATCCTATTCCAGCAGCCTCAAATTTCCATTTAGCATCTTTTTTATATAGCCTTCCAAATTCAACACCTGTTTCTATAGAAAAGTCTTCACCCAGTTCGTACTTTGCTATTTCCTGACCATTCGCTTCATCAACAATACGGATATAAGAATTTCTTACCTGCCCGAAGTTTTGTTTACGATTAATGGCATCGTGAATGGTTACTACAAATAAAATTTCTGTAATAGAAGGGTTAATTTTTGATAAGTCAACTTGTATTATTTCATCATCACCATCTGCACTATTACCACCGGTAGGATCATCACCTGTGTGGTGTAGTGCGCCATCAGGGGAGGTGGTGTTTCCGTAAAAAACAAAATATTCTTCTGCAGGAATAAGTCTATCCTCATTAATCATAAATGCTGAGGCATCCAGATCAAAATCATATCCCGTACCCTCATTAGGATTCCAGCCAAGCCCTACGCTAATTTTTGATAGCCCAACATCTATTTTCTGTCCTTTAACTAAACTAATCGCCATGTCAATTAAGGTGGTTTTTAATAGAAATACAATTATAATAAATTTTCTACGTATTTAGAGGAATGCTAAACAGAAATTTCAATAATGGAGCAAATTAGATATGAAATTATGCTGGGAATTGGCTGTTTGGGTATAGTTTTTATTAATAATAATAGCCTGCCAATAATACAAAATGGCTACAATTTAAACCTGTGCGATTCCCTAATACAATTGGAGTACTATGAATGCAAAAAGTTTATTGAAAAGATGAAAACAAAAAAATTATAAAAAAATGTCGGGGCGGCAAGATTCGAACTTGCGACCTCCTGGTCCCAAACCAGGCGCGATAACCGGGCTACGCTACGCCCCGAACAAAAAGATTGCTTAAAGTAAGAACTGTTGCGGAGAGGGTGGGATTCGAACCCACGGTCCCACGTTAGCAGGACGACGATTTAGCAAACCGTTCCTTTCGGCCACTCAGGCACCTCTCCAATTTAACCTTATCAACTAAGGGGGTGCAAAGATACAATTTTTACAATTATTTCCCAAAAACCAAAGGCAAAAAAGCCGATTTTGAAATATTTTTTACTAATAGAAGGAAAGTAAATAAGCTATAATATATTGAAAAATATTTTAATTTATAATACTACATAGCCGCTAATTGTATTTTCTGCTGTAGCTCCAATACACTCTCCTTAAAAGCACTATCCGTATCCATAAGATCTTTTACTGTTTGGCAACTATGTATTACAGTGGTATGATCCCTGCCACCAAAATGCTCTCCAATCGTTTTTAAAGAGTTTTTAGTGAAAGCCTTAGATAAAAACATAGTAATCTGACGTGCCTGTACAACCTCTCTCTTTCTTGTCTTCTGCAACAACTTATCATACGCCACATTAAAATATTCACATACCATTTTTTGAATGGCATCGATCGTTACTTCTTTGTTAGAGGACTTGATGAAATTACGCAGTACTTTCTTTGCCAGATCTAAATCAATTTCCCGTTTATTAAGGGATGATTGTGCCAATAGGGAAATTAAAGCACCTTCCAGTTCTCTGATGTTGCTATTAATATTGTAAGCGATATATTTAACTACTTCATTGGGCATCTCAAAGCCGTCATTCTTCATTTTTTTCTCTAAAATATCAATCTTAGTCTCATATCCCGGCGCTTGCAAATCAGCGCTAAGTCCCCACCTAAAACGACTTAATAATCTCTCCTGTACTCCATCTAAGTCTTTAGGCGGCTTATCGCTGGTTAATATTAATTGCTTACCACTTTGATGCAAATGGTTGAAAATCGAGAAAAAAGCATCCTGTGACTTATCGGCCCGGTTAAAAAA
Organism: uncultured Ferruginibacter sp.; assembly: GCA_964586215.1. Taxonomy (GTDB): domain Bacteria; phylum Bacteroidota; class Bacteroidia; order Chitinophagales; family Chitinophagaceae; genus Ferruginibacter. The sequence goes on from CAZPHA010000005.1 coordinate 20,385, forward strand.
CTGCACATCATCAATAATCAAAACATCGATCAACTGATAAAAATGAATGAAATCATTAATAGCGCCATTACGACCATGATCAATAAACTGATTGATAAATTTCTCTGAACTTACATATAACACAACTTTATTGCTATGCAGGCGCTTTACCTCATTGCCAATGGCTTGTGCCAAATGAGTTTTACCTAAACCCACACCCCCGTAAACTACCAGTGGATTGAATGAGGTTGAGCCTGGCTTTTCGGCTACTGTCTTACCTGCCCTTCTGGCTACCCTGTTACAATCCCCCTCAATAAAAGAATCAAACGTATACGCCGGATTCAATTGAGGATCTATCTGCATTTTTTTTATGCCCGGAATAATAAATGGATTTTTAACCGGATTGTTTACAATCAAAGGAAAATCCATCTCATTATTAGAATGAGATTTGAAATTGTTGCCTGGAACGTCCATAGTCAATGGCTTATTTTTGCTATTACCACTATCCACCATTATTCTGTATTCTAACCTTGCGTCTTTTCCCAGCTCTCTTTTAAGCGTTTTTGCCAATAATGAAACATAATGCTCTTCTAAATACTCATAAAAAAACTGACTCGGAACCTGTATGGTTAAAATACTTTCTTTTAGTGCTACCGGTTTAATCGGCTCAAACCATGTTTTAAAATGCTGCCATTCAACAATATCTTTAATTATTCCCAAACAACCAGCCCATACTTTATCAAAAGTTTTCTCCATTTCTCCTTTAGAAATTTATGTAGTTTTCTGAATTTATTTTTTGAGGCTTCTTCGAAAAACGATGTATGTTTCCGAATAGTAAGTTTTCTCTCAGGTGAGCGAATATCAAAATTAATTTGTTGAAAAAAAAATTTTTTATTCCGACAATTTTTCCCTTATCTCGATCGTATGTGATTTTAGCAAATTTTTCTTACTCGTACCCAGTAATTCAAAGTCTAAACGCCCCAACATAATACCGGCCCAGCCTACCTGATTGATAATCACATCCTGCCCTGACTTATTTTTCTGCATTACCGGTGCATCTAAAAAAGTATGTGTATGGCCTCCTAAGATTAAATCAACTTTCTCTGATTCTTTCGCCAAAATAATATCGCTTACTTTATTATCTTTATATTGATATCCTAAATGGCTCAGGCAGATCACCATATCACAGGCCTCCTCTTTCTTCAAACGATCTGCTGTAGCATTGAGCTGTTGTATGGGATCCAGATATTTCGTATTACCGAATAAAACATCCGGCACCAACCCTGTCAGCTCAATTCCAACCCCGGTAACCCCTATTTTTAATTTTCCTTTTTTTATAATATGATAAGGTTTGTATTTAAATTCCATGGGTGTGCCTGTAAAATCATAATTACAAATAGTAATAGGGAATTTAGCATAATTCAATTGGGTAGCGAAATTTTCCATACCCCCGTCAAAGTCGTGATTACCCATGGTAGCAGCATCATAGCCCATGGCAGTCATGGCTTTAATTTCCGGCTCACCTTTATATAAATTAAAAAAGGGAGTGCCCTGGAAAATATCTCCTGCATCGAGTAAGATAACATGATCTTCTGCCTGCCGAATCTGATTAATTAATGCTGCCCTGGCTGCTACACCACCCAAACCCTGGTTTTTACCGCCATCCATTGGAAAAGGCTCCAACCTGCTGTGTACGTCATTGGTATGTAAAATGGTAAGCTTTCGTATAGCTTCCTTTTCCTGCCAATTTGCCAGCATACTGTTAGACACTAAAAGTCCCCCGGCTGCCAGTGCACTTTGTCTGATAAATTTTCTTCTAGTTTGCATTGCTTACTCTGTTTTCTAGTTGAGCAGAAATTTTTTTCCCCTGCCTTGTAAAATTGGTAAAATAATCAATGAGTGCATCTCTGAACAGGTAATTCTGATTCAGTTGCGGAATTCCTTTGAGCATGCTGCAATCATCGCCCCCATTTGCCACATAATCGTTGTTGGCAATGTAGTAATCGGCACTTTCGTTTAAAGGATTACCATTTATTTTTACGTTAACGGCTTTCTTATCTTTTATTTGCCAGGTAATTCCGGCACAGGGCCAGCCTCCCCTGCCTGCCAGATGATCTAAAAATTCCTGCAACACTTTACCATTGATTTTTTGTACCACCACCACATTATCAAAAGGAGCCAGTTCAAAAACTTTTCCCCGGGTAATATTACCCGCTGGTAACGAAGGCAAACGAATGCCCCCAAAATTGATAAAAGCAGCATCAACCGGTATTTTATATTTTGCTCTGGCCATCGTTAACATAGCATCCGCCAGTAAGTTGCCCAAAGAGCCTTCCGGTTGCTTTTTCTCCAGTTCTACAGCAGACACTGCAATAACATCATTCATCTTTTTATTAACACTATCGGCATATGGCTTTATTAACACCAATAATGCAGAATCCTGCCGGATAGACTGATTTATTTTATAATCCTTGTATTGTACAGCCGCTGGCTGATAAGTTGAGTAACAGGCACTTATGAATAAAGTGACCAAAAATGCCGAGAATACATATAAATTTTTACGCATCAGAGATAATATAAAGAATACAGAAAGTTAGGATTTTTTTTAGCAATTATCGCTAAATAAAAACAGATTTTTTTGGCAAATAACAACTATTTTTGTTGACTAAAAAAATAATTAAATGAGCTACGAACTTACCGGAAAAATGGTTGCCAAATACGACACTGTACAACGCACTGAAACTTTTAAAACCAGAGAGTTTGTTGTAGAAAAAAGTGAAGATATCGGCGGCAGAACGATTACCAATTTTGTAAAATTTCAAAGTGTACAGGACAAAACATCGCTGGTGGATAAAGTGAATATTGGTGATGAAGTAAAAGTTTATTTCAATATTAAAGGCAGCAAGTGGGAAAAAGACGGTAAAGTAAATTATATCACCAATTTAGATGCCTGGAGAATTGAACAAATTCTAGCGCCGGGTAACTCCTCCAATCCCAATCATTTTGATCAATCACAACCGCTGGATACTTTTGTAGCGGTTGATCCCGAACCAGTAGATGATTTGCCTTTCTAATAGCGCTGATTTTTTGGATTGATTAGGATTTCGCAGCCTCGGCTCGTGTCTCACGAGCCGAAAAGCGTGAGGGATAGCAGCGGAAAGCCCGGAGCCACGAGGAACGAGTGGCGAGGACTTGTAGCGAATAGCCCGACCTGAAGATCCGCCGCAGGCGGAGACGAGGGACACGCCCAAATTTTATTTACAGTTAAATAATTAATAATTTATAATTAATTTATAAACATATATTTATATATAAAAATAATCAATAATTATATTACTTGTTTTTAGGCTAAATCCCTAACACATGCAACAAAAAATACAGCTTAGGCTGCTTCCTGCTGAGGCAGGAAGTGACACAGATATTAAAAAGGCCATTGCAGCTACTACCGGCAAAAAACCAACCCATATTACCGGCTATCATTTACTAAAAAAATCATTAGATGCCAGAGCTAAAACCATTTGGGTAAATCTTACCGTTCATGCATTTATCGACGAACCTTTTCAGGATCGCTCCTTACAGCCATTTATTTTTAAAGATGTAGCACATTCCGCCCAAAAAGTAGTGATCATTGGCGCAGGACCGGCTGGTTTGTTTGCAGCTTTGGAGTTAATAGAAAAAGGTATCCAGCCTATCATTTTAGAGAGAGGAAAAAATGTAAGAGACCGCCGAAGAGATCTGGCCATTTTGAACAAAGAAGGTATTGTAAATCCTGAGAGCAATTATTGTTTCGGAGAAGGTGGGGCCGGCACCTACAGCGATGGCAAATTGTACACACGAAGTAATAAAAGAGGTAGCATAGACAGAATACTCCAATTATTTGTACACTTTGGAGCTGATGAAAAAATTTTATATGAGGCTCATCCTCATATCGGCACCAATAAATTACCGCAAATTATCACTGCCATGCGTCAGCAGATAATAGATTGTGGCGGCCAGTTTCTTTTTGAAAAAAAAGTGATTGATTTTGTTATGGACAGAGACAAAATTACAGGGGTTAAAACGGCTTGTGGTAATTATTTTAAGGCAGGTGCTTTTATTTTAGCGACAGGGCACTCCGCCAGAGATATTTTTGAGCTATTATACCATAAAAAAATTTTAATAGAAGCTAAACCGTTTTCATTGGGAGTTAGAGTTGAACATCCGCAACAGATTATTGACTCAATACAGTATCATTGTGATAGGAGGGATGAACAGCTTCCTCCTGCTGCATACAGCCTCGTACACCAGGTGAATGGCAGAGGTGTATTTTCCTTTTGCATGTGTCCCGGCGGCATCATAGCACCTGCTGCTACCAGTCCGGGTGAGTTGGTAGTAAATGGCTGGAGCCCTTCTAAAAGAAACAACCCTTACGCCAACAGCGGCATGGTGGTACAGGTGGAAAAAGCAGATGCTTTGAGGGAAATTAAAAATGCCCAATTAAAAATTAAGGATGTTGAGAACCATCCTCTATTGATGATGTATTTTCAGCAGATGGTAGAACAGAACTGTTTTCAGGCTGGCGGAGGCAGCTTTGTAGCACCGGCACAACGTATGGCAGACTTCTGCAACAGCAAGTTATCCACTACCCTTCCTGATTGCTCCTATTTACCCGGGCTAAAATCAACAAATCTACTGCATGTACTACCTGCATTCATTTACAAATCTTTACAAAAGGGTTTTATCGCCTTCGGCGAGAAAATGAAAATCACGAAAGGCGGAATAGGTTTTTATACCAATGAGGCTGTATTGGTAGCAACAGAAAGCAGAACATCCTCACCTGTACGCATACCCAGAGGCCCTGACAGCTTAACACATCCGCAATTAAAAAATTTATACCCCTGCGGCGAAGGTGCAGGATATGCCGGCGGCATTGTAAGTGCTGCAATGGATGGCGATAAAGTGGCCAAGCAATGTGCTGATGTGCTAATGTGATAATGTGATGATATGCTAATGTGATGATATGCTAATGTGATGATATGCTAATGTGATGATGTGATAATATGCTAATGTGCTGATATTTGCCACTCATAAAAATATTGAAACTAATAATTCTCTATACATTAACTTTATTCTATGAACATTTTAGAAGTACACAACCTGAAAAAAAACTTCTCTAACCAAAAAGCTGTTGATGATATTAGCTTTTCCATTAAACGTGGAAGTATTTTTGGATTATTAGGACCTAACGGTGCCGGCAAAACGACGTTGCTGCGGATGATCACCGGAATTTTTTATCCTGATAGTGGCTCTATCACTTTAGATAATAAAAATTTTGATCCCATAAATGACATTATCAAAATAGGCTATATGCCGGAAGAAAGGGGGTTGTACAAAAAAATGAAGATTGGTGAGCAGGCATTGTATTTAGCACAGCTGAAAGGCCTAACAAAGCAGGAAGCCATGAAGCAAATCAGGCATTGGTTTGTAAAATTTGAAATGCAAAGCTGGTGGAACAAGAAAGTAGAGGATTTAAGTAAAGGCATGAGTCAAAAACTTCAGTTTGTAATAACTGTTTTGCACAATCCTCCACTGATTATTTTGGATGAGCCTTTTAGCGGGTTAGATCCTGTCAATGCAAATCTCATCAAAGATGAAATTTTTAATTTAGCCAAAAACGGGAGTACCATCATTTTTAGTACTCACCGCATGGAGCAGGTGGAAGAAATATGTGATCAGATTATTCTTATAAATAAAGGGGAAAAAATACTAGATGGCTCTGTAAAAGAGATAAAAAATAATTTTAAGGATAACATTTACAATATTGGTGTTAATGCTTTACCCGAACATTTAATGACACATATTTTTAAAGTAATAAAATATGCCCCGGATAGCTTATCGCTACAACTGCAGGAGGGAACATCCACCAATGATGTGTTACAATATTTTATTAGCAAATCCATCAATATTCATTCATTTCAGGAAGAACTGCCTTCTTTAAATGATATTTTTATCAGACTGGTAGAAGGCACCCCTACCTCTACTACCAGACAATTTGATGTAAGCCAGTAAATAAATAATGCTAAAAATAATTTTGCATGCACAAGATTTTATTAATTATCAAAAGAGAGTATGTTACCAGGGTAAAAAATAGAACTTTTTTATTATCGACCTTTTTATTACCCATTGTAATGCTGCTCTTTATTGTAGGATCAATCATGATTTCACTTAAAAATGCCGGGAAAAGCAAAATTGCCATTCATGATGAAACGGGTATTTTTAAAAACAATTTAACCGATAAAGAAGATAAATCCATTAGCTTTATTTATACCAATGATACCAGCTCTACTTCATTATTACAAGAAGATGTTGATGCCTATATCAATATTAAGACGTTGAATGACAAAAGCAATAATAATATCAATATTGATGTAAAAAAGCAGCTAAACAATCGTACGGAAGATTATATTCAAAGTCAATTGAATCTGGCATTAGAAAACAAAATGCTACAAGATAATTTTCGGATCAGCCGCAATGAATTAAACTCTCTAAAAAACAATGCAAGAAGTATTCAATTAAAACAGGTACAACAACTGGGCAGTAATAAACAACAAATTTATTCAGGCCTGACTTATGGCATTGGGTTTTTCTGTGGGATACTTATATATATCACTATGTTTATTTATGGTGCAGCTGTAATGCGTGGAGTAATGGAAGAAAAAACAAACCGAATAGCTGAGGTGATTGTTAGCTCTGTAAAGCCATTTCAGCTAATGTTGGGTAAAATAGTAGGTATCGGCGCTGTTGGCCTGACACAGTTTTTACTTTGGATCATATTAATCATCGGTTTAAGTTCGGTTGCGCAGTTTTTTATTCCGAGTGATATTATGCACCAGGTACAGCAAATTCAGGCTAATAATACTATGACAGCCGGTTCAGCTCAATTTAGTGATGCGGCACAAAATATAGCACAGGCGAAAAGCGCTTTAAGTTCACTCAACTGGCCCAAAATTATTGGATGTTTTATATTTTATTTTTTGGGAGGATTTTTATTTTACTCCAGCTTATTTGCGGCTATCGGTAGCGCTGTAAACGACGACATCCAGGAAGCCCAGTCACTCATGTTACCGGTTACCATGCCAATTGTTTTTGCATTTATCATTATGGCACAGGCAGCGCAAAACCCCTCAACGCCGTTGGCATTTTGGGGTAGTATCATCCCTTTTACCTCGCCCATAGTTATGATGGGAATTGTACCTGCTGCAGGAGCTGTAAGCTGGTGGCAACTTGTACTATCAATGATTTTATTAATTGTAGGCTTTTTATTCACGACCTGGCTTGCCGGAAAAATTTACCGTACCGGAATTTTATTATATGGTAAAAAAGCATCATGGAAGCAAATGATCAGATGGGCATTTAAAGCACAGGTATGAACCTCGGGGCAAGCCCCGAACCCTTTTTCCGCAGCAAGCTGTGGGGTATTATACCTTCCGCCAAAGGCGGGATTGTTCGACTTACAATTTTTGCTGCTTCGCCTTTGGCGAATTGCAAAAATTGAGTCTCACAAATAAATATAAAAAAAATATAATTCGTAATTGTTTTTAAATTAATTCAATTTTTTACCTAAATTTATTCTACGAATGCCAAGACATATTTAATCCGATTTCATCCGATCAGTCTAAATTCTATTTATTAACATAATCAAACCCTTTGTAATGAAACATCAAACTGACCAGCCTTATGAACAATTTTTTTCTCGCCTTACTGATTTTAAAACAAAACATTGCACAACCAACAGCACATTCAAATTGAATGCCTGGCAGGAGCTATGTGAAATTTACAAAGATTTAGAAAAGCAAGTGGACGCAATGCCAAAAGACGACATTTTAGAAAATGTCAGACACACATTCAAACAACAGTATTACGATTTTGCCAAACATAGTGTTCTCAATTCCAGAGTAATTGACTGGCCTAAAGGTTACCAGGGCGATAATATTACATTAGAGTACCTATACAAAGGATATCCTGTTTCCGAAGATCTTTTTGGCCAATATATTGATTTGTATACTATAAGTCGTACACTTGGAGTCGGCGTAAGAGAGCGAAAAGAAAAGTTAAAAGATATACTTACAAAAGAAATGTTCCAAAGAGATCAGACTAAATTTTTAAACATCTTAAATATCGGCTGTGGATCTTCTAAGGAATTATATGAAATTGGAGTAAGCCTAAACGAGTTAAATGGGAAAATTACCTGTGTAGACTTTGATAGTGAAGCTCTTAATTTTTCTGAAATTACTCTAGCCAGCAGAATGATTGACATGAAAAAGTTCGAATTTATTAAACTAAATGTTCTTAAGCTTGTAGATGCACAATATATGGAATCAACGTTGGGTAAATTTGATCTTATTTATAGTGTTGGACTTTTTGACTATATACAGGATAAAGGCATTATAAAGCTCTTTCAAAGTCTTTTTACTAATCTGAATAAAAGTGGTAAAATAATTGCATCCTTCAAGGATTCCAACTACTATTCTACCTTCGACTATCATTGGATTGGCAATTGGGATGGTTTCTATCAACGTACAAAACAGCAAACGCTGGACCTGTTACAAGAGGCATTGCCGGATGTAGGCGTTCAGGTAATACAATCTTCCATAAAAGCAATTAACTATTTTGTGATAGAGAAAGAATAAACATTTTTATTAACTTTTTTGAATGAAGCATAAAAAAACTATTTATAGGTAATAGTTTTTATGCTTCACTTGATTCAACTGGTTTTTCAGATGGCTTATTCACCATTTTTTTTAATTCAGCGCTGATATAGGCTAAAATGATATTCCAGGTAAAAATAAAAATTCCCAATACTGCTCCAAGCAGCAGCCCAATAATGGTGTAAACACGAGTAGGTTTAATACTGGCATCATATGGTGGTTCGGGGTTATCCAAAATACGGATAACAGGTGTTTCTTTTTGTAAGCGATACGCTGCAGATTCTCGAGTAGCTACGGATGCCAGATACTGTTGTTGGATCAACTGCTTTTCCTGTCCCAAATTTATTTTTGGTATGCTATATCGCTTTAGCTGCTGATCAGTAAAAAATGAAGTTTCATCCAGACTAATTTGTTTTGCATCAAGTTGTTGCATAACTTTTTGAAGTGAATCTACTTTTTTTACTGCAAAGTTATAATCAACCTGTGCCTTTTCTCTTTTTAAATAAATATAAAACTCAGAAATCTTATTAATAAGTGCGTAAGAAATTAATCTTACAAGGTTGGCATTCGTATTGCTAAAATTTAGCTCAAAAGTACCATTTTTTGAAAGCTTCACTTCTAAGCCACTACTTAACAACAATCCTCCCTGATAAATTATAGCAGCGCTATCCTTTGACATTTTTATCTTTTCATTCTGCATGAAGCCTGTATACTTATTATTTTCTTCTATCAGCAACTGAGCAAAAGTTTTATTACCTAATTCTTTTACCTTCATACCGACAACATTTTCTCTAATTCTTCTGCTCATAGCTAGTTCTACAATATTTACAGAAGCTTCTCCGGAAAATGATTTTGCACTAGGCGACAATCCTAATATACTTGAAATAGATGAATTGCTAATATTGTCACTAGAGCTTTCCAAAGGAAATACGGTTGTTTTAGATGTATATACTATTATCTTTCTTTTTGCCAAATAATAAAATAATCCCCCGCCTGTCAAAGCAATTAATAATATTGCCCAACTAATTTTCTTTAAACGCTTTATGAACTGCAGTGTAAATTCGGTACTACCCATAAAAACAGCTTATTTAATGATATATTTTGCAATAATTGAGGCAGTGATGATAGGTACTGCCGATACAAATATCTGCTTCACAATATCAGTAACTTCAGCGCCTTCCGGCCTTCCGGGAACAACAATTACACTTCCTTCCTTTACTTTAGGATAAAAATGAAAAAATAGCAAATTAAAGGTGCGCCTGCTTTTACCATTGGCGTAAGTTACATAGATTCTCCTTCGCCATGGTTTTATCCCAAATCCACCGGCTTTATCAATATAAAATCCAAGATTGGTATGTTCTTTATCAAAAGCCAACTTAAGAGGCGACTGAACAACTCCCGCAACACTCACAAAAGGATTAATTTCTGGCACATATAATCTATCACCTTCCTGCAATACAATATCATACTTAGAATTTGGATATTTTAATGCTTTGTACAATTCGATACTTACTGGTTCTTCATCAATACTTTTTACAGAAGATACTATGTCCGCTTTTAAAGATGCCTCTATGTCGGCCAGTGAATTATTAACACGTCCCTGATAGAACTGCGAGCTTTTCCTAAAAAGAATGGCGCCGCTTAAATCTGCATTCTCTCTAATACCACCTGCCCTTTCAATATAGGATGACAAGCGTTCAAATTTATCTATTTTAGGATAGGCCCCAGGATAGTTTACCAAACCATCAATTTTGATAATTTGCTGTAATTCAAATTCAGGGTTTTTTCTTACATACACCTGGTCATAAGGTTTTAATTCAATCTTAGCAGAAACGCTATCCAACTCTAAAGATGGATTAACACGTATAGTTTTAATAATCGTACGTATAGGCTGCTGAAGATCGTTTGTTGTATCGATATTTAGTACACTGGCGATTTCAATTCTGCCAAATTCTGCCGATTGCTTTAACCCCCCGGATAAATAAATAAGATCCTGCAATGTCATGCCGCCATATCGGTTAATTTTCTGGGGTTTCCTTACTTCGCCAAATATTTCTACATACTGCCTGTCAGCAAACTGATTTTTTCCGAAAAGAACTATCAGATCGTTAGCGTTTAATGCTACATTATTCACGCTGGCGTTATTATTTTTCTCAATATCGCTTAGATTTATTTCAATTTTATTCGATTTTACTGTTGTAGAATCACCAGCTCCTCTAAAAATATACGCCCGATATAGATAAGTGTTTTTAGTAATACCTCCTGCTCTGTTGATCACATCAAAAACACGATCTCCTTTTCTATATTCATAAACCCCGGGATAAGAAACTTCTCCTTGTATTTCAATTTTATTGGACAAGCCGGGATTGATGGCAATTACTTTTACCACGTCACCATCCATTAAAGGATAATCCTCGTTTTCCAACCTTGGATCATGCAGTGGATTCATGATGGCAGTTGCATTAACATCTTTTATGACCTGCTTCTCTGATTCTGTTCTGAAAACTTTCATGCCACTGCTAAATGCCTCTGTTTCCAAACCACCTGAATATTTCAATAATGCCTTTATACCTTCATCTTTTTTCAATTGGTAATACATAGGGCGCCTGAATTTCCCTTCTGCTTGTACTTTCTTTTCTACCGTAGTGACAATTACGAAGTCATTATTATCTAAATAAATATGTCTTCCGAAATCCCCGGCAGTTAGATATTTATATACATCCAATGTTTCAATAATCTTTCCATTACGTTTAATTTGAATTTCTCGTAAATTAGCCATACTGGTTGGGCCGCCTGCCATGGCAATTACATTAAATGCATTGCTAAAGGCCGATACCGTTACGGGTCCTTGTATGTTTACTTCCCCCGCTACGTTTACATGAATGCTACGTGGCTGCCCTAGAGAAACTGTCAAATTAGTACCTGGGGGAACTACCGTCATAAAACGGCTTCGAATAAGCGCCCTGGCATTTTCAAATGTTAAGCCCTGTACATAAATTTTCCCTAACCCTGTAGGAAAAATAGAACCATCTCTGGCCACATTATACTCAAAACTGGCCTCAGCGCCACCCCACAAGGATACAATAAGCTGGTCTGAAACGCCAATAGGATAATCCAACGGCGGCGTAGATAATTCTGTAACTTCCGCAATAGCTTTTCCTTTAAACAAATGCATCCCGTAGGTATCATTTTCCGGATTAACGGCTGACTGAGTAATATCGTCTTCTACAATACTATCTTTTTCAATTTTCAATGCCTTGTTTAAGTCAACACCTAAAGTAGATTTATCCTTACCGGGATTTTTGTCTTTCAATGCTTCATATAATTGTGCCGGAGGCATTTGTGTACCCGGTGTAACATTGGGCATCCCATTCCCAAGCCTAGCCGGATCATTTACCGGAGGCTGTGCTTTTATATTTAAGAAAAAAACAAGCAGTATAACCGCTCCCAAAAGTTTTAAAATGAATTTATAATGATGTGATCTTAACATCGGTAGAGCATATTTATATGAACGAATGTTATATTTTTAATAACACTAATTATTTCGAATTAAACTAAGTTCTATTTAAGCTGAGCAAATATAGGGAATTATTTAAGTGGTGTTTGTAAGGCTTTATTAAAATCGTCCCATATTTCTTCTACTACTTCTCGGGCTGATTTTATTTTATTAATCATACTGCTAACCTGTCCTATTTCTAATTCTCCTTCATCCATATCGCCTTCAAACATTCCTTTCTTTGCTCGCCCTCTTCCCAAAATTTGTTGCAATATTTCCGGAGGCTGGCATGTTTTTTCTGCCTGCTGTATTTCACCAAAAAATTTATTTTTAAGCAATCGCACGGGAGTAAGTTGTTTTAATGATAAAAGCGTATCCCCTTCTTTAGCCTGAATAACAGCATTTTTAAAGTTGATATGGCAAGAGGCTTCCTCGGTTGCCACAAATCGACTGCCAATTTGAACGCCTTGTGCTCCCAGTACCATAGCAGCAAGCATCTGCCTCCCTGTTGCAATACCGCCTGCAGCAATGACAGGGATTTTCACCGTCTCAGATACAGTGGGAATAAGCACAAAACTGGCCGTCTCTTCCCTACCGTTATGGCCCCCGGCCTCAAAACCTTCTGCTACTACCGCATCACAACCGGCTTCCTGTGCTTTTAATGCAAATTTGCTACTACTTACAACATGTACAACCTTAATACCGTGTTGTTTTAAAATGGAAGTATAGGTTTTAGGATTACCGGCGCTCGTAAATACAATGGGTACTTTTTCCTGAATAACAGTTTCTATATGCTGTTCTATATCCGGATAAAGCAAAGGGATATTAACCCCAAAAGGCTTATCAGTAGCGGCTCTGCACTTTTGAATATGCTCTTTTAGCACAGAAGGGTACATGCTTCCACTACCGATTATACCCAACCCACCTGCATTACTAACGGCGCTTGCCAGCCTCCAGCCACTTGCCCATATCATCCCTGCCTGAATAATAGGATAATCAATATTAAACAGCTTTGTTATTTGGTTTTGCATAATCTTGAAAAGCACTTTGAATTACAAAGTAAATATTTTTTATTTAAATTACAAAGTATAAAATACTTATTACTCGAATTTTTACGAATTACACGAATGCAGATTTTTGGGGTACAGCCCACCAGAGCTATGGATTATGCTTTCTGAATCGATAAGATTCCTCAAAAAATATGCATACAATAAAGCCCGGCGAAGGATAATGAATTAATTAATAATTGCTAAATAACAATATATTTAAATTATTCATTAATAATCATTAATATATTATAATTAATATAATTATAAAAAATACACATTATACATTATCCATTATCCATTATCAATTAACCCATTGACCACTACACTGGGTATCTGTACAAAAAAGCGGGTGCCTTTATTAGTTGTTGTATCGAACCAGATTTGCCCTTTTGCCTGTTCCACAATACCTTTACACATTGCTAGTCCAAGGCCGGTTCCTGAAGTTTTGGTTGTAAAATTGGGGGTGAATATTTTAGCCTGGATATCATCAGGAATGCCAGTTCCGTTATCTGTAATTGTTACCAGGGCATATTTTTCGTTCTCAATTTTGCTAATAACTTTTATGTCAGGCATTCTATCTGAAGGTACTGCCTGAAAAGCATTTTGAATCAAGTTGGTGAACAAGCGGTTGATCTGCGTTTTATCGGCTTCGATCATAATTTTTGCATCCAGAGACTGCAACATGATCTGACCGCCATCACCGGCAGAATGTAATCGTATCAATGATTTTAGAGAGTCATTTAAATCAAATTTTTCAATCTTAGGATTGCCAATATTCGCAAACTGGCTAAACTCGCTGGCGATTTGGTTAAGGTGTTCGATTTGCTCAACCAGCGTTTGCGCAACGTTTTGTGACAACTCGTTTACATTTTGATCATTATTTTTGATGGCCTTTTGCAAATATTGCAGACTTAGCTTCATGGGGGTAAGCGGATTTTTAATTTCATGGGCAACCTGCCTGGCCATTTCACGCCAGGCAGTTTCACGTTCACTTTTAGCGAGCATAGCAGCGCTCTCATCTAACTTACTCATCATCTTATTATATTCTTTCACTAAAATTCCAATTTCATCGTTACGCTTCCACTCTATCGGCTCATTTAATTTACCCAGATTTACTTCTTTCATTTTATTACCGATTAAAGTAAAAGATCCTGTAATACGATTTGTTATGAATAACGCCACAATACCTGCAATCAAAAATATGAAGGCATTGAGATTAATAATGGTAACTAAAAAATTAGAAATCTCCTGTTTTAATTTGCTCTGGGAAGTAAAGTATGGAATATTTAAGTAAGCATATACAGTACCGGCTTTGTCCATTACTGGCAGATAATTACTCACAAAGCTTAATTTTCCTATTCTTTCTTCTTTAAAATATTGAGCCTCTTTTTTATGATTTAAATGGTAAAAAGCTAATGGATCCATACGGGTACTCACTATACCTTTATTATATGGCAAGGGAAGTGAGGATACCTGCAACGTTCCTTCTACATCATAGAGGTTAATATCTACCGCATGCACCTCAGATATTTTAGCAACCAGCTTTTCCAATTTGGCTTTATATTCTTCATCATATATTTTTAATACATCATTAGCAACGGACAATTCCGAAAAGGAAGATTTTACTTCATTTTCCATAATTCTAATGGTTCGGCTCAGCTTTTCCTTATTATTACTTTCATATCGGTTGATAAAAAATAAAATAGTAGCTACACCAATAATTAAAAAACAGAGTACGCAAATAAAAATGATAGTCACGTGTATCTGATTCTGAATGCTCATTTGCCAATTATACCGGAGCCTGTTGCTTCCCCATCTGGATACTATTAAAATGTTCAAAAACCAAAATAATGCAGCTACTAGTAAAAAAGCACAAAACAGATAAGAAAACAAAGTGATGGCCTCAATTAGGAAATTATCTTCTTTGGCAATAATTACAATTTTATCCGGACCTGCTTTATACCATAATTCATCATAGCCATTACGTTTGATTGTGGTAATACTTCCCAAGGGTACATCGGTGCTATCAAGAGTAGTTGCGAATGTATATTCATTATGGCTATTTACTAACTGCAAATTATTATAAACCGCAAATGAATAAATAGGCGAATTTTCTATTGAATTACTATAGCCCTTCGAAAATAACTCAGGGTAAAGAGCATCCGTCTTAAAAATTTTAGGACGAGCGATAATAAACGCATACCCTAATAAGTTACCCAATGGATCAATAATATTTTTCTTACTGATATAACTAAAACGATCATAAGATTCCTCGTAGTAAAATAAACCATCGGTAGCAGTGTTGGTAGGTTTAGCCTGTGTATTAATAATAAAATTCAGATCCTTATAACTGCTGGAATCAGAATTAAATAATGGCCTTTCATCAAAATCAAATGTATAAATTTTAGTATCATACTTATTACTATATCCTGAAAAAATACTACTTACAATACTATCCTTTAAAGCCAGGTTAGCAGAATCATTTTTAAATCGATAAAAATTATTTGCCAAAAAATCATTGCTTAAATCTGCCAGAAAGGTATTGATCAGTGTTTCGCCGCCGGGATCAGATTTTGTAAATAAAATTTCTGCATAATGCTCTCTGTTTCTACGTTCTTTCAGTTTATTTTCTGCAACGATTATAGAAACTATTGAAATAGAGAAGAAGAAAAGCCAGAATATCAGTTTAGAAGAAATAAGTTTATTAGATACGAGCTTGAGGTAACTACTGTTAATCAAAAAAATATATCCCATTAACCACACCAGCATATACAATTCAAATTCAATAGAGCTATACGACAAATTAACGGTTAAAAATACTAAACCTACAACAGCGGTGCATACATAAAGTTGTATAAAATTTTTAGGAAAAAGAGGACGTAACAGAAATAAGATAATCAGGGTAACAAAAAAATAACCCATGGCCATACAACACAATACAATGAAGCCAATGAAACTGTACAAATCGAGGGTAAAAAAGTTAATAACATCAAATGATATCTGTGAGTCTGCCACCATCGATCGGATAATATGCCCTATAGTAAAAGTAGTCCCTATTAAAATAATTACAGACAACAGTAGATAAAACCATTTTTCAAATGTTTTCCGAGGTTTAATTTGTATATTTTTTTCCTGCAAATGGTGATAAATGAACAAAACAAACCACACAAATAAAAGTGTATTGATTAATAAGTCTCCCAATGATCGTAAAACCCAATTAGAACCATAGATGGTTGGATCAAATAATTCAAATTGCCTAAAGTTTAAAGGGATAGGCAGATAATAACTGGCTGTTCTAAGCGTAATAATAGTGGTTATTAAGAAGAGTATTGCATTTTTCAACTGGTTTTTCAGGGCTAGAAAAGTGGCACAAAAATGTATAAATACTAATACTACCAGCGCTGCAAAAATCCTAAGCCATATTGCAACGATATTATTCTTGACCAACGCTGCACTCCCGATCTGAGTCAAATAAAAAAGAGGAGTTCCTGAAATTGATTGTACGGGCCAATTATTGGGGGTAGTTGTTAAATCATAATTGGCTTCAATACCATCCCCAATAACAAATGTATTTTGCAGGTAATCGTTACGGATAATATATTTCCATTTTATAGGAATTAAAACAACGGAGGCTATATTGTTGACATAAAATTTTTGCCAGGCATAATATCCATTCTGCAACTGAACAAAACCCTCGTTTTTATCAGATAATAATATTTCATCATTAGGAACTACTGCTTGTGTATTCCAGAAGGATAAGGTAAAATGCCCGGTATCATGTTGTTCATATAAGTAAAAAAAATAGTGTTTACTGATATATTTTTTTAAGAATTCTTCATCATGGTTCCTGGTAACAAGTTTATTTATGGTAACTGTATCATGAATTAGCTTTTGATAATCTTCCTGTTGATCGTGCAAATATGTTGACAGATTTTTTTGAACAGCTTTAACAGAAGAATTACCGGCCCAGTAGTTGTCCACAAAAAAAGAAATAGTGATCAGCCAGGCTGCAACAATTAGCTGGTAACTATTTCTAAAAAAAAATTGGCCGAATGAGTTGTGCACTTTTTTAAGTTATTTAGTATCTGATTTTACTTTATCCCAAATGGCATCCATTTCTTCCAGACTCATCTCGTGCAAATATTTTCCATTTTTCATGGCAATTGTTTCCATTTTTGTAAATCTGTCAATAAATTTCTTATTGGTACGTTCCAGAGCCTTTTCTGCATCTATTTGTAAAAATCTAGAATAGTTGACAATACTAAAAAAGAGATCTCCCAGCTCCTCTTCCATTTTATCTATATCTTCTGCCGCCACTGCATCCAGCAATTCCTCTTTTTCTTCCTGTACTTTTTCCCAAACCTCCTCTTTGGTATCCCATTCAAACCCTACCTGCTTAGCTTTCTCCTGCAAACGCATCGATTTTACCATTGCAGGCAACGCAACAGGCACCCCACTCAAAACAGATTTTTTTCCTTCTTTTAATTTCAATTTTTCCCAATTACGCTTTACATCTTCTTCAGTATGAATATCCTTAGCTGCTTCAGTATCTCCATAAATATGCGGATGCCTGGCAATCAGCTTTTCACAAACACACTTTATCACATCATACATATTAAAAAGCTTTTTTTCATCCGCAATTTTTGCATAAAATACAATATGAAGCAACAAGTCGCCCAACTCCTCCTTTATTCCTACCCAATTCTCTTCGGAAATGGCGTCTATTAACTCATATGTTTCCTCAATCGTTTGCTGGCGTAGCGTATGAATGGTTTGCTTTTTATCCCAAGGACATTTTTCACGCAAATCATTCATAATAGCAATTAGGCGCAAAAACTGATCGGGTAATACTTTTTCCATGAATAATTAAAATATGGTAAGCGATAATTTAACTATTTTTTAATGATTTATCGAGTTTTAAAACAGTTATATTTCGTTTTTTGTTAAAAATAATAAAGTTTTGATGCTTAAATAATATTACTTTGAGTGATAAAGAATGTTTAAATTAAATTTGAAGTTGTTTATGATTACTAAAATAATAAAAATATTCATTCTAATTGCAATAAGCTGCCCTTCCATTGCACAATATTACTACAAAGATATAATAAGTAACAAAGAGGCAACATCTGAAGTTAATACTTTTAAACAGCAAAAAATACGAAAAATCATAGTTAAAAGTATTGAGGCTGATGGCCAGCCCAGCGAAGGTTTTTTTTGTGAAAAGAAGATATTAAAAGATTATAGTAAAATTGAAACGGAAACCAGGTCAAATATTACCGGCGCCTCCATATTCACATCATATTTTAAAAATGACCTGCTATACAAAACAGTTGACAGCTCTGATATAGCTGTATCCACATCTGCTTATGAATATAACAACAACGGTAACCTCATAAAAATCACTTCGGTAGTTCGATCCAGTGATGACGATTTTATTACAGAATCACGAGAAGATCACCTTTACCGCTACTCTGACAAAGGTTTATTAGAACAAATGTTTCGTATTAAGAATGACAAGGATACTACACTTATACTTTTTTCTTTGGATGAAAATAAAAATGTAGTTATTGAAAAAAATACCAGAACAGGTAGCAAATATTTTTACTATTATGATGTTAAAAACAGATTAACTGATGTAGTGCAAAGCAGTGATTTAAAACCACAACTGCTCCCTGACTATACATTTGAATACAACAATGCAGGACAAATTGCCCAAATGATTGCAACAGAAGAAGGGAATAGCAACTATTTAACCTGGAAGTATTATTATGACAACAATTTGCGTATTCGGGAAAAATGTTACTCTAAAGAAAAACGCCTGTTAGGCACCATTGATTATGAGTATAAATAATTGCAAAGTTACGACTTTTTTTACAACTGTATTTTTCGGCCTTTTTTGGGCTAATTACAGTAATAGTCAATCTCTCAACAGAGATTTCAAACAAGTAGATGCTTATGCCAGATCTATAGGCAGTCTTGATTCCATGAATATGGGTACGATAGCTAATATACTCACCCAAAAGTTTACCGATAAAGAGGATAAAGTAAGAGCTATTTATGTATGGATTACCAACTATATTAATCAGGAAACAAAACCCAATAAAGCCGATGATCCAAAATATAATACAAGTGATGCTGTTTTAAAAAATAGAAAAGCCGGTTCATTGGGTTATGCTACGCTTTTTCAGGATATGTGTAGCGCTGCCAATATACGATGCTTAACAGTTGAGGGCTTTGCAAAATTTAATACGGATAACATTAATGAAAAGAATGCTGAAATCAACCATACCTGGGCGGTGGTACAACTAGGCTTAAGTCCGGACGAATGGTATTATGTAGATCCGTACTGTGGGAGCGGATATCTGGATAAAAAAGGCTCCAACTTTACCACAGCCTTTGAGGATGCTTATTTTTTTGCAGAAAAAGATATTTTCAACTGGCAACATTACCCTAATAATGAGAAATGGCTCTTAGGTCAGGGGCCTAAGAGCAAAAAGAGTTTTTATGAGTTGCCACTTATAAAAGCTGGTGCTTATCATTTTCAGATAAGCCGATTTTCCCCTAATGCTGGTCTGATCAAAACTAAAACAGATAAACCAGTTGCCTTTACTTATACGCTTTCCTCTTCTACACCTATCGATAAAGTGACCTTACTAGTAGAAGAGAACAAAAAGAAAACGCAGAAAAATATTAGTGGCTATATTACAAATGGTGAAAGATTATCTTTTAATCACCTTTTCGATAGAGAGGGTACTTATGATGTAACTATCCTTATTAATGACCTGGAATTAATGCAGTATTTGGTTGAAGTGGAGTGAATTTTGCTTATATATTCACATAAAAAAATAATATTTTTATTAAAAGCTAACTAACCTATGAGTCAAAAATCTTTTTATGATTTAGATTATATTATTGATATTAATGAAGAAAGATTAGAACAATATACTTCTGCCTATCAAAAGGTATTAGAACGGTTTACAAACATCATTTTAATTTATTCTGCCATAACTATTTTTTTAATCCCATTAATACAGGGCATTTTTCTTCCAGAAAAAAGAGAGATCCTAATATGTTTATGTTTTTCAATATTTGCAATTCTATTTTTAATCTCAATATTTTTTACCATAAGACTAATTATGCCTATTGAAGTAGCATATTTGGGAATGCCTAAAAAATACTATCAAGACTACCGATTACAGTATGAAAAGACTACAATTGGCACAACTGAAATCATCAATTTACTTAAAGCTTCTTATATTACTGAGTTAGAAACAGCTTTAGATAATAACGAATCTGTGTTTAGAAGAAAGAGTTCGTTTTATTACAATGCTTTAATATTTGCACTATTATCTACCATACCATATGTAATTTGCCTTGGCTTTCATATTTCAAAGAAAGAAGAACATGTGCAAAAAGTGGAAATTGTAAATAATAAAAAAAATTAGTATATTTGTATTGTAAAATGTTATGGCAATAAATACAAAAAATAGTAACTCAATAAAAAAATCTTCAGAAACGTCAATTAACTTACCTGGCATTAATGGTAGTCACGTCATTTCTTCTTCACCAAACATAATAAAGGAAAACTCTCAAAATTCTACCGTTAAGAAGAAATAATTGCTTAATATTTTTTTTCTACCCTACACCGACACATTAAAATCCCTCAAAGCATCATTCAAACTGGTCTTTAAATCTGTAGAAGCTTTACGCTTACCAATGATTAAAGCGCAACCTACGCCATACTCCCCGGCTGGGAATTTTTTGGTATAACTTCCCGGAATCACTACACTTCTGGCAGGTACTACCCCTTTATACTCAACAGGTGTGTCTCCGCTCACATCAATAATTTTGGTGGATTGCGTTAGTACTACGTTAGCTCCCAACACAGCCTCTTTTTCAACACGTACCCCTTCTACCACAATGCAACGGCTGCCGATGAAGCAACCATCTTCTACGATTACCGGACTAGCCTGCAGCGGCTCCAGCACACCGCCAATTCCTACCCCTCCGCTTAAATGTACTCCCTTGCCTATCTGAGCACAACTACCTACGGTTGCCCAGGTATCTACCATGGTGCCTTCATCTACATAGGCGCCAATATTCACATACGAAGGCATTAACACCACATTTTTGGCCAGATAAGCTCCATATCTGGCAACAGCATGCGGCACAGCCCTCACTCCTAATGCTGCATAATTGGATTTTAATTTCATTTTATCATAAAATTCAAAAGGCGGCAATGTATATGTTTCCATTTGCTGTATACCAAAATATAGCAGTATAGCTTGTTTTACCCATTCATTTACCTGCCATGTGCCATTCACAGGAGTAGCCGTACGCAACCTGCCTTTATCTACCTCTTCTATTACTGCTCTTACGGCATCTGTGTATTTTGCTTCTTTTAATAACTCCCTGTTTGACCATGCCGTAGTGATTAATTGTTGTAATTCCATCTTTAAAAATTTTTGCAAACATAATAAATAAAAAAGTTTGATTTTTGCAGATGTTTATCTTACCAATAATCTTAAGCATCCTTTAAATGCATCAGGCTAATAATATTTTAATACGCTTACCCAACTGGCTGGGAGATATGGTGATGAGCACCGCTTTTGTAAAAGCGTTACACCAGGCTTTTCCCCATGCCACTATTGATTTAATAGCTAAGAAAGGAATAGACAGCCTGTTAGAGTTTTTTCCTTCACACAACCACCGATACATTTTTTCCAAAGACGAATATGAGGGTTTATCAGGGGCATGGAAATTTGGGAAAAAAATTGCAGCGCAGAAAAAATATGATCTTTTTTTCTGCCTGCCAGATTCATTCTCATCTGGCATTATGGGAAAAGCTATAAATGCCAGATACAGAGTTGGTTATAAAAAAGAACTTCGATCGTTTCTATTTACTCATTCTTATCAAAAGAAAAAAAATATACACCGGGTAGAAGAGTATATTGATCTATTGCAACAATATTTAGATAAGAAAATTTCCATACCAACGGTAAGCCTTACACTCAATCAGGTAGTAAATAAAGAAAAGAAAATAGTTATCAATATCAATTCTGAAGCCTCTTCCAGAAGATTGCCGAAAGAAAAAGCCATAGAAATAATTGATAATATTCGAAAAAATATTACGCAGGAAATTATTTTATTGGGTAGCTCTAAAGAAAAAGAATTTGTAGACAATATTTTTAAAGATCTTGCTAACAAAGATGGCATTTCCAATCTCGCCGGACAAACCAATCTTTCACAAATGATTCAATTATTTAGTAGCTGTCAATTAGTATTAAGTACCGACAGCGGCCCGGCGCATGTAGCCAATGCATTGGGCATACATACCGTTGTACTATTTGGGGCTGGAAATGAAAACAATACAGCGCCATACAATCAAGACAATCGTACCATTATCCGTTTGGGGCAATTACCCTGTGAACCTTGTACTAAAAACATTTGCAAATTGTATGCAGCTCCTGAATGTTTGTTGCAGTTAAATGAAAATCAGATTACAGAAAAAATATATCAGCTTATAAATAAATAAAAAAGCCTACGGTGTAAATCGCAGGCTCTTATAAAAAATTCCAAAATCTATAAATTAATTCCCACACCTGCCTGAATAGTCTGACTTGTCCACTTATCTTTATTATCAATATCATTTAAGTTGGTTAGTCCGACAGCATACCTTGCATATACCCTAAATTTAATTAGATTCAACTGTACACCGCCCAATAATGACAAATCACCACTTTTAAAGGCATCAACGCCATTTTCAATGCCGGTTTTCTTCTTATTGATTAAGATTCCATATTGAGGACCTGCCTGGAGTGAGATTAAATGACTTGGTTTGTAATTAATCAGCAACGGAATACTTAAGTAACTTAAGGTGATATTGTTTTTAAAAACGTCTTGGTAGATTTCATTTACGTTGTTAGCCGTATCTGTATTTACCTGGTTGAACAATATTTCAGGCTGTATAGAAACCTTAGGGCTAAGACCAATTTCTGCATAACCTCCTAAATGAAACCCATACTTAAATTCTTCTTTAAAAGATTTACCCGAAATTTTTACTACGTTAACTCCACCTTTAAGGCCTAGCTGAAACCCTTCATCTTTTTGCGCAAAAGAAGCAAAACTCATACAACTAATTACAATGGATAATAAGGAGATTTTTTTAAACATATAAATTAAATTTTGTGCAAGATATCAAAATTCAATTATTATACCATTTAGCAGGAATGAGTTTGTAAAAAAATGTTAATGTGGATAATAGATGACAGATGATAGTTGATTGTTGATAATATATGAGTAATAAAATATGGAAACCATGCCTATTTACATATCTATGAAATCTCTGTTACGCTCCATACTTTCATCTGTTATCTATCATCTGTCAACTAAACAAAAATATATTGCTGTTATTCCTAATAAATTATTACCTTTGCTGCAATTAATAAAAACTGAGAATTACATGCATGCTCAGTTGCTGTTGTAAATAGATATAATTGTAACGTTTTTTTGCACTTCCAATGCATTTCTCTCCCAACGGCCATCAGCATTACATGTGATCATCGTAAAATATTTTGGTGAAATAGCGCCGATTATGCTATACGTATCTATTTAAACATTGTACGTATAATGAGTAAAATTTTTATAATCAACAAAGATGAATGCATTTGAAACGTTAGGACTAATGCCGCAACTGGTACAGGCGACTACCGATCTCGGATTTGACACCCCAACAGCCATTCAGGAGAAGGCTATTCCTGTTTTAATATCTGGCACCACTGACTTTGTAGGACTTGCACAAACAGGTACCGGTAAAACAGCCGCTTTTGGCTTACCACTACTACAACTTGCCAATCCCACAGAAAAATACCCTCAGGCATTGATCGTATGCCCAACCAGAGAATTATGTTTACAAATCACCAATGATTTAGAACTATTCAGAAAACACATTAAAGGGCTGTATGTAGAAGCAGTATACGGCGGCGCTTCTATTACCATGCAAATACGTAATATTAGAAAAGGCGTGCAAATAATTGTTGCTACACCTGGTAGATTAATTGATTTGATTGAAAGAAAAGCGATAGACTTACAAAAAGTAAAATATGTAGTGCTGGATGAAGCCGACGAAATGCTGAACATGGGTTTTCGGGAAGATATTGATTTTGTACTTAAAAACACTCCAAATAGGGAAAGCACCTGGCTATTCAGCGCCACCATGCCGCCCGAGGTAAGAGCTATTGCAAAAAATTACATGCAGCAGCCTAAAGAGGTAACGGTAGGCAAAAAAAATACTACCAATATCAATATTGACCACCAATATTACGTTACGGCTGCTCATCATCGTTATGAAACACTGAAGCGTTTGATCGATTTTAATCCCGGCATGTATGGTATCATCTTCACTAGAACAAAAGCCGATGCCCAGGAAATTGTAGAAAGATTAATTAAAGAAGGATATGACCTGGAAGCGCTGCATGGTGACCTTACTCAACAACAACGGGATAAAGTGATGGGTCGCTTCCGTCAAAAAAGCATCCAGTTACTAATTGCTACCGATGTAGCTGCCCGAGGTATCGATGTGGAAGGTATTACACATGTTATTAATTATGAACTACCAGATGACATTGAAGTATACACTCATCGCAGCGGACGTACTGCCAGGGCTGGCAAAAGTGGCATTTGCATGTCGATCTGCCATAGTAGAGAAGTTTATAAAATAAAACAACTGGAAAGAATTACCAATGCACAATTTCATAAGTTGGACATTCCTACCGGTAAGGAAGTATGCAGAAAACAGTTTTTTCATTTTATGGATAAACTGATCAATGCAGATATTTCTAATGATACTTATGAAACTTATATGTACGATTTGAATGAAAAATTTGCACATTTAAGTAAAGAAGACATTTTACAAAGAGTAGCAGCATTGGAGTTTAATCATTTTTTGAAATACTATGAAAATGCTGAAGACCTGAATAGCAATTTTAGAGAGCGAAGAAACGATAGTCGAACTGAATCTTCTAATTGGCGAAACAGAGGCTCAAGAGCAGACAATGGCTACACAAGGTTGTTTGTGAATCTGGGTACCAAAGATGGCTTTTATAAAGCAAGCTTTTTACAATTTATTTTGGATGAAAGCAATTTGAAAAAAGAAGTTCTGGGAAAAATAGATCTTAGAGAAATGAACAGTTGGGTGGAAATTGACAGAACCGCAGCGGGTAAAATGACCAAAGCTATTAATGGGAAAAAATACAACAATAGAATAATCAGAATGAATGAAGCCGATAACAATGGCCTAAAAAGGCCCGGCGGAAGTAAGAAGTGGGCTAATGGATATAGAGGAAAAGACTAATATATTTTTATTTCTAATTCACCCGATTAACACTTTTATAACTTATATTGATACCCCAACTAGCTATTCAAAATCCTGGATCTTTTTAGATAACCGGGATCTTTGCCAAAAATAAAAAGGCAGGTACCGTTTTTTATCTTATCAATAATCGGCTTGTGCAAATTCATGGGCAATGCAGGACATCCCCAGCTTCGGCCAATAAAACCCTGGCTGCGGATAAAATTTTCACTCACATATTCAGCGCCATGGATAACAATATCCCTTGCACTAGCATTATCATTAATGCCACTTTCTAAACCGTGTAAACGCAATGAGTACCCATTATCCCCGATATAAGTATTCCGGGTTATGTAGAACCCCAAACTACTTTTATTACTTTCTGGAATATTAGAAAACTGCCGGGCATATTCTCTACCTGAGTTTACACCATGAGCTACATAAGTATTGAAAATAATTTTATAATTTTTCAGATCAATTACAAATAATCGTTTCTTAAATGAGGGCAGGCTAAAATCGATAATAGAAATAATTTTATCGCTGGCAACCTGATGGCTCGCAGCCAAATAATTAAACCCTTTTATAGCAGCATTAAAAGCCCCTCTCGATAATCCCTTTAATTGTAACCGTAGACTGTCATAAATATTTATCAGCGTACTTCCGGTTATAGCCGAGTTGTTACCTGTATTTTTTAAAATTTTATTAGGAAAGGCAGGAATATTCCTTTTCACCACCGGAGAGCCATTTACAGGTTTCATCTTGGCAAATGTGAAAGGTATGTGTAAAGCTATCAGAAATAAAGATGAACAGGATACGAACACTTTTTTTAACCTAGACATATTCATAATCAATTAAGGATTAAAAAATGAACAACAAATTAAGCTAGGTAGTGTTATATTCGATAATTGAGGGTTTTATTTAAATAAAGTTAAAATATTCTGGCGTTATTTACAACGGGATGAAAGTTTTAACAAATTTTAAGAATTTTTAAGGCTAAACGAAATTTTACATAAGTCAAATCCTAATATTACTGTAAAAAGCATTGATTTAAAATATTTGATGGTTGTCTGACAAGCCATTCCAAATATTTTTTGTTACACTTTTTAAGCTTCTTTTCTTGTATTAACGCCTGTTTTTTAGTATCAAAAGCTTGAACAAAAACCAACTTCCAAGGCATTTTCAATCTGGTAAACCGGCTTTCCCCATTGTTATGTTGTTCCAGACGCTTCACATAATCGTTTGTAAATCCTTTATAGAAGTCACCATCAACTGTACTTTCAAGAATATAAACGTAATACATAAAGAACTTAAGCGGACTGGACGGGACTGCACATCCAAACGCTAATACAATATAAATCAACAAATTAGGCACTAAGGGTGTCGCAAATATAGTATTTTTGCAATTTGTTTCTTGTTAAAAAATGTTAAATAAAATTAAAAAGCCCATACTTTAAATAACGCAATTATATAAAATTTATTGCATTCATTAATAGAAAAATTAGCTCACACCATTACTTTTGAATAGTACATTTTTCTATAGATGGTGTGCCTATTATCATGGTGCCGCCAATTCCTTTTATTGTAATTTTTTGTCCTTTTCTACAAGCTTTAAGTTCATCATTATTTTGCATTGAACAATGAATATCCTTAAATTCACCAGCTGATATAATTAAATAAGGATCATCCATAAAATCTTTGTTTATGCTTCTAACCGTTCCCGTCAATTGGATTAACTTATCTTTGTATATATCATCTGCCGCAATTTCATTGGCCTCATAATCTGCATATAATTTTTTTGCCGTAACTATAATAGGCGCTTCGCTGGTATTAGTTATATTTTCAGAAGTATTCATATTGCCTTTGCTAATATCATTACTATTACTATCACCACAAGATGTTATATAAAAACAAAGACATACAATAACCAAAATTGAAATTGCTTTAGTAACTAATTTTTTTGCATTCATTTTTTATGTTTTAAAGGGTTAAAAATTATAAGTAAAAATACTTAGTAAAAGTGCTATTTTTTATAATAGTAAAATTTCATCGATTATTTGCAATTACATCTCTAAATTTGTCGTCCATAAAATAATTGCGTTTGTACGTGGGCTAAGAAAACCGGTAATTTTTTTTGCAACCCACCTGATATGACCGCTTACGCTAATGGCGTGGGCTTTTGTATTTGGGTTGCGGGTGCTTACCGGTACCTCTTGGCCAGTACGATTGTCCTGCGCCATTTTTTTATGCCATAACTGCAAAAATTTTAAATAATATGCCGTACCGACACTCGTATGATTACGATTTTAAATCAATTAAATTCGTAATTTTAGCTCATCAAAAATTGGGTAATTACCCTTGTTCTTATCTCATTAAAGCATTTTATTTTTGCAGACTTTTTGGAATAAAAAAGTCAGCATTTACAATCGGGACAGGCTCACAAAACTTCCAAACAACAAACCCTACTCCCCTTGTAAATGCTACGCCTTTGGCGTGGGAATTAGCTTGGGGAAAGGTATTTGGAAGTACCTGTGAGCCACAAAAAAGCTAATCTCCTGCGCCTTTTTTTATTTCAAAGAAACTAACTAAAACTTAAATCGAATATTAATATCTTTTATGAAAACAACCAAACTACAAAGAGCAAACCATCAAAAAAAAGTATCTAAAAAAGTGAAAAGCCAAACCAATCAATTATTAATTAAAGCTCGGAAAAATCAACTGAAATTTCATCGCTTACGGCCTTTGTAAGTTCACCTAAAACCTTAGTAACACTTTCGCCACGTTGTTTTGACAAAATCTCAGCGTCTACACGTAAAGCTACCCGTAGCATAGCTTTTATTTGCATGACATCATGAAAAATCTTTTCCAACCCATTTTCAATTACTTTCACTTCATCGGACTTGGGAATTTTTTTCCCAAAGAATTCCAATAAGATATTTTCATCTTTTGCTTTAGGCTTACCAATATTTTGCTCCCATTTAGCAATACGATCCCTGGGAATGCCAGTCTTTTCAGATAGCTGTTGTTGAGTTAAGCCTAACGCTGATCTTTCTTTTTTTATATCCATTGTGGAAAATTTGTGAATTATTTCACAAGAATTAATTTGTTTTTTGGGAAATAATTCCCATATATTTGCGTTATAAAGAACAAATGTAGGAAAAATGTCCAATAAACAAAAAAGATGATAATAGCAAATTGAACAAGCATGGACGAACTGATGAAGATAAAAAAAGAACTAATTGCCAAAATTAATGAGGGTTTAAAACATACTTCATTCCGGGAAGTTGGCGAAAGACTTGATCCTAAGGTTGCCAGGCACGTTGTAAGCTATCATGTAAGCTGTACAGATGAACATACTGAAAATTTGGACATGTTAGGCAAAATTTCCAAAGCGGTTGCTGAAATAGTGGAAGAAAAAAAGCAAAAAGCACTAAAATATTTAGAATCTGCTAAAGAATCAATCAACTAAAACTATACTAATATGAACCCTATGAATCCAAGTGGCCAATTTGGCAAAATTAAGTACAACCCCGAATTAATTGAATACCTGGAATTAAATGGCTATGAAAGAAAGGAAAACAAATACTTGTGCGATGGACTACTTTTTATAAATGATAAGAAAGCCGTTCACATTTGGAACAATAGAATACAAAGTCATGTGAAATCAAAAAGAGGTGATGTTTATAGGTTAAAATGCTCTTTTGAAGGATTGAATCCACTTGCACCAATTGACTACTTCATAATGTTGTTGCATATTATGGATGTAATTAACATTCAAGAAGCTGTTGCATTAGGCAATCAGCAATCAAAGCAAGTAGATCATGTTCATGATTTGATTAACAGTAAACCTATAGTTTCAACATGCCAACGATAGAAACTGAATTAAAAAAGCTTCGCCTGGAATTTAAGTCAGAAATGGCTGAATTGCGAAAACTTATATGCGGCAAAAATATTATTGGCAATTGGGTCGCACAAGATATGGCTTGTGCAATGTTGGGTATTAAACGCCGGCGCCTGGCACAAATTCGCAAACATATTGATAAAAATGAAAAGATCGTGGGTTGTATTCGTTGGCGTAAAAGTAAAGGCCATAAAATAGAATATTACAAGCCTGACTTAGAAGCTTGGCTTAACAATATAAATGTACAATAATGGCTATAACCATTTTCTTAATTGCAGTGAATGTAATTCTTGCAATTGCCTTAACCCTATTGATAATAGTTTATAGAGAAACTAAGCATGAATCCTACAAAAGTACTAACAATTATTTCCGGATGTACGGTAGATGAGCAAGAATGCGATTGCGAAAGTGAAGAAAAGATAGTCGGCAATAAGTATAATTATTTTAAAATAGATGAATTAAAACATGCTGGCGTAGATGCCAATGTATTTGTAGTAAGAGAAAGCAGGCTTAACTATAATGAGTTTGAGAAAGAGCGTAGCTGGTATGATAATATACTAAATGTAATATAATGATTTTTTAGGGTTTTGGTTTGTAAATAGGATTTAGAACTGGAAAGTCGGGTGTATTCTTACACCTGACATTATTAAACGGCACCGTAGAGCAGATGGTAGCTCGATAGCCTCATAAGCTGTAGGTCGTTGGTTCGATTCCAACCGGTGCAACAACGTAATGATGGATATGAAAGAGCAATTACGATTCATTCGCTCCATGTGGTGGCACATGGTATTGCCGGTAGAAACCGGCATTTTAAAGTTCTTTTAATAAAATGGTATTCTTTTAGTTCTGACAAATACGTGCTACGTATGCGGTAGACGAATGCGGGAGAATACCATTTTATTTTTCGTCAAGCTTACAGCCGGGAAAGACCAATATTTTAAAGTTCTTTAAATAAACACTCGGGTAGTTTAATGGTAAAATTCCGGTCTCCAAAACCGTGAGATGTAAGTTCGAATCTTACCCCTTGTGCATATTCCCCTGCACAGTGGAATCGCAAATGTAGTCAGGTAGATATGCGGCAAAACTGGTGAGCTTATCGCGGAGTAACCAATACTTCAGAAGCCAGTGTACAATCGGGACAGCTCGGAAAGTACGAGCACTTTTAAATTAATTATTCACTTTAAAAAAAACACGATGAAAAGATTTAATGATCCTGGTGACGAGCAAGAACAATTGCCAGAAGAACAACCTACTACTACATCGGACTTGCCAGTTGGCGAAACGAATAGTACAAATGAGTAAAGATTTTTAATTTAAGTAAAATGGCCGGCAGGTGCCATCGTAACCTGCCGCTTTTATGAAAGGAAATAATATGAAAGATTTCTTAGATATGCTTTATGTAGTAAGGCTAAGGCAAGCTAATATAAGCAAACCTTTAAACGCCAAAAATCCACAAAAAAGAGATCCATTTGCCAAGCTAAGAAGATCAAAAAATTAAAAACCACCAACCAACTAATGCACGAAAATTTATATAAAGATGGATATGTACGTACATATTCCGGCATATATTTTAATCTTAAAAAGCCAAATTCTACCGATGTATATTTAATGGATATTGCTGTCTCATTGGCCAGAGAATGTAGGTTTATTAACACTACAAAAAAAATGTACAGTGTTGCAGAACATAGTGTTTATTGTTCACTAATAGCTGAAGAAAGGTATCCTGAAAAAAGCAAACTTCCGTTTTTGTGCTTACTGCACGATGCACACGAATATATATGGAAAGATTTACCCACACCAATAAAAAATTTAATCCCAGGATATCGTAGCCTGCAACTAAGAACACAAGATGCTATTCACGAAAGATATAATGTGTTTACAACGCAAGACGATAGAAAACTTATTGCCCAAATAGACAAAGCAGCACTTGAGTACGAATGGCAAAACAGAGTACTTAAACATGCAGGTGTTGAAATGGATGAAAAATCTCGTATAGAATATTTTTTATATCACTTCAAAAGGCTTTGCAAAACACCTTATGTATTACAACCATGAATTTAAGAAAAGCAATAGGAAACAGTGATACTGGAATAGTGGCACTCCCATTATTTGATACTGAAAAAACAATTTATGAGCAATTTTTAAAATTCCATCGAGAATACCCTATTGTATATAGATTGTTTGAGCAGTTCAGTTTGCAATTGCTTTCAAAAGGCTACAAAAAGATTGGCAGTAAAATGATAATGGAACGTATTCGGTGGGAATATATAACTCAAAGTATGGATGAGCAAGGTTTTAAAATCAATAACAACTACACTTGCCATTATGCCAGGTTATTTATGAAAAACCACCCAGAATATAAAGATTGCTTTGAAACCAGAACAATAAAAAGAGCATAACCAACTAAAAATATATGAGCAAACTTATTGTGGATAGTAAACAATTATTATCCAATTTGAAACAACTAGCACCAGCCGTAAGTAAAAATCCTACTATTCCGGTTTTGGAAAATGTAAGAATAAATGTGAGTAATAAGGTAGCCGAAATAACTGCCACTAATTTAAATATTACTATCGTCCTAACAATGGAATGTGAGACTGACGAAGATATTTCATTGTTACTGCCATACGTTGAACTCACAAATATATGCAATGAGGTTAATGGCCCAATTACAATTGAAAATAAGGCAAATCAAATTGTACTCACAAATAATAAAGATGTATTTAAGCTAGGGAAACCGGTAGACATAAAAAACTTCCCTGAATCTACATCATTTGAAAGTACACTAAGCTTAGATGTAGATTCCCTATTTTTTAATGCATTAGATCAGGCATTGAAATCAGCATCAAGTATGGAATTTGACCTTAAAAGTAATGTTTGTATTGATTTTGAAAAAGATTGTGTGAAAGTGGTATCTACGGATAACGCAAGCATGTACTTACACAATTTCAAAAACACATCATCGATTAAGCATGAGGCATTAATTAATCCCGACTTTGTTCGTGCAATAAGAGATTTCCAGGATGCCAAAGTTATGGTTAATGATAAAAGTATTTGTATAAAAAGCCCAAATAAACAAGTGTTTTCCAATTTATCTGAGCATAAGTATTTGGCTTATAACATGATCTTTACAAAATGTAGTGAAAAAGTAAACTGTACTATTAATAAAAAAGATTTAGAAAGTGCTATTAGAAAGGTTTTAGTTTATAAGAATCCACTTAAACTTTATTTATGTGATTTTACTTTTCTAGAAAACCAAATTCTTATACAATATACAGATAGCAATTTTGAAAGAGGCACTGATATTTTAATACCGGTTTCGCATACTGTAGATTACGAAAAAATCTCATTCAACGCAAAACAATTGCAAATAGTACTTAGTCAATTGCCAGCTGAAACAGAGAACATACATATATCTTTTAGCGGCCAGAAAACACCGGCAATAATAAAAGGTGATACTGATGACGAAATAACATTATTAATAATGCCTTGCATGCCAAAATAACAAGCAAAATGAAATATACAGCAGATTTAAAAAAACATCTTCAGAATGCACGCAATGAAGTTGAAAAACTAGAATCTATTGAAGATGAAAATTTCCATCCAAATCAAATTGATACAGGTAGAAGCATAATAGATTACAGAATAAACAATGGCAACTTATTAGACATTCAAATTATGGATGCCTTAGCTGAAGTTTTAGGGAACCCAAAAATAAATCACTTAGAATTTTTACAGTTAATAGAAAAAATGGCCAAAACAGCTTAATTCATGTCATCAACATATATTGATTTTCTTACTTCAAAAATAAAAGTGGCTGAAAAGTCAGGTGTAAAAATAGATACTAGCCTTTTACATCCATCTGGTAAACCACATCAAAATGCTATTATAGAATGGGCCTGTGAAATGGGTGCCGCATTAATAGCCCCGGATTGTGGGTTAGGTAAAACACATATTTCAATAGAAGTATTCAGAGCTTTGCATCGAGTATTAGGCGGAAAATTTTTAATTGTAACCGAACTAGGAGCATCAGAAACTTATGTTAATGACGATCCGGAGGTTGGTGAAGGCGCCAGGTTAGGTATAAAACTAGAATATGTTACATGCCAAGCGGAAGCTTTTAAAAGTAATTGCCCAATTGTAGTAACTAACTATGAGCGTGTACGAAACGGCGAATTTGATTTTAGTGCATTTACAGGCGTTTGGTTAGACGAGGGCAATTACATTAAGAATATGGCCAGCCAAACCACCGAAATGCTTGCCAGGGAACTAAAAAAGGTAAAGTATAAATATATTGCATCAGCTACACCTTCGCCAAATGACACACTCGAACTGGTAAATTATGCGCATGTATTAGGCATATGTGACAGGGGGCAAATACTTACACGTTATTTTCAGCGTAATTCAACAAAAGCGGGTGAACTTACATTACACCCACAACATGCCGATGATTTCTGGCTATTTATCAGAAGCTTTAGTATATTTCTTTCTGACCCATCCATATTGGGTTTTTCGAATGAGGGATATGAATTACCGGAACTAGAGGTTTATTGGCATGAAGTAGCAATGAAAGATGTAATGGATGCCGGTATAACTAGAGAAGGCAATCCAAAAATGTTTTTGGATAGTTCAAATTCACTACAAGATGCAGCCAAAATAAAAAGGCAGTCTATTGATGTGCGGATTGATAAAATGAAAGAATTAGTATTTGCTTCACCGGAAGATCATTGGATAATATGGCACCTATTGGAAGATGAAAGGAAAGTAATCAATGATGCATTTAAAGAACATTTATCTTACGGTGATATATATGGCTCACAGCCAGAAAAAGTAAGAGAAAAAAGAGTAGTTGACTTTACAAAGGGCGAATTACAAATACTAGCTACAAAACCTGAAATATCGGGTGTAGGTTGTAATTTCCAAAAGCACTGCCACAAGGCTATAGTAACAAGTATAAATGATTCTTGGAATGATTTCTACCAACTATTAAAGCGTTTGCACCGTTTTGGGCAAAGGCATATAGTAGAATTACATGTTATCTATTGCAGAGAAGAACAAAAAAGAGTTACTAATATAATAGAAAAGTGGAAAAGGCATAATGAAGAAAGGGCCATTATGGATGAATTGATAAAAAAGTATGGCCTTAATCATTCTGCTTATATAGAGCAAAAAAAGCGCACATTCATGCAAGAGCGTAAAGTTTGGAAAGGTGAAAACTTTACTTTGGTAAATAATGACTGTGTACATGAAATATCAATGCTTGAAGAAAATAGTGTTGATATGATACTTACTTCAATTCCATTTGGCAACCATTATGAGTATACTGATAAGTATAATGACTTTGGCCACAATGCAACCAATGAAGATTTTTTTAAACAATTCGACTTTTTAGCGCCTCAATTATTAAGAGTATTAAAGCCTGGACGTATTTGTGCATTTCACACAAAGAACCGTATACATTATGGATCCGTTACTGGTTTAGGATTCTCCATATTCCATAGGTTCACACATCATGTATGCGATATGATGGAACGTAATGGCTTTTATACATTAGGCTTCCATTATGTACCTACATCGGTAGTTGAGGAAAACAACCAAACATACCGGTTAACATTTGGAGAAATGAAAAAAGATAGTACTAAAATGGGAGCAGGTATACCTGAAGAAATATGGATTTTCCGGAAAGCTCCTACATCAAATACCAATGCCTATGCAGATGAACCGGTTACACACAATGATACTTATTCTTTAGCTCAATGGCAATTAGATGCAGATGCTTTTTGGCAATCATCCGGGAATCGGTATTTAACACCAGAAGAAATAAACCGTTGGGGGATAGATAAACTGCAGGCGTGGTGGAAAAAGTTCAATAAGGAAACCATCTATGATTATAATAAACATGTAGAACTTTTACAAAGGTTAGATGAACATAAAAAGCTATCTCGAACTTTCACTACCCTACCCTTGCAGTCAAATTCAGAATACATATGGAATGACATAAATAGAATGCACGGACTTAATGCCGAACAAAGCAGACGTAAGCAAAGAAATCACATCTGTCCAATGCCTTTCGATCAAGTAGATAGGTTGATAGAGTTGTATAGCAACCCTGGCGACTTAATATTAGAACCGTTTGGTGGTTTAGGAACTACAGGTGTACGTGCTATAAAAAAAGGCCGTAAAGCCTATATATGTGAGTTAAACGAAATGTATGCTAAAGATGCATTAGTGTACTTGCAAGAAACAGAGCTTAAAAAAGCTATGCCAACATTGTTTGATTTTTTAACTGAATAATAAATGAATCATTTAGGACTTTTTGAGGGTATTGGTGGTTTTTCTTTAGCGGCAAAATGGGTGGGCTGGCAAACAAAGGCATGGTGCGAAATAAACCCCTTTTGTCAAAAAGTTTTAAGGTATCATTTCCCAGATGCAGAAGGACATGAAGATATAACCAAAACTGATTTTACAAAATATGCAAACACGATTGACATTATCACTGGAGGATTTCCTTGCCAGCCATATAGTGCAGCCGGTAAGCGAAAAGGCAAAGAAGATGAACGCCACTTGTGGCCTGAAATGCTTAAAGCAATTAGACAGGTTCGGCCACGTTGGGTCGTGGGTGAAAACGTTCTCGGCATTACTAATTGGAACAATGGATTGGTATTCCATGAGGTGCAAACTGAGTTGGAAAATGAAGGGTACGAAGTATGGTCGTATGTACTTCCAGCTGCGGGTGTTAACGCTCCACACCAAAGATACAGGGTTTGGTTTGTTGCCTACAATAACAGCTTCGGATTCAAAAGGGAACAACCGAAATCTAACCAACGGAAAGAATATAAGCAAAAAAGGTTTTCGTTATGGCCTTTCAATAGGACAAATGCTAAAATATGGAATGCTTCCAACCCAAACAGCACAAGCAAGCAAAGGAAACGCGTCTCAAAACCGGAAGAAAGGCAATTTGACGGATATGATTGCAGAAATGAAACTAACGCCTTTGAAAAATTCCCAACTCAACCCCCGATTTGTGGCGGAAATGATGGGCTTCCCAATCAATTGGACGGAATTACCATTCCAAAATGGAGAACAGAGAGTATAAAAGCATATGGGAATGCAATAGTGCCACAGGTAGTATTGCAAATTTTTAAAGCAATAGAACAATTTGAATTATTAAATAATGACTGATAACGATTTAATGCCTTATGGACAGCATAAAGGCAAAGAAATGATAAATGTACCAGCAGATTACTTACTATGGTTATATGAAAATAATAAGGCTAAAGAGCCTGTATTGAGCTATATAAAGGATAATATGGATGCTTTAAAATTTGAAATAAAAAAAGAATCAGGAGAATGAAAATATTAAAAATTATAGCATGCTTTTTTGGCTTTCATGAATGGACATGTAAGGCAGAGCAGGGAATTAAGCCAACATTAGAACAGCTAAGAAGTTTTAGTGGGTTTAAGGAATATTCAAAGATGTATTGTGCTAATTGTTGTAAACCATCTAAGCTAAATTCAAGATTATGAACTTCAAATCGATATTATTCAGCACCGAAATGGTACAGGCTATTCTGGATGGCCGGAAAACTCAAACGAGGCGGATTCTTAAAAGTAGGCACGAGTCTGGGAGATTTGCTATCTGTAAAAATATTGATGGGCAAGTTGAACAAATATGCTCTTTAGGTTGGGATGAAGAAAATGTTGAAAAAGATAATATTTGTCCATACGGCCATCCTGGAGATGTGCTTTGGGTGAGGGAGAGCTGGAATGTTACCACTCTTATAAGTAGCACAAGCAAAAGTGATGTTTTAGGAACTAAAACAATAAGATATAAAGCTGATAACGATCAATTTAATCGTTGTACAAAACGATCAATGAAATGGAAGCCATCCATATACATGCCAAAAGAAGCATGCCGCCTGTTTCTTAAAGTAAAAAATGTAAGAGTAGAGCGATTGCAGGATATAACCGAAGAAGATGCTATTGCTGAAGGTATTGAATACAACAATGGGAAAATAAATAATACATTAAGTGGATATCGATTTTATGTGAACACTGAACCTAAAAGCATTGTACCATTAACTAAATGTCCTATCAATTCTTTCCGAAGCCTATGGGAGAAAATAAA
Organism: uncultured Ferruginibacter sp.; assembly: GCA_964586215.1. Classification (GTDB taxonomy): domain Bacteria; phylum Bacteroidota; class Bacteroidia; order Chitinophagales; family Chitinophagaceae; genus Ferruginibacter. The sequence continues at coordinate 57,971 of CAZPHA010000005.1, forward strand.
TGGAATACAAAGCTGGAAAACCAATCCCTGGGTATGGGTAATCAGCTTCGAACGTATCAATAAACCTGAAAATTTTAAATAAAATATCTAACTGTTATGGCCCGTCCGGCAACTGATGCACTTACATACTTCAATGTAGATACTAAAGCTAGTGAGGAACTTAGCTATATAGAAGCCATACATGGTATAGAGGGATATGCAGTAATACATAAGCTATGGCAGCACATATATAGTAAAGGTTATTTCTGTGAATGGACTGAAGTTAAGCAGAAAATTTTCGCTAGCGTCAATAAAATCAGTTTTGAAAAATTGCAAGCCATCATGTACGATTGCTTTGCAGAAGGTATCGAATTGTTTGATAAGAGTATGTATGATAACCATAAAATATTAACCAGTGTAGGTATACAAAAACGTTGGAAAAAAATAGTAGTTGAATGTGGTAGGGTAAATAATAAAATAGCTGATAATTACTGTTTAATTGACCAGAAAATGTATGATGATACACCAGAAAATTCAGACGAAACTGAACCGCCGGTAGAATTACCCACCGATTTAAAGGTGGTTTCCAGGGGTGGAAATGGTGAAGAAATGCCACAAAGTAAAGTAAAAGAAATAAAAGTAAATGAAAGTATAATTGATAAGGAAAAGGATACGTCGCAAAATGCGCCGTCGCCAGCTATTTTTTCTGAAAAAGATAAAATTTACAATGCTGTTGTTGCAATTTGGTTTGATTTCAACCACGCAAAATTCAATGACAAGCCAAGTTTTTCTGCTACAGACGGCAAAAAATTAAAAAGCATTGTTGAAAAATTGCGCCGCCGGGCCGCTTCACAAAAAGTAGAATGGACTGAAAACGTTGCCTGTGATAGGTTACAAAAATTTTTGGAAGCTGCTTACGAATACGATACCTGGTTGCCTCGAAACTTTTTACTAAAAAATCTGGAAAGTCAATTTGACAGCGTGGTAATGAACCAAAAGGGTAAAGTAACCAAAAACGCCGAATCTAAGTCCGTTTTAAGCCTTGGAGATTTAAAGAAAAAATTCACTGACAACACTTTAAAGATTTTAGATATACAAAAAGCTCATTTTGAACAAATAAATGGCCAGGAATGCGAATTGAAGGATTACCATTTTGAGGCTGCCCGGAAAAAGAGAATTGAATCATTGGTGGGAAGTAATCAAAGAAATGATTTGGAACTGGCTGATCATTACCTAAAAAAAGAAGAAACTTTTTTAACAAAGCAGGATTATCCCAACTTAGAACTAATGGCACAAAGATTTGCAGTTAGGGATTGGCTATATGTACAATGTGTAGAACCATTAAAAATTCAATAAAAAAAGTGTCATTAATACTTATTACAAAACATGCATACATGAGAGCCAAAGAAAGGTTATCATTAAATGCTAAATCATTTCAAAAGCAGACAGAAAATCCGGACAAAAAATTACGGCCACCAATAGATTTTACCGGTATTGGTGAGCTAAGTATAAGTGAATTAAAAATGAAATATCGAGGCGTAAGGCCATGCGATTATTAGCCAACACTACAAACAATAACATTTAATATTATGAGTTTATAAGTTAAATAATATGAAATTAATAGTAGCAGGTAGTCGTAGTTTCAGTGATTATTCAATGCTTAAAACTGTATTGGATCAATTTATTAAACACATAACAGAAAATATTGAATAGTTAGTGGAACGGCAAATGGTGCTGATAAGTTAGGGGAAAGATACGCTAAAGAAAAAGGATATGGTATAAAGCAATTTCCAGCCAATTGGAGTATACATGGGTTGAAGGCTGGATATATCCGTAATTGTCAAATGGCTGAATATGGCACTCATTGTGTGTGTTTTTGGAATGGGAAAAGCCGTGGTACTAAGCTTATGATTGACATATGCAAACAAAGGAATATTCCGCTTTTGGTAGTAGATTATAATTAAATATGTATGACAAAAGAAAGTATAATAGAGTTGCAAAAGATTGATTGCAATTGTAATGATTGTAAGAATTTGATTCGTGATTTCAATAGGTATAAATCATTTGATATGTTATATACTAATGAGAATGGTCGGATATCAAATCCATCTTATAGGCCAAATTATGGCCATTGTAAAAAGTTTAATTTAAAAGCCATTTCATTTGTTCCTAATACTTGTCAATTAGAAACGCAACAATGCTTTGAACATAGAAGATTACAATAGTTATTTTAATAGCGAATAGGGTATCTCGTAAAGAATAGATATTATAATTCTAAATTAGTTCTTTGCTAATAAAATAATTTTTATAATTTCACAGAAATTTTTGGGTCCTTCCTGTAATTAACACGTACGGTGGCCATGAACCGCAAAAAAACTCTAGTTACCTCCCAGTTTTAAGTCCGCATTTTGGTAAAATATTTAGTAATGAAAGGTGAGATATTACTTTCGGTAAGGGCATATGCTAAACAGATAGGTATTGATGAAAAATCGATAAGAAAAGCTATTGAATCCGGGAAGATCAAAAAAGGTTTCGATAAAAAAACCAATAAGATAATTCCAAGTATTGCTAATAAAGAGTATGGTGAAGCAGCAAAGGTTATAAAGCCAAAAGCAGGTGTTGGTAAAAAAGCTGTAGCAAAAAAACTTGAACAAAATAAATCTGATTCCATACAAAAACCAGAATCTGACAACCTAGAAGATATAGCTGATATTGATAATCTAAGCTATAGTGAAGCATTACGTCAACGTGAAATTGTTGCATTAAAATTGGATATGATAAAATTGCAAGAGCAAGAAAAGGTGCTAATAAAAAAAGAAATAATTGACAAAGTATTATATGACCATGGGAATAATTTCAAAAAGGCACTGCTTAATATTCCAAGTAGGGTCGTATCTGATGTAAGAGCCGCTCCAAATGAAACTGAAGCAGTTGCAATTTTGGATTTAGAAATAAATAATGTATTAAATCAATATACTGACTTAGAGACAATAAAAAGTTTTGGAAACAATTGATTACGAAATAATAAGCAGCTATTTACGTGGACTAAAACCAGTACCACAATTATCAGTCAAAGAATGGGCTGATGAATATAGGTTTTTGCCTGCAACATCGGCAAGGCCCGGTAAATTCAAATCCTCTGTTACTCCTTACAATATTGAGATAATGGAAAAATTATCTGTACATAATCCTGCTCAAAAAATTATTGTAAAAAAATCATCTCAGGTTGGTGCTACTGAAGTTGGCAATAACTGGGTTGGATATGTAATTGATATTGCACCTGGAAGCTTTTTATATATCATGCCAACGGATACAATGATGAAAGATACTAGCAAAAGTAGGATTGATAAAATGATAGAATCTACTCCATCATTAATAAAGAAAATTAAACCTCAAAAGGCAAAGGATAAAAGTAATACAATCTTATATAAAGAATTTGAAGGTGGGATGTTAAAAATGGTTGGCGCCAATTCTCCTGTAGGTTTATCATCGACACCAGTAAGGTTTGTCTATGGTGATGAGGTAGACCGGTACCCATTGGATGTTGGTGGCGAAGGCTCAGCTATGTCTTTGGCAGAAACAAGAACGCTAACCTTTGGTGCAAGAAAAAAAATATTTATTACAAGTACTCCTACTATTGCGGGAATTTCCGAAATAGATAATTTATTTCAGCAAACCGGCCAAAGATACTACCATGTTCCATGCCCATTCTGTGGTAGTGCTCAAAAGTTAGTGTTTACACAATTAAGGTATGAAGTAAACAAATACCAAGGAACCGGATATCAATGCATACATTGTGAAAAGTTAATTCCTGAAAGATATAAAACCCAAATGCTTGCAGCTGGAATGTGGGTACCAGAATATCCAGAATTAGAAGATGGAATAACATTTGGTTACCATATAAATGCATTATACAGTCCTTATGGTATGTATAGTTGGGGCAACATGGCAAAAGATTATGAAGATAGCCGTGGTAGTATTCCAAAAGAAAAAGTATTCATTAATACAAAACTTGGGGAATGCTATGAGGAAAAAGGGGAAAAACCAAGTTGGGAAAATCTATATGAGCGTGCAGAAGATTATTTACCAAATAAAGTTTTTAAAGATGTTGTTGTTATTACTGCTGGAGCTGACGTACAGGGTGACCGTATAGAAGTTGAAATAGTAGGATGGATGAAAGGGAAACGGAGCCAAAGTATTGATTATCGTGTATTGTTAGGTGATACAACGAGGGCAGAAGTTTGGGAAGAACTAGCAAAATTATTGAATGAAACATGGGTAAAAGAAGACAGATCCGGAATACAAATTAGATTGCTTGCAATTGATAGCGGGTTCAATACATCAAAAGTTTATGAATTTACAAGAAAATACAGTACGAATAGAGTTATACCAATTAAAGGCCGAGAAAGCTTAGACAACTTCTTTTCACCTCCAAAAACAGTACAATTCACTAAAGCTGGTAAAAAAATTGGTAAAGTAAAAGTATGGAGTGTGGGAAGTTCCTTCATAAAAACTGAAACTTATGGGTTTCTTAGGTTACAAATTAACCATGAAACTGGAAACATTCCTGATGGATATTGCCACCTTCCAAACCATAGAGATATCTTTTACTTTAAAGGCTTAACAGCTGAAGAATTACAGGTTCAAAAGGATAAAAAAGGGTTCAATAAATATGTATGGGTAAAAAAATATGAAAGGAATGAGCCATTAGATTGCAGGGTATACGCTCGTGCTGCATCCGCGGTAATTGGCATTGATCGTTGGAGTGAAGATAGATGGCAGAAAGAATTATATAGCAATAAATTAGAAGTAGAAATACCTAAATCAGAAATAAAAGAACCTGCAAAAAAAAGAAGATCATCATTTTGGGATTAATAAACTAACAATAATGCAACTACAAAAAGAGAAACAAAAAAAACCCATATCTGCCAGAGATAAAGAAAAAATTAATGTAATAATTAACTGTGCTTGTGAGTACTTCTCAATAGACAAATCAAATATTACAATGCCAGGCAAACTGTATACAAATATAAGAAGGCTTTGCTTTTTTATTATTTCTAAGAATACAGAACTATCCCATGGACAAATTGCCGAAATGTTTAATAAGGACAGATCACAGGCTACCAGAGGACTTGATATTATAGATGCACATAAAAATATTTATACACCAACATTACACCAACTAAAAGATATTATTAAAATGTGCAATAATTTTGAAAACAAACAATTTGAATGGGATATACAATTCTAGAATATACGAAACTCAAAGAAGCAATAGCTCAGGGTGTTACATCTGTAGAATATGGTGATAAAAAAGTAACCTATCGATCCCTAACCGAAATGTTACAAATAAAAAAGCTGATGGAAAACGAATTAGGAATAAGCTCAAAAAAACCTTCAAGGCGGTATGCTGAACAATCTAAAGGGTTAATATGAAAAAGAATTTACTAGATAAATTTTATGAAGCAGTTAGCCCGTCTATTGCATTAAAGAGGTATCGTACACGTATGGCCATCCGTAAATATGAAGCAGCTGCAAAAGGTCGTCGTACAAATGATTGGAAGGCTACCGGTGCATCTGCAAATATGGAAGTACATGAAGCATTGATGGATTTAAGGAACCGTTCAAGAATGATGGTACGTAATAACCCTATTGCAAAAAATGCCGTAAGAGTTATTCCCAATAATGTCGTAGGTACAGGTATATTACCAACACCCAAATATGAGGGTAAAAATTCAGAGAAGATTAATCAAACGATAAAAAATATTTGGAAAATATGGGCAGACAAAGTTTATTGTGATTATGATGAACAATTAAATTTATATGGTATACAACATTTAGCAATGAAAGCTGTTGCTGAGAGTGGAGAATGTTTGGTTAGAAGAATATATACTAGTTCTAATGAAAAATTACCTCTTGAAATACAAGTTTTAGAAGGAGACTTCATAGATACCCGTAAACATGATTACAATTGGGATGGAAACAACGAAAGAAATTATTATGGAATACGATTCAATAAAAAAGGTAAGCGTGTTGGCTACTGGCTTTTTAAACAGCACCCAATTGAATCTGGCCTTTTAGAAAGTGTATTCGTTCCGGCAGACGAAATAATACATATATATGAAGTGGAAAGACCTGGCCAAATTAGAGGAATTCCATTTTCTTCAGCTTCAATGCTAAGAATGAGAGACCTTGACAAATATGAAGATGCAGAATTATTAAGACAACAAATTGCCGCTTGTTTTACTGTGTTTATCACAGAAGATGGTGATGAAGAAGTTGACAACAATCAAAATCCACAACTGGAAAAAGTAGAACCAGGAATAATTGAACATCTTACGCCTGGGAAACAGGTTACATTTGCACAACCTCCAGTAACTCAGGGTTACGAACCTTATACTCGAACAGTTCAAAGAAGTATTGCAGCGGGTATTGGGTTAACTTATGAAAGTATGACCGGTGATTTATCTAATGTTAATTTTTCAAGCGGACGGATGGGCTGGTTGGAATTTCAAAGAAATGTAAATCATTGGCAGTGGAATATAATGATACCAAAGTTTTGTGAAAAAATCTTTGAATGGTTCTTGCAAGCAGCTGGTTTGAAAGGCTATATTCCTGTAGATATTGAAGTGCCAGTATCATGGACACCACCACGCAGAGAAATGATTGATCCTGTCAAAGAAACTAATGCAATGAGCGAAGCAGTTCGTAATGGCTTTAACACTTGGCATAATACGGTAAAAGAGTTAGGATTAGACCCAGATGAGGTTATAAACGAACTAAAGGAAGAAACCAAAAAGTTTAAAGAATCTGGACTTCAACCTTCATCCAATCCGGTTTTTGACAAAGAAAATATTACTACCCAGAAGAATATTGATAAAAATACGGAAGCACAATCGGTGTAATATCGGTGTATTCTTGGTGTAAGAACCCAAAAAAATACTCAACAAATTTGTACTGTAATTTTCTTTAGTACAAAAAGTATAAAGTGAGTAATAAAAAACAAATAGGAACAGGTTATGTAAGAGCATCTTTCGACCCCGCTACTATTAACAAAGAAAATAGAACTATAGACGTTGTTTTCGCAACAGAATACCCTGTGTTACGTATGGGTTGGGATGGAATGTTTAATGAGATATTAGAATGTTCTCCACAAGCCGTAATGATAGAAAGGCTAAACTCAGGGGCAGGGCCAGTTTTAGATACACATGATCGTTATAGCGTAAAAACTCAGTTAGGGGCAGTAGAACCAGGTAGTGTTTCTATTAAATCAAAACAATGTCGTTGTACAATTAGGCTTTCTAAAAGAGAGGATGTTAATGGAGTATGGCAAGATATTGAGGATGGCATTCTTAGGAATATATCTGTTGGTTATAACACTTACGAAGTTACAATTGAAGAAAAGCAAGGGGAAATACCAACTTATACAGCCACAAGATGGGAGCCAATGGAAGTATCTCTAGTTCCGGTACCTGCAGATTATAATTCTAAAATTAGAAGTTCAGAAAATACTCATGAAGTAACAATTATCAATAATAATAATTCTAAAAATACAACAATGGCAAAAGAGCGCAACGATGCTGACCAAACTCCTGTAGCAGAAACAACTACAGAAACTAGACAGGCGTCAAACAACAGTCAACCCAATGCTGGAGATATAAATCAGCAAGATGAAAAAGGGAAAACAATAAAAGCAGAAAGGTTTCGCTCTGCTGAGATAATAAAAGCTTGCCGTACTGCAAAATTACCTGAAAGCTTCGCATTGACATTAATCGAAGGCGACCTATCAATTGATGAATGTCGTGCACAAATAATCAATAAAATGGCAGAAAAAACACAAGATATTAGCGGGGCTCAAACTACTGTTAAAGTCAGTGCCGATGAAACTGACAAGCGCCGTACTGGCTTAGAAAAAAGTATTATCAACAGGGTTAGCCCAAAAGAGGTTTCCGCTGCTGATGCTGGTGAATACCGTGGTATGTCGCTAATTGATATTGCACGTGAATGTTTAACAGCAACAGGAGAAAGTGTAAGAGGCTTAACTGCAAGAGAGGTAGCTTCAAAAGCATTAGGATTGGTAAGAAGTGGCTATTCAACTTCTGATTTTCCGCTAATATTAGGTAATGTATTTAATAAGAGATTACGTAAGCAGTACGAACTACAGACACGTACTTTTACACCCTGGGCAAGTCAAACAACTGCTACTGACTTTAAAGAAATGAGCAGACTTTCATTAGGGGATATGGTTTTTGAAGCTGTAAGTGAAGGCGGTGAATATAAAAGCGAGAGTTTGGCGGAATCAGCTGAAAAGTACAAGGTTGCTAAATGGGGCCGAATCGTAGTAATCAATTGGGAAGCAATTGTTAACGATGATTTGAATGCTTTTAGTAGAATTCCTCAAATATTGGCAGGAGCTGCGGCTCAAAAACAATCTGATATTGTTTATGGAATCTTACTTGACAATCCAAAAATGTCAGATAATGTGGACTTATTCCATGCCGCTACACATAAGAACCTGACTTCGCCTGGTACTGATATTTCCATTGATAGCTTAGGTGTTGGCCGTGCAATGATGAGAAAACAAAAATCTTTAAAAGATAAGAACCATTTAAATATTTCTCCGAAGTTCTTAATTGTTGGGCCTGATAAAGAACAAAAAGCACTACAATTTACATCTTCTAATTATGTTGCTGCTCAAAATGGCAATATAAATGTTTGGGCTGGAATGCTTCAGCCAATTGTAGAAAATAGGATTACCGGTAATCCATGGTTTTTGGCTGCCGATCCATCTACAATCGACACAATAGAATATGCATTTTTGGACGGTGAAGAATTATATACCGAAGAAAGAATTGCTTTTGAAAAGGACGGTCTTGAAATTAAAGCTCGTATGGTATTTGGTGCAAAAGCAATTGATCATCGTGGTTTATACAAAAATGCTGGTGCATAATAAAACATTGACTAATAAATATTTATAATGCTCCGGTTGCGCCCGGAATAAAATAAAATAAAATGAAAAATTATATACAGGACGGTAGTACACTTGACTACCAAAATGATAGTGGCCAAAAAATTTTATCAGGGGATGTAGTAATTGCAGGATCATTAGCTGGGATTGCAAATACCGACATTGAAGATGGCGAAGAAGGATCCATCACCGTTGACGGTGTATTTGAACTTGCTAAACATGTAGGCACGGCAATAAGCCAGGGAGATGAACTATTTTGGAATACTACTGACAAAGAAGTTACAAAAACAGCTACTGACAAACCTATTGGCACAGCACATAAATCCGAATTAGCTGCTGCGACAACAGTACATGTTAAATTGTATGGTAGCGGCAATGGTGTACCTGTAGCTGCTAATGTAGCTGCAATTGCCGTAGCTGATGGTAACGACTTAGCAACAACACAAGCATTAGCTAATCAAACTAAAGCTACTGTTAATGCTATTTTAACTTCATTGAAAAATGCAGGATTAATGGCAAGTTCATAATATGAGCAACCTGTTTGACCATTTGCGGGATAAAGCATTCGATATTTCAACCAATACGATGGGTTACCCCGCAATATGGTTGCCGGCTAACGGTGAACCGGAACAAAATGCACAAGTTCTTTACAATGATGATACTGATAAATACGAGATAAATTCCATGGCATATGATGAAAAAATATGGAGAATGGAATATCGGCACCCTTATTTCAAAGGTTTGAAAAAGAGCGTTGATTCGGGTGTTAATGAAAAGATTTCAATTGAATTGAATACAGGTTGTAAGCAGTTTCACGTACGTAAGGTTGATACAAAATTTGATGGCATTACATATGTGGCATATTTACAACCACTACCTGAATTATGAATTACGGAAGCTTAGAAAATGAATTGGTGAATAGACTAAATCAATATTTTATTGATAATAGTATTGATGACATTTTTGAAGCATTAAAAATTCCACAAAACCAGGCAGAATTAGAACGTCCATTCATAAAAAGCAAAACAACTGTTCAGTATTATAAGAGTAGATACGGTACAACTAAGAGTACTAACATTGTTGTACAACCTGAGGAAATATTAATCAGGTTAACTTTTGAATGTAGAAACCTTAGGGAAAAAAACGGCTTCTACAATTTAATTGAACACGTTAAAGCCTCATTGTTAGGTTATAAACCGGATAACTGTACAAAAAGATTGACAATTAGTGATTATAATTTAGAGTTCTACGAAAATAATACAGTAAGCCCTTTCTTAGAACTTTCGACTGAAACTGAAAATGTACAGGCATTTAATGATGAAGAAGGAGGCTCATTATTTAACAAAGCTACAATAAATGATTGCACATGATTGCAAAATTAAAATACAAACCAAAATTCCCCTTATATGCTACCTACAATATAGGTAATAAAGAAATTGACCTATGCTTAGGCCAGAATGACATTGTTGAACTGGATTGCTCAGAGCTTAATATTAAGAATCTTATTGAATGTGGTGTATTAGAGGTATTAACTGAATCTAAACAAACTAATAAAAATAAAAATTAAAATGGCTGCAAACTATTTACACGGTGTAGAAACAATTGAAACGGAAACAGCCGGCCAGCTAATAAGAATTGTTAAATCATCTGTTGTAGCCCTGGTAGGTATTGCACCTACTGGCCCTAAAGATGTTCTGACATTATGCTTAAATGATGTTGACGATGCTCAATTTGGTTCCCCGTTAACAGGTTTCAATATTCCTAAAACATTAGAACTTATACGTAAGGAAGCTGGCGGATGTCCGGTATTAGTTGTTAACACTTTTGATGCTGTAGCCAATACCACACAGGTAACTGATGAATCCCAAACGGTTGAAAATGGTAAACTTAAATTAGCATTCCAGCCAATTGGAGAAATTACTATTAAAAATAATGATGATTCACCGGCTACAATTGTTGATGGAACGGATTACAAGATTGATGTATATGGAAACTTTACTGTTTTAAGCAATGCAATTGCCAATAATACTACCTATAAATTCAGCTATAAGAAATTAAATGCAGGTAGCGTAAATGCCGCTCAAATAGTTGGTACCGTTAACGGTAATGTTCGTACAGGGTGCAAACTTTTTGCTACAGCATTTAACCTCTTTGGATATAATCCAAAAATTTTGATTGCACCACAATATAGTACATTATCTGGTGTAGCTAATGAATTAAGATCAATGGCAAGTTCTTTCAGAGCCGTGTCCCTTATTGATGCTCCGGCAGCTACCACTGTAGCGAATGCAATTGCGGGCCGTGGTGTTAATGGCAATATTGGATTTAATATAGCTGATGAAAGAGCTATTTTGCTTTATCCACAAATTAAAACTTATGATAAGGCTACAGACGATAATGGCAATTATCCTTACTCTGCTTTTATGGCTGGTGTTATGGTGAAAAATGACCAGGATAATGGTTATTGGTACAGTCCTTCAAATAAACAAATCACATCTGCAGTTGGAAGCGAAATTAATATAACAGCAGGATTAAATGATGCTTCTAGTGAAGCAAATCAGCTTAATGAAGTTGGTATAACAACTGTATTTAATAGCTTTGGCACAGGTATACGTACCTGGGGCAATAGAAATAGTAGCTATCCATCTAGCACATCCGCTAAAAACTTTATCAATATTCGACGTATTGCAGACGTTGTTCAAGAGAGTATCGAATTATCTGCCTTAAACTATGCTGACCGGCCAATTAACCAGGCGTTAATCGACCTTATTAGACAGGATGGTAACAACTTTATTGCAGCTCTTATACAACGTGGTGCTTTACTACCTGGTAGTAAATTAACCTACAATTCTGCTGACAATCCACCTGCTCAATTAGCAGCTGGGCAAATAGTATTCTGCTTTATTTATATGGGGCCGCCTCCCGCCGAGCGGATTACATTTAAATCTGTATTAGATATTAACTTACTTCAAAGCATTAAATAATTATGGGGCAAACAATAAATAGGCTTACCAATGCCAATGCATATATAAATGGTAGCACACTACTTGGTAAAGTAGAAGAAATACAATTACCGGATATTAAGGCAGTAATGACAGAACACAAGGCCCTTGGGCAAGTGGGAAAGGTGGAATTTCCATCCGGTTTTGATAAGTTAGAAGCAAAAATAAAATGGAATAGCTTCTATGCAGACGAAATGAAACAATCTGCCAATTTTTACCAGAGTGTTCAAATGCAATTGCGTTCAAGTATTGAAGGATATGAAGGTACTACAAGGGCCAGTCAAAAACCCTATGTGGTTTTTATGACTTGTCAGTTTAAAAACATACCTGCAGGTAATTTTAAGGCAATGGACAATGCCGAATTTGAAAGTAATTTAAGCGTAACCGCCATAAGAATTGAAGTTGATGGCTCTGAAGTTTTAAACTTTGATGCTATGGCTAACATATATTCTATCGATGGAGTGGATCAACTGGCAGAGTATAGAAATAATTTAGGATTATAATATTTAATAACATAAAATACACCAACCAACTATGGACAATAATTTACAGGATAATGAACAATCTTATCCCAAACAAACTAAAGATGGGTATTACTATGCTTCAACTTCTGATGAGGTAATGGGTATCGAAACTAAAATCTATGAAAACGGCAATGAAACAAAAAGAATAACATTATCAGACAAGCGTATTGCCATTGTTCGTGAATTGAAGGGTTATGAAATTGATAAAGCAGACAGGCTACATGACAATAAGGGACATTTGTATTTAGTTGCCTTAGCAAGCCTTGCGGTTACAATTGACAACAACCCTGTTTTAATGGAAGAATTACAAGATATGAAAGCTAAAGACTATACAAAAATACGTACAGCTGTTGCCATGCTAAATTTTTAGTAAGCGCCGGAAATATTGCTTTTACGGCGCATTTTTACGGACTAAGCCCAGAAGAACTATTAACCTGGAGTACCAGGAAAATAAATAAGTGGCACACGCAAGCAATATCCATTCACAATAAATTAAATAGCACGCCAGATAAATGAATGAAGCCTTAAAAATAGCGTTAATTCTAACTGCAGTTGATAAGGCTTCAAGTGTTTTTAATAGCTCTGTATCAAAAATGCAAGGTAAACTTGCTTCATTGCAAAAAAATTTAAACACTTACGGCACACGCATTGCTACAATTGGAGCGGTTGGTACCGGTGCTTTTATAGGAGCGATTAAATCTGCTGCTGATATGGAGAAAATGCAAGTAGCGCTCAATACTTCATTTCAAGGTAATAAAGAAGCAGCAGAAAAAGCATTCAAATCCATTAACTCTTTTGCTGCAAAAACCCCTTACGGCGTATCTGAAGTGATGACCTCATTTATTAAGTTGAAAAATATGGGGCTTGATCCATCTGAAAATGCATTAACCGCTTATGGTAACACAGCAAGTTCAATGGGAAAAAATCTTAATGATATGATAGAAGCTGTAGCAGATGCTGCAACTGGCGAGTTTGAAAGATTAAAAGAATTTGGCATTAAAGCAAGTTCACAAGGCAGTAAGGTTACGTTTACTTTCCAAGGTGTAAAAACAACTGTCGGAAAAAATGCTAAAGAAATAGAAAACTATCTTAAAACAGTCGGTAACACAAAGTTTGCAGGTGGTATAGAGGCACAAAGCAAAACTATATACGGACAGTTAAGTACTTTGAAAGATAATTTTATAATGGCCGCTGCTACTGCCGGAAAGGTTTTTATACCAGCAATAAATGCCATATTTCAACGCATAGCTCCTTTAATTGAAAAGATTCAGGTATTTATAGAAAAACACCCAATACTAATTAAATGGATTGGAATGTTGGCTGTAGCATTATTAGCTGTAGGTACTGCAATGAAAGTAGTTAGTTTTGGAATTGGAGGTATACAGGCTGCCGGCAATGCAATAAGTTTCTTGGGGAAAATATTATTAGGCAGTCCAATAATTTTAATAATTGCTGCTATTGCTGGTGCTGCATATTTAATCTACAAAAATTGGGATAAGATAAAAGAATGGTTTGCAAATTTGTGGCAAGGTGTAAAAAATGTCTTCAATGCAGCCGTTGAAGGAATTAAATTCTACCTTATAAATTTCACTCCAATTGGATTAATTTACAAACATTGGGATAAAATAAAAAATTTCTTTTCAAATATTTGGAAAGGTGCAAAAAGTGCATTTAATACTGGAGTAAATTTTATAAAAAATATTTTACTCAATTTCACACCGGTGGGCTTAATATACAAATATTGGGGGCCAATAACGGCATGGTTTGGGAAAATTTGGGATGGGATAAAAACGAAATTTAATGATGCTATAGCCTGGATTGCTGGTTTAGGTAGCAGATTTTTAGAAGCAGGTAAAAATATTATCAAATCAATTTGGGAAGGCATGAAAAGTGCATGGAATGATTTAAAAAATTGGTTTTCAGAGAAGATGGAAGATATACGTGCATATTTGCCATTTTCACCTGCCAAAAAAGGGGCATTGCGGGATATTCATAGAATAAAATTGTTTGAAACAATAGCTGCCGGAGCTAAGCCGGCGCCATTATTAAATGCTGTAAGAAATGCAACACGAAATACAGCAAGCTATTTACAAAATCCGGAAGTAAATTCATTTGTACCTAGCCGTAATAGTGGCGGGAATAATGTTATCCATTTTGCGCCTGTAATAAATTTAAATGGCAGTGCTACTCAGGCAGATGCTGATTTATTGGTAAGTCGATTGAAAAAAGATGTCCTTAAAATAGTACAAGAGCAACAAAACAGATCACAACGGTTAGGATTTCAATGATAAATGTAGATAACAATATTGCCCTTCAGCATCTTAATCAATTAAAAGAACAATTAAGTGAGAGGAAAGTAGCTACAGCAATGTCACATGCCATAAATCGTACTCTTACGCACGAGCGTAAAGTGAGCAGGCAAATTGTTAGGAAAAAGTACAATATGCCATCAGATACGGTAGATAATTTTCGGCAAAAAAATGCAAACCCAAAATATCTTACTGGAATTTTAGAGGCTAGCAGTAAGGCAATTCCGATAAGTAGATTCAACCCAAAATTTAAAGGTTCGGGTTTTTCTGCTAAAATAAGAAGAGTAACTGAAGGCAAAGGGAAAGATAAAAAAATACGTACTGAAAAAATAATTGGCAGTCGTAATGGCAAAAGTATAGGTGGTGTTTCCTTTACTATTGAAAAAGGCAAACCACAAAATCTAGCATTTGCATTTATTACGCCAGGTAGTATGAATACAGTATTTGCAAGAGGAACTTATGCCGGGAAAGGATTTACTATTGGGAAGCCAAGGATACCTATAGCAAAAATGAAAACACTAAGTTTATACCAGGCTATTGCAGGAGAGGCAAGCCGTGAAGAACTTAATAAAGATAGTTTAGAGTTTTATGCAAAAACAATGGAAAGTCAACTAAAGTATCAAATATCAAAAGCCTCAAAAAATGTATAGCCAGTTAGGAAATATGGTTTTTGATAAAGCCAATGGATTTACAAGCTTATCAGATACACTTGAAATTACTTATGCAGAACATAATCTTATTAATCAGGTTACTGTCCTACAACCAACTGGCCGCAATCCACAAGAATACAATATTAATATATTCTTTCATCAGCGTTTTTGCAATGTTGCTGAACAAATAAAAGCATTAGATGATGCTGCAACCTCTTACCAAATTTTACCATTGCTAATGGGTAATGGGAAATTATTAGGAAACTTTGTTATAATAAGTAGAGAAAAGTCTATTATAGAAAGTACTCCACAAGGTGATATAGTTGCAGTAAATATATCTCTAGTTTTAAAAGAACACATATCAGACGTATTAACTACAGAGCAACAACAAGATAAGCAGAATGCATTTGCAGTAGACAAAAAAAGTAACTCCGGGACTAGCAATAGCAATAAGAAACCTAAATCCAAATCGCCAATACAGCCGTCTTGTGCAAACAAATTAAGCGAAAATAGAAAATGGATACTTGCACATGCAGCAAGGGAACAATCAAATTATAGTCTTTATCAAAAATCTAATGATGATGGTATTGCAGAAAGGATAGTACGAGCTGCCAAAAAACATGTACAAGAAACAAGTGATTTATGCAACAAACTATCTTCAATTTCAGATTGCTTATCAAAATATAAAGTTTCAAATAGTTTAATTATCAATACTAAAACAGCATGTTCAAACTTATATGCAGCTTATAGTTCTCCACTATTACTTTCCCCTGGAACAAAAGCTTTAATTGCCAACTCCCATAATATATACCAAGCTAAAGTTACTGATTTATGTAAAGCTTTACAAGCTGCAGATAAAGATTTAATTACACGAAAATAATGGAAAAGACAGTTGAATATATTACATCAGAGGGAGAAACTTGGTTTACTATAGCTCATAAAGCATATGGTAGTGCCAATTTATTCCCTCAAATAGTTATTGCGAATCCTGATGTTCCAATTACAGATAGACTACCTGGAGGAATTAGCTTACAAATACCTGTAATTGAAAGCATATTATCAAAAACAGATGAAGAATTATTACCACCCTGGAAGAAAAATTTATAATGCCGATAGCTGAATATACAATATTATATAATAATAAAAACATAACCAATGACATAAGTCAATATGTTACCAGTATAACTTATACCGATAAAACTTCGAAAGATGCAGACGATATCGAAATAAATTTAGAAGATAAAAGACAACTTTGGCAGAATGAATGGTATCCTACAAAAGGTGCTAAAATTTCACTTCAAATAAATTACCTTGGTAATGTATTAAACTGTGGTACATTTCAAATTGATGAAATAGTATTAAGCGGTGCTAAAGATAGCGGTGATATCGTCACCATAAAAGCCATTTCAGCCGGAATTAGCAAAAAAATAAGAACCCTAAAAAGCTTTGCACATGAGAATAAGACACTCAGGGAAATTGCAAATACTATAGCAGTTGCAAATGGCCTTACATTATTAGGTAGTATCCCAAACATTACAATACAAAGGAACACTCAATATCGTGAAACTGATCTTGCCTACTTATATAGATTATCTAAGCAATATGGCTTAGTATTTAGCATACGTGACAATCAGCTTTTATTTTATGATGTTTATGAATTAGAAAACAGAAATGCTGTAAGAGTAATAAAAAAAAGTGATTTGACTGATTACTCAATTAATGATAAATCCTTTCTAACATATTCTGCCGCCAGGGTAAGATACCATAATCCAAAAACTAAATCAGTAGTTACCAAAACAGTTACTGCCAATGGAGATACACTAAACATGCCAAAATCTGACATTAAAGAATTGCATGTTAAAGCAGAAAACCAGCAACAAGCGGAGCTGAAAGCAAAGGCAGCATTACATGCAGCTAATAGCTTACAACAAGGCGGCACCATCTCTTTACCTGGGAATACATTATATGTTGCAGGTAATAATATTGAGTTACAAGAACTGGGTTATTTAAGCGGTAAATACCATATTACACAAAGTAGTCATAACATTTCTAAAGATGGAGGGTATGCTTGTACGCTAGAAATCAAACGTTTAGCTTTAATAGCAGCTGAAAAACACAAAAGTGATGTGCAAAAAAATGCCAAAAAAACTGAAAGTATAGATGTTTGGAGTGATGATGAAAATATTAAATAATGAATAGCAATAGTTACTATATAGGAAAACTAGGTATCGTATCAGAAACGAAAAAAGGATACGTTCGTGTGAATTTTATTGAAGATGAAATTGTAAGCGATTGGCTACCGGTAGGTGTTCGCAAAAGCATGAACCAGAAGGAAAGTTGGCCATTAGAAATAAATGAGCATGTTTTCTGCATGATGGATGAACATTGTGAACACGGTGTAGTATTGTGTGCCATACACAATGAAACCGATGTGCCGGATAGCGGCGAATCAGCTGGTAAATTCCGTAAAAAGTTCAGCGATGGTACCATACTTGAATATGATGTAAACACTCATAAATTAAAAGCTGATGTTAAAGGCGATGTTGACATCATTTCATCCACTAATTTATCCGCAAAGTCTACAGTAAAAGCTACTGTGGAATCTGCATCAGTTGAAATCGAAGCAGCAGTAATAGCATTAAAGGGTAATGTTGCAATAACAGGTACTGCTACTGTGAGTGGCACAATAACAGCTGCAGGAATTGCAACTGTAGGTGGCGGTGCGGTAACAAGTAGTGGCGACATATCAACAACTGGCGACGTAATAGCTGGCGGAAAATCATTGAAAAATCATACACATGGAGGTATTCAGCCAGGCGGCGGAACTACTTCTCCCCCACTTTAATAAATTTTTTGCTATGAAAGATTGTAAACATCCTACTTGTGATGGGAAATGCCGACGTGCCAAAAAGCCAAAGAAATTATACAAAATACCCAAAAAATCTATTAAAAGAAAACAAGACGACAAGATATATTTCGAGCTAAGAGATTCTTTTTTAAAGAAAAATCCGGTATGTCAAATTAAAAGTCCAGAATGTACAATTAAATCAACAGTTATACACCATACTAAAAGCAGAGGCATATATTATTTAGCACAAAACACATGGTTAGCTTCTTGCCATCGTTGCAACACCTATGTTGAATCACACGATGCATGGGCCAGGGAAAATGGTTTTAAAAAAAGTAAATTTACTCCGGTGTAAAGTTGGTGTAATTTCGGTGTAATAGATAAGTGACATTTAATGCAATTTTAAGCATTAAACCAACAACTTGGCATTATTATCTGATATACAAAGTAATACTTGGGGCATTAGCACTATAGCAACCGGCATTATTGTTGAAGGATTTGCTAGTTTACGACAATGTATTCACGTTATCTTAAAAACTACTAAAGGTACCGATCCATTAAGGCCCAATTTTGGTTCTAATATTTATAAATATGTCGATGTCCCACTTAATATTGCTATACCAAATATCAAAAAGGAAATAATAACTGCATTGTCTATTTGGGAAAAAAGAATATCTGTTAAGCAAGTTAAACACTATTTACGTAGTGAGAGCCATGTGGAATTTGAAATCATTTATGGCATTGAAGATACGGCCCTATTAGAAAGCATTGTTATCGACTTTAATGGAACGGGTGTTTCCCAATTAAATGATAAACTGGTATTACAAGCTTTATTCCCACCTGGCATTGATGTTAAGATGAATAATATTGACTTCATGCTTAACAATAAAAATGTTCTGCCAAATCCTCCAAAATATGGATTTATCAATGTAAAGGAAACATTCGAATGGGTATTAGCTAATTGGGGGAACTATGGCAAATGGTACTTGTTAGCAGATAGAATTGTATGTTATTTGAATCCAGGTAAATATTCTCAGGCTTCTTTAAAAATCACCGTTAATGCTATTTTAAAGTTTGCAGCGAATATTCCATCATTAGAATTAGGAGAAAAATACAAAATAATCTTTAATCCTGATAATGAAGGGATATTTGAAAGTGATCTTGTTCTTACCAAAGAAGAATTATTAGCTTATGCAGTTAATAACTGGCTTAAATATGGTGATTGGCAAATTGAATATTCTGGAAAAATTGATAAAGATTTTAATCAAGATTTTAATAATGACTTCGATAGTCAAACAGATAATTACGAATTAGTACTTTATTCACCAAATGTTTTAGCAGCTCAATTGGAGGTAGCAATTGTATAATGCCACAACCACTTACCATACCACAGTTTGTTCATGAAGATGGCCTTCAAATCATTGCAGAAATGAAAGCTGATATGGAAGCACGCCTTGCCAAACAGCTTGCCCCAGGTGATGTTGAGACACTTTTGATAAATGGGTTTGCATATCGTGAGCAATTATTGAGAACAAACATTAATGATACTGCACGCCAAAACTTGGTAAGTTTTGCAAGAAATACATCATTAGATTATTTGGGAATGCTTGTTGGAGTTACCAGGCTGCCAGCATCATCAGCGTTATGCACAGTTAGGTTCAATTTAATAGATGGCCATGGTGGCGTTGTTATTCCTGAAAACTTAAGAGTACAAAGTACCGATGGTAAAGTAATTTTTCTTACCACACAGTCGGTACCTGTGGCGGCTGATGTATTTGTAGTTGACATTATTTGCGAGTGTAGTACACCTGGTAAAGTTGGTAATGGTTATGATCTTGGTAAGATTTCTATAATATTAGACCCAAAGCCATATTTAACTACAGCTGCAAACATAGACATTCCACAAGGTGGTGCTGATGATGAAACAGATGATGAATTGAGGGAGCGTATAAAACTTGCTCCTGCAAGTTTCAGTGTTGCCGGCCCTATTGGGGCATATAAATTCTTTGCAAAAAGTGCAAGTAGTAGCATAGTAGATGTTTCAGTTACTAGTCCGGAACCTGGTGTAGTCAATATTTATCCTTTACTAGAAAATGGAACATTACCAAGTGTTGAAATACTTGATGCAGTCAATGCAATTTGTAATGCTGAAAAAGTACGGCCATTAACTGATACTGTTAATGTATTGTCACCTTCAAAAGTGGATTATGAAATTGTGGTTGATTTAATGCTTTTGCCTGATGCTGTAGAAGATGAAGTTTTATCTGTAGTTAATGAAAACTTAAATAAATATAAATCAGATAGAATTAATAGGCTTGGTATTGATGTAGTAAGAAGTCAAATTAGTGCATTGTGTATGATACAAGGTAAAGTATATAGTGTTGATGTGATTTCCCCGGCATTAGACATTGTGGCTGCTGCGGATGTATTTACCAATTGCATTGGAATTACCGTAAATATAGTAGGGGTACAAGATGAGTGATATTAATGTTATACTAGCGGATAGTATTGCCAGTTTACCACATCTGGCGGCATTTGACTTAATGGTAAAAAAACGTTTTACCGAATTAGAGTTAGATAGGTTACTAATTTATATAATAGATACTGTAGATGTAGATGCCCTACCCTACTTAGCTGAACAATTTGATGTATTAGGATTTAAAGGATATGGCCTTGCTAAGAATGAATTTGAACGAAGAGAAGTAATTAAAAGAGCAATAGAATTACACAGGTATAAAGGGACATTGTGGGCAGTAAGAGAAGCAATAAAAAATATCGGCTATGGTGATGCAGTATTCACGGAACATGTAGATGGACATTGGGCTAAATTCAGGGTAACAGTTGAACTCGGTAATAATGAAGTATCAGCCACTCAAATTGCCGATTTGGTTAGAATGATAAATGAGTATAAGAATGTTAGAAGCTGGCTTGCAGATATTTCATATGAACTAAAATTTGATGATGAAATTAGGTTAGAAGATGAAAGCTATGAGAACCCGGGATTTGACGATAGCGATAATATTAATGTAGGTGGAAACTTTATGTATAATGGTGAGTATCAATATAATGGTGAAAAAAATTATAGCCAGGATACTGATATACTAGAAATCGAAATAATATGATAGATAACATTATTAAAGATGGAATAAAACCCAACGGTGTTTTTAATCTACAGATAGTAGATAAAAATGGAAAAATTTTAGAAGAATATACTGATAACAATCTTATAGTAAACTTGGGTAAAACCAATGTAGCAAAGTTGTTAGGAGGCAATGTGGCGGGCAAAAAAATAACAAAAATAGCAGTAGGTACCGGCAATTTACCTCCTGATGTTACTGACAACTCACTTACAAACATTTTCAGCAAGGCTATAGATAGTACTTCATATCCAGATTTCAACAGTGTACTATTTAGTTGGACACTTACAACAGATGATGCCAATGGCTTAACTATTACAGAGTTTGGCCTTTTAAATGAAGATGATGTTTTGTGTGCCAGAAAAGTACGTGCTGGTATTGTAAAAAATAATGCTATCAGCATAATTGGTAGCTGGAAAATCTATATCATATAATGAATTTAACAGAAACAAGCACATTTGATAGTGGTATTTACCAAATAGAAACCACTGATGTAGTTCTAGGTGGAGCTGGAGCTATTGCAAATATGCAAGCGCAATCTTTAGCCAATAGAACCACTTTTTTAAAGGATAATTTATACCGTTTAAAAAGTGTAGAAAATATAGCAGCTAACACCGCTTTAACATCTGATGATGCTAATATATTAAAAGGTCTTACTGCTGCAGATCATGTAACGATAACCTTACCGGATGTTGGAACAACCAAAATAGGGGACTATTTCCCTTTCACTAGCGTAATGCCTTTTCTAAAATGTGCAACAATACAAACATTTGGAGTACAAGTAATCAAATATGCAATCAATGATGAACGTGCTAAAATGTATATGTACACAGGTGAAAGATTGGTATTGGTAAGTGCTGGCACATATTGGTTAGTACATAGTTGTTCTGGAAATTTTGATAGCGTTGGAGAAAGCTTTGGAGCAAGAAAACAAAAAGGCAATACAAGTATATTAAATGGGGCAATAGTTAGTAGAATAACATATGCAAGATTATGGGAGTTTGCCTCTAGTCTTACGAATGGGCAGCAGATTGTTTCCGATGCAACCTGGCTTGCTGGCTTGGATGGCAATATTAATGTATATCGTGGATGTTTTAGTTACGGAGATGGAATATCTACATTTCGTCTACCAGATGAACGAGGCTTGTTTGACAGGTATCTTGATTTAAGCCGTGGATTAGATATAGGTAGAATTCATAATTATGCCGGTGGACTGGAAAATGATGACAATAAAGAACATGACCACTTTATTGTTCACAATAACCAAAATGATGGTGGCAATAATTACATAACTAAAGGACATTTAACAGGTGGGAATTCCGGCTATGACTTATATGGCAGTAGTTTGCCTCCAAATTTTGGAAAATCAAGTAAAGCAGGAGGAGCTGAATCACGTCCAAAAAACATAGGCAAAATTCCGTTAATAAAATTTTAATTATAAAAAAAATGAAAAAACTAACAATTGCTTTATTATTCTTAGCATCGACCTCTAAAGCGCAAATTATTGATACTGGTTCACTACGTACTTATATCAATACAAACATTAAGCCTAACGCTATAGGCGGAATTACTGCTACAAAAATGAATACTTTACTGAATGGTATGTGCAATTATTTACCTTACACAATTTCAACTTTTTCTGCAGCATTAGGAAATACAGATAGTATGTATGTTGGTGTATTAGATGGCGGCGTAAATAAGAAAATTCAAAATTGGCAACTATCAAACTCTTGGAAATTAACCGGCAATGCCGGAACAGTCGATGGTACTAATTTCATTGGAACTACCGATAATATTCCGTTAAGTATTAAGGTTAATAATCAATTATCTGGAAAAATTGATGGCACAAATAAAATAACACTATTAGGGTATTTAAGTGGAAAAGCAAATGCCATCACTAATGCTACAGCTATTGGTGCAAATGCTTACGCTGGCTCTAGTAATTCATTGATACTTGGATCAATAAACGGAGTTAATGGGGCACTGGCAGACACAAAAGTTGGAATTGGCACTACTACCCCATCAGAGAGATTACACGTAGTCGGCAATGGCTTATTTACAGGCATCTTATCAACTAATACTTTTCAGGCAAATGGCAATTCAGAATTTTTTGGATTAGTTGATGTCTACGGAGATATGGAAGCAAATCAAAAGTTTAGTTCTGTAATCGAAACTTGGCTGGGTAATGTAAAAATTGAAGACGCTATTGAAATGGTTGCTGTAGTAGCAACACCTACTGCACCTGGTGATGGGTCGAAATGTAAAGTTTATTTAAAAGATGGAAAATATGTAATACAATACAATGACTCTGGAACTATACGGTATAAATATTTAGATTTAACAGGAACAGGAACAACTTGGGTACACACAACAGTTGCACCGTAAATTACTATCATTACTAGAATAAGTAAAAAAATATACCAATGGGTCATCAAGAAATTATATTAGATACTGCGGGAGTTGCCGAGCTAATTTGCCGAAAGGGAGATACATTTGGCCCATTAGTTCTATATTTTGAAGATAGTAATGGTGTACAAGATTTAGCTGGTAGCACATTTAAACTTACTGTAAAAAAAACTCCCAACCAACCGACTGTATTGTTAATACAAGTTAATGATTTGCCTGTAGAACCATATTTCAACATTGATAATGTTGAAATACCGGCGGGGAAATGGGTAAGCTTCAACGCTTCTGCTTCAAGTATGAACATGCCGGCTGGTGATTACCAATATGATATCCAGCAAAATAATGGAGATATTATTCAAACGAGACTTACTGGAATATTTAAAGTAAGACAAGATGTAAGCTAATGGGTAAAGTTGTAGTATCATATAAATGTTTGCCGAGTGTAGTGGCGACGTATAAAGGCAAGAATAACATAATTGTTAATCAATCAAAAAATACACCTTTAATCAATATCTACACAGCAAAAGGTGATACTGGGCCAAAAGGACAAGATGGAAGTCCTATTTTAAATCTTACGGCAGGAGAAATAATCAATGGAGACAGTGTGGTAATGGTTAAAGATGGGAAAGCTTACAAAAATGATCCTAATGATACAGGTAATATCTATTTATGTATTGGCCTTGCTAAAAATGCGGCAGGTGTTGGAGAAGATGTAAAAGTCACTCTTTGTGGCGAACATATATCTGCAGGCTGGGGTTTAATACCAAATCAAATTTATTATGCCGGTAGCAATGGGGGAATAACGTTAACACCTCCTGATAATAATTTGTCTCAAGTTGTTGGATTTGCAAAAGATGCAGATACAATGATTGTAGAAATCGGAGAGCCATTTATAATGGCAAATTAATATTTATAAGAAATAAAAAATATAATTAAAATTAAACAATATGGCAACGGCAAAATACATTGCTAGAATTAATGGTAAAAATACAGAAGTAGTACCAGCGGTAACTACATCACCTGATAAGATAGTTGCAACCGGGCCAGATGGAAAACTAGATGTTTCCTTAATGCCAGTTGGAATAGGGCCGGAAGTAAGAATTTGTCCCGCTTTTGAAAATCTTACGGCAGGAGATTTTGTTAATTTATTTCTTAGCGGTGGGGTAATAAAAGCTAGAAAAGCCGATGCTACTACTGGTGGAAAACCTGCAGATGGATTTGTTTTGGCAAATGTAACTGCCCCTAATGATGCAACAGTCTTCGGTTTATCTAATACGAATACAGCACTGTCTGGACTGACAATTGGAACAACTTATTATTTGAGTACAACCCCGGGCGGTGTAATGGCATCTCCTGGTCCAACTAGTTCCGGCAATTTCAATCAGCAGCTAGGGCTTGCAAGTTCAACAACAGAATTAGTATTTGATGGGCCTTCATCGGCAGGTGTAGAAATGGCATAAAAAAAACTATGGCAGAAAAAAAACCATTAAAGAGAGAAGGTGGAATTACTAAGCAATTTGGCAATACCGATACATTGCCGCTAAGTAATATGCCTACCCTACCCAATAGTAACATATATGTTGGGAATGGATCAAATGTAGCAACTACTGTACCTGTTTCAGGAGACATTACACTTAGCAATACAGGGGAAATGCAAGTGTCTAATGGTGTAATCGTTAATTCAGACATCAATGTAAACGCTGCTATTGATGCTAGTAAAATAGCTGATGGTTCTGTAACCAATACAGAATTTCAGCACATTAATTCTCTTACTTCTAATGCACAAACGCAATTAAATAATAAGGCAACAAAAGGCGGAGATTTAGATGCCGCACCTTTGGTTATTGGGACAAAGGATAATCAGCCAGCAACTATAATAACTGACAATACTACCAGGCTAACAATTGATACTAGTGGTAAGGTAGGTATTAATACCAACAATCCTTTAGCTACATTACATCTTTATGGTCCTGGCGCTAATGGGTCTGGCGCTGAAATAGCTTTTGGAGATGATAATGTTGGAGTTCCATATGCTTCAGTAGGTGAACGAACTGGTGATAGTGATAAAATAGATGTCTATGGCCAAAAAGGTGTTTATATAACCACCGGTGCAAAAGGATCAGCATCAAATCTCAATGTATCTAATACTGGTGCCGTTTGCATTGGTACAGAAACACAATCGGGCTCAAATAAATTAACAGTAAGTGGCACCACTAGTATCAATGGGAATTTAACACTTACAGGGAGTACAACACAAACAGGAAATGTGGATGTAACAGGTAATGAAACTATTACGGGGTTTAAAAAATATAAGGCGACTACTACCCCTGCATCGCCAGCGAATGGTACTGAATGTAATACCTATTTCAAAGGTGGTAAGTTTATAATACAATACAACGACGGGGGGACAGTAAGATACAAGTATTTAGATTTAACAGGAACAGGAACAACTTGGGTATATACAACAATTGCACCTTAAACTATTATATATCATGAAACTAAAATTTAAAAATATTCATATTTGGTGGTGTGTAGAATCAATATGGGATAATGCTGATTTTGATTACAAGTTTAAAACGCAGATCAATCAATTAATGAAAACAAATTCTAATGATGATTTTGAACAAGAAGTGGAAATATCCAAAGATGTATTAGTATACATATATAAAGCTACAAGCACTGAAAGCGAAGGTGTAGCATCTGCAATCAATAAAGAATTAAAAGACCTTTTACTCCCACAGTTACTTGCCGAATCTAATAATGACATTGACAATCCTAATGAGGCTTTAAGTATGTTACTCGCTATCCAGGAATTAGATGAAATAGATAAGAATGCTAAAAATCAAAAAATATTAAAAGGAAAGTATAAAACTTTAAAATAAATAACATGGATAACAAGTCAAAAAAATACAGAATAAATACCAGGGATTTAGCTTATGGGTTTATAACATCGGTTTTTGGCGCAATGGTAATGGCATTGCATCAGCTATTTGCATCGAATTTGCCCTTCAGATTTGATTGGGCAACATTTGAGCCTATTATTAATGTAGGCATTGTCGCAGGAGCCGCATATCTCATTAAAAACTTTTTTAGCAATTCTAATGGAGATTTTGCAAAATCAGAGGCATTAGGCCCCGGAGGAGGTTCTAATCCTACTACAGGAACTGATGGCTTACCAAATAAATAACTGATTATGAAAAAATTTGTACAAAGAACAATAGTATTATTCTTTTTAGCCATAATTGTAGCAAACATGCATAGAATTTTTAATGCTTCAAAAATTGAGTATATAAAACCTTTCATAGCCTATCCGAATATGCCTATTTCGAAACATTGGTATTGGCTATTTATCGGCGAATTGGTTAGCTATTCTTTTGTATGGCTTTGGGTATGTTTTACTCTAAATCCGGTAATTAATCATTTAAAAGATATTAATTCAATTAGTACAAGACCATATTTGGTATTCTTAACTCTTTGGCACAATATATTCTGGGTATGTTTCTTTGCAAGCGTATTAGATACTTTACACTACCTGATTGGATTTAAAATGATTAGTTGGTGGTTTATTGTTCAAAATTCTGTATTCCTGATTATCAGTTCATGTTTAATATGTAAATCGTATTTTAAAAAATGGCCAAAAAAGAAAACATATTTGTAATGCAAAAAAATATCCGACTCTGGGAAGTTTTAACTGCCTTTGTAGCACTCTGTACAGGTTTTGGTATAATTATATGGAATGTATATACCATGGTTATAGAAGGAAAAAAAGACACGAATTTCAACACAATTAAAATTGAAAAGTTGGAAGAACGTCAAAATACACTTGAAAATAAGTGGGACAATAGATTTAAGTCTATGGAAGATAATATCCAAACTATTCGGATAATCATTGAAAATAAACAAGATCGTAAATGAGTAAGAAAAAAAAGCATCAAACGGCAAAACGTCGCTGGTGGCAAAAACCATTAGTCGATATTATAAAAACTATTAGCGCTACTGCCGTAGCCATTTTTTTTAAAAATAAGGTAAAATGATAACACCTTTGTCACGGCCAAAAATTACCCGAGAAGAACTCATTTTCCTGATAAATAAACATTATCCAGATTTTATACTACCTGATTTCTTTGTAACAGGCATACGTGGCTATTATAAAAATACCATGGGAAAGTTCGGCGAAAATGATCGTAAGCTCTATGATGATGCTATTTTGCTGATTGGGAAAGATGATTTCCTGGCTTACAATGCTAATACGGATCCTTCTGCCTTTAGATTAGGAATTGCCAATTTAAAGCCTGGAGTTTGGCCAGTATACAAATTTGATCTGCACCGGGGAAAATACCTGGCTTTATGCCAACGGGCAGGTGCCGTAACGGTCATCAGAGATGGTAAAGGAGAAGATACAGGCTGGTTTGGGATAAACATACATGAGGGTGGTCTAAAAGTTACCAGTTCTCTGGGTTGTCAAACCATTCCTCGCAATCAATATAAATTTTTCATCGAACAAGCGCAGCAACTGGCTAAAAAATACAATGGCAAAAACTGGAAAAGGCAAACCTACACCTATGTTTTAATAGAAGTGTAGGTTATTATAATAGTTGGTTGGTTAGCCCTTAGCTGAAAAGCGGGGCTATTTTATAATAAATAATAAGAAATTACAATGTATTAAGCTTTTCTAAAGACCTATCAATATTAGCAATACTTTGATGTGCATATATCCGTGTGCTTCTTCTATCTTTATGGCCTAAAATAGTTTGTATTTGTTCTTCTGGCACTTCCAATTGAGCTAACAAGCTACCCATAGTATGCCGGCCCAAATGACTATGAAGGTTAAATGGTATTTTACATTCAATTTGAATCAATTTCAAATATTGATTAAATTTTTGATTACTTATATCAAGTGGATATTGGTCTATTTTGTTTACAATATTCAATAATCGCTTATGCATTTTGTTGTTTACGATGGTTTTACATTTCTGGTATTCCATAACAATACGGCCATCTACTACATGTAAGGATGTATTAAAATTTTTTGCATCTGAAAACCTCATTCCACTATATGCCATCAATAAAAATCTATAAGCAACCTTTTTTAAGGTTGGTATGCAATGAACATCACTGGCCATAGCTTCAATTGCTATACAATGTTCAATTGTTAGGCCCCTTTTGGGAGTTTGCCGATATGTACCTCTATCGAAATCTTTGCAAGGATTTACGCTAATAATACCTCCTATTTTTATGGCTTTTTCTAACATGGTATTTATAAACTTAAATGTCTTCCAGCAGGTATTATCACTATTTTTTAGCTCCCTTTTCATATAGGTTTTATAAGAACTTAAAAAAGAATAATCAATATCAGCAAAACATACTTTTTCTTTGAATTGCTTTAATTTAGATACTTCTGATAGATAAGTTCGGCGGGTTTCTTTATTCTCATACTCTTGTTTGATAATGTCTTCACAAAATTTAAGAAAATCAGTGCTATTATCTAAGCCTTTTACAGCCTTATAAATCATATTTTGATTAATATTATGCCCACACAGCTCTTGCTTCAGTAGAGCAGCTTGCATTTCCTGTATTTTCATTTTGATACAGGCATTAATTAATGAAGCATTAGGAGCTTTGGGTACTACTAAATGCTTCGTACTATCCCAATGTTCTATCAAAATTTTATAACCTGTACTTTTGCTGGCAACTGGTTTCCTGTTATAAAAACCACGTATTATGATCATGGCATACAAATCAGTTGGCTTTTTCTTTTTAGCCTGGGCAATAATCGAAACTTTTTCCATACAATATAATTTTAATATGGGGTGTCGCAAGGGTGTCGCAAGGGTGTCGCAATAGTGTTGCATTTATGCTATCGAATTGCCAAAAAATGCCGCAAATTGCCATTTAAAACACCTTACCCAAATTCCCTAAAAAGCAATAGGGACGCTTGTTATAGCATCCCTATTGAATTATATTGTATTTTTAAAAGCGGACTGGACGGGACTCGAACCCGCGACCTCTGCCGTGACAGGGCAGCATTCTAACCAACTGAACTACCAATCCTAATGATTTTATTCAAAAAACTTTCCGGATTGGCATCTTCTTCGAACCCGTCTCGCCTTAGGCGAGATGACAGGGCAGCATTCTAACCAACTGAACTACCAATCCTAATGATTTTATTCAAA
>CAZPHA010000005.1:88066-106539 GCA_964586215.1 uncultured Ferruginibacter sp.
CTCGCCTTAGGCGAGATGACAGGGCAGCATTCTAACCAACTGAACTACCAATCCTTACACCTGCAAAAAATATTGTCTTATTATGAAATACCTTTTTGAGGAGTGCAAAGATAGTAATTTTTATTTTTTCTACCCAAAATTTTAGTAAAAATATAATTCATTGCCATTGGTAATTTTATAAAATGGCAAAAAACTAAATATGATTTAATAACTTTGCAGCTTAATTTTTATTGTTTAAAAAATAAAATTTAACATTTTTTAACATAAACCTAATGCATGCCAGACTTAAAAAACC
This sequence comes from uncultured Ferruginibacter sp., assembly GCA_964586215.1. Lineage (GTDB taxonomy): Bacteria > Bacteroidota > Bacteroidia > Chitinophagales > Chitinophagaceae > Ferruginibacter. The sequence goes on from CAZPHA010000005.1 coordinate 88,362, forward strand.
GACAATTTTTAGATTTTGAAAGGCCAATTAAAGATTTATACGACCAGATAGAGCAATTAAAAATTACTGCTGAAAAGTCTAAAACTGACATGGGTGGTGCAATAACCATGCTGGAACAAAGGATTATTGAAACAAAAAAACAGCTGACCGATAATCTGACACCCTGGCAACGGGTGCAACTTAGCCGACACCCCGACAGACCATATACCCTCAAATATATCGACAAAATGTGTACCAATTTTGTTGAATTACATGGAGATAGAAACGTGAGAGATGATAAAGCGATGGTTGGCGGTTTCGCCCAACTGGCAGAGGAAACTGTTATGATCATTGGCCAGCAAAAAGGTATCAACACTAAAATGAGACAGGTTCGAAATTTTGGTATGGCAAATCCTGAGGGTTATAGAAAAGCACTGCGCCTTATGAAGCTGGCAGAAAAATTTAATAAGCCTATCATCACTTTAATTGATACTCCCGGCGCCTATCCGGGACTGGAAGCCGAAGAAAGAGGACAGGGTGAAGCCATTGCACGTAATATTTTTGAAATGATACGTATAAAGGTACCTGTAATATGTGTAATCATTGGCGAAGGCGCCAGTGGTGGAGCGCTGGGTATCGGTGTAGGTGACAGGGTATATATGATGGAAAATACCTGGTATACGGTGATATCTCCGGAGAGTTGTAGTAGCATTCTTTGGCGCAGTTGGGACAAAAAAGAAATGGCCGCAGAACAGCTCCGGTTAACGGGTGAAGATATGCTTAAATTTGGGTTGGTAGATGGCGTAATACCTGAGCCGCTGGGCGGAGCACATTGGGACTATGATACGGCAGCAAATATTTTAAAAAACTTTTTAGTCCCAATCATAAAAGAGCTAAAACAAATTCCGGCAGAAGAACGTGTCCATGATCGTATTAAAAAATTTGGCCAAATGGGGTTTTGGGAAGAATGATTTTGGTTCATAGTTCATGGATGATGGGATTATAGCCTGCTAAATATAAACGAATACTATTAGGCAACAATATGAAAATTAACAACCTCCTATCTTTGATAGAAACAATATACTAATATGCTTAAAGTTGGTGTAATTGGCGCAGGTCATTTAGGAAAATTTCACTTAAACAATTGGAATACAATTGACAATGTTGAACTAATTGGTTTTTATGATCCCGATAAAAACAATGCTACTGCTGTAAGCCAGCAATACCAACTACGCTCATTTAACTCAGCTGAAGAATTAATAGAAGCATGTGATGCGGTGGATATCGTTGCCCCTACAACCTTTCATTTTGAATTATGCGAAGCTGCTATCAAAAAAAGTAAGCATGTATTTGTAGAAAAACCCTTAGCAAATACCATGGATGAAGCCAGAAAATTGGTCAAACTGGCAAAAGAAGCCAATATAAAATTGCAGGTAGGCCATGTAGAGAGATTTAACCCTGCTTTTCTGGCGCTTGACGGAATTACGCTGCAACCCATGTTCATCGAAGTGCATCGCCTTGCACAATTTAATCCAAGAGGAACAGATGTAAGTGTAATCCTTGATCTGATGATACATGATATTGATATTATTCTGAATCTTGTACAGAGTAATGTAAAAAATATATACGCAAATGGAGTTGCTGTAATGAGCGATACCCCTGATATTGCTAACGTTCGTATCGAATTTGATAATGGCTGTGTTGCTAATTTAACCAGCAGCAGAATATCAATGAAAAAAATGCGAAAGATGAGGCTTTTCCAAAAAGATGCCTATATCGGAATTGATTTTTTAGAAAAGAAAACAGAAATTATCAAGTTAAATACACCGGCAGACAGCAACGTTTTTACTTTTGATATTGAAACCAATTCAGGTAAAAAGACAATTGCCATTGCAAATCCTGCTGTACAACAGGATGCCAATGCTATTCAAATGGAATTAATAGCTTTTAAAAATGCAATCGTCAATAATACAGATACCGCCGTAAACGTGGTTGACGGGTTCAGGGCTATGGATGTTGCTCATCAAATTTTGGAAAAAATAGAAAAAACTACTTTCGCCTAATATATAACTTTTTAACTGAAATTGATACAACCCAGGATACATATTGGATGGTATGCATTAGGTGATTTCATAGCCGCCTTTGTCACATGGATTCTTTTTAATTTAATCAGACAATCTTTTTTAGCTGAACCGTTTTCCATAGATCCCTCTTTATTATCCAAAGCGTTCTTAATAGCTATTGGATGGACAACACTAAATCAATTGCTTGGCAGTTATAAAAATGTTTATCATAAATCTCGTTTAATAGAACTCATTAACTGTATCGTCAGTTCGCTAATTGGCTCAATATTTATTTTCTTTTTTTTATTGCTAAACGAGCATAAAACAGGCAGAAAAACTTACTTCCAGAACTTTTTGCTGCTATTTATTTTACAAATCTTTATAGCTTATTTAATTAGATTATTTTTTTTACAAAAAGCAAAAACACATTTATCATCAGGAAAAGTATTTTTTAATACTTTGATTGTTGGTCAAAAAGAAAATGCCATCAGCCTTTATCATTTATTGATAAATAATCAGGAAAAAACTGCTTATCGAATTGCAGGTTTTATAAATGCATATAATCATCCATATGATTTTACTACACTGGCTAATCTCGGAAGCCTGCAACAATTAGGCAAGGTTATTACTACAAATAATATTGAAGAAATTATTATTGCTATTGACAAGAAGGACCGCCAGCAGTTGGAATTAATATTGCAGCATTTGAGTGATAAAGATGTAAACATAAAAATTACCCCCGATACAGTGGATATCATTACAGGCGCTGTCAGAACCACCAATGTAATGGGTGTACCACTGATTGATTTACATATTGGATTACTACCTGCCTGGCAGCAAAATATAAAAAGACTTATAGATATCATTGCATCTCTTTGCGGCCTTATTTTACTTTCGCCTTTATTAATCTTTATATCGATAAGAGTACTGCTTTCTTCTAAAGGTTCTGTTATTTTTACACAGGAAAGAGTAGGATTTAAAGGAAAATCTTTTTACATGTATAAATTTCGAAGCATGTATAAAGACGCCGAAAGAGAGGGACCACAACTTAGTACTGACAATGATCCCAGAGTGACCAACTGGGGCAAGATTATGCGTAAATGGCGACTGGACGAATTACCCCAACTATGGAATATCATTAAAGGCGATATGAGCCTCGTCGGCCCCAGACCTGAACGCAGGTTTTATATTGATCAAATTGTAGCTCATCATCCTGAATATAATTATTTGCTGAAAGCAAAACCCGGCCTTACCAGCTGGGGTATGGTAAAATTTGGCTATGCCTCCTCAGTAGAAGAAATGATTCAACGAATGCCTTACGACCTTATTTATATCGAAAACACATCTTTAGCGCTTGATTTTAAAATAATGCTTCATACCATCAGGATCATTTTATCTGGCAAAGGGAAATAAGCCAACGAATTAGAACGTTTTATTTATTTTTGGTAAAACATACCGGCTTGAAAAAACTATTATTCATAATTACCTGCTTTTTAATACCACTCATTACCAATTGTCAAACAGGCTATTGGCAACAAAAAGTAAACTATCATATCGACGTAACTTTAAATGATTCAGAACATACCCTGAACGGTTATGTAAAAATGGACTATTTTAACAATTCCCCGGATACGCTTACATTTATTTGGATACATCTTTGGCCCAATGCATACAAAAATGATAAGACGGCTTTCAGCGATCAATTATTAGAAAACAACAATACCCAATTTTATTTTAGCAGTAGTGATAAAAAAGGTTACATCAACCAGTTAGCTTTTAAAGCAGATGGCACAACAGCTACAATGATTGATCATCCACAACATCAGGATATTATTAAGTTAATATTACCAAAGCCCCTCTTACCGAATACCAACATTATTATTCAGACTCCTTTCCATGTAAAATTGCCTTACAACTTCTCACGTGGTGGGCATGTAGGTCAGTCGTATCAAATTACACAATGGTATCCTAAACCGGCTGTTTATGATAGAAAAGGCTGGCATGAGATGCCCTACTTAGACCAAGGCGAATTTTACAGTGAATTTGGTAATTACGAAGTTAGTATTACATTACCTGAAAAATACATCGTTGCAGCAACAGGAAAATTACAAAACAAAGAAAAATTGGATGATCTAATTGAAAAAAGCAGGCAGAAAAAGAATGAATTATTGTACAAAGATACAACAAAAAAAATAAATGCTAAAAACAGGCTACCGGAGAGAGTTTCAGCCGGTAGTCAGACCATGGCTACCTGGACATTTCAACAGGATAGCGTACATGATTTTGCCTGGTTTGCAGACAAAAATTTTGGGGTTAATTATGATACACTTCAGCTTTCTTCAGGTAAGATAATTGATTTATTTACTTTTTATCATCCACAACAATATCCGGTTTGGAAAAATAGTATTCAATTTCTTAAAAAATCAATACTAAACAGAAGTCAGTGGCTGGGTGAATACCCCTACCCTACGGTTAGTGCAGTTGAAGCTCCTTTGGGGGTAAGTGGAGGCATGGAATATCCAATGATAACCAGCATTTCCCCTCTTAAAGATGAGGCTACCTTAGAGCGTATCATTGAACATGAAGTTGGCCATAACTGGAACTATGGTATTCTTGCTACAAATGAAAGGCAACATCCATGGCTAGACGAAGGTGTTAACAAATATTATGATGAAAGATATAAAGAGCTTTATCTCCATAATGCTATTGTAAGTAGTAAGAGTTTTTGGCAGAAGCGAATTCCCCAAAATTTACAACCCACTATATTAAACAATTTGATTAGTACAAAAAGAGATCAGCCGATTGAAACTGCATCGGAGCAATTCAGCGAGGTAAACTATGGCGCTATTGCTTATTATAAAACAGCACAGTGGATGCAAATGCTGGAAGCTCAATTAGGAAGAGAGATATTTGACAAATGCATGCAGGCCTATTTTGAGCAATGGAAATTCAAACACCCTTATCCGGAAGATTTTAAAGATATTATTGAAAAGACCAGCGGCAAAAATGTAGATTCTATTTTTGCTTTACTTCAACAAAAGGGATATCTTCAAAAACCACCCTCAAAGGAAATACGATTAGCCAGCTTTTTTAATTTAAATCATGCAGACAAATATTATTACGTTTCTCTGTCTCCTGCTATCGGCTATAACATGTATGATAAGTTAATGCTGGGAGGTCTGGTACACAACTATTCTTTACCTATTCCAAAACTTCACTTCCTTTTTTCTCCTTTGTATGCCACAGGCAGCAAACAGTTGAATGGCATAGGGCAAATTGGCTATACCATGTACCCCGGTAATAGCGGACAAAGTATTGAACTCTCTTTATCAGGCACATCTTTTAGCAGCGCTAAGTTTACAGACTCGGTAAATAACACCACGTATTTGCGCTTTTCTAAAATTGTTCCCTCCATTAAATATAGCTTTGCACCTACCAACCCCAGAAGTAATATTTCTCAATATATTCAATGGAAAACATTTTTTATTAATGAGCAAAATGTATCTTTCATAAGAGATACTGTACAACAAATAGATATTCTTTCTTATCCAACCAAAAGTCGCTATATTAACCAACTACAATACGTAATAGAAAATGATCGGAAGCTTTACCCGTATAAAGGAATTTTTCAGATTGAGCATGGAAAAGATTTTGCAAAAATCAATATTACAGGGAATTACTTTTTCAATTATGCCAAAGGTGGTGGCATGAACGTAAGACTGTTTGCCGGAAAGTTTTTTTATTTAACCGACAAAACTTTTATAAAACAGTTTGAAACAGAAGATTATCATTTAAATATGACTGGCCCTAAAGGCAATGAAGATTATACTTACAGCAATTATTTTATTGGGAGAAATGAATTTGATAATTTTTATGCCCAACAGATCATGTTAAGAGATGGCGGTTTTAAAGTAAGAACAGATTTTTTAAGTAACAAAATAGGCAAAACGGACGATTGGCTTGCAGCAGCCAACTTTACTACAGATGTACCAGCCTCCGTTAATCCATTGCAAATATTACCTGTTAAAATTCCTTTGAAAGCATTTATCGACATTGGAACCTATGCTGAAGCATGGCAAAAAAATGCCGCAACAGGAAGATTCATATACGATGCAGGCTTGCAATTATCTCTTCTAAAAAATACTGTAAACGTCTATATTCCTTTGTTGTATAGCAAAGTTTATCGTGACTATTTTAAATCAACTATACCTGAAAAAAGATTTTGGAAAACCATTTCATTTAGCATTGATGTACAAAATTTCAATCTGCATAAGTTTTTCCCATTAATACCTTTGTGAAACTAAAATACCTTACATATGATCAAATTGACAAACAAAAATGGGATATATGCATTGGCCATGCTGGCAACAGTCTGATTTACGCTTACTCTTTTTATTTAGATGCAATGGCCGCTCAATGGGACGCCATCGTTATCAATGATTATGAAGGCGTATTACCTCTGCCCTGGAAAAAAAAATGGGGCATTAAATACTTCTATACTCCTCCTTTTACACCTCAATTAGGATTATTTGCCGATAAAGATTATACAATTACCCCAGAAATTTTGGAATTAATACACAGCAAAGCCAAATATGGCGACCTTTTTTTCAATTATGAAAATATGCTACCTTCCATTACATCACAACATGTCAATTATATAATCAACCTACACCAACCTTACACAGATATTTTTAATAACTATAAAAAAGATCTAAAAAACAATTTAAAAAAAGCAGCGAAAGAACAATTCATTTATTCTAAGAAAGAAGAAATACAATTGGCCATTAATTTATATAAAAAATATTATTCGGCAAGAATTCCACATGTTTCGAATGATGATTTTGACAGATTCTATTCCCTCTGCAAATTATTAGCAGAAAAAAAAATGGCCTTTACACGAAGTGTATTGAATAATACCCATGAAGTATTGTCCATCGGTTTATTTTTATTTGATGGTAAAAGAATTTACAATATAATGAACACTACAACAACAGAAGGAAAACAGAAAGAAAGCAACCCTTTCCTATTAGACTGTGTAATACAAGAGTTTGCAGATAGAGAAATAATTTTTGACTTTGAAGGATCAGATATTAAAGGAGTAAAAAGTTTTTATGAAAAATTCAATCCTACAAATGAACATTATTTTTTTTATCATTTCAATCACTTACCGGGTTTATTAAAGTTGATTAAGAAATGATCCGTCCATTAAGTTTTCTGCAACTATTAAATCCATGGCATTCGTAATCTTGATATTTTTTTCATCTCCTTCCACTAACTGCACTCTTAAGCCGAAAGCTTCAACCACAGAGGCTTCATCCGTAAATTTATCTTTATAATCAATGGTGTACGCAGGTAATAAAATTTTGCTGTGAAAGGTTTGCGGGGTTTGTACCAGCCTCACAGCATTTCTTTCAAGCGCCTCATTGACTCCCCTTGTAACCAGTCTTACACTATCTTTACTTCCGATCACCGGTATCGCTGATCCCATATCCAAAGCCTTATTATAGCAACGATGTATTAATTCAGTAGTCACAAAAGGCCTTACACCGTCATGAACAAAGATGATGCTTTCATCTTTAATCAGTTGCAGGCCATTTTGCACGGAATGAAACCTTGTACGGCCCCCCATTGCTATCTGAATACGATTATAATCAAAAAAAGCATCAATTATTTCCTGGCCTGCTGCCACATGCTCTTCAGGCAATACTAAAATAATTTGCATATCCTCATAGGCCTGCAAAAATGAATCGATAGCATAATATAAGATAGGTTTACCCTTTAACAATAAAAACTGTTTAGGAATATTACTATTCATCCTGGCACCCATTCCACCTGCAACAATGACAGCAATCTTTTTCATTGAAAATAATAAATATATTTTAAACTCTATTTTATCTAACTACTTTTTGCATACGCTGTATACCTTCTAAATTTATTCTGCTTATACTCTTGCCACCGCTTATTGATCAAATCAATAATTTTTACATAATTATGAAAGTTTTCTGATACCAAATTCCATTCTGGTTTATAAGGACTGTCTAAGTTAAAACACTTATAATAATCATCCATATATTTAATATTAAAATCGTTGATACCCTTAATATATCGATTTAAAAAATCTGAAACCGAATTTGATACATCCCCTGACCAGAATTTACCATTTAGGTGATTTTTAATTAAATATGAGCCAGTAATTTGAAAAGATTTCAGACTTATTACAGCCGAATTATGAGTACTCATAATTCTGTCAGAAAACATATCATTATCAGCAACCCATTTTACAATAAAGCCACAATAAGTATTCCAACCAAAATTACTGTTATCTGAGAGTTGTACAAAATCATCTTCTACATCAATAAATAATGAAACCTCTGTAATTCTATTTTTTGAATAGCTGTAATTAAAACCAAATGCAAGACTTGTATTTTCTATTTTTACTTTCCATCTTTCGGATGTAATTTTTTCTTTATTTGTTGAAATCATATACCAAACTGGTTTACCAAATTGTTCTCTTATTTTTTCAATAGACATAACAAAAGAAAAATCAACAGGAAAGTTACCTAGATAAAATTTTGTATTATCATCAGTAGGAATCTTAAAAAAACATCCTTTTAAATAAGTTACATATTTTTTATTTTTTTCTTTAGGTGGATAAAATTTTAAGTGCTTTATATCGTGGCTAAAAACATAATCAATACCATTCTTTTTATCAGTTACATACTTTGTAATTTCGTTATCAGAAGTATTTTCAGGCAACTGCAACTCTTTATCACTAAAATACTTAATCAAGTCTAAGTTATCCAATTCCTTCCCTATTACAGAGACAAGCAAGTCTAAATCTTGAATTACCCTCATTATACAAATATTTAAATTTAATCTCTATAAATTCCAATATAACTTTCGCCACTATTATTCTTAAATCCACGGTACATACCGGCGCTATTAAAAATCATGGCCACATTTGCCTGTGCGTCTACCCCGATCATACCACCTTCACCATCTATTTGCAGCAATTTTTTATTCACTACCTCATCCATGGCTTCTTGCAATGATAAACCTTTATATTCCATGATGCAGCTTACGTCATAGGCTGCCACAGCTCTGATAAACATTTCTCCATGGCCGGTACAGCTGATGGCGCAGGTTTTATTATTAGCATAAGTGCCGGAGCCGATGATAGGGCTGTCGCCTATTCTTCCATATTTTTTGTTGGTCATTCCACCGGTGCTGGTGGCAGCAGCGATATTTCCATAACCATCACAGGCCACAGCGCCTACCGTACCAAATTTTTTATCTCTTAACAATTCCTCCAGGCCCTGATGAGTATGGTCCAGAGAGTAATTATCACTGTCCCGAATAGCTTTCCATTGATCATATCTAAATTGAGAGAAGAAAAATTCATCCGGCTCCAGTTTTATTCCCTGCTTAATAGCAAAATCATTAGCGCCTTTCCCACTTAAAAACACATGGTTGCTATTTTTCATCACTTCCGTTGCCAATTCAATGGGGTTGCGGACATTACGAACTCCGGCCACAGCGCCGGCTGCTAAATTACTGCCATCCATAATAGCAGCATCCATCTCCTGTACGCCTTTCTTTGTAAAGACAGATCCTCTGCCGGCATTGAACAACAGGTTATCTTCCAATACCACTACGGCAGCCTTCACAGCGTTCACCGCAGAGCCACCTTCCTCCAATACGGCATATCCGGCATTCACAGCATCTGTTAGCCCCTGCAAATAAGCCTTTTCTAAATCAGGCGTCATATCATCCTTTAAAATGGTACCTGCGCCTCCATGTATGGCAATTGAAAATGGCTGCATATATTTATCAATATTTTTGTCCAAAAATATTTAATTTCCTATCAAATAACTTCAAAGTTTTTTAAAGAAATCTTAAATGAATACTAAAGTTTGCAGCAATATGTTTAATACTTATTAAAGATGAACTAGTGCAATAGAAAAGATTAGTTAGCAATGGAGTAATCCGCATTCAACAAAATTTTACATTCTTCTAATAGTCGAAGTTTGTTGATGGCTACTGTTCCTACTTCCTCACACACCAAGCCGCCTGCAATATTTGCAATTTGCGCCATTAATTTTACCTGTTTAGTTACAGCATACACTAATGATGCTACGGCTATAACAGTATCCCCTGCACCACTTACGTCTGCAATATTTCGAACATGCGTAGGAATAACGGCCGCCTCATTACCTTGCTGATAAAAAACACCTTTTTCTGATAGTGTAATCAATGAAATGTGATGATGCAGCTTTTCTGCTAACAGGAGATGCAGATCTTTTAATATACTCAGGTCTGAGTTTTCAGAAATAATATTAAAAGCTTCTTTAATCTCTTTCAAATTCGGTTTAAACAAATCTACTCCTGCATAAGTGAAAAAGTTTTTTCGTTTAGGGTCAACAGTTGTAATAATATTATTTTTTTTACACAACTCTATCATTCGACTGATAACTCTTTCTGTCAATACACCTTTGTTATAATCTTCAAAAATCACCACATGAGGGTTTTGTGCGGCAATAAAATTTTCAAATACATACATCAATCGCTCCTCATCATCATTTTTCAAATCACTGGTCATTTCTTCATCTAATCGCATCATTTGTTGATTTCGGCTGATAATACGAATTTTATTGGTAGTTATTCTGCTCGTACTTTTTACAATATACTCTCTATTAATTTCACTATCATCTAATAATTGTAGTAACTGCCAGGCGTCTTCATCATCACCCAGTACACTTAAAACAGAAACATGAGCGCCCAATGCCCGTAAATTCAAAGCTACATTACCCGATCCACCAATACGTTTTTCTTTTTTACTTACTGCCACAATAGGTACCGGGGCCTCCGGCGAAACTCTGTCTACCTTTCCCCACCAATAAGTATCCAGCATAATATCACCCACTACTCCCACTTTAATTTGAGTAAATTGCCTGAACAAATCATCAAAATCAATTGAAGGCATATATAAAAAATTTAAACGTTCATTTTTTTATTGATCGAAATAAAATAAACAGGTACACCTAATAAAACAATTACTAAACCAATACCGGCATACAAAGGCTTCATGATGATAAGAAAGACACAAAATACAACCGCCATCAAGATATAAATGATCGGCAAGATAGGATATCCAAATGCTTTATAGGGCCTTTCCATATCAGGCTTTGTTTTGCGCAACTTAAATATACCAATAATTGTAACGGCATAAAACAATACCACCACAAAAGAAACCATATCTAACAAGTTTCCATATTGTCCACTTAAACAAAGAACACAAGCCATAATACATTGAGCCCACAATGCAAAAGCTGGCACTGCATTTTTATTAAGTACCGCAGCTTTTTTAAAAAATAACCCATCTTTAGCCATAGCATTGTACACTCTGGCACCTGCCAATATTAATCCATTATTGCATCCAAACGTAGATACCATTATCATTACAGCAATAACAATAGTTCCGGCATTACCAAAAATATTATGTGCAGCCACTACCGCTACACGATCATTCTCTGCAAAAGCAATTTCATTAAGTGGTAACACTGCTACGTACATCAGATTGGTAGCTACATAAATTATGGTAACGATCAAAGTGCCTAAAAATAAACTAAGGCCGATATTTCTTTTTGGATTCTTAATCTCACCGGCAATAAAAGTCACATTATTCCAGGCATCACTGCTAAAAATAGACCCTACCATGGCGGCGGCAATAGCGCCAATCATTCCCATACCAATAATGTCAACCCAACTTTTACTCTCGCCATTCCAACCTTTCATCACGAATGCATCACTCCAATTAGCATTCCATACTTCCGACTTAAACGCCAGGATAAAACCAAAAATGATCAGACCAAATAAGCTGAGCAGTTTGGTAGCTGTAAAAGTTGTTTGGATAAGCTTTCCACCCTGAATGCCTTTTGTATTGACATAACTCAATAAAATAATTAATGCAATGGCCACCAATTGTGCTGCCGATATGTTAAGCGGCCCAACATGTAACAAAATATTTTTTTCACTCAAAGCAGGTATCAGATAAGCGGCAAACTTGCTGAAAGCCACACCCACAGCAGCAATGGTAGCTGTTTGAATGACGGCAAAAAAGCTCCAGCCATATAAAAATCCCGCTAACGGATTGAAGGCTTCCTTTAAATAAATATACTGGCCACCTGCTTTAGGAAACATGGCACTCAGTTCTCCATAGCTTAAGGCAGCGGTGAGTGTCATAAAGCCGGTAATTACCCATACTACAATCAGCCAGCCGGCACTACCCATATTACGGGTAATATCAGCGCTTACAATAAATATACCAGAGCCAATCATAGAGCCGGCTACAATCATGGTAGCATCGAATAAACCAAGACTGGGTTTATAGCCGGTAGCAGTCACAACTTCAGAGGAAACATTTTTCATATATACTCGTTTTTAAAACGAGCAGTCAAGATATACAAATTGTATCAAAAAAAATAATTGGTCATTTACCATCCTTCATCTTTTCATTCATGCCGACAATCACATCTTTGGTAATATTATAGGCGCTATCCTTGTAAACCATATTGTCCAGGCCTGAACCTGCCGTAAAAATGTACATATATTTTTTATCTTTATTATATTGCACCAAAAATTCTTTCAACTGCTTTTGAAAATTATCCATAAAAGAAAAACTCTTCTCACTTAATTTCTGACTTTTAGTCTGCTTGGCGCCATCTATCTGCTGCTGCTGTTGCAGAAGGCTGTTTTGCATTTGCTCCATTTCTGCCTGTGAAGATGCGCCTTTCTTCAAAAAATTATCCCTCTGCGCCTGCAATCTTCTGTATCCGTTTTGCCACTCTGCTTCAATGGATTTTTGCTCTGCCTCTAAATCTTTACGCTTTTGCTTAATATAGGCTATTTGCTCATTTAACGAATCCAACTCAATATAGGCAATGGTAGACTTAGGGTCGGGATTGTTTTTAACAGTCGCACTATTACTGGCATTTGTTTGTTGCTTTTTAACAGAAGAAAAATGGATATAATATAAATACCCCACGGCGCCAAAAAGTATTAAATTAATGGCAAGTAACAATTTTTTCATTTATGTAAACTTTTTATAATCGGGCAAGATAAGCACAAACTTTAAAGCCGCCGCTCAATCATAAAAATTTTTAATAAAACTTAACAGTATGGCCATTCAAAACAGGGGCTGTCAACTTCAGTACTTTTATCAACATTTGTTGCGGCTATACGCAGTACTCCTCGTTCGGCCCGCCAGCTGGCGGGCCTCACTGCGGGGTACTTGCTCCTATCCGCCAGCCATTCAGCTTATTACCATTATTCAGCAAAAGAAATGATAAAATAATTCACCGTACATTTTATCTTTGATTAAATAATCACAAATAATATATCATGCCACAATTATCAATCTGGGAAAAAGAAACTTTTTTTGCACCACAACATGTAATAATTATCGGAAGTGGCTTTGTAGGCTTGTGGTGTGCCCTTCAACTTAAGCAGCTTCATCCCGATTACAAAATTACTATACTGGAAAGAGGCATTATTCCTACTGGCGCAAGCACACGCAATGCCGGCTTTAGTTGCTTTGGCAGTCCATCTGAACTACTCGGCGATGCCGCAACGATGGGGGAAGATAAAATGTGGCAATTGGTAGAAATGCGCTATCAGGGGCTTCAAACTATCCAACAATATTTCAACACTACTGATATTGGCTACGATCCCAGCGGAGGTTATGAATGCTTTTTACCCCAATCCGAAGATTGGGAAACATGCCAACAAAACCTCAGCCGACTTAATACCGGCATGAAAAAAATAACCGGTATTGCTGATTTATTTATCATCGCTGATGATAAAATAAAAGCAATGAATTTTGGTGGTTTTAACCACATGATTGAGAACCAGACAGAAGGCGGCTTACACTCCGGAAAACTACTACAGGCTTTATCCAAAAAAGTACAGGAACTCGGCGTACAAATTTTAACCGGAATAGAAGTAGCAAATTATGAAAAAACCGGCAGCAGTATTGGGGTGAATACCGCCCATTTTACCTTTCAAACAAAACAACTGTTATTGTGCACCAATGCATTTACCAAACAACTAATTCCTGATGTAGATATTATCCCTAACAGAGGACAGGTATTACTTACTAACCCGATTGATAACCTGAAAATTAAAGGCACTTTTCACTTCGACAAAGGATTTTATTACTTTAGAAATCTGGGCAACCGCCTACTTCTGGGAGGAGCCAGAAATAAAGCCATTGATCAGGAAAACACCTTAGAAATAGCAACAACTTCCATTATACAAAATGAGTTAGAAAATTTCATTAACCAGTATCTGTTACCTGATACCACTTACACCATTACCGATCGCTGGAGCGGTATTATGGCCATGGGATATGAGAAAATGCCGATTGTAGAGCAGCTTGAAGATAATGTATTTTGCTGCGTACGAATGAGCGGTATGGGTGTTGCATTGGCGCCCATTGTGGCCAAACAAGTTGCACAATTAATGAAATAAATAGCTGATTACGCAAATTCAACCCCTGCCCGACTGCGTCGCTTAGGCGAGGGAATTGCATAGATTAGCGCAAGTATTAGTCTAGCATTCGTGTAATAAGTAATTAGATAATGATTTAATAAAACTTAGTGCTAAAATATACGATATTTTTTCCACATTTCCAAAAAAATTTGGTGGATAACCCACACTGCTTTAAGTTACTATTAGTAAATTTTTTAGTAATTTTGATTAAGAAGATAATCAATTTTTTAACCTGCGCAATTATAAACAACCTATGAATCGTTTGTAATAGATTGGCGCATAAAATTTTAAATCTTTGACAGAAACAATTATTAATCTGGAGACTGTAAATCCTATTGAATTTTTTGGTGTAAACAATGGTAAATTAGATATCTTAAAAAAGAAATTTCCTCTTCTCAAAATTTTAAGTCGTGGTACTCAAATTAAACTCAGCGGTGCCCCTGAGCATATAGAAGATGCCCGGGAGAAAATTGAATTAATCATTCAATATCTCGAAAGGAATGGACACATGAGTGAAAATTATATCGAACAAATTTTAGGTGGTGATGATGAGAAAGCAATTGATAATTTTATTGATCGTGACCCTAACGATATTCTAGTTTTTGGTCCCAATGGTAAAACAGTAAGAGCCCGTACTTCCAATCAAAAAATGTTGGTGCAGGCCTGCGAAAAAAACGACATCGTGTTCGCAATTGGCCCTGCCGGTACGGGTAAAACATATACAGCCGTCGCACTGGCAGTAAGGGCCTTGAAAAATAAAACGGTTAAAAAAATTATTTTAACCCGTCCGGCTGTAGAAGCCGGCGAAAGCCTGGGCTTTTTGCCAGGCGACTTAAAAGAAAAAATTGATCCTTACTTACGTCCCCTTTATGACGCACTTGATGATATGATTCCGGCTGATAAGTTAGGATATTATATGAGCACCAGGACAATCGAAATAGCTCCACTGGCATATATGAGAGGTCGTACTTTAGATAATGCTTTTATTATTCTGGATGAGGCACAGAACACTAATGATCTGCAAATAAAAATGTTCCTTACTCGTATAGGACCTAATGCTAAAGCCATCATTACAGGTGATCCTACACAAATCGATCTGCCCAAAAACCAACAGAGTGGTTTGTTTAGAGCTACGAGAATACTTAAAAATATTGACGGTATTGCTCACATCGAACTAGACGAAGAAGATGTAGTAAGGCACCGACTGGTAAAAGCTATTATCAAGGCGTATAACAGAGAAGACAAAAGAGAGCAGCTTTAATTATTTATCAGCCGTTAATTTCGCCAACTATAATCATGCGTCTCTACAACCACATTAATTACGGTAGCCTACTCATAAGCTACCTGCTTTTTTTATGTACGATTGTTAGCTGCCACAATGATCGTCAAATAAATAAATTAGTCATCACTAAAGAAGACTCTATTTTATATAAACAAAAAATTGCCAGAGCTTTTATAGCCATAGATTCGATTACGAAGAAAATTAAAACCGGGGATCTGGTGGTTCGTAGCGGCAATGATTTTACCAGCGAAACACTACGCAAATTGAATCATCGGGATCAATCTTATTCTCATTGCGGCATTGCAAGTATTGAACATGACAGCGTTTTCATTTATCATGCCATCGGCGGTGAATTCAATCCGGATCAAAAAATTAAAAGAGAACTCTTTGTATCCTTTGCCGAACCTAATAGTAATAAAGGTATTGGTGTTTACCGAATTGTACTTAGCAATAAAGAGATAAAAAATATTATAGATACCGCTAAAAAATTTTATTACGCAGGTATAAAGTTTGATTTAGACTTTGATTTATCAGATGACGAAAGAATGTATTGCGCCGAGTTTGTTTATAAATCTTTCACCAGAGGTAGCAATGGGAAACTGAAATTCAATATTAGTCAGCTTAAAAACCATTCCTATATTGGTGTGGATGACCTGTTTTTACACCCATTATCCACAGTATTGGCTAAACATATTTTTAAATAGCTAAAAAAGCTACTTTTGCATTTATAAAAAAAAATAATCATC
Organism: uncultured Ferruginibacter sp.; assembly: GCA_964586215.1. Lineage (GTDB taxonomy): Bacteria > Bacteroidota > Bacteroidia > Chitinophagales > Chitinophagaceae > Ferruginibacter. Next base: position 104,981 of record CAZPHA010000005.1, read on the forward strand.
ATTATGAAAAAAATGTTATTAGCCATTGCCATTGTATCTACAGGAATTTTATTTAGCTGCAAATCAGGCGGTGGAGATCCTAAAACTGTTTTGAGCAATTTTTATGAAGCGTTAGGCAAAAATGATTTTGCAGGGGCACAAAAATATGCAACAACTGAAAGTAAAACTATGCTTGATGCATTGGCATCTTTTGGCAATTTAGGAGACAAAGAGGCCAAAAAAGATGAAAAAAATGAACAATTTGACAAGGCCAATATGGAAATGGGTGAGCCAAAAATTGAAGGTGACAAAGCTACAATTGATGTAAAAAATAAAAAAACAGGTGAGGTTGACAAAGCAGTGCTTAAAAAACAAGGTGGCGAATGGAAGGTTGCCTTTGATAAAGAAACTGTTAAAGAAATGCAGGCAGAAAAAATGAAAACCAAAATGGGAGATTTTAAAGATAGTTTGTCCAATGGTTTAGAGGATTTAAAAGATTCATTGAGTACAGAAGTTGACAAAGGCTTGAAAGATGCGGAAACGAAAATGAAAGAAGAACAAGATAAAAAGAACTAAATAAGATAAATGATTGTATGAGTTAAAAGCATTCTCATTGGCAGAATGCTTTTTTAATTTGTACAATTAAAAACTCATACTTAACTTTAAGTAGGAAATAACGTTTATAATGAAAACATTAAGCTTTGTATTAGTTTCACTGCTAGCGCTTATCACAAGCTGCAACTCCAAAAAAGAAAACCCCTCAACTGCTTTAGATGTTGGTCGGGAATTTATCAGAGCATCGTTAGATGGAGATTTTAAGGATGCTCAGCAATTTTTAAAGCAGGATGAGGCAAATAAGGAATTTTTTGAATCTTACAAAGCTTATTACAAACGCTTAACTCCTGAAGATAAAAAAAAATATAAAGAAGCCTCCTACGAAATCAATAATCTTTTGGATTTAAACGATTCTACCGTGATCATCAATTACTCCAATACTTATATGAAAAAACCGATGGAAATAAAAGTGATAAAAAGTAATAATAACTGGTCGGTAGATTTTACGTATACAGCTTCCGGCAATCTGCCAATTAATTAACTATGATAAAAAATTTTATTTTAGTGGGATTAGGCGGTAGTATTGGTTCCATGCTTAGATATGCTGTGTACATACTATTAAATACTAAACACATTTTTGGGGCGACATTGCTGATAAACATTATCGGAAGTTTACTTATAGGTATTATTACAGGTCTTTCCATGAGAAACGAACTTTTTGATGCTAATTATAAACTGTTTTTGGCAGTAGGAATTTGTGGTGGCTTCACTACATTTTCTGCTTTCTCTGTAGAAAACTTACAATTATTGCAACATGGCAAATATTTGACGATGCTATTATATAGCACATCCAGTATCATATTGGGTATTTTTGCTACATGGTTGGGTTATAAAATGGGTGGTAGGATTTAGGATTTGGGGTTTGATGTTTAGCGTTTGGGGTTTAGGGTTTGGGGTTTGGGGTTTGGGATGTCTTGTCCTGAAATAAGTTGACATAAAAAGTTAACTTCAAAATTAGGAAAAAA